>JADJQS010000002.1 GCA_016712635.1 Gammaproteobacteria bacterium | reverse complement strand
TCGACGGCAAGCCTCAGGCTCGTCCTGATATTAATCTGAGCATCCTGGCTCTGCTGATGAACTGCATTCAATCTAAACATAGCCTGTACATCAAAGGCAATAATCTGTACTACGAACGGCTTTCGACGACCGACGTCATCCCGCCCCATTTAATATCCGGCCGAACCTTGTATATCGTTCAGCCCGGTTGCTCACCGTTCCGGGTTATGACCCTCCGTTGGGGCCTCGGCTCTATGATGCCTTCGAAGCCATAATTCTCTATAGCATGCAAATGATCATAAAATATGAAGAGGGAGGCCATAAAAAAGATCGTTACTTTAATCGTCTCAACGGGCTTGCTGGGGATAACTGCGATCAACTACGCCCATGGACTGAAGGAAGGAAACCTGTAGAGCTCCTGGGTTCATTGCAGCATCAATGACTTCATCGACCATCGAGATACAGGGGTTTGAGGATCTCGATCAGGATACTACCTCTCTCGATATCCTGGCGCTGTATTATGTGTCCGATAATTTCGGCCTGGGTATTACATGGAATTACGATACTACCGAAGTTTTCTTCGGGGGCGACTCGATTGAAGTGACCAGCAACGAGATAGGACCTGTTGCGGCCTACAATATCAGCTTGAATAAGGACGCCAGCCTGAAGCGCATTGGGGCATTACTAATCGCATCGATAGAAGATGATTCAATCTTTGGCGATGAAGTGACCATTGATGGAAATGGTTGGGCGGTGGGCGGGATAATTAGCAATTTCATTAATGATTATATATCCGTTAACGCGTCACTTGTCTTTGAATCACTCTCCTTGGAAGAGGATGATTTTGATACGGATGTGGATGTGGGCGGATATACGGTTGGGGTAGGGTTTCTGTCTATTTTCCGTAGTGACCATAAAAGGGGCGCGCGGTCTCCGTCGTTTTATTGGGGTCGCCTGAAACGGGAAGAGAGATGGGCTGGGCGCAGCTTCCTTTTATTAACTAATCCGTTGGTCCTGCGTCCGAGTCGCAGATAGCTTGCCACATTGGCGACATCACCGGTCCGTATTGACCGGTGGCTACTGATTTCTGAACGCATTCAGCCCCAGATTGAGTAACCGCTGGATGAACTGCGGGTAGCTCATGCCAGCCTTTTCGGCGGACAGGGCCATCTCTTCGTTGCTGGACAGCGCGGCGTTGGCGTTGACGTCGAGCACGTAGACCTTGCCGTCCTTGTTCAGGCGCAGGTCGATGCGCGCGTAGCCGCTGAGGTCGAGGGTGCGGTAGATGCGCCGGCACAGCTTGGGGATCGCCTCGGTCATGCCGGCAGGCAGGGTGCGCACGAACTGGTAGTCGATGCCGTGGCGCTCGCGGTATTTCTCGTCCCACTTCACCTTGTAGGTGGCGATGCGCGGGCCGCCTTCGTCCTGGTCGCCGAACACCAGCTCGCGCAGCGGCAGCACCTGCAGCCGGTTGTTGCCGATCACCGTGGCGTAGAGCTCGCGTCCTTCGATGAACTGTTCAGCGATGACGTCTCCGCCGCTCATCTCCTGCACCTGCACGACGCGGTGGATGAGCTCGTCGGCGTCGTTGACCACCGAGGCCTGGGAGATGCCGAACGAACCCTGCTGCAACTGCGCCTTCACCAGCATCGGATAGGGCAGGTCGCGCGCCCCGCGCGCCGAAACGGTCCGTCCCCAGCGGAAGGTGCGGAATAAAGGCACCGGGACGCGGTGGTGGCTCAGCAGCTTCTTGGACAGCGCCTTGTCGCGCGACAGCAGCAGCCCGCGCGGGTTGCAGCCGGTGTAGGGCAGCTTGAGCATCTCCAGGTAGCTGACGATGTAGTAGTCCAGCGCGACATTGCCCGCGAACTCCTCCAGCAGGTTGAACGCGATGTGCGGCTTCCACTCGTCGATGGCGTTCCTCACCGGCGTCAGGTCGTCGCCGACGCCGACGATGCGCGCCTCGTGCCCGAGGGCGAGCAGCGCCTGGCGGACGTCGTGTTCGGTCTGGTACTTGGGCATGCGCGGGTCGTCCCGGTCCGCGAGGTCGTCCGGCGGCACCAGGTCGAAGTGCGTCAGCATCATGACCCGCAGTTTTTTATTGCTCATAGATAGATGCGGAACCCGCCGCTGTAGAATTTCTGCAGTACGACCGAGGTGAGCAGCGCCGCCATCTCGGGCTTCATCTCCTGCTCCGCGCGCGCGACGCGCAGGCCGAGTTCGTCGCAGCGCCGCTCCATGCCCCTCAGCACCTCGCTGATGCGGTATTTGTACTCCGCCGTCCAGCGCTCGACGATGTCGATGATATCGCGCCGCGCGCGGCGTATGTAGCGCGAGGCCTTTTCATTGCCGGCGTGCGCCGGATCGGCGGAGAACATCTTCAGCAGGTCGCGGTCGGAAAACTCCGGGCCGTCCGAGCCGTAGCGGGCGACCTTGGCGGCGTAGTGCCCGCGCAGGGTCATGCGTATCCGGTCCGTCGGGCGGTCCTCGCGGCGGTTGCTGCGGCGCGGGCGCTGGGCGCGGATCTCGCGCATCAGCGCGTCGACGTACTCGAGCTTCTTCAGTGCCGGCCAGTAGCGGTAGCGCCGCCGCCAGTCCGATTTCGGCCGCAGCCAGACCGCGAAGGTCTCCGCCCAGTCCTCGTGGGCATGTGCCTGCGCATACCAGTTGGGCAGGTTGTGCACGAAGCGCTTGCTGTAGGGCTTGGGCAGGTAGGTGTCGGGATAGGCCGCGTTGGGGCGGCCGAAGTGGCCCCTCCAGTCGCGCCGCTCGTCCAGCCGGTAGGCGTTCAGCAGGGCGTGCGCGGTCTCGTGGCGCAGCAGGCGCATGCACCAGTCGGGCGTGCCGCCCTCCACCTCCATGAGGGCCTCATGTTCCAGGCGGCGCAGCCGCGGATGGGCGAGGTAGAACGGGATGGCGGCGCCGGGCACGCCGTCCGGGCAGTACCACTCGTCCGACAGCCAGAAGTGCGGCCGGAAGACGAAGCCGCGCTGCTCGAGCTCGCGGTAGAGCTGCCGGATGCGCGGCTCCAGCGGCGATCCTTCGATGCGCAGGCCGAGGTCGCAGATGCGCAGGTCCAGCAGCCTGTCCTTGGGCAGGCGCGCCCAGCGGTACGGCGCGCGCGCGGCGGCCTTTTTCGGTTTCTTCCGCACTGCCATCGCGCAAGCATAGGGGAAAACGGCGGCGAAGTGAAAATCCGGACCGGTTCATTCCGTCCGGCCGTTGGATGATGAATCGCGTCAGGTAAAAAAAGATGCCCCGCCGGAGCGGGGCCATGGGCTAGGACAGCTTCAGCTCACCCCAAGTGGAAAAGATCGTTCCGTCAATGGCGCTGTCTCCGTGGTGGTGCTTTCCGCCCGGAACGGGACGGATGCCAGTGATTTGGCCGCTTTTTCCCCGCCGGGGCAATACGGCATAAGTGTTACGCCCCCGCCGTTTCCCGGCCCGGAGGCGGCGGGGATTCCCCGTGAAAATCAGCCGTTTCCACGCCGCAGCGCCGGTCAAGCCATGCCCAACCCGGCCGATACAACACCGACGTCCTCACCGTTTCACCGGGTCGGAGCATGCTGGGAAGAAAGAAGAAGAACGAGCAACGGATCCAGCCGCGCTGGAAGATCGACCAGTTCCTTGCCATCTACGACGAGGACCAGGCCACCTTCCTCGGGCGGGTCGAGGACCTGAGCGAGAGCGGCATGTGTGTTCTGAGCACGGTGACGATACCGGTCGGAAACCACGTCAAGCTCGCGGTGGAGGTCATCCAGGACGATGGCAGCGTCAAGACCTTCTTCCTGCGCTGCCGCAGCCTGTGGACGCGCGCCGAGACCGACAGCGAGTACTACAGGATCGGCTTCCAGTTCTCGGGCATCGCGCAGGTGGATGCGAGCAAGGTCCGCCGGCTCATCGAGCATCAGCGCGCGCTGACCGAGCGCCACTCGCCGCCTTCCCGGTCCTGACCGCCGCCGCCGGGCCCCGGAGCGGGGCGCTCCGGGGCGTGGACAGCAGGAGAATTTCCGCTAATTCAATGGGTAAATGCCGCGAGCGCGGGGCGCCCCGGGGCCGGTTGCTTTCCTGCCGGGGGCGCACTAGAGTATCGCATTCACGGAGTGGAGCAGAAACAGAGACTTATTGTTGCAGGCAGGCCATCCGAACCCACGGCAGTCTTCACTTTCGGCGTCCTCGGTCCCTGTCCTGCGGGCAGCAAGTCTATATATAGAACCCGCCGGTACACATATTCGCTTGACGAGAGCGCGGTCGCCGGGAGCCTGGTGAACCGCGCCGGCGTGCGGGGATAGAGGGTCGTAGCCGCGATGTCATTCCGTCTCAAGATCATCCTGGGTCTGGTCGTGATCCAGCTGCTGTTGCTGGTCATACTGGTCTGGAGCAGCCTCAACTTCCTGCGCGGCTCGAACGAGATCGAGCTGTCCAACCGTGCCTCTTCCATCGCCGAGATCCTCGCCTCCACGCTGGAGGACAAGCTCCTCGGCGGCGACCGCGACGGCCTGCTCGTCCACATCAACGAAATCCTGGCCCTGCCCGGTACGGTCTACGTGCGCGTGGTCAACCTCGCCGGCGACCTGGTTGCCGAGGGCGGCGACACTGGGGCGCTGGCGCGTCCCTTCGTGGAGGATTTCCTGTTTGATGACGTCGACGACGGCATCTATGACGTCACCGCCGAGATCGTGCGCGGTGGCGGGATGGTGGGCAGCGTGCAGCTCGGCCTGTCGATCCAGACGATCAACAGCATCATGGACGCCGCGCGGCGCGAGATGGCCACCATCGCCATGTTCGGGCTCTGCATATCCATCGTGTTCTCGGTACTGCTCGGCAACTATTTCCGGCGCCAGCTCACCAGCCTGCGCGACGCCACCCGCCGCATCGCCTCCGGCGACATCGGATATCAGGTCCCGGTGCTGGGCGGCGACGAGCTCGCGCAGACGGCGGGCGCGTTCAACACCATGTCGCGCAAGCTGGTCTCGCTCTATTCCGAGAAGCAGGCCGCGCTGACCGGCGCGCGGACGAAGGCGCAGGAACTGCACGCGAGCGAACGCCGCGTGCACGCCGTGCTGCAGCACGCGATGGACGCCATCATCACCTTCGACGAGAACGGCCAGATCGAGAGCTTCAATCCGGCGGCGGCGCGCATCTTCGGCTACAGTGCCGGCGAGGCGGTCGGCCAGAGCCTCGGGCTGCTGTTGCCGCAGACCTGGCTGGCCGAGCATGAGCGCCAGATCCAGCAGTTCATCCGCGGCGGCGACCGCACGATCCTCGGCGTGGCGCGCGAGATCCAGGGCCTGCGCAAGGACGGCGCGCAGTTTCCGCTCGAGATCGAGATCAGCGAAATGGAGATCGAGGGGCGCTACCTCTTCATCGCCACGGCCCGCGACATCACCGGGCGCAAACGGGCCGAGAAGTCCCTCCGCGACAGCGAATCGGCGCTGAAAGAGGCGCAGCGCATGTCGCGCATCGGCAACTGGAGCTGGGACTTCCACGCGGACGTCCCGGTCTGGTCGGAGGAGATGTTCCGGATCTTCGGGCGCGATCCGGCCCGGCCGGCGGCGAATTTCCAGGAGGTTCCGCGGTATTTCACCCCGGAGAGCTGGTCCCGCCTGTCCTCCGCCGTCGACAAATGCGTCACCGAGGGCGTTCCCTACGAGATGGACCTGGAGCTGGTGCGCGAAGACGGCAGCCATTGCTGGGTGCTCGCCCGCGGCGAGCCCTGCCGCAACGAGGCCGGAAATATCGTCGAGCTGCGCGGCATGATGCAGGACATCACCGAGCGCAAGGAAGTGGAATCCGAGTTGCGCCGGGCAAAGGACGCGGCGCTGGAGTCCTCGCGCAGCAAGTTCGAGTTCATCGCCAACGTCAGCCACGAGATCCGCGTCCCGGTCAACAGCATGCTGCGGACCCTCAACCAGCTGCTCGATACGGAGATTTCGCCGGTGCAGCGCGAGCGCGTCACCGACATTCGTGCCGCGGGCGTTTCCCTCATCACCATCATCAACGACATGCTCGATTTCTCCAAGATCGAGGCCGGCAAGCTCTACCTCGAATCCATCGAGTTCGACCTGTGGCAGACGGTGGACATCGTTTATCAGTTGTACCGGGAGCAGGCCGCGCGCAAGGGTGTGAATCTGGTCTACGTCATGCCCCATTCGACGCCCACCGCGCTGCGCGGTGATCCGACGCGGCTGCGCCAGCTGCTCACCAACCTGGTCGACAACGCGGTGAAATTCACCGAGAAGGGCGAGGTGGTCCTGCGCATCGTGGCGACGAAGGACACGGCGGAGGGGGTTGTGCTGCGCTTCACGGTAAGCGACACCGGTCCCGGCATCGCTCCCGCCACGCAGAAGCGCATCTTCGAGATCTTTACCCGCACCGAGGCGCCGCTCACGCCGCGCTACGGCAGCTCCGGCCTCGGCCTGGTGATCTCCAAGCGGCTCACCGAGATGATGGACGGCTCCATCGGGGTCGAGAGCGAGGTCGGCCGCGGCAGCCAGTTCTGGTTTACCTGCCGTTTCACGAAACAGCGCGAGGGCAAGCTGTCGGCCCATCCGGCCAGCCGCAGCGCGGAATCCCTCCGCGTGCTGATCGTCAATGCGGACGCGGACGCGCTCGCCTCCATGCAGGGCATGGTGAGCGAGTTCGGCATGCATGCGAGCGGCATCGACGACGGCGTGCGCGCGCTGCACGAGCTCATCACGGCCGCCGAGCGCAGGCAGCCCTACGATGTGGTGATCTTCGACATGATGATGCGCGGCATGAACGGCCTGCGCTTCGCGCACACGGTGCGCGAGGATGCGCGCATCTCCGGGCTGCACATGATCATGGTCGCGACCACCGGATACCGCGGCGACAGCGAGGAAGTGCGCCACGCCGGCGTGCAGGGCTATCTGACCGCGCCGTTCGACCGCGCGGAGCTGCGCGAGTGCATCGCCGCCGTCGCCGGCATCGAGCGCGGCGACCACGACAGCTTCGTCACCCGCCACAGCCTGGCGGCCTTGCGCCAGCCGCAGCACGGCCACGCGCTCATCGTCGCGGTGACGGACGAGCGGCAGAAGCAGCTTCTGGCGCGCATCGAGCGCATCGGCTACCGCGCCAGCCTCGCGCTCGACTCCGCCCAGGCGCTGGAAGCAGCCGCGCGCAGCCGCTATGACCTGATCCTGGTGGACAACGAGGCGCGCGAGCTGCTCGACGCCGAGGCGATCCGCCGCCTGCGCAGCCGCGAACATGAGGGGGAGCGCATCCCCGTGGTGGTGATCGTCTCGCCCGCGGCGAGCGGCGCCCAGTGCCAGGCCTACCGCGCCGCCGGCGCCGACGAGTGCTTCACAGACCTCGTCGACGTCGAGGAGCTGAACCGCAAGAAAATCGGGTGAGGAGTGAGGAGTGAGGGGTGAGGAGTGAGGGGTGAGGAGTGAGGCGTGAGGCGTGAGGTGCAGGAGTATAAAAGCCGATAATCTTTTCCGCCTAACGCCTAACGCCTAACGGTTTTCTCTCCTCCTCCCCGCTGATCTTCCGCTCCGCCTTCCACAGTGTTTCCAGCTCGTCCATGCGCGCGTCGATGCGCACCTTGAGGTGCTCGTCCTGCTCGGGAACGCCGCGCCGGGCGATGCGCAACTGCTCGATGGCGGTGCGCGTCTCGCCGCGCTGGTAATGGTATTCCGCCAGCGCCAGGTGCGCCTCGGCGGTGCGTCCGAGCACGCTCGCGGCCC
Source organism: Gammaproteobacteria bacterium (assembly GCA_016712635.1). Lineage (NCBI taxonomy): Bacteria > Pseudomonadati > Pseudomonadota > Gammaproteobacteria > Gammaproteobacteria bacterium. Next base: position 687,634 of record JADJQS010000002.1, on the reverse strand, counting down.
TGGCCTGCAGGGCATAGAGCTCCGCTTCGGGCGGGCGCTGGCGGAAATAATCGTTGATCGTCGCGAGCGCCTTCTCCGCCCGCTCGGCCTGCAGCAGGGCGTCGACGTAGCGCATGGTCAGCGGCAGGTTGTGGGGGTAGAGGCCGAGGTTGCGCTCGTAGGTGGCGAGCGCCCTGGCGGTCTGCCCGCTGGCGAGCTGGATCTGCGCCAGCAGGATCTGGAAGGCGATGCGCTCCGGCTGCCTGCTGACGAGCGGCTGGAGCTGGGCGAGCGCCTCCCGGTTGCGGCCGAGCGCGAGCAGCGAGAGGGCGTAACCGTAGGCGAGCGCTTCCTTCTCCGACTCCGGCGCAACGGCCAGGGATTTCTCGAAGTACTCGGCGCTCTTCTGCGGGTTGTTGTCCTGCAGCACGCGCGCCTTGGCGCGGATCAGCGGGTAGTTGCCGTTCGCCTCGGAACCGCGGGCGCGCGACAGCTGTTCGGCGCGGTTGCGCGAATCGGCGATGCGGTCGGAGGTGACCGGGTGGGTGAGCAGGAAGCTGTACTGCAGGTTGTCGTAGCCCGATTTCTGCAGGCGCTCGAAGAAATCCGGCATCGCGTGCGGGTCGAAGCCTGCGCCGGCGAGGAACTGCATGCCGATGCGGTCGGCCTCCCACTCGTTGGCGCGGGTGAAGTTGATCTGCTGCTGCGCGCTGCCCGCAATGGTGGCCGCGAGCGCCGCCTCGCCGATCTCGCCGCCCTGGCTGGTCTGGCTGCCGAGTATGATGGCGGCGATGATCGCCGCCGTCATCGGCGCGCTCATGCGCGCGGACTGCTCGAAGGCGCGCGCGATGTGGCGCTGCGAGACATGCGCGGTCTCGTGTCCGACGACCGCGGCGAGCTCCGCCTCGGTCTGCGTGACCAGGATCAGACCGGTATTGATGCCGATATAGCCGCCCGGGCCGGCGAAGGCGTTGATCGCCGGGTCGTTCACCACGAAGTAGGTGAACTGGCGGCCCTGCGTGCCGCTGCTGGCCACCAGGCGGTAGCCGAGCGACTGGATGTAGGATTCGATCTCCGGGTCGTTCACCACCCGCAGCGCCTGCCGCACGTTGCGCATGAACAGCTTGCCGAGCGTCTGCTCCTCGGCGGTCGACAGGTAGTTCTCGGTGGAATCGCCCATGTTCGGCAGATCGACGGCCCCGGCCCGGAACATGCAGGCGAGCAGGACGATGAGGGCGGCGATGCGGCTGGGGCGGTACGGGGTCACTGGAGGGTCCTGTGGGACGCGGTGCCGCTCACGGTCGGCGCGCCTGCCGCGGGCGGTCGGGGACGGCGTCCATTCTGCGTTGCAGCACGGGTTTCAGAAACTGTCCGGTATATGAGACCGCGCAGTCCGCGACTTGTTCCGGTGTGCCGGCGATGATCAGCTCGCCGCCCTTGTCGCCGCCCTCGGGGCCGAGGTCGATCAGCCAGTCCGCGGTCTTGATGACGTCGAGGTTGTGCTCGATCACCACGATGGTGTTGCCCTGGTCGCGCAGGCGGTGCAGCACGGCCAGCAGCTGCTTGATGTCGTGGAAGTGCAGGCCCGTGGTCGGCTCGTCGAGTATGTACAGGGTGCGGCCGGTGTCGCGCTTGGCGAGCTCGCGCGCCAGCTTGATGCGCTGCGCCTCGCCGCCCGACAGCGTGGTGGCATTCTGCCCCAGCCGGATGTAGGACAGGCCGACGTCCATCAGGGTCTGCAGCTTGCGCTGCAGCGGAGGGATGGCGTTGAAGAAGCCCAGCGCGTCCTCCACCGTCATCTCGAGCACCTCGTTGATGTTCTTCCCCTTGTAGCGGATCTCCAGCGTCTCGCGGTTGTAGCGCCTGCCCTTGCACACGTCGCAGGAGACGTAGATATCGGGCAGGAAGTGCATCTCGACCTTGATCACGCCGTCGCCCTTGCACGCCTCGCAGCGCCCGCCCTTGACGTTGAAGCTGAAGCGGCCGGGGCCGTAACCGCGCATGCGCGCGTCGGTGGTGACGGTGAACAGCTCGCGGATGTGGGTGAACAGCCCGGTGTAGGTGGCGGGGTTTGAGCGCGGCGTGCGGCCGATCGGGCTCTGGTCGATGTTGACCACCTTGTCGAAATGTTCGAGCCCGGTGACCTCGCGGCACGGTGCGGGATCCTCGCCGCCCTCGCCGATGACGCGCGCCGCGTGCAGGTACAGGGTGTCGTTCACCAGGGTCGACTTGCCCGAGCCGGACACACCGGTGACGCAGGTCATCAGGCCGACCGGGATCGCCACGTCGATGTCCTTCAGGTTGTTGCCGCGCGCGCCGAGGATGCGGCACTGCAGCTGCGGATCGGGCGCGACGCGCCGTTCCGGGATGGCGATGGCGCGGCGGCCGGACAGGTACTGGCCGGTGAGCGAGTCCGGGTGGGCGGCGATGTCGCGCGGCGTCCCCTGGGCGATGACGCGGCCGCCGTGCACCCCGGCGCCGGGGCCGATATCGACCACGTAGTCGGCGATGTTGATGGCGTCCTCGTCGTGTTCGACCACGATCACGGTGTTGCCGATGTCGCGCAGGTAGGTCAGCGTGTTGAGCAGGCGCTGGTTGTCGCGCTGGTGCAGTCCGATGGAGGGCTCGTCGAGGATGTACATGACGCCGACCAGGCCGGCGCCGATCTGGCTGGCGAGGCGGATGCGCTGGGTCTCGCCGCCTGACAGGGTGTTGGCACGGCGGTCGAGCGAGAGGTAATCGAGGCCGACGTTGACGAGGAACTCCAGGCGCTGGTTGATCTCCTTGATGATCTTCTCCGCGATCTGGCCGCGCTGGCCGGGCAGGGCGAGGGCGCCCAGGAAGGCGTGCGCCCGCCCCACCGGGAGGGAGGCGAACTCGGGCAGGATCATCTCGCCGATGAAGACGTTGCGCGCTTCTTCGCGCAGGCGCGCGCCCCGGCAGTCCGGGCATACCTTGTTGTTGAGGTATTTTGACAGTTCCTCGCGCACGATCTGCGAATCGGTCTCGCGGTAGCGCCGCTGCATGTTGGGCAGGATGCCCTCGAAGGAATGCCGGCGCAGGTTGTGCCCGCCGCGCTCACCGTTGTAGGTGAACTCGATCTCCTCATTGCCGCTGCCGTACAGGACCACCTGCCGGACCGCCTCCGGCAGGTCCTGGAACGGCGTCTCGACGTCGAACTTGTAATGGGCGGCGAGGGCGTGGATCATCTGCGCGTAATAGGTGTTGCGCAGGTCCCAGCCGCGCACCGCCCCGGCGGCGAGGCTCAGTTCCGGGTGCTGTACGACGCGCTCGGGGTCGAAGAACTCGATCACGCCGATGCCGTCGCAGGTCGGGCAGGCGCCGGCCGGGTTGTTGAAGGAGAACAGGCGCGGCTCGAGCTCGGCCAGGCTGTAGCCGCAGTGCGGGCAGGCGTAGCGCGCCGAGAATACCAGGTCCGTGCGCCCGGGCTCGTCCATGAAGGCGATGCGCACCAGTCCGTCGCTCTGGTGCAGCGCGGTCTCGAGCGATTCCGCCAGCCGCGACTGGGCGTCGGGGCGCACCTTCAGGCGATCGATCACCACCTCGATGACGTGCTTCCTGTGCGGATCGAGCGCCGGCGTCGCGTCGAGCTCGACCACCTTGCCGTCGACGCGCGCGCGCACGAAACCCTGCGCGCGCAGCTCCTCGAACACCTGCACATGCTCGCCCTTGCGGTCCTGCACCAGCGGGGCGAGCAGCAGCAGGCGCGTGTCGGGCGGCAGCGCGAGGATGTGGTCGACCATCTGGCTCACCGTCTGCGCGGCGAGCGCCTGCCCGTGGCGCGGGCAGCGCGGCTCGCCGGCGCGGGCGAAGAGCAGGCGCAGGTAGTCGTAGATCTCGGTTACCGTGCCGACGGTGGAGCGGGGATTGTGCGAGATGGTCTTCTGCTCGATCGAGATCGCGGGCGACAGCCCGTCGATGTGGTCGACGTCCGGCTTCTCCATCACGGAGAGGAACTGGCGCGCGTAGCTCGACAGCGACTCGACGTAGCGCCGCTGCCCCTCGGCGTAGATGGTGTCGAAGGCGAGCGAGGACTTGCCCGAGCCCGACAGCCCGGTGATGACGATCAGGCGCGAGCGCGGCAGGTCGAGGTCGATGTTCTTCAGGTTGTGGGTGCGCGCCCCGCGAATGAGGATCTTGTCCATGCGAATTCCCGCTCTTAAAAGCAACCTGTTAATATAGCCGCTTTATCACGGGCAAGGCAAAAAACCCTTATGTCGCATGAGAGTATGACGGCCGTCGAGCGCCGCGCCGCGCTGTCGCTGGCCGCGATCTTTTCCTTCCGAATGCTCGGCATGTTCATGATCCTGCCGGTGTTCTCGCTCTACGCCTCGGAGACCTTCGGCGCGGTCGAGCCGGTACTGATCGGCCTGGCCATCGGCGCCTACGGGCTGTCGCAGGCCGTGCTGCAGGTTCCGTTCGGCATGCTGTCCGACCGCCTCGGCTGCAAGCCGGTGATCGCCTTCGGCCTGGTCATCTTCGCGCTCGGCAGTGTGATGGCCGCCAGCGCCGATTCCATCTCCGGCATCATCCTCGGCCGCGTGGTGCAGGGCTGCGGCGCCATCGCCGCGGCGGTGATGGCGCTCGCCGCCGACCTCACGCGCGAGGAGCACCGCACCAAGGCGATGGCGATGATCGGCATCAGCATCGGCCTGTCGTTCGCGCTCTCGCTCGCGGCCGGCCCGGTCCTGAACCACTGGATCGGCGTACCCGGCATCTTCTGGCTGACCGCGCTGCTCGCCCTCGTCGGCATCGCCCTGCTGTACCTGGTGGTGCCCGATCCGGCGCGCCACCGTCCGCACCGCGACACCGGCGCGGTGCCGGGATTCTTCGGCCAGGTGCTGCGCGACCCGCAACTGCGGCGCCTCGACGGCGGCATCTTCGCCCTCCATTGCATCCTCACCGCGAGCTTCGTCGCGCTGCCGTTCGCGCTGCGCGATTTCGCCGGGGTCGAGATATCCCGCCACGGCTACGTCTATCTCCCGGTGCTGCTCGTCGCGCTGGCGGTGATGGTGCCGCTGGTGGTGATCGCGGAAAAGCGCCGGCGGCTGAAGGAGGTGTTCCTGTCCGCCGTGGCCGGCATCGCGCTGGCCGAGCTCGGCCTCGCCTTCTTCCACCATTCGCTGGCCGCGATCGTCGCCCTGCTGCTGCTGTTCTTCGTCGCCTTCAATGTGCTGGAGGCGCTGCTGCCCTCGCTGATCGCAAAGTTCGCCCCGGCGGACAAGAAGGGCACCGCGATGGGGGTCTACTCGACCTCGCAGTTCCTCGGCGCCTTCACCGGAGGGGTGGCCGGCGGTATGCTCTACGGACAGGGCGGCATCGGGGCGGTGTTCGGCTTCTGCGCCCTGGCCGCCACCCTGTGGTGGCTGTGGGCGCGCACCATGGCGCCGCCGCGCTACCTCAGTAGCTATATGATTTCCATGGGGGAAGGCCGCAAGAACGGACCCTCCGCCGAGGCCGCGCGACGGGAGCACGAGCTGCTCGCCCTGCCCGGGGTGGCCGAGGCGGTTGTTGTGATGGAGGAGGGGGTGGCGTATCTTAAGGTGGACAGCCGCGAGGTGGACTACGCCCGGCTGGACCGGCTGGCAGCCGAGTGGGCCGCAGGCGGGGCGATGAATTCATAGTATCTGTGCAAGCATCCGGGAGACGAGCATGGCAAGAGGCGTGAACAAGGTCATTCTGATTGGCAATCTGGGCAAGGACCCGGAGGTGCGTTACATGCCGAGCGGCGGTGCGGTGGCGAACGTCACGCTGGCCACCTCGGAGTCGTGGAAGGACAAGCAGTCGGGCGAGAAACAGGAACGCACGGAATGGCACAACGTGGTGTTCTATAACCGCCTGGCCGAGATCGCGGGCGAATACCTCAAGAAGGGCCCAAGGTGTACGTCGAGGGCAGCCTGCGCACGCGCAAATGGCAGGACAAGAACAGCGGCACCGACCGCTACACCACCGAGATCATCGCCAGCGAGATGCAGATGCTCGACGGCCGCGGCGGCGCGGGCGGCAGCAGCAGCGAGAGTTACGGCGAACGTTCCGGCCAGTCCCAGACCGCGCCGGCCGCGCGCGAGCAGGTCGCGGCGGGAGCCGACGACTTCGACGACGACATCCCCTTCTGAGCGGCGCGCTTGCCGTTTACCCCGCGCCGCGTCCGGTCCGAACGCCCGGCGCGGCGCACCCGCTTCTCTTCCGCAGAGGCAGTCCGCCGTGAGTGAATCCTTGCGCATCGCAATGGCGCAGCTCGACTTTCTGGTAGGCGACGTGGCGGGCAACGCCGGGCGCATGATCGCGGCCGCGGCCCGGGCGCGGGCCGAGCTCGCGGCCGATTGCGTGGTGTTCCCCGAACTCGCGCTGACCGGCTATCCCCCCGAGGACCTGCTGCTGCGCCCGGCCCTGATCGAGCGGGTGCGCGCCGGGCTGGAGCGCATCGCGCGGGAGACGCGCGGCATCGACGTGATCGTCGGCTATCCGCGCCTGTACCAGGAGCGCCTCTACAACGCAGCCTCGCTGCTGCGCGACGGGGCGGTCGTCGCGTCCTACCACAAGCAGCTGCTGCCGAACTACAGCGTGTTCGACGAGAAGCGCTATTTCGTCGCGGGCGCGGATCCCTGCGTGGTGCCGATCAGGGGCATACCGGTCGGCCTGACAGTGTGCGAGGACATCTGGCAGCCCGGGCCGGTCGAGCAGTGCGTCGGCGCCGGCGCGCGGCTGATCATCAACATCAACGCCTCGCCGTTCCATCTCGGCAAGCGCGCCGAGCGCGAGACCGCGCTGCGTGCGCGCGTGCTCGCCACGCGCGTTCCGATGCTCTACCTCAACCTGGTCGGCGGCCAGGACGAGCTGGTGTTCGACGGCGAATCCTTCGTGATGGACGCCGCGGGCGCGGTGACGCAGCGCATGCAGGCCTGGGAGCAGGGGCTTGTCCCGGCGGAGTTCAGTCTCGACGCTGCGGGACGCGTCGCCCCGCTGCCCGGCGCCGTCGCCGCCCCGCTCGCCGACGAGGCCGCGCTGTACCGCGCCCTCGTGCTCGGCGTGCGCGACTATGTCGACAAGAACCGCTTCTCCGGGGCGGTGATCGGGCTGTCGGGCGGGATTGATTCGGCCCTGACGCTCGCCATCGCCGTCGACGCCCTCGGTGCCGCGCGCGTGGAGGCGGTGATGATGCCGTCGCGCTATACCGCGGACATGAGCCGGGAGGACGCGCAGGCCGAGGCCGCCGCGCTCGGCGTCGACTACCGTGTGATACCGATCGAGCCCGCCTTCGAGGCCTTCCTCGCCATGCTGCGCGAGGAGTTCGCCGGAACGCGCGCCGACACCACCGAGGAGAACATCCAGGCGCGCTGCCGCGGCGTCATCCTGATGGCGATTTCCAACAAGAAGGGTAAAATCGTGCTCACCACCGGCAACAAGAGCGAACTCGCGGTCGGCTACGCGACGCTCTACGGTGACATGGCGGGCGGCTTCGCACCGATCAAGGACGTGCCGAAGACGCTGGTCTACCGGCTGGCGCGCTACCGCAACGCGCTGGGCGCGGTGATCCCGGAGCGGGTGTTCGAGCGGCCGCCGACGGCGGAGCTCGCGCCGAACCAGAAGGACGAGGACAGCCTGCCGCCCTATCCGGTGCTCGATGCGATCCTCGAGCGCTATGTCGAGAAGGACATGGGCGTGGAGCAGATCGTCGCCGAGGGCTACGATGCCGGCACCGTCAGGCGCTGCGTTGCGATGGTCAACCGCAACGAGTACAAACGCCGGCAGGCGCCGCCCGGCGTACGCATCTCGCGCCGCGCCTTCGGGCGCGACCGGCGCTACCCGATCACCTCGGGGTTCGAGGATGCCAACGGGGCGCCGCGGGACAAGCAGTCATCGAACCAGGGATAGAAGGAGGAGCAGTCCATGAAGAAGGTAGAGGCGGTGATCAAGCCGTTCAAGCTGGACGATGTGCGCGAGGCGCTGTCGGAAATCGGCATCGCCGGCATGACGGTGACCGAGGTCAAGGGTTTCGGCCGCCAGAAGGGTCACACCGAGCTGTATCGCGGCGCCGAGTACGTGGTGGATTTCCTGCCCAAGATCAAGGTGGAGGTGGTGGTGGACGACGACCAGGTCGAGACCTGCATCGACGCCATCACCAAGGCGGCGCGCACCGGCAACATCGGTGACGGCAAGATTTTCGTGACCGAGGTGCTGAAGGTGTTGCGCATCCGCACCGGCGAGACCGGTTCGGACGCCATCTGAACCCCGTCAGGGGAGGTGGCGGACGACCTCGTCGAGCGGCCGGCGCGGCGTGGGCGGCGGCAGCTCGGCGGGATACCCCACGCTGAGCAGCGCAATCGGCTGCAGCCCCGTTTCCAGCCCCAGCACGCGCGCCACCTCCGCCGCGTCGAAGGCGCCGACCCAGGTCGAGCCGAGTCCCGCCGCCACGACCGCAAGCTGGGCATAGGCCGCTGCGATGGTCGCGTCCTGCAGGGCGAACAGCGCGCGTCCGCGCTCCCCGTACTGTTCCGCCGCGCGCCCGGTATCGGCGCAGAACACCAGGCAGGCCGGCGCCGTCGGCCCCCGGGCCGGCCCCCGGCGCCGCCCGGCCGCCCCCCCCCCCCCCCGCCGCCCCCCCCCCGCCGGGCGCCGGCGCAGCTCCGCGTTCTCCACCACGTAGATGCGGTAGGACTGCAGGTCGCCGGCGGACGGTGCCGCGCAGGCCGCTTCCAGCACGGCGTGCAGCTTTTCCCGCTCGATCGCCCCGCCGGCGCGGTATTTGCGCACCGAGTGGCGGTGGCGCACCGTCTCAAAGAAATCCCACATGGCGTGTCTCCCCGCGTTCGTTCGCGTGCCGCGCGGCGCCGTCAGCCGTCCTGGCCCGCTTCGGCGGGCGGATTGAGTTCCAGCACGCGGCGCGCCCCGGCCGCGAGGTCGTCCAGGCCGAGGCGGTCGTAGGCCTCGGCCATCACGGCGAGGGCGTGCGGCACCGAGCCGGTCTGCGGATAGGTCTCGATGACGTACCTGGCGCGGTTGGCTGCCGCGACCCAGGCGCCGCGCTGCATGTAATAGTCGGCGACGAACATCTCGTGCTTGGCGAGATAGTTTTTCAGGTGCACCATGCGCTGCACCGCGTCCGGCGCGTAGCGGCTGTCGGGATAGCGCTTGACCAGTTCGGCGAAGTGCTGGAAGGACTCGAGCGCGGCGCGCGGGTCGCGCCGCGACGGATCGATGCGGGCGATGCTGTCGAGGATGGCGCTGGTCTGGCCGAAGTTGGCGAGACCGCGCAGGTAGTAGGCGTAATCGACGTCGGGGTGGCGCGGGTAGGTCTTGATGAAGCTGTCGGCGGTGCTGATCGCCTGCTCGGGCTGGTCGTACTTGTAATAGGCGTAGGCGAGGTCGAGCTGCGCCTGCGCGGCGGCGTCGCCGAAGGGGTAACGCGCCGCCAGATCCTCGAAATGCTTGATCGCGGTCTCGTAGTAGCCCTCGCGCAGCGCCTCCTTGCCGAGCTGGTAGAGCCGCGCGGCGTCGGTCTCCGGCCCGTTGTCGCCCGAGGTGGCGCAGCCGGCGAGCAGCACGGCGAGCAGTCCGGGGATCAGAAATTCGCGCATGCGCATGGGAAGGCCTCGCACCATGAAGGACGCCATTATAGCCCGCATCGCGCGCCCGGGGTCACTGCGGAGATGCCGCCGGAAGGAACGCCTGGATCTCGCCCATGCGGCGGATCCAGGGCTGCGGCAGATTGAGGCCGGCGGGCAGCTCTGCGGCGGCGGCGCGCGCGCCCGCTGCATCCGGATAGACGCCGTGGATCAGCGAAAACCAGGGAAACCCCTGCCGCCGGGTCTCGAACCAGGCCAGGTCGGGCAGCGCGTGACGGCGGACGAAGCGCTGCAGGGCCTCCGCGTCGGCGACGCTGAACAGCTGGAGCGTGTAGGCGCCCGGATCCTGTCGCGCGATCCAGTCGGCGCCGTGCAGCCCGGCCTGCGCCGGGACCGTGGAGCCTTCTCCCTGGACCCCCGCGGCTTCATCGACGGATTCCGCCGGCATTGCTGACGCCGCGGCCGGATCCGGGGCATCCATCGTCACCTGCTGGTCAGCGACCGGTCCCGCGCTGTCCGGCGACGCCGCGGCCGGCACCGCAGGACCGGCATCCGTGCTTCCGGCGTCGGGCTGCTTGTCCTCCGTCGGCGCGACGGCGACCCCGCCCGGCGGACCCTGGTGGAGATCGAGCATGCGGTAGGCCATGTTGGCCACCATCGCGGCCTCGGTCTTGACGCTGGACTCGGGGTAATTCTCCAGCGCCGCGCGGGCGTGCAGCCCGGCGTTCACGTAGTCGCCCCGGTTGAGATAGATCTTCGCGGTGTCGAGTTCGAAGTTCGCCAGTCCGTTCTGCAGCAGGGGGATGCGCGCGCGCGCGTCCTCGGCGTACTTGCTCTGGGGATAGCGCGCGACCAGTGCGCTGAAATATTCCAGCGCGAGGTCGGCGGCGGGCGGCCGCGGCCGGATCTCCACGCTGTCCTGCGCCAGCGCCGCCCGCGCCTGGTTGAACATGGCGAGGCCGCGCAGGTAGTACACGTAATCGAGGTTGGGGTGACCGGGTTGATCGCGGATGAGCCGCTCGGAGGTCACCAGCACGGCGGCGATGTCGTCCTGCCTGTAATAGGCGTAGATCAGCTCCGCCTGTCCCTGCAGCGTCTCGGGGCTTGCGGGATAGAGCGACTCCAGGGTGCGGAACTGCTGCGCCGCGGTTGCAAAATCCTCCTGCTGCATGGCCGCGTGGCCGGCCTCGTAGAGCGCGGCGGCGGCCGGTTGTCCGGCGGGGCGGGTGTTCGCCGCGCCGCCGCTGCACGCGGCCGCGGCCAGCGCGAAGGCCGCGATCAATGCGAAGGCCGGTGCGGGGAACGGCAGCCGCCGGGCGGGCCGCTGCTGCTCCGGATAAGCGTCGCCCGGCATGATCAAGTAGAATGGGTGCCAATCATCGGCGCCATTATGGTCCGATATCCTGCTGAAAGAAAAGAGCATATGGGGATGGGCATGCCGTCAGCGCCGGGAGAGGCGGATCCGAGGGTCTACGAGCGGCGGCTGACGGCGCAGGTTCCGGACGCGCTGGCGGGCATGCGCCTCGACCGCGTGCTGGCCGAGCTGTTCCCCGACTACTCGCGCGCGCGCCTGCAGCAATGGATGCAGGAGGGCCGGGTCAGCATCGACGGACTGCACCCGCGGCCGCGCGACAAGGCGCGCGGCGGGGAGCGCATCGATCTGGTCGCGCGCGTGGAGCCGGATACCGCGTGGCAGGCGGAGGAGCGCGCCCTCGACGTCGTGTACCAGGACGCCGGCCTGCTGGTGATCAACAAGCCGGCCGGGCTGGTGGTGCATCCCGCCGCCGGCAACCGCGCCGGCACCCTGCTCAACGCCCTGCTGCACTACGCGCCGGAACTCGCGCTGCTACCGCGCGCGGGCATCGTGCACCGCCTCGACAAGGACACCAGCGGACTGCTGGTGGTGGCGCGCACGCTGGAGGCGCACAAACGGCTGGTCACCGCCCTGCAGGCGCGTGCGGTGGAGCGCGAGTACGAGGCCATCGTCTGCGGCGTGATGACCGCCGGCGGCCGCATCGACGCGCCGATCGGCCGCCACCCCACCCAGCGCACCCGCATGGCGGTGCGCGAACAGGGCCGGGCGGCAGTGAGCCATTACCGGGTGCTGGAGCGCTTCCGCGCCCATACCCATGTGCAGGTCAGGCTCGAATCCGGGCGCACGCACCAGATCCGCGTCCATCTGGCGCACATCCACCATCCCCTGGTCGGAGATCCCGTCTATGGCGGGCGGCTGCGCCTCCCGCCCGGCGGCGGCGCGGCCCTCGCCGAGGCGCTGCGCGGTTTCCGGCGCCAGGCCCTGCACGCGCGCAGGCTGGCGCTCCGGCATCCCGCGAGCGGGGAGGAGATGTCATGGTCCGCGCCGCTGCCGGCCGACATGACGGGCTTGCTCGCGGCCCTGCGTGCGGATATGTTGCAATAGCGTGACACTGTCATATTTATGCAATCTGAAAGGCTTAGCCTACATAGCTTGAAAAATATCGGGTGAATCCGGAATGATGCCCAAGCTGCTGCTGGTCGAAGACGAGGCGCCCGTGCGCGAGATGCTGAAGTTCGCCCTGGCGGACGAGGACTTCGAGATCCTCGAGGCCGCCGACGCCGGCGAGGGCTTCACCATCATGCAGGGACAGCGCCCGGACCTGATCCTGCTCGACTGGATGCTGCCCGGCATGAGCGGGGTGGAGTTCGCGCGCCGGCTCAAGAAGGACGCCGCCAACCGCGACATCCCGATCATCATGCTGACGGCGCGCGCGGAGGAGGACGACAAGGTGAAGGGCCTCCAGGAGGCGGACGACTACATCACCAAGCCGTTCTCCACCCGCGAACTGAAGGCCCGCATCCAGGCCGTCCTCCGGCGCGTGACCCCGGGCGGGCAGCAGGAGCTGATCCAGGTCAGCGGCCTGTGCCTGGACCCGGTCGGACACAAGGTGACCGTGCTGGGCGAGGTCCTCGACATGGGGCCGACGGAATTCAGGCTGCTGCATTTCTTCATGACCCATCCGGAGCGGGTATACACCCGCGAGCAGCTCCTGAATAATGTGTGGGGACAGAACGTCTATGTCGAGGAGCGCACCGTCGACGTGCATATCCGCCGCCTGCGCAAGGCGCTGGGGTCCACAGGCTATGACCGCCATGTGCAGACGGTGCGTACGGTAGGGTACCGCTTCTCCACCCAGGTGTGAGCTTGATCGGCTACTGGCTGAAGGAACTCTGGCGTCTCACGCTTATCCTGGCGGCCAGCCTCCTGGCGGGGGGCATCTTCGGACTGCACGGCGCCTCGCTCGCCGCCGGTGTGCTGGTCTTCCTGGGCTGGCACCTGCTCAAGCTGCACCGTTTCGCCCGCTGGCTGATCTACGGCTACGAGCCCGAGGCCGGTTTCTCCGAAAACATCTGGAGCGAGCTCTACTACCAGGTCCACAAGCTGCGCGAACGCGGCCGCAAGCGGGAGCGCAAGCTCAAGAACCTGGTCGAGCGCTACCGCGAATCGGCGGAGGCCTTTCCGGACGCGGCCCTGGTCCTGCGCCGCGACAATGCCATCGAGTGGATGAACGAGGCCGCCTCCAGCCTGCTCGGGCTCAGCCTCACGCACGACATCGGGCAGCGCGTCGACAATCTGGTGCGCCAGCCCGCCTTCGTCGAGTACCTGCAGTCCGGCGACTACGCCGAGCCGCTCGTGCTGAGCTCGCCGGTCGACAGCGTGTCGACCATGCAGATCTACATCGTGCCGTACGGCGACAACCAGCGCCTGCTGATCGCGCGCGACATCACCAAGCTGCACCGCCTGGAGGTGATGCGGCGCGACTTCATCGCCAACGTCTCGCACGAGCTCAGCACCCCGCTGACCGTGATCAGCGGTTACCTCGAGAGCCTGGTGGGCAAGCAGCGCAAACCCGAGCAGATGGAGCAGGCGCTGCGGCAGATGCAGCAGCAGACCGAGCGCATGCGCAACCTGGTCAACGACCTGCTGCAGATCTCCCGCCTCGAGATGAACGAGATCCAGGAGAACGAGATGGACGTCAACGTGCCGGCAATGCTGCAGGGCCTGCTGGCCGACGCGAAGATGCTCGGCGGGGAGCGCCGCCACGAGATCGTGCTGGAGGCCGACGAATCGGTGTGGCTGCACGGTGTCAACCAGTATCTCTACAGCGCATTCGCCAATCTGGTGCGCAACGCCGTGCAGTACACGCCCAGCGGCGGTCGCATCGCCATACGCTGGGGCGCCGATGCGGCGGGGGCGTACTTCTCCGTGGCGGACAACGGAATCGGCATCCCGCCGCACCTGATCCCGCGCCTGACGGAGCGCTTCTACCGCGTCGATACCGGGCGCTCGCGGTCGGTGGGCGGCACCGGGCTCGGCCTGTCCATCGTCAAGCACGTGCTGCGCAACCACCAGGCGACGCTGGAGGTCCAGAGCACGCCCGGCGAGGGCAGCACCTTCAGCTGCCGCTTCCCGCCCGCCCGCGTGGTGGTCAGGACGGGCGGACCGGAGATGCGCCTGGTGAAATAGGCGCGCCGCGGCGGGCCTTAATCAAATCTTCTGCGTTTCATCATCCAATCGTCACACGCTTTCCCTACAGTGTCGCGAAGCGGCGGTGATCCGGGTACGTCCACGGCGGACCCGGCGATCCGCCGCTATCCCCCACTTGGCTCCTATCCTCTCGGGAGCACCAGGCCGCGCTTGCGGCCTTTTTTTTTGCGCCGCCCGCCCGCCGCCTTCCGTGTCAATAAACTGTAATATTACAGTTCTATGATCACCCGGGCGGTGCGGCCGGATTACCGCAAACGGGGGAGTATCCCCCGGATTAAAGCACGCTATACTTACAGCCATCTTTTTCACTGCAGGCGGGACAGCCCGAGTCCGCCGGAGGCATGCCATGATAGAAAACATGTTCGGACACCACATCTCGGCCCAGTACAACGAGGAGCTCGAGGATCTGCGCAACCGCGTGCTCAACATGGGCGGGCTGGTGGAGCAGCAGATCACCGACGCGGTGACGGCGCTGGTCGAGGGCGACGGGGAGCGCTGCGAGCTGGTGATCACGCGGGACTATAACGTCAATTCGATGGAAGTCGAGATCGACGAGGAATGCACGCGCGTGCTGGCGCGGCGGCAGCCCGCCGCCGGCGACCTGCGCCTGATCGTCGCGATCATCAAGACCATCACGGACCTGGAGCGCATCGGCGACCAGGCGGAGAAGGTCGCCCGCATCGGGCTGCACCTGATGGAGATGGAGCGGCCGAAGAACCGCTACATGGAGATCTACACCCTGGGCGATCGCGTGCGCCAGATGATGCACCACACCCTCGACGTGTTCGCCCGCCTCGATCCCGAGGCCGCCCTGCAGGTGACGCGCGAGGACCAGAACATCGACAACGAGTACGAAGGCGTGATGCGCCAGATGGTCACCTACATGATGGAGGACCCGCGCACCATCCGCCGGTCGCTCGACATCATGTGGTCGCTGCGCGCGCTGGAGCGCATCGGCGACCACTCGAAGAACATCTGTGAGTACGTCATCTACCTGGTGAACGGCAAGGACGTGCGCCACCTCAGCCTGGAGCAGATGGAGAAAGCGGTGCGCGCCCGCCAGTCACGCGTGGGTTCAGGCGGTCAGGCGCAGTAATTCCGCCAGGTATATCCCCAGCGCGCCCGCCGCAACGGTGAGCCCGAACACGGGCAGTACCCGTTGCGCCATCTCCTTCCCCGCGATCGCCACGGCGAGCGCCCCCTTGAATGCCGTGTTGACCAGCGCCGCGATCACGATGCCGCGCGCCGCGGCGTATTCGGCGACCGCGCCGTGCGCCATCTGTGCCAGCGACAGCGTGATGGCGTCCACGTCGGTCAGGCCGGAGACGGCGGCGGCCGCGTAGAGTCCCTCCTGTCCCAGCCATTCGTGCATGCCGTGCGTGAGCAGCATCACCAGCGCGAGCAGTCCGCCGAATTTCAGCGCCGGCAGCAGTTCCATCGGGTTGCCCAGCTCCAGCGCCGGCTCGGGTTGGCCGCCGCTCCGCCGCCGCACCAGCCACCAGGCGCCGGCGGCGGTGGTACAGGTCATCAGGCCAAGGGGCAGTGCGAGCGCCGGCAGCAGCGCGGCGTTGATCACGGCGACCTCCACCAGCATGCGCGGGAACATGACCGCCGCGGCCAGCACGATGCCGGCGGCGAATATGTCGTCGACGCGCTGTTCGCGCGCGAGCCGCGCGAAGGTCAGCGTCGTCAGGGTGGAGGAGACCATGCCTCCGAGCAGGCCCGTCAGCAGCAGGCCGCGCCTCGCGCCGGCCCACTTGATCGCGATGTAGCCGGCGAACGACAGCGCGGCGATCAGGATGACCATCCACCAGATGCGATAGGGGTTGAGCGCCTGCCATGGACCGTAGCCCTGGTCCGGCAGCGCGGGCAGTACCACCACGGAGATCAGCAGCAGCTTGATGACGGCGGTGAGGTCGCGGGATTCCATCCGGCGCAGCCAGTGGTGCAGCACCGGTTTGAGGCTGAGCAGCGTCATGGTGAGCACCGCCCCGGCGGCGGCAACCCCGGCCTGGCCGAGTACCGCGAGGGCGCCGAGGGCGAATGTCACTAGGGCGGCGACCACCGTGGTGATGCCGAGGTCGCGGTTGCGGCGCACATCCTCCCGGTGCGCGAGTATCATCAGCGCCGCCAGCACCGCGAAGGCGAAACCGAGCAGCAGCGCGCCGAGCTGCTCCGCCAGCACCGCCCACAGGCCGCCGAGAAAGCCGATCAGTCCGAAGGTGCGCAGCCCGGCGATGCGTGAACCCTCCGGCGCCGCGCGTTCCTGCCAGCCGCGCTCGAGGCCGATCAGCAGGCCGATGGCGAGCGAGACGACGAGCTGGAGGAACAGGTCCATCGGTACGGGGGCGGTCCTGTGCGGGAGGGGTGGGGATATCTAATCATCCCGGCCGTCCCGTGGCAATGCGCGGCGCGCCGGACTCACCAGTGCAGCGCGCGATAGCGGGAGAATTTCTTGTATTGATGCTGCTGGAGGCGCGCGAGGATGTCGTCCAGCACGCGCACCGACTGCAGCACGTAGCGTCCCTTGTTGAGCATCACGCATTCGGCGCGCGCAGACATGGCCGCGTCGGTGAACTCGGCGCGGTTGATCGCGCCCTTCTGCGTCAGCGTCTCGAGCACCTGCGTCGCCCAGATCGCGGGGGTGTGCGCGGCCTCGCACAGCCACAGGATCTCCTCCTGGATCTCGGACATGCGCTCGCCTCCGAGCTCGACCGCGAGGTCGCCGCGCGCGATCATGACGCCGAACGGAAAGCGCCCGATGGTGCCGAGGATCAGCTCGGGCAGGTTCATCACCGCGCGCTGCGTCTCGATCTTGGCGATGATGCCGAGCTCCGTAGCCCCGCGCCGGGTCAGCTCCCCGATCAGCTCCTCCATGTCGTCCAGGGTTTCCACGAAGGAGAATCCCACCATGTCCGCGAGGCGGCATACGCTGTCGAGGCAGGCGCGGTCCTCCGCCGTGAGCCCCGAAAGTCCGAGGTCGGCGCCCGGGAAATTGATGCCCTTGTCCGCGCGCAGGCGCGCCCCCTCCGGCCTCGCGTGGGTGATGCGGACGAGGGCGCCGCCGGCGTCGACCGCTTCGACCACGCCGCCGATCTTGCCGTCGTCGAACCAGGCCGGCTGGCCCGGTTTCAGTCGCGTCAGCACGTGGGGATGGCTGCAGCCGATGACGGCCGGTTCCGGTCCGTGCGCGCCGGGGGCGGCCGGGCGTCCCGGCGCGGGGGCGACAGACAGCAGCAGGCGGTCGTCCCTGTGCAGGCGGATCTCGATGTCTTCGGACGGATGGCGGCTGAAGCGATGGGTTCCGCCGATGTGGTGATAGTCGAGTCCGTCACCGGCGCGCTCCAGCTGCAGCACGGTCTCGTCGGACACATAGGCATTTTCCCAGCATTCGCCGCGCCAGCATCCCGATTCCTCCCGCGCCAGCACGTTGATGGCGCGCGGCTTGCCGCGGGTGTCGCGGAAGCTCAGCCGGTCGCCGTCCCGCAGCGCATCGCAGAGTTCCGGGGCCATGCTGAACCGAAAGTCGGCGGCCGCATCCGCGCAGTTGCCGGCGCCGTCTGCGCACAACAGCACCGTGGCCGGGGCGAGGGTGCGGCCGTAGCGGTCGCGCCGGGTGCGCAGATGGACCACCGCGGGGATCTGTTCCACCGCGCCGGTGCGCAGCTTCGTGCCGGCGAGATCCATCAGGATGCGGCACCCGGTCCCGGTCTCGGCCTCCGCGCGCCTGACGTTGCGCGCGAGCCTCTCCCAGACGTCCGGGTCGTCGTGGGCGCAGTTGATGCGCGCGCAGTTCATGCCGCCGGCGAGCAGTTCCCGGATCAGCGCATAATCCTCCGCTCCCTCCGCCGGCAGGGTGACCATGATGCGGGTGTAGCGCCTGGCCGCGCCGGCGCCGAACATGCGCCGGGTGTGTTCCGCCAGCAGCGCCTGGCCCGCCTGCGGCCCGGGCGGGATGTCCGCCAGGGCTTCCGCGGGCGCGGCGCCGCCGAGCAGACCGATGACCTGGTTCAGAGTTGGCAGCACGTGCGCCTCGCAGCGGCCGAGCGAAGAGATTCCGAACTCCGCCAGCGCGTCCTGCAGCGGACGCAGGTCGAAGCGGCGCAGCGCGAGGTAGTGGGCGAGGTTGCGCGCGCTGGCGCTGTACGTCCCGCCGGGGTAGCAGTCATGGAACCGTTCAAGGCGCTGCGCGGCCTGCGTGATCACTTCCGCGTGCAATTCGATCAGCTGCCGGCGCAGCGACTCGCGCGAGGTCTCCGCGGACGGTGAACAGCCCGGCGCGGCGGGTGGGGCGGAATCCTGGTTCATTGGTTTTCAAGACAAAGACTTATGGTCCCAATCGATGCTATCACGGCTGTGTCACACTTATATTACAGCTCTGTAGCAGGCGATTTCCTTGCAAGAAACGCCTGTTTCTTGCACACTTGACGGCGGAGAACACTTCCGACGACCCCGTCGCTGACTCGCAAACGGATTTCCACCTGATACATGACCGCCGCCCGGGACTGGCAGGCAGCGGTGTAGCGGTAATTTCGCAGTCGTTCCGGCCGTTTCGGAACCAGATTGCCGCACGGTCCGTGCGCAGAGTCGTCATTGTGGAAGAGTTGATGCAACGGGGCTGCCGTTTTCTGGCCGGAACGTCTATGTCTTTAAATAGCTATCAGTACATCATGCCGCGCGGCGTGAACGCCGAAGGCCTGGCGGAAATCCTGCGCGGTCACGGCCTGCGACTCGAACTGCAACCCGCGACCTCCACCGAGCGCGAATTCTACGACACCTTCGACTGGCGCCTGTACGCCGCCGGGCTGGTATGCTTCATCGACCGGACCCGCGAGCAGGCGCGGCTGCACCTGCGCGCACTGTCCAACGGCCTCGACGTCGTCAGCTCCGCGGCGGCGGAGGTCCCCGGCTTTGCGCAGGACCTGCCCGCCGGCGCACTGCGCGACCGCCTGCTCCCGCTGGTGGAGTCGCGTCGCCTGCTCGACATCGCCGCGATGAAGTGCGCGAGCCGCTGTTTCAAGGTGCTGGACGAAGAGGGCAAGACGGTGGCGCGCGTGTACATCGAGCGCCACAGTGTGGTGACCGGGGAGGGCGCGCGCCGGCTCGGGCTCGGCGAGCGCCTGGTGGTCGCACCGGTGCGCGGATACCCGGAGCCGCTGCAGCATCTGCGCGCCCTGTTCGAGCACCAGCTGGGGCTGGTGCGCCTGAACGGCGCCGCGTTCGAGGAGGCGCTCGCCGCGCTCGGCCGGCATCCGCTCGATTATTCGTCGAAGCTGCGCATACCGCTCACCGCCGACGTCACGGCCGGGGAGGCGGCGCGCCGCATCCTGGCCGCGTTGCTGGGCACCATCGAAGCAAACGAGGACGGTGTGCGCCAGGATCTCGATCTGGAATACCTGCACGACCTGCGCGTCGCGGTCAGGCGCACGCGCTCCCTGCTCGGCCAGATGAAGGAGGTGCTGCCGCGGTCCTTCGCGCACTACCGCCAGGAATTCGCCTGGATCGGGCACGCGACCGGCGCGGTGCGCGACCTCGATGTGCACCTGCTCGCCTTCCCGGGCCACGCCGCCGCGCTCGGGCCGGGCGGCCTCGGCGATCTCGAGCCGCTGCGCGAGGCGATGCGGGCGCAGCGCAGCCGCGAGCGCTGCGAGCTGCTCGAGGCCCTCGCCGCGCCGCGCTACCGCCGCCTCAAAAAGGACTGGCGCACGCTGCTGGAGGCGGAGGACGCGTCGGCGTGGACCGGCGGCGAGGCGCAGCAGCCCGCGCTCGCGCTGGCCTCCGCCATGATCCGGCATCGTTATCACAAGGCCTTCAGGCTGGGTGCCGGGATCACGCCGGATTCCCCCGACGCCGACATGCACCGGCTGCGCATCCAGTGCAAGAAGCTGCGCTACCTGCTCGAATTCTTCGCTGCGCTGTATCCGCGCGACGACCTGAAGCAGCTGATCAGGGCGCTGAAGGCGCTGCAGGACAATCTCGGCGATTACCAGGATCTCAGCGTGCTGATCGAGTCGCTGCCCGGCTACGCGGAAAAACTGAACGGCGGCGAGCGCGCCAACCGGGCGCGCAACGCGCTCGAGCCGCTGCTGGCGCATCTGCGCGGACGCAAGCAGGAGGTACGCGCCGGGTTTGACGAGGTGTGGGCCAGGTTCGCCCACCCGCAGCACCAGAATCGGTTCAACAAGGTATTCGGTTCGGAATAGATGGGAGATTGAATGAAGGTTATCGCCTGTTACAACATCAAGGGAGGAGTGGGCAAGACGGCCTCGACGGTGAACCTCTCGTATCTGTCGGCGCGGGAAGGCTTCCGCACCCTGGTCTGGGACCTCGATCCGCAGGGGGCCTCGAGTTTCTATTTCCGCATCCGGCCCGCAGTGGGGCCGGGCGCAGCGGGGCTGGTGCGCGACGAGCTCGCGCTCGACAAGGTGATCAAGGGCACCGACTACGAAAACCTTGACCTGGTGCCGGCGGATTTCTCCTATCGCAACATGGACCTGTTCCTGGACGGCGAGAAGAAGCCGAAGCAGCGGGTGGAGAAGCTGCTGAAACCGCTGGCGGACGACTATGACTACGTCTTTCTCGATTGCCCGCCGGGGATTTCGCTGCTGTCGGAAAACGTCTTCATGGCCGCCGACGTGCTGCTGGTGCCGCTCATCCCGACCACGCTGTCGCTGCGTACGCTGGACCAGCTCCTGCAGTTCTGCCAGCAGGAGGGATTGAGTGATTTCAGCATACTGCCCTTCTTCACCATGGTCGACGTGCGCAAGGCGCTGCACCGCCGCATCGTCGAGGAGCTGCCCAAACGCATGCCCAGCGTGCTGACCAACCACATCCCGTACAGCAGCGAGATCGAACAGATGGGCCTGCGCCGCGCCCCCGTGAACATCTTCGCCGGTCACAGCCGCTCCGCGCAGTCCTATGAAGACCTGTGGTGGGAGATCAAGATCCGCCTCGAGTGGCTGTAATAAGAAGGGAATAAAACGGGGACAGATTTATTTTTAGGTAATTCCTCTTAGTAAATTTGGGTTAAATTACATAAATAAATCTGTCCCCGTTTTTTCCATGTATCGGGAGGTGCTGGTATGACGACGCGCACCCTGCTCATTCTCCGCCACGCCAAATCGGACCGCGACGGCGCGGCCGCCGACGACTTCGAGCGGCCGCTCGCCGCGCGCGGGAGGCGCGACGCGCCGCGCATGGGCCGCTGGCTGCGGGCGCACGGCCTCAGGCCGGACCTCGTGCTGAGCTCGCCCGCGCTGCGCACGCGCCAGACGACGGAGGCGGTGCAGGAGGCGCTCGAGCTGCCGGCGGAGCGGCTCCGCTTCGATGACCGCCTCTATCTTCCCGCGCTCGCCACCCTGCTTGCGGTGATCGCGGACTGCCCCGCGCGTACGGGCACCTTGCTGCTGGTCGGCCACAATCCCGGCCTGGAAGAGCTGCTGGAGCATCTCTGCGCCGAGGCGCCGCCGCGCAACGCCGCGGGCAAGCTGCTCACCGCCGGCGCGATCGCGCGTCTGACGGTGCGGCAGGGATGGAAGAAGCTGGAACCGCACGGCGCGGCCCTGGTCGAGCTGGTCCGCCCGCGCGAACTCGACGACTGACAGCAGTTGCGCATATTTGTTCCCGGCAATATCCCCGAAGCCCGTTCTGCACCCTGTTCGCCAGGCGGGATCCTCTGTTTGTCCCGAAATTATTGTGGTTAAAGCCCCTCGCCTTGTGCGCGACGTGCATGGTATTGCCACGTTATCTGCACTATTAATCCACAATTAAATGATTTGATGTCTCAGTCGGGGTGAAGTCCGGGGCATCAGGCGGATTTCCCTCGATATCTCCGGCGCGCAGCCATCATCAGGCGCGGGTAAATAGCTTCATTCTGAGACTATCCTGGACCGGGGATTCGAAAGTCTCCCGGCATGTTCATCCCGGCCCTTCCTCGCATGTTCATTCGGGATCAGGTGGCCGGGCGCGCTGTGGTCGACTCTGCCTGCGTCGCAGGGCGCATACGCGTCCCTTGGAGTGCCTTATGAATCCCTATGAGCAATTGCCGGGCTACGCCTTCTGGAAGACGGCCGTCGCGCAAAAGAGCATGTTCGATGTCGATCATCTGTGGATGCCGAAATTCAGGCTGTCCCAGGATGACAGGGTCGTCACTTTTGGTTCATGTTTTGCCCAGCACATCGGTAATGCGCTGGTCACAAGAGGATTCAACTGGTATGCCGCAGAGCCGTCCCCGCCGGGCCTGTCGGCAGAGGACGCGAGGAAGAGGAATTACAACGTCTTCTCGGCCCGGACAGGGAATATCTATACGACCTCGTTATTGCGGCAGTGGACGGAATGGGCGTTATTGAAAAAGGACATGCCTGCCGAGGCATGGGAGGGGGATGGACGCTTCTTCGATCCGTTCCGCCCGGCGATCGAACCCGGCGGATTCAGTGACATCGATGCGCTCAGGCGATCACAATCCGCGACATTGGCATCATTTCGCAACTGCATCGAGCAGGCGAAATACTTCGTTTTCACGCTTGGATTGACGGAAAGCTGGATCAACAGGGACGGCCTGTACGAATATCCGGCGTGTCCGGGCACGATCGCGGGGGAGTTTGATCCGCAGCAGCACCGGTTCGTCAATCAGAAGTTCGAGGACGTCAGGGACAATCTGCTTGCGTCACTGGATTTGATGCGGGTGGTCAATGCGGATCTGAGATTCATCCTGACCGTCTCCCCGGTGCCCCTGACCGCGACCAATTCGGGAAGGCATGTCCTTGTCGCGACGATGGCGTCAAAATCCGTATTAAGGGCCGTCGCGGACGAGGTGGCGGCTGATCGCACCTATGTCGATTATTTTCCGTCCTACGAACTCATCAACAGCCCCGTATTCAAGGGGATCTATTTCGAGCCCAACCAGCGTAATGTGAATCCCAGGGGCGTTGATTTCGTCATGGAGCACTTTTTCTCCTGCGCGGCGGAATCTCCCGGCCCATCGCACAGGGATGATTCGCTCCTGTCGCGCGGGAAGTTCGATCCCGACTGCGAGGAGGCCTTGCTCGAGACGTTCAATGGTTCGCGCCCCGGCCCGTCATTGGATGAAAAGCAGCGGGTCGTGCTGGGTAACAGCCATCTGGCAGGGTTCAAGGACGCCCTCGCGGCAAGACGGCCGCTGCTCAACGGTATTGCCTATGTCCCGCAGTACTGGCTGAAAGATTCGATCCAGGACCTGATCCGGATCAACAGGCTGACGGAATTTACCTTCAGTGAGGAATACGAGGAGGCGATCGCCCGCGTTCGTATAGAGCATCCGGAGATCCTGATCCTCGTGGGACTTGGCCTCGCGGGCGATGGCATCATCCGTGCGTTTGGCCCCCTCAAGGCGGGCTTCGCCGGCTGCTCCGGTCATGAAATAAGCCCGACTGTTCCGATCATCACGGGTATCGACGGGCAAGTGGTGGATTTCTACAGAAGACCCGCCCGCATCATGGTGAATTTCGCGCGCCAGATAGAGGACGAAACGCCGTACAGCAAAATCGTATGGATCGCTGCGCCGGACATGCCGCTGCATGCGGCGGTATTCAGGTTTGGCAGGGAGTTTGTCGAGAGCGGCACCTATAAACTGCACAAGCGTGCGTACATGAAGGCGCTACTGGAAGAGAACGCCATGCTTCGGAAAACGCATTTCGTCTTTCATTCAGAGGATAAGTGCTGCGACAGGACGGGTTTCAGCCTGGATGGTTATCGGGCGTCGGGCAATGACTGGGACATTCATTGCAGCAGGGAATATTACGCGGATACCGTGGAGCATCTTGCTGAATTGATATGACCGGCGGCGCCGGCAACCATCAATGGATCTGGCGGTGTTTCATGGATGAAGCGGGGACAGATGCATTATTGGCCGTTCCCGCTCAATACTTCCTGAAGTTCCGGGTAAAATACGGCTCTCCCCGCTTCGATCTTCAGCTACTCCTGGGCTGCTCCCGGCGCATCCCGGCGCGGTTCCGGCTGCTCGGACATCTCCTTCTCCAGCCGCCGCGCGACGTCGCCGGGCGAGCCGGTGTGCCGCGCCAGAAGCTGGTAGGCGACGGGCACCACAAACAGGGTGAAGAAGGTCGCCGCGATCACGCCGCACAGGATCACCGTGCCGATCACGGCGCGGGTCTCGGTGCCCGGCCCGGATGAGAGCAGCAGCGGGACGGCGCCGGCCGCCGTCGTCAGGTTGGTCATGATGATCGGACGCAGGCGCACCTCGGACGCCTCCATCAGCGCGTCGCGGAAGGCCCGGCCGGCGTCGCGCAGCTGGTTGGCGAATTCGACGATCAGGATGCCGTTCTTGGCCGCCAGCCCGACCAGCATGAGCAGGCCGATCTGGCTGAAGATGTTCAGCGTCATATCGAAGGCGTACAGGCCGAACAGGGCGCCGATCATGGCAAGCGGCACGGTGAGGATGATGATGAGCGGATGGATCCAGCTCTCGAACAGCGCGGCCAGCACCAGGAACACCACCACCAGGGCGAGCAGGAAGATGAAGGTGATCGAGCCGGTGCTGAGCTTGAAATCGCGCGACTGGCCCTTGTAGTCGATGATGGCGTTCGGCGGCAGGTGCTCGCGCGCGAGATTCTCCAGGTGGTCCAGCGCGTCGCCCAGGGCGAGGCCGTCGGCCAGGTTGGCCTCGATCGTGATCGCGCGCACGCGGTTGAAGCGGTTGAGCGAGATGGAGTCCGCGAAATCGTTCAGCGTCACCAGGTTCGAGAGCGGGATGAGCTGGCCGCTGCGGTCGGAGCGGATATAAATGTTCTCCAGGCTGGCGGGACTGCGCTGTGCGGCGCGCTCGCCCTGCAGGATGACGTCGTACTCCTCGCCGTCGTCGAGATAGGTGGTGACGCGGCGCGAGCCCAGCATGGTCTCCAGCGTGCGGCCGATGGCGCTGACGGAGACGCCGAGGTCGGCGGCGCGGTCGTAGTCGATGGTCACGCCGAGCTGCGGCTTGGTCTCCTTGTAATCCCAGTCGATGCCCTGCAGACCGGGGTTGTCCTCGTTGATCTTCTCGAGCAGGATATCGCGCCACTGTGCCAGCTCCTCGTAGGTGCCGCCGCCGATGACGAACTGCACCGGCTTGCGGGTGCGGGCGCCGAAGCCCTGCCGCATCACGGGGAAGGCCTGCACGCCGGTGAGGCCGTCGAGACGTGCACGCACGTCGTCCATGATGTCCCAGGCCGGGCGCCTTTCGCCCCACTCCTTGAGCACGACGATGGCGATGCCGCGATTGAAAATTTCGACGTTGCCGAAGGCGGTCGGCGCGCGCACCAGCAGGCGGGTGATCTCGCCGTCCTCGACCAGAGGCATCATGCGCCGCTCCACCTCGTCCATGTAGCGGGCGATGTATTCGTAGGAGGCGCCCTCCGGCGCGGTCACCATGACGAAGAAGGCGCCGCGGTCCTCCTTCGGCGTGTATTCATTCGGGATCTCGCGCAGCAGCCAGATGGCCGCCGCAAGGATGCCGACGAAGATCACGCCGACGACCCACGCGTGCCGCAGCGTCCCGAGCAGCGCGACATGATAGCCCCGCCGCACCCTGTCGAAGGCCGCGTCGATCCCGCGCGTCAGGCCGGTGCGCGCGCTGCTTCCCAGCACCCGGGAGGCGAGCATCGGCGACAGCGACAGGGCGACGAAGGCGGAGAAGCCGACCGCCGCGGCCATGGTGAGCGAGAACTCCGAGAACAGCCGGCCGAGATCGCCCTGCAGGAATACGATCGGTACGAATACCGCGATCAGCACGATCGTGGTGGCGATGACGGCGAAGCCGACCTGGCGCGTGCCGCGATAGGCGGCCACCAGGCGCGACTCGCCGTACTGCTCCATGCGGCGGTGGATGTTCTCGATCACCACGATGGCGTCGTCGACGACGAGGCCGATCGCCAGCACCAGCGCGAGCAGGGTCAGGATGTTGATGGAGAAGCCGAGGATCTGCAGCACGGTGAAGGTGGCGATCAGCGACACCGGCACCGTGACCGCGGGCACCAGGGTGGCGCGGAAGCTGCCGAGGAACAGGTAGATCACGCCGATCACCAGGGCGATGGCGATGAACAGCGTCTTGTAGACCTCGTGGATGGCCCCTTCGACGAACACCGAGGAATCATAGCTCTGGCGGATCTGCATGCCCTCCGGCAGGGTGGCATTGATGCGGTCGGCCTCCTCCCTGGCCAGGCGCGCCACCCCCAGTGTGTTGGCGGTCGACTGCTTGATGATGCCGATGCCGACCATCGGGATGCCGTTGCCGCGGAAGAACAGGCGGTCCTCCTCGGTGCCGCGCTCCACCCGCGCCACGTCGCCCAGGCGGACCAGGTAACCGCCCTCGCCGCGCGCCAGCACCAGGCGGGCGAAGCTGTCCGGGGAGGTGAAGGCCCGCTGTACGCGTACCGTCAGCTGGCGGTTGCCGGAGTCGATGCTGCCGGCCGGCAATTCGATGTTCTCGGCGCGCAGCGCGTCCTCGACCTCGGTCACCGTAAGGTTGCGCGCCGCCAGCGCCTGGCGGTCGAGCCAGACGCGCATGGCGTAGATCTGCTCGCCGCCGATGCGCACGCGGGCCACGCCTCCCAGCACCGAGAAGCGGTCGACCAGGTAGCGGTCGGCGTAATCGGTCAGCTCCGGCACGCTCATGCGGTCGCTCTCGAGGTTGAGCCACATGATGACGTCCTCGTTGCTGTCGACCTTCTGGATCTCGGGCGGGTCCGCCTCGTCCGGCAGGTCGTCGAGGATGCCGGCGACGCGGTCGCGCACGTCGTTGGCGGCGGCGTCGATGTCGCGGTCCACCTCGAACTCGATGGTGACGCGCGAGCGGCCGTCCTCGCTGATGGATTCGATGAAGCGGATGCCCTCGACGCCGGCGATGCGGTCCTCGATCAGCTTGGTGATGCGGGTCTCGATCACGCTGGCGGAGGCGCCCCGGTAGGCCACCTCGATCGATACCACCGGCGAGTCGATGTCGGGATACTCGCGCAGCGGCAGGCGCTCGAAGGACACCAGGCCGAAGGCGATCAGCAGCAGCGACAGCACGGTCGCGAAGACCGGCCGCTTGACCGAGATGTCCGACAGCAGCATTACGGCATCTTCTCCAGCAGTTCGCGCAGCGGCACCGTGCCGTCGTCCACCGCCGCGACGGCGACCTGGTCACCCGGCTTCACCCGCGTGGTGCCGTGGGTGATCACCTTCTCGCCCGCCCGCAGCCCCTCCAGGATCTCGGCCTGGCCCGGCCGGCGCGCGCCCAGGCGCACCTCGCGGCGTTCCACCGTGTTGTTGTCCGCCTCGTTCACCACCAGCACGAACTGCCTGTCGCCGAGCGGCATCAGTGCCTCTTCCGGGATCACGATGCCGTCCCTGACGTTGCGCAGCAGGTGCACCTGCATCAGCAGGCCGGGCCTGAGGCTGCGGTCGGGGTTGGGCAGGATGGCGCGTACCAGCACGGAGCGCGTGACCGGATCGACGCGGCTGTCCACGGCGGTGACCGCGCCGTGGAACTCGCGCGCGCCGAAGGCCGCCGTGACGGCGACCACCGGCAGACCGGTCGCGAGGCTGCCGAGGTAGAGGCTCGGCACGGAAAACTCCAGCTTCATCCGGTTGTCGTCATCCAGGGTGGCGATCAGGTCGCCGGGTTCCACCAGCGCCCCCACGCTCACGTTGCGCAGGCCGATCACGCCGGCGAACGGCGCCTTGATGATACGGTCCTTGAGGCGCGATTCGATCGCGCCGAGGCGCGCCCGCGCGGTCTCCAGGTCGCGCTGGCGCTCATCGAGCAGCGAGGCGGCCGCGGTGCCCTGTTCCTGCAGCGACTGTACGCGCTCGTACTGGCGGCGCGCCTCGTCGACGGTCGCGCGCGCCTCTTCGAGCTGCGCGTGCTCCTCGTCGCTGGTCATCTCCACCAGCGGCTTGCCCGCGGGGACGCGGTCGCCGTCGTCGAAGTAGACCGCACTCACGGTCTCGGTGATCGAGGACGAGATCTGCACCGACTCGCTGGACCTGAGCGTGCCCAGCGCCTCGATGCGGTCGTCGAGGCGTTCGACCCGGGCCGGGGCGACGATCACCTGGGTGGCCGCGATCGCGTGACCCGCCGCCGCGAGGGAAAGCAGCAGGGCGAGGAGCGGGGCTGCACGGCGGGAAAGGCGGGCGCGGGATGCGGCGGGCACGACTATCTCCTTGTCGGGAGTGGTGAAATAGACCGGATACAATCTTCTACCGTAACAAAAAAACACCGCGCGTGTCGATGGGCGCGGCGGCTCCATTGTATGACAGGCGGCGCGCCGTTCGAGTTCAGGCGGCCTGGGACCCGGCCGCGGGCGTATCGCCGCGGGATTCAGCGGCGCGGACGGGGACACTGTCGGCCGGTGGCCGTTTACGGTATTTTATGCGGTGCACAGGCGTGGCAGTGGCGGCACGGCGTTTTCAACGGAGAGGGGCGGCGGATGGACTACGGGATCCACGACTGGCACTGGCTGGTCCTCGGCATGCTGCTGATGATCGCCGAGATCTTCCTCGCGAGCTTCTTCATCTTCTGGTTCGGCCTCGGCGCCATGGTAGTGGCCGCCGTGCTGTGGTTCCACCCCGCGCTCGGCCCCGGCGCGCAATTGCTCCTGTGGGCGCTGTCGTCCTCGCTGTTCGCCTTCCTCTGGTTCCGCTATATCAAGCCGCTGATGACCGACCGGACCAAGGCCGGCATCCCGCGCGAGGCGATCGTCGGGGAAAGCGGCCAGGTCATCCGCGTGCCGGCCGGCAGGACACGCGGCGTGGTGCGTTTCTCGACGCCGCTGCTGGGCGCGGAGGAATGGCCGTTCCTGTGCGAGCAGGGCGTCGAGCCCGGCGACCGCGTCTTCGTCAAGGACATCTCCGGGAATACCCTCATCGTCGAGAAGCGGTGAGCGCCGTACGGATCAATCTGCCGACAGGGGGTAAACATCCATGATAGTCGTAGCGGTCTTCGTCGTACTGGTGATCATCACCATCGGGCTCGGCGTGCGCATCGTGCCGCAGGGCTTCAAGCACGTGGTGCAGCGGCTGGGCAAATACCACACCACGCTCGGCCCGGGCCTCAACGTCATCGTCCCCTACATCGACAGCGTGGCGTACAAGGTCACGACCAAGGACATCGTGCTCGATATTCCCTCGCAGGAGGTTATCACCCGGGACAATGCCGTGATCATCGCCAACGCGGTCGCCTACATCAACATCATCGCACCCGAGAAGGCGGTGTACGGCGTGGAGGACTACGCGCTCGCCATCCGCACCCTGGTGCAGACCTCGCTGCGCGCGATCATCGGCGAGATGGACCTCGACGACGCGCTGTCCTCGCGCGATCTGATCAAGGCCCGGCTCAAGACCGGCATCTCGGACGACATCGCCGACTGGGGCATCACGCTGAAGACGGTGGAGATCCAGGACATCAATCCGTCGCAGACCATGCAGAAGGCGATGGAGGAGCAGGCCGCCGCCGAGCGCCAGCGGCGCGCGACGGTGACGCGCGCGGAGGGCGACAAGACGGCCGCGATCCTGCAGGCCGAGGGCAGGCTCGAGGCCTCGCGGCGCGATGCGCAGGCGCAGGTGGTGCTGGCCGAGGCGAGCCAGACGGCGATCGACAAGGTGAGCCAGGCGATACGCGACCAGGAACTGCCGGCCGTCTACCTGCTGGGTGAAAAATACATCGAGGCGGTCAGGCATCTGTCCCTCTCGCCGAACTCCAAGATCGTCGTCCTGCCGGCGGATCTCCCCGCCGCCGTCCGCGGCATCATGAGCACGCTGGGCAGATAGGCTTCCGCGCGCGGCGGCCGAGCGCCCAGGGCAGCAGGGCGAGACAGCACAGCGCGTCCAGCCCGCCGCCGCCGCGCGAACCCTGCGCCTCATTGTCCGCGGGCGGATCCACGACGCTTGCGTCGGCGCATGATCGAAAGGCCGGATGTCATGGATCGTTCTGCATAGACAGAAGGGCGGCAAGGTTCTGCTGCTTGAGAAATACAGGCTCATTAGTGCGGCTTATTGCGCCGTTTTCGACATGCACCCGGAGGCGGTGTCATGCATCACGCGATATCTCTCCGATCGTTCGAATACCAGGGATTAAAAAAGGGGCGCCCTGAGGCGCCCCGCGGGATAGAACCAGGGGAAAGTTCGGATTACATGAACTTGCCGCTGAAGTTCTTGACGATACCGAAGCTGAACGAGGAGATCGTCGGGCCCGTGGCAGTGCCGGGGAAGCCGACGCCGTCCAGCCTGTACTCACCCTCGTCATCGTTGCTGACGCTGGCGAACAGCGCGTAGAGCTCGGTGTCCTTCGACATCTTCTGCGAGATGCCCAGCGCCAGGTACGTCGCACCGGTATCTTCATTAAAGTCACTGTCGCTGTCGAGACCATCGGCCTGTCCGACGGCCGCCTTCAGCGTCGTGTTGTCGCTCATCTTGTGCATCGCGCCGATGTAGAAGGCGTCGCGGCTTTCGTCGGTGACGCCAGACTCGGCCGACTCGAAGATGAAGCTGAGCTTGGTGCCCTGGCCGAGATCCCAACCCGCGCCCAGCTTGACCGCCTGCGCATCGTCGGTCGGCTCGCCGGTCTCTGCCTGGATGCCGAAGGTCTCCATCGCGACGCTCAGCGACAGCGGACCCTGGTTGTACATGCCGGCGAGGCTGATGCCGGTGTTGTCGGGCTCCTCGGCGTCCGGCAGGTCATCGTCGGCGGCGGCGTTACCCAGGATGTACGCACCCTGGAACTGGAAGCCGCTCATGTCGGGCGAGATGTACAGGATGGTGTTCGGGGTACGCTCATCGAAGAGCACGCTGCCATGCACATTGCCGATGATCGCGTTGTAGTCGGCGCGGGTATCGCTGAACATGTCGTAGGTGGCGCTCTTGTAGGGGCTGTCGTGCAGTCCCGCGCGCACCTCGCCGAAGCCGCCCATCAGGCCGACGTAGGTGTTGCGGCCGCCGCCCCAGCCGCCGGAGTCGAGGTCGATGACGGTCTCGGCCTGGTAGGTCACGGTCAGGTCTTCGCTGAGCTCTTCCTTGCCCTTGAAGCCGATGCGCGAGGCGTTGTTGGTGAATGCCAGCGTGCTGTCTTCCTGGCCGGTGGCCTCTTCGTCGTTGCTGGAAAGATCGACCGAGCCGTGGAGCTTGCCGTAGATCTCCAGGGCCGAAGCGGTCGATACCCACAGGGGCAGCGCAAGCATGCCCGTCACAGCGATCGCAATACTCTTTCTTTTCATCTCCAGTCTCCCTTGTTGTTTCCTGATAGTTGCTTGGTTTTATGAATCCACTTGTGAAACGGATTGTGCGTATTACATCCGTAATCGCCCCGCGTTACAAGCTTTGCGTCGCATTTTTACGACAGGCGAACGCATGCGATTCACATGGCGTCTCAAGCACTAAGTAGCCTCGAGAGCGCCGCGGTGCATTATCAACACAGGGCGGATTATGTTTCCCGAATATTTCAGGTTTATGACAAAGAGTGTTGGGCGGGGATTTTTGGCTTTTCCCTGAGGCGTGTGAGTATATAAGGCCATGAGTCCCGCCATAATCATACGGTTGATAACGATGAGAGATGGTTATGCAAAAACGCGGGTTGTCGCGGCCAGGTGCATTGATGATGGAAATGGCGGCGGGTACTGCCAATGACGAGCTCAAATGTTGCCGTTGTTGCCGTTGTTGCCGGTCTTCCGGTCAAGAGGCTGATCGTCAGTCCGATATATGAAGCACCAGACGGGAAATCCCTCCGGAACGGCGATGCGATCGGCCATGGTATACTTTGAAAATCAATGCCTGTAGCGCGCGTGACTGTCATGGGCCTGTAACAATTCAGCCATATGCTCGATAAATCATCAAAATCCCCCAGGCCGGCTGACGTGGACCTGAAGCAGCCCGACCTCTACATCAACCGCGAACTCAGCCACCTCGAATTCAACTGGCGCGTGCTGCTCCAGTCGGAGGACGAGAGCATCCCGCTGCTGGAGCGCCTGCGTTTCCTCTGCATCGCCTCGATCATCCTCGACGAGTTCTTCGAGATCCGCGTGGCCGGATTCAAGCAGAAGGTCGGCGTGGGTTCCTCGCAGGGCGGGCCGGACAACCTGGCGCCGGCCGATGTGCTGAAGACGATCCATGCGCGCGCGAAGATGCTGGTCAAGCGCCAGTACCAGATCCTCAACGATGTCGTGCTGCCGAAGCTCGCCGAAAACAACATCCGCACCATCCGCCGTGCCGGCTGGACGGAGAAACAGGAAGCCTGGCTGCGCAAATTCTTCCACGACGAGCTGCTGCCGATACTGAGCCCGCTCGGGCTCGATCCCGCGCACCCGTTCCCGCGCATGCTGAACAAGAGCCTCAACTTCATCGTCTCGCTGACCGGCAAGGACGCCTTCGGGCGCAACAGCGGCCTGGCCGTGGTGCAGGTGCCGCGCGCCTTGCCGCGCATCATCCGCCTGCCGCAGGAGGAGACCGGGGGCGGTCCGCACGACTTCGTGTTCCTGTCCTCCATCATCCACGCCTACGCCGATGACCTGTTCCACGGCATGAGCGTTACCGGCTGCTACCAGTTCCGCGTCACGCGCAACAGCGACCTGTTCGTGGACGACGAGGAGGTCGATGACCTGCTGCGCGCGGTGGAGGGCGAGCTGTTCTCGCGCCACTACGGCGACACCGTGCGCCTGGAGATCGCGGACAACTGCCCGGACGACCTGGTCGACTTCCTGCTCGAGCAGTTCGGGCTGACGCGCGACGACCTCTACCAGGCCGACGGTCCGGTCAATCTCCACCGCCTGATAGACATCGTCGACACGGTCGACCGGCCGGAGCTCAAGTTCCCCTCGTTCACGCCCAGCCGGCCCGCGCAGCTCGTCGCGGGGGTCGACATGTTCGAGGCCATACGCAAGGGCGACATCCTGCTGCATCACCCGTTCGAATCCTTCGCCCCGGTGATCGAGTTCGTGCGCCAGGCGGCGACCGACCCGCACGTGCTCAGCATCAAACAGACGCTGTACCGCACCGGCTCCGACTCGGCCATCGTCGACTCGCTGGTCATCGCGGCGCGCAGCGGCAAGGAGGTCACGGTGGTGATCGAGCTGCGCGCGCGCTTCGACGAGGAGGCCAACGTGAAGCTGGCCAACCGCCTGCAGGAGGCGGGCGCGCATGTCGTGTACGGCATCGTCGGCTACAAGACGCACGCCAAGATACTGCTGGTGGTGCGGCGCGAGGGCCGCCAGCTCAACAACTATGTGCACCTGAGCACCGGCAACTACCATTCACGCACTGCGCGCCTGTACACCGATTACGGCCTGTTTACCTGTGACAAGGCGACGGGCGAGGACGCGCACAGCGTGTTCCAGCAGCTCACCAGCCTCGGCAAGGTGAGCAAGCTCAACCGCCTGCTGCAGTCGCCCTTCACGCTGCACAAGAGCCTGCTGCAGAAGATCCAGCGCGAGGCGGACAACGCCGCGGCGGGCAAGCCCGCGCGTATCATCATCAAGGTCAATGCGCTGATCGAGCCGCAGCTGATCCAGGCGCTCTACGCCGCCTCGATGGCCGGCGTCGAGATCGACCTGATCGTGCGCGGCATCTGCAGCCTGCGCCCCGGGCTGGCCGGGATCTCGGAGCGCATCCGCGTACGCGCCCTTATCGGGCGCTTCCTCGAGCACACGCGCATCTATTATTTCGAGAACGACGGCGCGCCCGAGATCTACTGCTCCAGCGCGGACTGGATGGAACGCAACATGTTCCGCCGCGTCGAGGTCGCCTACCCGATCCAGGATGCCGCACTGCGCAAGCGGGTGTACAAGGATCTGCAGTATTACCTCAAGGACAATCTGCAGGCCTGGACCCTGAACACCGACGGCAGCTACGAGCGCATCGGCGTCAAGGGCCGCGCCCATCCGTTCTCGGCCCAGCAGACCTTGCTGGAGACGCTGGCGGAGCGGGCGTAGCCGCGCCAATCGGCGTCACGGCGGCAGTACCGAGGGGGCGGATTGAAATCCGTCCCCTTTTTTTATCCCCGCGCGAGGACGGCACTGCGCCATCCCGCATCATGATTTCCCCACTGATGCCGAGATAATACCTATGGGTAATGCCACGCGTGGCCGGGCGTGCGTCCACAGACGGATTTCGGTCCGGTAGCGCGGGGCCGCCACGGTCCGGAACGGGGATATTCTGTCAACTGATTGAAAACAAAAAACTTGTGAACGGAAATGTCCCCGTCCACGACATATATATGGAGAGAGCCGGTCATGAACCCAACGCTGGATTCCCGCTGATGGCCTCCCACCTGGGCGCGAGATCACGAGGCGGCCATGCGTCCGCGAGCGGGCGCACCTCACCGGTCCACGGATCAGGCTGCATGACGGGTCATTGAATATGCCGCACCTGGGGATGGAAAAGATCGAGCCGGGCATGGTCCTGCTGGAGGACGTCGTGCACATGAACGGGCGCATCCTGATGCGGGCCGGCAGCGAGATCACGGACAAGAACCTCAGGATCCTGAAGACCTGGGGCATCCTGACGGTCAACATCACGCAGGATGCGCAGGCCGTGGCGGGGGCGGACGACACGCCCGCCGCCGACCCGGAGCAGATCCGCGCGGTGGAGGAAGGGCTGCGGGACCTGTTCCGCCACGCCGACCTCTCCCATCCCGCGCTGGCCGAGCTCTACCGCCACCGGGTCCGGCAGGCGCTGGACGGTACGGAACGGGAGGGATAGCCGTGCTCACTCCCCAGAGCCTGGTCGCGCGCTCCAAAACAGTTTCCTCCCTGCCGTCCGTATTCCTGCGGCTGCAGAATGTGGTGAACGACGCGCGCAGCTCGAACCGCGATATCGCGAACGTGATCAGCGATGATCCCGGCCTGGCGGTCCGGCTCCTGCGCGTGGCGAACAGCGCCTTCTACGGCTTCCCGTCCAAGATAGACACCGTCACCCGCGCGGTGACGGTGATCGGCGGCAAGCAGCTGCGGGATATCGCGCTCGCGACCTCGGTCATCGACCTGTTCAAGGGCGTTCCGCAGGAGCTCGTGACCATGGAGTCCTTCTGGCGCCACAGCCTCGCCTGCGCCGTCGCGGCGCGCATCCTGGCCACCTACCGGCGTGCCAGCAACGTCGAGCACTTTTTCGTGGCCGGACTGCTGCACGACATCGGACGGCTCATCATGTACACGGAGATACCGGACCAATGCCGGCAGCTGTTCGCGCAGCGCGAGGCGGAGAACTGCCTGCTCTACCCGCTCGAGAAGAAGCTGCTCGGCTTCAATCACGCGGATGTCAGCGGCGCGCTGCTGGAGGCATGGAAGCTGCCGCCGGCGCTGTCCGAGCCGGTGGCGCGCCATCATCGCCCCGCCGATGCGGCGAGCACCCCCGAGGCCGGCGTGTCCGCCGCGCTGATCCACCTCGCCGACATCATCGCCCATGCCATGGAGATGGGCAGCAGCGGTGAACGCTATGTCCCGCCGCTCAGCGCGGAGGCCTGGCAGCGCCTGTCGCTGCCGGAAAGTATCCTGCCCGCCGTGCTCAAGCAGCTCGAATACCAGTACGGCGATGCGCTCGCCCTGATCGACCAGGCCGCGGACTGATTGCCATGGTGGACGGCATCGAACCCTGTATCGCGGAGGTGGAGTCGCAGCGCGAGTGGTATGAGAACGCGCTGGAGGCGGGCCTCACGCTGGCGGAGGAGCGCGCGCGCCCGGAGGCCGGCGTCGATCCGGACGCGATCCTGCGCGACGTGCTGCGCCGCCTGCAGAAACTGTACGGTTTCACCAGCCTCGGCTTCGCCCGCGTCGACGAGACAGACCAGAGCTTCGTCCTGCACAACTGCCTCCCCGAGGACAGCACGCCCTATATCCAGCAGGAGATGGATCACCAGATCGAGGCCGGCACCTTCGGCTGGGCGCTGACGCAGACCCATGCGCTGCTCGGCCGTTCGCATGACCGGCGCTTCACGACGGTCACGCACGTCATGTCGACACGGTCCCGCATCCGCGGCATGTTCATCGGATTTCTCGACAGTCCGCTCGGCGACGTCAAGGATTCGACCATGCATGTGCTCTCGATGATCCTGCTCAACGCGGCCAACACCATCGAGAGCCAAGTCCTGTACCACCTGCTGCGCGAACAGAACCGCAATCTGGAACAGATCGTCGACCAGCGCACCGCGGACCTGAAGAAGGCGCGCCTGGAGGCGGAGACCGCGAACCAGGCCAAGAGCCAGTTCATCGCGAACATCAGCCATGAGATCCGCACCCCGCTGACCTCGATCATCGGCTTCGCCGAGCTGGGCGGCCGCGCGGGCGCCGGCCTGGATGCGGGCGAGTACCGTGACGCGCTGACGACCATCCACACCGCGGGTCGGCACCTGCTGGAGATCATCAACAACATACTCGACCTGTCAAAGCTGGAGTCGGACCGCCATGAACTGGAAACGCTCCCCGTCTCTCCGCTGGAGATCGCGGCGCGGGTGAACGCCGTGATGCTGCTGGAGGCGCGCAAGAAGGGGCTCGATTTCGCGCTGCACTGCGAGTTCCCGGTGCCCGCCCGGATCTCCACCGACCCGACCCGGCTGACCCAGATCCTGCTCAACCTGTGCGGCAACGCCATCAAATTCACCGCGCACGGTTTCGTCAGGGTCATGATCGGTTACGCGGCGGAGCGGCGCGAGATCCGCTTCACGGTGGAGGATTCCGGCATCGGCCTCTCCGAGGATCAGAGCAGAACGTTGTTCCGGCCCTTCACCCAGGCCGACGCATCGACCACGAGGAAATACGGCGGGACCGGTCTGGGACTGTATATCTCCAAGCAGCTGGCGGAGAAGCTCGGCGGATCGATCGCCGTGGACAGCGCACCCGGGCGCGGCAGCCGCTTCGCCGTGACACTCCCGACGGGCATGGCGCAAGACGACGAACTGGTTTATGCGTGGCCGCGCGAGCGCGGGGCGGAAGCCGCGCCGGAGGCCGCCACGGAGGCGCCGATGCTGCGCGGGCGCGTCCTGGTCGCGGAGGACGACACAAACATCCAGCGCCTGATCGCACTCTACCTGCGCGGCACGGATGTCGATCTCACAATGGTGGAGAACGGCAGGCAGGCGGTGGAACAGGCCCTGGCCGGCGAGTATGATCTGCTGGTGACGGACTTGCAGATGCCCGAGATGGGCGGCCTCGAGGCCGCAGAGTGGCTGCGCAAGGCGGGGTTCAGGAAGCC
Organism: Gammaproteobacteria bacterium; assembly: GCA_016712635.1. Classification (NCBI taxonomy): domain Bacteria; kingdom Pseudomonadati; phylum Pseudomonadota; class Gammaproteobacteria; species Gammaproteobacteria bacterium. Next base: position 650,356 of record JADJQS010000002.1, on the reverse strand, counting down.
GATCATCGTCCTGTCGGCCAATGCCGGGAGCGGTCTGGCGGAACGATGCCGGGCCGCGGGTTGCACCGACTATCTGCCGAAGCCGTTCGAGGGGCGGCAGTTGCTCGGCCTGCTCGGCAGGTATCTTGACGGCGCGGCGGATGCGGATGAGGGCGCCCGGCTCGAACACGACCCCGATTACCTGAAGGCGCGCGCCGTGTTCATGACGATGCTGGCGGGTGCTCCGGAGGCCATGGCGGCCTGGGCCGCGCGCGGAGACTGGGATGAGATGCGCCGGCTCGCCCATCGCATCAAGGGCTCGGCGGGCGCCTTCGGCCATGCGGAGGCCGGCATCGCGGCGGGCAGGATCGAGGCGCAGATTGCGGAGGCGCGCTTTGACTCCATCGCTGCGGCTGTGCAAGGATTCAATGACGAGGTCTCCCGGGCGCTCTGGTCCGGCGATACCGCCAGGGCCGCGGGTTGAGGCGGTTACGGGATACGCGGCGCGACCGCGCCGGCCACACAGGATGACTGCATGGATACTATCCAGATACTTGTAATCGATGACGATCCGTCGGCGCGCGATCTGCTCGCCTCCACCCTGCGCACCATCGGTTACCCGCGCGTGCATACGGTGGCGGACCAGGCGGCGGCGGAGCTTATGCTGAAGAAGGCCAGGATCGACGTGGTGTTTGTGGACATCGAATTGTCCGGCGAGAACGGCTTCGAGGTGATGCAGGCCCTGAAGCAGGAGGCCCCGAAGATCGAGATCGTCATGGTCAGCGCGCACAGTACGGTGGATAATGTGAAGCAGGCGATCAAGCTGGGCGCCAAAGGCTTTGTCGTCAAGCCCTATTCGCTCGGCAAGGTGAAGGACGTGATGGCGCAGTTTGCGGGGTGATGCCGCTGAGGTCGATGGCGCCGCACTGCCGCGGAATGAAAATCGGAGGGGGCATGTTTGTCGCGATGAACCGGTTCCGGATCGCGCCCGGGCGCGAAGAGGACTTTATCGCCGTGTGGAAGAACCGCGAGAGCCATCTCGAAGGGGTGCCCGGATTCCGCGAGTTTCACCTGCTCCGGGGGGCCGGGGACGGGCAGGGCACACTGTTCGCGTCGCATTCGTTGTGGGATTCCCGCGCCGCGTTCGAGGCGTGGACGCGCTCGGAGGCGTTCCGCCGCGCGCATGCCGGCGCCGGCGCATCCAGGGACCTCTATCTGGGGCCGCCGCAGTTCGAAGGCTTCGACGCGGTGATCTGACGGGCGGGTAGCGGGACCGATGCCGCGGCTCAGGCCGTCCAGTTCTTCCGGAGTCCGAAACTCCATGCACGTCTCCGGCCTGCGCCAGCTGGCCTGCGTCGCTGCGCTCTGTCTTCCTCTCGTCGCATCCGCTGCCACGTATATCGCGCCCTCGGGCTACTTTCAGATTGTCGGTTACAAGCTGCAGCGCGGCGGCGCGCACGGGCTTTCGGTGGCCGGCTGGGTGCAGGCCCTGGCGGACTGCCGCGGCGCGGAGCTGCTGTTCGACGTGCTGGACGCCGCCGGCGCACCGGTCGGTACGATCCGCGTCACGCACGGCGCCTTCTTCCGCCATGACCGCTGGGATCTGGGTCCCGGCGAATTCATCCCGCTGGGTACCGACGTTGTGCGGGCAGTCGCCGCTGCGGATCGTGTCGAGGTGCGCACGGCGGAGTGTGCAGAAAATCGGTGAGGCGTGAGGGGTTAGGGGTTAGGAGAAAAAAATAAAAATCTGAATCTACAAAGTCGTTGACAGGAAAGATGAAGCCGTCATGCTCTTGTCGCCTCACGCCTCACGCCTCACGCCTCACGCCTCACGCCTCACGCCTCACGCCTCACGCCTCACGCCTCACGCCTCACGCCTCACGCCTCACGCCTCACGCCTCACGCCTCACGCCTCACGCCTCACGCCTCACGCCTCACGTTTAGTCACATAAACATTCCCCGCACATCCCCGAACTGCGCCTGCGCGGCGCGCACGGCCCGTTCGATGATGTCCTTTTCGAGCCCGGCCGTGCCCCAGGCGGCGGGCTCGGTGAGCAGGGCGTCGTCCTCCTGCACGCTGTCGACCTCGGCCAGCTGCGCGATGCTGTTGGCGATGTGGACGAGCGCCGCCTCGAGGGGAAACTGCCGCGCCAGCGCGGGAGCATGGTGGAACTCCGTGCATTCGACCAGCAGCGACGGGAAATTCCACCGGCGCAGCAGCGCCGCGCCCACCTGCGCGTGGTCGAAGCCGAGGATGCGCTGCTCGGCGTGATGGAGGGCGAAGTCCTCGTCGCCCTCGATGGACAGCAGCAGCGCCTGCTTCGATTCCCGCGGCAGCTTGCGGAAGATCACCAGCTGTCCGACGTCGTGCAACATGCCGGCGATGAACAGCGTCTCGGTGTTGCGCAGGCCGCGCCGTTCGGCCAGGAAGCGCGCCGCCAGTCCGCAGTACAGGCTGTGACGCCAGAAGTCTTCCATGCTGACCAGTTCGTTCGGGATGCCCTCGAAGGCGTGCATGGCGGCGCCGGCGAGCACGATGTCGCGGATCTGCCGGGTGCCGAGCACCGTGACCGCGCGCGATACCGTGTCGATCTGCGCGGAATGGCCGAAGGCGGCGCTGTTGGCGATCTGCAGCAGTTGCGCCGTGAGCGCGGGGTCACGGCTGATCACCGCGCCGAGCTGTGCGGCGGTGGTGGAGGGGTCGTTGACCATCTCGTTGACGCGCAGGCCGACGGCCGGGAAGGATACGAGGCCGGTGATGTCCTGGATCAGATCCGTAACCGGTTCGCTCACGGAAGCTCCATGTTTCGGCGCGGCCAGCCGCGGGAGTCCGTTCCAATCTAACCATTGCCCGTACGGGCGTCAACACGGGACGGCCGGGCGCTGCGGCCGGCGTGCGGCGGGGAGGGGCCGCCGCCCCGTGCAGGGCGGCGGCTGTTCGGGAGGGGATCAGGCCTTGCGGCGGCGCATCACGCCGGCGAGGCCGGCGAGCGCGCTGCCCAGCAGGACCAGGGCGGGCGGCAGTGGCACCGGGGCGGGTGAGAGCTCGAACAGCAGCGGGTCGTCGCCATTCTCCGCGACGACATAGATATTGCCGTTCGCGTCGATGGTGACGCCTTCCGCCGAGTCCGCCAGCGCGCTGAAATCGTACTGGCTGAGGACATTGCCGGAGCGGTCGACCTCGAGCAGGCGTGCCGATTCCTGGCTGAAGACGAGCAGGTTGTCCTCGTCCGCCGTACCCGTCAGCGATGGTACGGTGGCCAGCACCTGCACATCCGACAGGTCGATCACGCCCAGGTTCGGCGTGAACAGGCCCGTCACCGCGGCCGTGCCGGTGCCGAAGTCGATCACGTTCCTGTTGACCTCCTGGGGATTGATCTCCTTGACTGTAATGAACGAGCCGTCGCGCGGATCATAGGAGATCCCCTCGATGCCGGTGTTCCCCACCGTGGCGCCGAGATCCGCCATCGCGAGTGTCGAGCTGTCTGCGCTGCCGCCGGCGGAGTAGCTGAGCAGGTAGGCGTTGCGCAGGCGTTCCTCGGTCAGCACGAACTGCCCGCCGCCGATGTAGGTCAGGCCTTCGGTGTCGGCGAAGCCGGTCAGCGTCATCATGCCGATCTGGGCGCCCGTTCGGTTCACCTCGACGAGGGCGTCACCCTCGTCACCGAGCACGAACAGCGTATCGGTCGTCCAGTTGTAGGTGACCGCCGAGGCCTCGGCGGCGGCGATGCCCGGCAGGGTGTAGGTGCCGGTGAGCGTGTAGTTCGCCAGGTCGAGCGCCGTAATGGCGGCGGAGGCACCGGACGGGGCGAGCAGCGCCAGTCCGGCCTGCGCGGCCAGGATGGCCGCGGCGAAGGTTGATGTCTTGAAGGGTTTTTTCATTCCATGTGTCTCCGATGAGTAATTGGCCGCGCGCATGCCGTGATCCTGCGGCGTCGGGTTGCGTGATCAGGCCTTGCGCCGCCCGATGCCAATCAGGCCGGCGAGCGCGGAACCCAGCAGCCAGACTGCGGCCGGAACCGGAACGGGATTCAGGGAACCGATGGTGCCGGGATTGCCGAGGTCGGCATTCGCAGACAGGTAGGAGCCGTACTGGTCGCCGGCAGTCGACAGTGCCCAGAGCGCGGGATCATTCGCGCCGAGCGCGGCGAGGCTGAGCGGGCTGCCGCTGGCGCCCTGGGTGCGGATCGTCCCCGCGAAGGTCTGGTCGCCATAGGTCAGGCGATCGACCAGCGCATCATTTACGTCGAAGAGATTGATCTCGTCGTTGCGTCCGAGGTTGTTGGTGTATCCGCCGAGCACCTTGATCGAAGACGCCAGGCTCCAGTCGGCGCTGAACTGCGCGGCGGAGCTCTCGGTGATGATGACGGACTCGCCCGCGGCGACCACGCCGAAACCGGACAGGTCGAACACTCCGGCGAGCCGTGAGTCGTCATCGTAACTCCAGCCGGTGAAGTCGATCGCCGCGCCGCTGACGTTGGTGAATTCGATGAACTCGCCGCCGCTGCCGGCATACATCCATTCGGTGATGGCAACGGTGGCGGCCAGGCTCGGCCCGGCGGCGAACAGGCTGCCGGCGACAACGATAGATTTGATCAGTGATTGATTGGACATGGGTGCTCCTTGTTTTATCTGCAACATTGATATGTGAAGCGACGCCCGCGCGTGCGCGGCGCCGAGCGATCCGAAGGATCGATTGCAGAATCGCATGGAACTGTTTCGGTAACGTTACCGAAGCGGACATGGAACCCGGGAGATGATGCATCATGCGCGCGAGCCGGCAGTGTTCATGATCGTAAACAAACGACGCACAGACTGATTGCGGCGCGCAGTCGCTTGCAGCGCGAAATGTAAACGCGCTGTGCGCCCGGTTCGCAGTGACGGCACGAAGAAGCGTGATGCGCCGCTGCGTGTCCGGACACCGGGAGCCGGGACTCGACAGTGTCCGTTCCCGCACCGTCCGTCCATGGCGCGGGATGCGGCGCGCACCTTCCGGCGGGAGGCGCCATGCCGCGCGATATCCCCCGCCGCCCGGCCTGCGGGCGGCGGAGGCGGCCCAGCCGGGGTCGCAGGTCGGTCCTAGCGGAAGAATGTTGCAGTTTGATGACAATGGCGCGACAATTCGGCTCCCTTGTCCTGCATCCGTCCCTGCCGCCATGAGTTTGCCCCCGCCGGATCACTGGCGTAAGCCCCTCCTCCATGTCGCCCTGCTGCTCGCGGCCCTGGCGCTCTATGCGAGGCTGGTGGAGGTCTACGGCGGATTCAGCGCCAAGCTCCTGTACCTGCAGTGGCCCGAGCTCGCGTGCGTGCTGTACCTGTACGGCCTCGCCTATGTCGCGCTAAAGCCGTCGAGCCTGCGCCCGGTGCTGGCGGCCGTCCCGATCTTCGCGGTCTACCTGGTGCACGACGTGTTCTACCTGGTGTACGGCAAGGTGTTTCGCCTGATCAACCTGTCCGAGCTGCCTGAGCTGCTGCAGATCCTGCCGCTTCCGTACGCGATCCTCCTGACGCTCGCCTTCGTCGTGCCGTTTCTGGTCCTGTTCGCGCGGATCGACTACGGCCGGCCCTGGCGCCTGGTCGCGGGCGTGATGCCGCTGTGCGTGGTCGCGCTGGCCATCCGCGCCGCGCCGGACGCCTTCGCCACCGGCTTCGAGTCCTTCGCCCATGAGATCGTGACCTATTCCGATGGCAAGAGTGTGGAGAGCAACGGTCGCGTGGCCATGCTGCTCTATCGCGAGGCGCAGCGCGCCGGTACGCTCGAGCAGATAGAGCCGTACCGCGATCGTGCCGCCTTCGATGCACGCTTCAGGGGAGAGGTCGAACGGATCCGGCTCCAGCTGCGGCCGCGCAACGTCCACTTCGTCGTGCTGGAGAGCTTCCTCGACCCGCGCCTGTTCAGCGGGTTGAAGTTCTCGCGCAATCCGGTTCATCCGGACTTCGAGCAGCTGTTCGGCGATGCGCTCGGCCTGTCTCTCTCGCCGGTCTTCGGCGGCGGTACTGCGCAGGCGGAATTCGAGGTGCTGTGCGGGGTGCCGGCCCTCGAGCGCCTCTCCAGCGTCGAGTTCAACGCCTTTACCGGCGCCCCGGCGCACTGCCTGCCCGGACTGCTGACGGAGCTCGGCTACCGCAGCGTCGCGAGCAACAGCTACAAGCCCAATTTCTTCAACGCCCAGCCGGCGTACCAGGGCATCGGATTCACCGAGCAGCAGTATCCCGCGGAGTTCTACTCCGCCGCGCCCACCTACCTGCACGCCGGCGACCCCGGCGTCGAGGACTACCAGTTCGACGGCGACCTGTTCGCCCAGAACCTGGGTTTCGTCGCGGAGCATCTGCGCCGGCATCCGGGGCAGCCCCTGTTCAACTACCTGCTGACCATCTACGGTCATACGCCGCACAACATCGACAGCGCCAGGCGCCCGCCGGTCGTCCGGATCGAGTCCGGTTTCAGGGACGAGCACCTGGAGCGCGTGGTCAACCAGTTCTACTATCGCACGGAGGCCATCGCCCACTACGTGCGCCGGCTCATCGCGCTCGATCCCGACAGCCTGGTCGTGCTGGTGTCGGACCATGTGCCGCCGTTGCAGTTCGGCCCCAATACCTACAGCGCGCTGCGCTACCTGGACAACCGCGAGCGCAGTCAGTACTACAACCGCATCGCGATCGTCGACGGGGGAAAGCCGGTCAGGCCCGCTGCGATGCATCACTACGACCTGCCGGACCTGGTGCTCGACAGGCTCACCGGCGGGACCCGCTGCGCGGCGGGGGGCTGCGATTTCCTCGCCGCCGGCGCGGCGCCGCGCGCGGACCGTCTCGAGCGCTATCTGGTCCTGATGGCGCACGCCTCCGAGTAGCGCGCCGAAATCCCCTCCGTCTCAGCCCTCGTCCGCGCTGCGCGCCGTCGGGAGCGGCGCGTCCGCGCGGACCGGCGGCAGCCTGAAGGAAAGCAGGGCTGCGGCGAGCACGAAGGCGCTGGACCACCACAGGCAGCCCTCCAGCCCGTGCGCCTGGTAGGCCCAGCCGGACAGCACCGTGCCGGCGAGGCGCCCGCCCGCGTTGGCCATGTAGTAGAAGCCGACGTTCAGCGCCACCCGGTCGTGCTCGGAGTAGGCGAGGATCAGGTAGGAGTGCAGCGCCGAGTTGATGGCGAACACGATGCCGAACAGGATCAGCCCGCCGATCAGCACCGGTGCCGGTTCCCACCCCTGGCCCAGCGCCAGCGCGATGCCGGCCGGCAATGCCGCGAGCACGCCGGCCCAGCCGCGCGCGGCGGCGCCGCCCGGGGGGCCGCCGCGGCCGATGATGCGCGGCGCGGCGGCCTGCACGAAGCCGTAGCCGATCACCCACAGCGCGAGGAACGCGCCCACCTGCATGAACGACCAGCCGAGCACCGCGTAGAGATACACCGGCAGGCCGACTACGAACCACACGTCGCGTGCGCCGAACAGGAAGAAGCGCGCCGCCGCCAGCCGGTTGATCGCGGGTTTGTTGGAAAACACCTGGGAGAATTTCGGTTTCGTCTTCATCCTGCCCACGCCGGCCGGCAGCAGCAGTGCGGTGACGATCAGTATGCACAGCAGCGACCCGGCGAGCACGGCGAGCGCGCCGCGGAAGCCGAGCCCCTGCAGCAGCGCCGCGCCGGCGAAAAAGCCGGCGCCCTTCAGCGCGTTCTTCGATCCGGTGAGCGCGGCGACCCAGGTGAACAGGCGCGATTCACCGCCGCTGCCGGCGAGCGCCTTCACGCTCGCCTTGGCGGACATCTTGTTGAGGTCCTTGGCGATGCCGGAGAGCGCCTGCGCCGCCATCACGTAGGGCACCGACAGCCAGGCGTCCGGGACGGTGAGCAGCATGAGCGCGACGACCTGCAGGCCCATGCCGATGTGCATGGTGAGGTTGAGCCCGATGCGCGCGCCCAGCCAGCCGCCGACCAGGTTGGTGACGATGCCGAAGAATTCGTAAAACAGGAACAGCAGCGCCACCTCGAGCGGCGAATAGCCGAGCAGGTGGAAGTACAGCACTACCAGCATGCGGATGGCGCCGTCGGTGACGGTGAAGGCCCAGTAGCCGCCGGTGACGACGAGGTAGTTGCGCTGACCGGGATCCATGTCAGGGCCGAGCCGCGGGCGGATCAGAGGCGCGCCGCCAGCATGCGCGCGATGTCCATCATCCGGTTCACGTAGCCCCACTCGTTGTCGTACCAGGCCAGCACCTTCACCTGGGTGCCGTCGACGACCATCGTGGACGGCGCGTCGACGATGGAGGAGCGCGTGTCGTTGAGGAAGTCGGCCGAGACGAGCGGCCGTTCCTCGTAGCCGAGGATGCCGCGGAGCTCGCCCGCCGCCGCTTCCCGGAAATATCCGTTGACCTCCGCCGCCGAGACCGGCCGCCGCGCCTCGAACACGAAATCGGTGAGCGAGGCGTTGAGCAGCGGCACGCGCACGGCGAGTCCGTTGAGCTTGCCGGCGAGTTCGGGAAATATTTTCGTGATCGCCCGGGCCGAGCCGGTGGTGGTGGGGATCAGCGACTGGCCGCAGGCGCGCGCGCGGCGCAGGTCCTTGTGGCCCTTGTCGACGATGGTCTGCGTGTTGGTGATGTTGTGAATGGTGGTCATGGCGCCGTGCACGATGCCGATGCGCTCGTGCATGACCTTGACCACCGGCGCCAGGCAGTTGGTGGTGCAGGAGGCGGCCGTGACGAGGTGGTGTGTCGCCGGGTCATACAGGCGGTCGTTGACGCCGTAGACGATGTCGAGCGCGCCCTCGGTCGGCGCGGCGACGAGGACCTTCTTCACGCCCTGATCGAAATAACTGCGCAGTGTCTCCGGTTTCTTGTGGTGCTTCCCGGTCGCCTCGATGACGATGTCGCAGCCCGACCAGTCGGCCTCGGCGATGGACGCGCTGCGGCTGCAGGCGATGCGACGTCCGCCGACGATCAGGGCGTCGCCGTCGGAGGTGCACTCCTCGGACCAGGTGCCGTGCACCGAATCGAACTTGAGCAGATGCGCGGAACCCGCGGCGTCGGTCGCGGTCTCGTTGATGCGCGCGAATGCCAGGCCCGCGCTGTTCCAGCCGGCGCGCAGGCCGAGCCGCCCCATGCGCCCGAATCCGTTGATGCCTATCTGAACCGTCATCTCGCTTTTCCTCTGTTCCTGCAGTTCGCCGTCAGGCGCCGGGAGGGATGCCGCCCGGCGGATGGGTCCTTGCGGCGCCGCGCTCGTACCAGTCCCGCGTGGAATTGACAATCCTCACCACCGACAGCATCACGGGGACCTCAACCAGCACACCCACCACGGTGGCCAGGGCTGCACCGGAATCGAAACCGAACAGCACGATGGCGGTCGCCACCGCCAGCTCGAAGAAATTGCTCGCCCCGATCAGCGCGGACGGCGCCGCCACGCTGTGGGCCACGCCGAACCGCCGGTTCAGCAGGTAGGCGAGGCCGGAGTTGAAATAGACCTGGATCAGGATCGGCACGGCCAGCAGGGCGATCACCAGCGGCTGGCGCAGGATCTGTTCGCCCTGGAATCCGAACAGGAGCACGAGCGTCGCGAGCAGGGCGGCGAGCGAGAGCGGGTGCAAGGCGTCGAGCAGTGTCTTCAGCGCCGCCTCGCCGCCGCGGCGCAGGATCCGGCGCCGCCACCACTGGGCGAACAGCACCGGCAGTACGATGTAGAGCGTGACCGAGAGGAGGAGCGTGTTCCACGGCACCGTGATCGCCGAGAGGCCGAGCAGCACGCCGACGATCGGCGCGAAGGCGAAGATCATGATGGTGTCGTTCAGTGCGACCTGGGAGAGCGTGAAGTTGGCGTCGCCGCCGGAGAGGCGGCTCCAGACGAACACCATCGCCGTGCACGGCGCCGCGGCCAGCAGGATCAGTCCCGCGACATACGCATCCAGTTGATCTGCAGGCAGGTACGGCGCGAATATGCCGCGGATGAAAACCCAGGCGAGGAGCGCCATCGAGAAGGGCTTGACCGCCCAGTTGATGAAGAGCGTGACGCCGATGCCCCGCCAGTGCTCCTTCACCCGGTGCAGGGCCCCGAAGTCGACCTTCAGCAGCATCGGGATGACCATCAGCCAGATGAGCAGGGCCACCGGCAGGTTTACCTGCGCCGCTTCCATCTGGCCGATGACGCGGAACGGCGCGGGGAACCAGTGTCCCAGCGAGATGCCCGCCGCGATGCACAAGCCCACCCACACGGTGAGATAGCGTTCGAACAGGCCCATCGTGCCGGCCGCGGCGCGTCTGGCCGCGACTTCGCATTGCGCGCTCATCGCCGTGGGGCCGCCGGCTAATCCTGGTCGGAGAGCCGGATGCGGCCGATCTCGTCCAGCTTTTCCTGCAGGCGCAGCCGGTCCAGCGATTTGAAGGGCAGGTTGACGAAGATGGAGATGCGATTCTGGAGCTCGCGAAAGGCGGTTACAAAGGCGGCATTTTTCGTGAGCTCGTCCCCCTCGGCGGCGACCGGATCCTCGACGCCCCAGTGCGCCGTCATGGGCTGGCCCGGCCACACCGGGCAGACCTCCGCCGCCGCGCGGTCGCAGACGGTAAAGACGAAATCCATGCGCGGGGCGCCGGGCGCGGAGAATTCGCTCCAGTCCTTGCTGCGCAACCCGTCGGTCAGGTAGTTGTTGCGCTCCAGTTCATGGATGGCCCGCGGATGAATCCTGCCCTTCGGGTGACTGCCCGCGCTGTAACCGCGGAAGGTTCCTCTTCCCAGGCGGTTGATCAGGCATTCGGCGAAGATGCTGCGCGCCGAATTTCCCGTGCACAGAAACAGTACGTTGAACGATTCGTCGGTCATGGCCGCAGCCCCGCGTGGTTGGAGTGGATGAGCAGAAGATCGCCGGCCATGTCGGGCGCTCCGTCGTATCAGGCGCAGCGCGGCGCGCCCGGACGGTTCGGCATGGCCGACAGCGCCGCCTGGTCGTCCGCGAACGGGGTGTCCTGCGCCTTGGCGTGCGCGGTCTCGCGCAGGATGTTGAGTGCCCAGGCCGGCAGGTCGGGATGGAGACGGTAGTGGATCCACAGGCCCTGGCGCCGGTCGCTGACGACACCCCAGGCGCGCAGCTGGGCGAGATGCCGCGAGATCATCGGCTGCGACACATCGAGCGCATGGCACAGCTCGCATACGCACAGTTCACCCTGGGCGTGCAGCAGCAGCAATGCGCGCAGGCGCAGCGGGTGGGCGAGGGCGGTGAAGATTTCATGGGCGTCGAGGGGCATGCCGCGTAATATATGAGAATCCATATATAACGTCAACCATATATACGATTGCATATGACGCCGCCCCGTGACGGCGTCCAGCAGGAATTGCGGGTGTGAGGCGCGGGTATGGGCTGATCAGCGGCCGCAATAGTTGCGGACGTAGGGATGCACGTCGGTCCGGCTGAGCACGTCGGATTCCGCCATCCATTCATAGCGGCTGTGCTGGTCGAGGGGGAGGTCGAAGTCGGCGGCGGCGCCGTCGACGGCGTAGGCGAGCACGATATAGTGGGTGCCGAAGCCGGATTCACCGGCGAAGTTGTCGTCGTACAGGTGCTCGTACACGCCGATGAAGCGCGCATCGGCCAGGGTCAGCGCGCGGCCGAGTTCCATGCAGCTGATGCGGCGGAAGGCCTGCTCGATGTGTTCGTCCTTGCCGATGCGGCCGCCCGGCACGAACCAGTAACCCTGCGCCGGACGATTTTCGCGCAGGCCGAGCAGCATCCGCCGTGCCTGATCGCGCACCACGAGGTCGATCGACACCAGCGGCGTAGAGCGTACGACCCGGGCGAATTCCTCCCGGGTCAGCGGTGTCGGCGTCGTATCGCTCATGTCCCCTGGCAAGGGCGCCCCCGGCCGCGCGTGCAGCCGGGGGTATGCCTGTTTACTGGGCGATCTTCAGTTCCACCCGGCGGTTCGCGGCGCGGCCGGCGGCCGTCGCGTTGTCCGCCACCGGGCGGTCGGGTCCGTAGCCCTGGGCGGTGAGGCTGCCGGCCGCCACACCCTGGCCGACCAGGTAGTTCATCACCGACTCGGCGCGCTGCTGCGAGAGCTTCACATTGAATGCGCGTGAACCGCTGCTGTCGGTGTGGCCCGCCACCTCGGCCCTGATCTCCGGGTGCTTGCGCAGCGTCGCCGCCGCCTCGTCGAGAATGGCGGTCGATTCCGGCAGCAGGCGTGCCGAGCCGGTCTCGAAGTTCACGCCCGGCAGTTCGATGACCGCCTTGATCTCGCAGCCGTGGATGTCGACCTTCACGCCCGCCGCGGAGTCGGGGCAGCGGTCGGCGCTGTCGGTGACGCCGTCGCCGTCGCTGTCCTTCTCGCAGCCCTGGGCATCGACCGCGATCCCAGCGGCGGTGCCCGGGCAGCGGTCCGCGCCGTCGGTCACGCCATCACCGTCGCTGTCGGGCTCACAGCCGCGCGCATCGACCCTGGCGCCGGCCGGGGAATCCGGGCAGGCATCGCTGGCGTCGAGGACGCCGTCGTTGTCGCTGTCCATGGGTGCGGCTTCTGCAGCCACGGCGGGTGCAGAGGCCGCGATCGGCGCCGCGGCAGGCGCCGGGGTGCCGGAGCCGCCCAGCGGGATATTCAGGCCGAGGGTGATGATCCAGTCGCCGAACGAATGTCGTCGGCGAGGCACTGCTGTCGTCACCGTCATAGCGGTAACGGGCCTCGCCGCGCAGGGCCACCGCATCGCCGAGGACATTCGACAGGAAGCCGATGCCCGCGTTTAACATCGGATTGGTGCCCTTCTCCCCGGCGAACCGGGTATTCATTACGCCGGCGCCGACGAGGGCGTAGGGCGCGAAGCCGGGATTCCGGTCGAAGAAGTACAGGCCGTCGAGGGCAAGACCGCGCTGCTTGAACTCGTCGGCGCCGTCCTCGCTGTCCAGGGTGTCGAGCTCGAGCACGCCCTCCAGGTTCCAGGCCTCGTCCAACTGCCTGCCGAGCCCGATCTGGAATCCGGCGTCATCATCCGCGTCACGGTCGCCGTCGGCAATGATGTAGTTCAGCGCCGGGGCGAGGTACCACCCGGCATCCGTATCCGCCTGCACGGCGGGGGCCGCCAGCAGTGCGACGGTTGCGAGCGTGAGTATCGACGGGTGACGGATGTTGCCGGTCGCTTTCATTGTGTTCTCCATGGATCCGGGTGGGTGTCTGGGTGCGGCATTCGTCCCGTCGGCGCGGCGCGGACGGCAGGGGCGGGTTCGGATGATATCCCGCCACGGGGGAGATTACAACGCGCCGGCGGCGCGTCCGGGTCAGGACGGAAATTCGGACGGACGCTGAAGTACCGGCAGGAATCCGGCGCGGTGCGGCCTCCGGCCGGTGCTATACTCGCGGCACCGGGTATGGCGGCCGCTCGCGGACCGCCGACGTCATCCCACCGTCCGAGGATCCCGCGATTCAGACATTTCAGCGCGCGCCCGGCACGCCCGCATTGCCGGCCAGTCCGTTCCGCTTCATCTGGTATTTCGTGGCGCAATACCGCTGGTGGTACTTCGGCATGCTGGCGTTCGAGACCGCGAACGCCACCTGCGGCATCCTGATCCCGTACGCGCTCGCGCGCATCATCAAGAGCGTGATGGCGGCGCAGGAGACCTCCATGGCGGTGGTCTCCCACCTGCAGGGACCGCTGCTGCTGTTCGTCGCCCTGTGCGTCGGCGAGCTGATATTCGGGCGCCTGGGCGGCGCGATCCAGATCCGCCTCGGGCCGCGCCAGCGCCAGGCGGTGACGCGCGCGATCTATCACTACCTGCAGCATCATTCCTACCGCTACTTCAGCAGCAACTTCGCGGGCGCGCTCGCGCACCGCATCTCGGAGACCTCGCTGGGCGTGACGCAGACGCTGTGGGCCCTGATCACCGAGTTCTGGCCCATCGTCATCGTGATCGCCATCGCCGTGGTGCTGCTGTTCCAGGCGCACGCGCAGCTGGGCTGGTTCGCGCTCGCGTGGGCGGTGTTCTTCATCGGCATCTCCTACCTGCTGGCGCGGCGCTGCCGGCCGTACGCGCAGGCGGCCGCGGCCGCGCGCAGCGAGACCACCGGCACGGTGGTGGACTCGGTGACCAACCTCACCAGCGCGCGCCTGTTCGCGCGCCTCGGTTTCGAGCGCGAGAACCTGGAACGTGATCTGACGCGCGAGATGCAGGCGATCCTGGTCTCGCACCGCTATTCCGAGCGCATCCGCTGGTTCCAGTTTTCGGCGGCGGCGGTGCTGAAGATCGGGCTGCTGTACTACGCGCTGCGCCTGTGGGGGCAGGGCCGGATCGGCGTCGGCGACTTCGTGCTGGCGGTCAGCCTGTCGCTGATGGTCATCAACGAGGCGCGTAACCTGGCCCGGCGCTTCCTGGAATTTTTCGAGTACATCGGCAACGTCTCCAACGGCGTGCACACCATCGTGCGCGCGCACGAGCTGGTGGACGCCCCCGACGCGCAGGCGCTCCCCGTCCGGCGCGGCGAGATCGAGTTCCGCGCGGTCGAGTTCGGTTACACGCCGCCGCGCAAGGTGTTCGACCGGCTCAGCGTGCGCATCCCGGCCGGCCAGCGCGTCGGACTGGTCGGCCTGTCGGGCTCGGGCAAGTCGAGCTTCGTGAGCCTGATCCTGCGCCTGTACGACCCGCAGGGCGGCGCCATCCTGATCGACGGGGTCGACATCCGCGCCATGACCCAGGAATCGCTGCACGCGCAGCTGAGCCTGATCCCGCAGGACCCGGGGCTGTTCCACCGCACGCTGCGCGAGAACATCCGCTATGGCCGGCTGGAGGCGAGCGACGCGGAGGTGGTCGAGGCCGCGCGCCTGGCGCATGCGCACGAATTCATCGCGCAGATACGGGAGGGCTATGAATCGCTCGTCGGCGAGCGCGGCGTGAAGCTGTCCGGCGGGCAGCGCCAGCGCATCGCGATCGCGCGCGTGATCCTCAAGAACGCGCCCATCCTGATCCTCGACGAGGCCACCTCGGCGCTGGATTCGATCACCGAGCACGCGATCCAGGAGACGCTGGACACGGTCATGCGCGGCAAGACCGTCATCGTCGTCGCGCACCGCCTCTCCACCATCGCGCACCTGGACCGCATCCTGGTGTTCGAGGACGGCCGCATCGTCGAGGACGGGTCGCACGCGGAGCTGCTGGCGCGCGGCGGCGCGTATCATCGCCTGTGGAGCCGGCAGGCGGGCGGTTTCCTGCCCGAGGCCCTCGCCGGCGAGACGGGCGCCCGGACGGGGGGATTGACCGCGTTGTCGGCGCCGGCGGACGCCCCGCCGGTCGCCGGGAAGAAGCACGGCGAACCGGACGATGCTGCCGGTGAATCGGTCCCGCCGCCGGCATGAGGGTGACCGCGATGGATGCCGCGAACGCGCGCCTCAACCGGGGCTATGATTATCGCGAGACGCTCGGTCCGGCGGCGGACGGGTTGCGTCTGCTGGACTATCTCAGCCTGCGCTACCGGCATGCGACCGCCGCCGAATGGGCGGCGCGCATCGCCGCCGGCCGGGTGCTCCTCGATGCGCAGCCCGCGCAGGCCGACAGCCTGCTGCGGCGCGGCGGCGAACTCGTCTGGCGGCGCGAGCCGTGGGTCGAGCCCGAGGCGCCGCGCACGTTTACCGTTTTGTACGAGGACGAGGATCTGCTCGCGGTGGACAAACCGGCGGGCCTGCCGACGCTGCCCGGCGCGGACTTCCTCGAGGCGACGCTGCTCTACCGGCTGCGCGCCTGTACGCCCGACGCCGCGCCACTGCATCGCCTGGGGCGCTGGACCTCGGGCCTGGTGCTGTGCGCGCGCACTCATCAGGCGCGCGCGGCGCTGACCGGGCAGTGGTCGACGCGCGCGGTCGTGAAGCGCTACCGCGCGCTCGCCGGCGGGGATCCGGCCCGCGACGGGTTCACCGTCGAGACGCCGATCGGCCCGGTGCCGCATGCCGTGCTCGGCACGGTGCACGCCGCCGCGCCGCAGGGCAGGCCCTCACGGTCTGATGTGACGGTGCTCGAGCGCCGCGCGGATGCCTTCCTGTGCGACGTGCATATCGCCACGGGTCGCCCGCACCAGATCCGCATCCACCTTGCCGCCGCCGGGCATCCGCTGCTGGGCGATCCGCTGTATGCCGCGGGCGGGCTGCCGGCGCCGGGTTCGCGCGCCCTGCCCGGTGATCCGGGCTATCACCTCCATTCCGCCGAACTGCGCTTCCGCCATCCGCGCGACGGGCGCCCGATGGTCATCGCGTGCGCGCCGCCGCCGCTGCTGCGGCGCGCGGGAGAGGCGTGACAAATCAAGATTGGGGACAGATTTGAAATCTGTCCCCATGCGCTTGTAAGGAATGGGGCGGATAAATCCGTCAAGTAGGTGTGTGGGAAGATTTGAATTCATTCGATAAGGAATAGGGACAGATTAAAAATCTGTCCCTATTCTCTTAGATCAGCTCCCGGCACATCGCGTCGATATGACGGTGGTCGGTGCCGCAGCAGCCGCCCGCAACGGCCAGGCCGGGCAGCAGCGCGCGCAACGCGCGGTACTGTCCGCCCAGCTCGTCCGGATCGCCGGCGTCGAGTTCCGTGCTGGCGTCCAGCTCCGCGTGGCTGCGCCTCGATGCATTCGCGCGCAGGCCGCGAATGCGCCCGCGCCAGGCGCCGCCGTCGCTCAGCACCGTCGTGAAATGTTCGGGGTGCGCGCAGTTGATCATGTAATAGGCGGGATATCCGCCGGTTCCGGCGTCCGTGCGCCCGATCGCGCCGGCGAGGGTGTCGCCGGAGGGCAGGCGCCCGTCGGTCTCGACCGTGAACGCGATGGCGACCGGCAGCTCGGCATCACGCGCGGCGAGGGCGATGCCGATCGCCTCTTCCGGGTAATTCATCGTGAATGCGGCGACCATGTCGGCGTCGGTGCCGGCGAAGGTGCCAACCTGCGCCGCATGATAGGTGCGCGCCGCATCGACGTCCATGCGCGCGTCGGCCCGGTAGCCGTCGCCGCGCGGGCCGAGATTGCCGCTGACAACGATCGGCGTCCGCCGCGTCTCCAGCGCGGCGCGGAGCTCGAGCAGCAGGCCGATTCCCCGCCGGTTCGCGTCCGCCAGCGCGGCCGCGTCATAGCCGAGCCGGGCGCCCCAGTCCGGGTTGGCGCGCCAGGTCGGGCTCTCCAGCACGATCCCGACGCCGCGCGCGCGCGCGATGTCGACATAGCGCGCGAAATAGCGGCGCAGGGTCTCCGTCCCGTCCTCGTCCTTCAGGAGATCGAAGGCCGCGAAGGCGGGCAGATCGATGCCGTCGTGATAGATCAGGGTCGTCTCGAGGCCGCCGTCGGTCAGAAACAGGCGTCCGTCGAGCTGCGGCAGTCGGTGGCGGTACTTGCTCATGGCGATGCTCCTCCAGGTTGTGGCGGCGGCGGGCCGTTCCATCGTCGAGGGCCGGATGGCCTGCCGCCGCGTTTTCCGGCTATAGTGACGGGTGTAAAGGTACGTCCGTTTAGCCAGGCCGGCTAAAGCCATTTGTGCAAGGAATCTGACAAATCGGCCATGAACGACCCGCGCCCATCCACCGCCGTCGCCGTGCTCGCCTTCCCCGAGACCAGCGCGTCGGTACTCTATGGCATGTACGACCTGTTCATGGCCGCCGGACGCGACTGGCCGCTCATCGTGGACGGCCGGGCCGGACCGCAGCTGATGCGGGCGCTCGTCGTTTCGGCCCGCGCCGGTGCCTTCGAGGTGGGCAACGGCGTGCGCATCGCGCCGCACGCCACGCTGGAGGATTGCCCGCGGGTCGACGTCGTGTGCGTGCCGGAGGTGAACCTCCCGCCGGGCGAGGTCCTCGCCGGGCGTTTCGAGGCGGAGATCGCCTGGCTGCGTCGGCGGCACGCCGACGGCGCCGTGCTCGCCGCCGCGTGCTCGGGGGCGATGCTGCTCGCGGAGGCGGGCCTGCTCGCCGGCTGCGAGGCGACCACGCACTGGGCCTGGTGCGACGTGCTGCAGCGGCGTTTCCCCGACGTGCGGGTGCGCGCGCACCGCGCCCTGGTGGTCTCGGGCGAGGGGCAGCGCCTGGTCATGGCGGGCGGCGGCACGTCGTGGCTGGATCTGTCGCTGTACCTGATCGCGCGCTGCGCGGGCGTCGACGCCGCGATGCAGGTCGCCCGCGTCAACCTCATCGACTGGCACGCCGTCGGCCAGCAGCCGTTCGCCCGCCTCGCGTCCACGCGCCAGGCGGATGACGCGGTGATCGCCCGCTGCCAGCACTGGATCGCCGGGCATTACCAGGAGCGCGCGCCGGTCACCGCGATGGTCCGCCTGAGCGGGCTGGCCGAGCGTTCGTTCAAGCGCCGCTTTCAGCAGGCGACCGGCATGTCGCCGCTCGAGTATGTGCACACGCTGCGCCTCGAGGAGGCGAAACAGATGCTCGAATCCGGCAGCCTGCCGGTGGAGGCCGTCGCGCAGGAGGTCGGCTATGAGGACGCCGGGTTTTTCAGCCGCCTGTTCCGGCGCAAGGTGCGGCTGACTCCGGCGCAGTACCGCAGGCGCTTCGGCGCGCTGCGCAGGTCGCTGGAAACCGGCGTGTGATCCGGCGCGCCGCGACCGGGAGATGGACTGCCATGACGCCGGGAAACGCTGGCGCAAGCCGTACCTGATCCGGTGCGCCGGCGGCGGAGCCTCCTGCGGCGGGCGCATCGCGCCCGTGCATGGCGGTACGCGCCGGTGCTAGCCGAAGTCCAGCGCGATGTCGATCTGCGCGAGGTACTGCGCCTCGCGTTCCAGGTCGGTGCGGGTCAGCGGATGGGCGTCGAGCCACCCGGCGGGCAGGCGCAGGGACAGGCGCCGCTTGTCGCCCGTCAGCCGGAATTCGGGCAGGGGTACCGCGCTGCGGCTGCGGTGCAGGACCGCGGCGAGGCGCAGCAGCAGTGCGAGACGTTCGGCCTGCTTGCCCCAGATGCTCTTGAGGTCCTTGAACGCGCGCGCCGGGAACTTGCGCCGGTGGGCGAGCACCAGCGAGGCGAGCAGCTGCTGCTCCTGGAAGGAGAAGCCGGCGAGATCGGCATGCGCGATCACGTAGGCGCCGTGCTTCTGGTAATGGCTGTGGGCGATGTCGAGCCCGAGCTCGTGCAGGCGCGCCGCCCAGCCGAGCCAGTTCGAGTTCATCTCTTCGTCCAGCTTCCACTCCGGCGCGACCTGGCGCAGGCACTTCAGGGCGGTGGACTCCACGCGCGCCGCCTGCTCGCGGTCGACGTGGTAGCGCGCCGCGAGCGCGTCCACGCTGGCCTCGCGCGCGTCGCCGGTATGGTGGCGTCCGATCAGGTCGTAGATCAGCCCCTCGCGCAGCGCACCGTCGGATACGAGCATCCTGTCGATGCCGAGGCCGTCGATCACCGCGAGCAGGATGATGACGCCGCCGGGCAGGATCGCGGCGCGCTCGCGGCTCAGGCCTTCGAGCCGGAGCAGGTCGATATCCCCGGCCTTGAGCATGGCGTCGGTCAGCTTGCGCAGGCCGGCCAGCGTGATGCCGTCCCTGCCCCAGCCGTTGGCGGCGAGGATCCGGTTGATGGCGAGGGCGGTGCCCGAGGCGCCGATGGCGCTGGCCCAGCCTCTCTCGCGGTAGATCTCGATCTTGGGTTCGAGTTCGACGCGCGCCTCGAGCAGCGCGCGGTCGATACCGCTGGCGGTGATCTTGCCCCCGGGGAAGAAGCGGTTGGTGTGCGTGATGCAGCCCATGTACAGACTTTCCATCAGGAGCGGGGAGAAGCCGCGGCCGATGATCATCTCGGTGCTGCCGCCGCCGATGTCGACCACCAGGCGGTTGCTGTCGCCGTCGGAGGCGAGGCTGTGGGCGACGCCGCTGTAGATCAGGCGCGCCTCCTCGATGCCGGAGACGACCTCGATCGGGTAGCCGAGTACCTGCTCGGCGCGGTCGAGGAATTCCGCCGCGTTCTTCGCGCTGCGCAGGGTGTTGGTGCCGACGACGCGCACGTTGCCGGGAGGCAGACCGGTCAGCCGTTGGGCGAAACGGCCCAGGCACTGCAGCGCGCGCTCCTGCGCCTCCGCGTTCATGTTGCGCGACTTGTCGAGCCCGTCCGCGAGGCGCACCTGTTCGCGCAGGCGGTCGATCAGCTTGAATCCGCTGGCGTGCATCTGCGCGATGATCATGTGAAAGCTGTTGGAGCCGAGGTCGACGGCGGCGATCTGCTCGGGGGCGGCGGAGGGTACGGCGTTCTGCGTCGAGGTCTTCATGGAATGCAGCTGCATTATAGTGCGGCTCGCGGGGCGAGTATAGCCGAAGTCCCGCTGCGGACGGCGGGATGCGCTGCGCTTCATGAGTCTGAATCCCGTGAAGGATTCAGATGCCGACGCTGACGGCGCCGAGCAGGAGGCCGATGACGATGCCGGCCGCGACATCGGTGGGATAGTGCAGGCCGAGGATCATGCGCGACAGCGCGACCAGCGCGGTGAACACGGCGAGGGGCGCGAGCAGGAACGGGTAGTAGGCGCATGCCACCAGCGTGAACGAGAAGGCGTGCAGCGTGTGGCCGGACGGAAAGCTGTACTGGTCGAGCGGAGCGGTGCACAGCTGGATGCCGGCGTGGCGCGTGAACGGGCGCGGGCGCACGGTCTTGGTCTTGAGCAGCTTGTAGATGGCGACACCGGCCAGGCCGGTGAGCAGCATGTGTCCTGCGGCGATCAAACCCTGTTCGGTGTCGAGCACGGCGATCAGGGCGATCAGGGTGTACCAGAAGACGCCGTTGCCGAGGCGGCTGATGACGGTGAAGAAGGTCCGCAGCAGCTGCACGCGGCTGATGCGGTTGATCTGGTAGCAGATCGCCGTATCAATCTCGAACAGGCGGTTTACGATTGCCGTTGTTCTGGTCGAAGCCATGTGGCACCTCGCGGTTTCCCAGCTGTGCCCAGTATCGGCGCGGAATGTGACGGTGGCGGGTCAGTTATATGAATTATTTTTGACAACCGTGGGTTAGCCGCCGGAGTTCCAGTTGAAGCCGAGGGCGTAGGCGCCCTCTCCGTGGAGCTGCCGCCGCAACAGTGCCTCGAACTGCTCCCCGATCTGCGGCCAGCTCTGGGTCAGGGCGTGGCGGCGCGCGTTGGCACGCAGCTTCTGGCTCAGCGCGGTGTCCGCGAGCAGGGTGAGTGCGTGCTGCAGGAAAACGGTCTCGTTGCCGCACGGCGCGGTGAGACCATTCTCGCCGGGGCGGATGTGCTGGCTTGCCGCGGCGTAGTCGTAGGCGACCACCGCGAGCCCGCTCGCGAGCGCCTCGAGCAGCACGTTGCCGAAGGTCTCGGTCAGGCTGGGGAACAGGAACATGTCGCCGGAGGCGTAATGCGCGGCGAGGTCCGCGCCGGTCCGCATGCCGCAGAAGATGAAATCCGGATGCTCCGCCCGCAGGCGTGCGGCGAGCGGGCCGTCGCCGACCAGCACGAAGCGCGCCTCCGGCCGCACGCCCTGCAGCGCACGGAAGGCGCTGACCGCGAGCTGCAGGTTCTTTTCGGCGGCGAGCCGGCCGACGTAGATGACCGCGGGCGCGTCGTCCGCCACGCCCCAGGCGGCGCGCAGGCCGGCGTCGCGCCGCGCCGGGGTGAACAGATCGGTATCGATGCCGCGGCCGAGCACCTGCACGTTGCGCAGCCCGCGCGCCGCGAGTTCCGCGCGCAGCGCGTCGGTCGGCACCAGCGTGGCGCCGGTGCGGTTGTGGAAGCGGCGCAGATAGGCGAACACCGCGGGTTCCAGCCAGGCGAGCCGGTAGTGGCGGCAGTAGGTGTGGAAGTTGGTGTGGAATCCGCTGACCACCGGAATCCCGTGCCGCCGGGCGGCGCGGACCGCCGAGGCGCCGAGCGGGCCCTGCGTGGCGACGTAAAGCACGTCGGGTGCGCGCCGCCGCCACAGCCGGTGCATCCTGCCCGCCGCAGGCAGGCCGAAACGCAGGTCCGCGTAGCCCGGGAGGGGCAGTCCAGGGACCTCGCACAGATCGGCGTCGCCGCCACCGCGCTCGGCGCGGCGCGGGCAGACCACGCTGACCCGGTGCCCGTTGTCGCGCAGGGCGGCGGCCAGCCGCGCGAGCGTCATCGCCACGCCGTTGATCTCGGGCAGATAGGTTTCGGTGACGATGCCGAGGTGCAGGGAGCGGTCCCGCACCGGGTTCAGTGCTTCGCGCATGCGTGCGGCAGGGGATGGTTGCGGTAGCGCGCGGCCCGCGCCGCCGCCCGGCCCGCGACGGCCTCAGCGCTGGGCATGATGCGGCTCCAGCGCGCGGCGCGCCGCCGCGGCCTTGTCGATGATTTGCACATAGTATTCCTCCAGCTTCCGGGCGCAGGACTCGTTGGACCAGGTGCGGGCGTAGTCGAGCGCACGCCGGCTCAGTTGCTCATACAGCCTGCGGTTGCGCAGCAGGGTCAGTACCTTGTGCGCGAAATCACGGACGTCGTCCTCGGCGATCAGCGCGCCCTCGCCCTCGCGCAGCACATCGCGCGTGCCCATCACCGCCTGGGCGACGACCGGCCGCCCCATCGCCATGGCCTCGAGCAGCACCAGGCCCTGGGTTTCCGTGCGCGACGAGAATACGAACACGTCGGCGGCCGCGTAGCAGTCGAGCAGGGCGGACTCGCGGTCGAGGTAGCCGACGAAGGCAACCTGCTGTCCGAGTCCGAGGCGTTCCGTGAGACGGCGCAGGTGCGGCTCGGCCGGTCCCTCGCCCGCGATCAGGAGCAGCACGTCGGGCAGCCGCTGGCGCACCTCGTTCACCATGTGGAGCAGGAAGTCGATGTTCTTCTCGAAGGCGACGCGGCCGACGAAGAGCAGCACGGGGCGGCCGGGGTCGATGCCGAGCCGGCGCCGGAAGGCCGCGCCGTCGCCGCGGGTGAAGTGCTGCATGTTGAGGCCGGTCGGGATGATGCGCATCTCGCTCCTGACGCCGTAGCCGCGCAGCTTGTCGTGCATGGCATGCGAGGGCACGACGAGCGCGTCGACGGCATTGCCCTGGCCGGCGGAGAAGCGCCGCGCCAGTACGCGCAGTGATCCGCGCGGCAGCATCGGGATGTAGTGGTAGAGGTATTCCTCGAAATAGGTGTGGTAGGACTCGATGACGGGGAGTCCCAGCGCGCGCGCGATACGGATCCCGGCGTAGTGGGCGACGAACGGCGTCTGGATGTGCACGATGTCGAAGGCGCGGCCGCGCAGCGCCTCGCGCATCGTCACCAGCACGCGGTAATGCATCATGCGGTCCTCGGGGTCGAGCGGGAGACCACGCGACGGGATGCGCACGGTATCGGCGTCGTCCGAATAATCGGCCGGATAGGCGGGCGCGAGCAGGGTTATCTCGTGCCCCAGCGCGCGGAAGGAGTCGCGGTAGGTGGCGATCGAGGTCGACACCCCGTTGATGCGCGGGAAATAGACATCCGAGATCATCAGGATGCGCATGAGGTCCCTGCCCGGAAGTCTGCGGTGATGGTGCGATGGTGGAGATCGCGCGGCGGCGTGATGCGCCTGCGGGAAGGTTGCAAGGATGCCGTTGAGCGCCTCATCTTCGGGCGCCAGATTACGCTGCGCGTGTGACAGCCGCGCGAAGTTTTTATGACAATTGCGTGAAAACGCCCTGAAACCGCCCCTCGCGCGTCCGCCTTAATGAAAGATTCATCGTTTCGTTACAAAAGCGTCATGCGCCCGTGAGATATATTGCGCGCCGGATAATTAGCGGGGGAATCTCGATGGGAAAATTAACGGTACGTTCCATCTTCGTGTCCGATATACATTTAGGCACGCGGGGTGCTCAGGCGGAATATCTGCTCGACCTGCTCAATAATACGGAATCGGAATACCTCTACCTGGTCGGCGATGTGTTCGACCTGTGGAAGCTGCGCTCGGGCTGGTTCTGGCCGCAGCTCAATAACCGTGTCGTCCAGTCACTGTTTGCCAAGGCGCGGCGCGGCACCCGGGTGGTCTACATCCCCGGCAACCACGACGCGCTGATGCGCGACTACGCGGGAATGGAGTTCAACGGGGTGCGGATCCTGCACCAGACGGAACACGTCACCGCGGACGGACGCCGCCTGCTGGTCACGCACGGCGACGAACTGGACGGCGTGGTCGCCGTCAACCGCTGGCTGCGCCATATCGGCGACCTGAACTACTACTTCCTGCTCATGCTCAACCGCCACTGCGACCGGATGCGCCGGCTGTTCGGGCGGCCCTACTGGTCCCTCTCCGCCTACATCAAGAGCCGTGTGGGCAATGCCGTCGACTACGTGCGCCGCTTCGAGGCCGCGGCCGTCGAGCGCGCGCGCCACGCCGGCCTGGACGGCGTCGTGTGCGGCCACATCCACGTCGGGAACGTGCGCACCATCGACGGCCTGCTCTACGCCAACTCCGGCGACTGGGTCGAGAACTGCACCGCCCTGGTCGAAGAGGCCTCGGGCGAGATCCGCCTGCTGCACTGGGCGCGCGACAGCGTGTTCCTGCTGCCGGCGCGGGAGGCGGCCGCGGAGGTCGGCGTCGAGGAAGGCGTGCCTGGATAAAAGGTGAGGGAGAGGAGTGAGGGGAGAGGAGTAAAATACAAAACTTTAATCGACAAAGCGCTTGACAGGAAAAATGAAGCGAACAGGCTTTTCTGCCTCACGCCTCACGCCTCACGCCTCACGCCTCACGCCTCACGCCTCACGCCTCACGCCTCACGCCTCACGCCTCACGCCTCACCGCCTCACGCCTCACGCCTCACGCCTCACGCCTCACGCCTCACGCCTCACGCCTCACGCCTCACGCCTCACCCTTTTGCTTCTATCGTCCTTTCTGTTAGATTTCCCGTATGACCAAGCAGGTTTCTCATGCGGTGCAGTGGATCACGCCCGACTGGCCGGCGCCGGCGGGGGTGCGGGCGCTGACCAGCCTGCGCGGCGGCGGGGTGAGCCGCGGCACGTATGCGGGGCTGAACCTGGCGCTCCACGTCGGGGACGACCCGGAGGCGGTGCGGGAGAACCGGGACCGCCTGCTGCGCGCGGCCGGGGTGCCGGTCGAGCCGTGCTGGCTGGAACAGGTGCACGGCACGAACGTGATCGACGCCGACGACTGGCAGCCCGGTGTGCAGGCGGATGCCGCCGTCGCCCGCTATCCGGACCTGGTCTGCGCCGTTTTGACCGCGGACTGCCTCCCGGTGCTGCTGTGCGCGCGCGACGGCAGCGCCGTGGCGGCGATCCACGCGGGCTGGCGCGGGCTCGCCGCCGGCGTGATCGAGGCGACCGCCGGCGAGCTCGGTGACGGCGGGTACATCGCCTGGCTGGGCCCCGCGATCGGACCGCAGTCCTTCGAGGTCGGCGACGAGGTGCGCGCCGCCTTTCTCGCCGCGGATGCCGGCGCGGCCGCGGCCTTTCGTCCCTCGCCGGCGGGGCGCTGGCTCGCGGACCTCTGCCAGCTCGCGCGCCGGCGCCTGCAGACGGTCGGCATCACCGAGGTGTACGGCGGCGGGGAGTGCACCCACCGCGATGCCGTGCGCTTCTATTCCTATCGCCGCGACGGCGAGACCGGGCGCATGGCGAGCCTGATCTGGCGGGAAGGCGCGTAGCGCGCGGCGTAGCGGCCAGACTGCGGGGGATCCGTCACGCCGCGCCCGATCCGCGCCCGCGGACCCCGGTCGCCCCGCGTCCTCGAACCGGCGGGCATATTCGTTGTAGAATGCCTGACTTTATCCGGAGCGGCCCGCCCATGATCCACGCACTGAAAACTTGCCTCCCGCGCCGGCTCGCATCCCTGCGGGCACCCCTTGCGCCGCGCCTCCTGCTGGTACTGGCCGCGCTGGCGGCGGCGGGCGCCTGCAGCAATCCGCCCCTCGTCGACGCGGTGAACGACGGCGATGTCGCCGGGGTGGAGGCGCTGCTGGCGCAGGGGGCGGATGTGAATGCGCGCAACCGCGCCAGCGAACCGGTGCTCGACGTCGCGATCCGCAAGGGCCATCTCGACATTGCCTGGCTGCTGCTCAGGCGCGATCCCGACATCAACGCCAAGGGCGAGCTCGGGGTGACGCCGCTGATGCTGGCGATCTCGGGCGACCACCTTGACCTGGCGCGCGAACTGATCGCGCGCGGCGCGCGGGTGGACATGCGCGACGCCATCGGCAATACCGCCCTCATCATCATGCCGCTCACCGATCGCCCGGAGCTGGTTCAGCTCCTGCTCGACCATGGGGCGCAGGTGGATGATCAGAACCAGAACGGACTGACCGCGCTGATGACGGCGGCCTACATCGGCCACGCCGCGAGCGCTCGGCTGCTGATCGAGCGCGGCGCCGACATCAACGCACGCACGCGCGACGGGCAGACCGCCCTGATGCGCGCGGCCCGGCAGGGCCACCTGCCCGTGGTTGAGCTGCTGCTCGCGCACGGTGCGGATGCGCAGGCGCGCAACGGCGACGGCGAGACGGCGCTGACCTGGGCGCGCAAGCAGGGGCACGCGGAGGTGATGCGCCTGCTCGAGGAGGCGCCGGTGCCCGCGCGGCCGGATTCCGGTCCATGACGACGCTGCTGCTCATTGTCCTGTTCTGCCTGCTCGGCGGCGTGCTCAGCGTGGTCGCCGCCGCGGTGTTCCTGCTCGCACCGGAACGCTGGCGCGAACGCGTGCTGCCGCACCTCGTCAGTTTCGCGATCGGGGCCCTGCTCGGGGCGGCATTCCTCGCGCTGCTGCCGCACGCCATACTGAGCCCCGGGGTGCGTGACGTCCACGACATCGGCGCCGCGGTGCTGCTCGGCCTGCTCGGTTTCTTCGTGCTGGAGAAGATGATCCTCTGGCGTCACTGCCACTCGTTCGAATGCGAGGCGCATGTGCCGGAGCACGCGGACGGACACGGGCATGTACATGGCGGCGGTCCGCAGGGCCGGCAGGCGACGGGCATGCTGATCCTGGTGGGCGACGGTCTGCACAACTTCGTCGACGGTATCCTGATCGCGGCCGCGTTCCTTACCGACACACACCTCGGCATCGTCACCGCGCTGGCCGTGGCCGCACACGAGATCCCGCAGGAGGTGGGCGATTTCGCCGTGCTGCTCGACAGCGGCTTCAGCCGCGCGCGGGCGTTCTACTATAATCTGCTGTCAAGCCTGACCACGGTGGTGGGCGGCGTGCTCGCCTATTTCACCATGGCGGACCTCAGGCACGTGACGCCGTACGTGCTGGCGGTGGCGGCGGCGAGCTTCATCTACATCGCGGTCGCCGACCTGATCCCGGGACTGCACCGCCGCCTGCATCCGAAGGTGACCCTGCAGCAGCTCGGCCTGATACTGGCCGGCGTGACGGTGATCTATTTCGCCCACAAGAGCCTGCACTGACGGGAGGTGGACATGGCCGGATGGTTCATGCTGACGGTGGTGGGCGAAGACCGCCCGGGGATCGTGGCGCGCCTGACCGCGGCGCTGTACGACGGCGGCTGCAACCTGGGCGAGGCATCGATGCTGCGCCTGGGCGGCAATTTCACCATCATGCTGATGGTGAGCCGCGCGGGCACCGCGGCGCAGCTCGCCGCGCTGGTCGAGCCGGTCACCCAGTCGCTCGGGCTCAGGCTGCACGTTGACCGCATCGAGGGCCGCCTGCACCAGCACATCGAGCCCGACGTCAGCATCACCGTAGCGGGGGCGGACCGCGCCGGCATCGTTGCGCACGCCGTCGGCGCCTTCGCCGGGGCCGGGCTCAACATCCTCAACCTGGAGTCCGGCGTGGGCGGCAGCGCGGAGCAGCCGCTCTACATCATGCACATCGAGGGCCAGGCGCTGGAGGGGATAGAGTCGCTGCGTTCGGCGCTGGAGATCATCCGGCGCGAGGGCATCGATGTCTCGCTGACACCGGTCGACACGCTGATCGGCTGATCCATCGTGGCGGTGCGGCAGGTCCTGACCTACCCCGACGAGCGGCTCAAGCGGGCCGCGACGCCGGTCGAATCGTTTGACGATGCGCTGCGCGCGGCGGTGGCCGACCTCGAGGAGACGATGCGCGCGGGTCCCGCGGCCGTGGGCATCGCGGCGACCCAGATCGGATGGACGCAGCGCGTGGTGATCATCGATGCCTCGTCCAGGCCGCAGTGGCGCAACCATGGACGGCTGGTGCTGGTGAATCCCGGGATCGTCGCCCGGGAAGGGTCGGTCAGCGGCCGCGAGGGCTGCCTCTCGGTGCCGGACTATACCGGCAACGTGGTGCGCGCGCAGGCGCTGACGCTCGAGGCCTGCGACGAGCATGGCGAGCCGCGGCGCTACGAGATGGAAGGCTTCGAGGCGCGCGTCGTGCAGCACGAGATCGATCATCTGGACGGACTGCTGTTCATCGACCGCGTGGTGAGCCGGCGCAACGACCTGTTCCGCCGCAAGGTCTGCCGCTGAGCGCCCGCGGCGGAGTTATGCGGCGGGGCGGGGCGGGGCACGGCGCGCGGGAGGCGGCATGACGGCCTGGCTGTGGATCGGATTCATCGCCGTCATCGCCGCGATCCTGGTCTTCGACCTGGCGGTGGTCCACCGCAGGCCGCGTCCGATCGGCGTCTACGAGGCGCTTGCCTGGACGGGGTTCTGGGTCGCGCTCGCGCTCAGTTTCAATATCGGCGTCTACTACCTGTACGAGAACCACCTGCTCGGTGCCGGCCTTGCGCCGGGACGCGTGCTCGACGGGCGCGCCGCCGCCGTCCAGTTTTTCACCGGCTACCTGGTGGAGAAGGCGCTCAGCCTGGAGAACATCTTCGTCGTCGCGCTCATCTTCGCGCATTTCCGCCTCCCGCTCGAATACCAGCATCGCGTGCTGTTCTGGGGCGTGTTCGGGGCGGTCGTCCTGCGCGCCGCGATGATCGCCGGCGGTGTCAGCCTGATCGGGTATTTCGCCTGGATGTCGTACGTATTCGGCGCGCTGCTGGTCGCGACCGCGGCGCGCCTGCTGCTGCACCGGGACGAGGTGCGGCCGGAGCGCAGCCTGCTGGTCCGCCTCGCGCGCCGCCGCATCCCCCTGCGCGCGGACCTCGACGGCGACCGCTTCCTCACGCGCGATGGCGGCCGCCGTACGGCGACGCCGCTGCTGGTCGCCCTCCTGCTGGTGGTGGGCGCCGATCTGGCGTTCGCGCTCGATTCCGTCGCGGCCATCATCGCCGTGACGCGGGACCCGTTCCTGATCTTCAGCGCGAGCATCTTCGCGATCCTCGGTCTGCGCCCGCTGTATTTCGCGGCCGCCGGCCTGCTGCCCCGCCTGCGCTATCTCAAGCTCAGCCTGGTGTTCCTGCTCGGCTTCGTCGGGGTGAAGATGCTGCTGGCGCCGCATTACGCGATCCCCGACGGGATCGCGCTGCTGGCGATCGCCGCGATCCTCGTCGCGGGCGGCCTGCTGTCCGCATTGCTCAAGCCGCGCGCCGCGGCGCCGGTCTCGCCGCTGGCGGACGATCTGGGCGAACTGCTGGTGCTGACGGCGAAGGGCGCGCGCCGCATCGTCATCCTGGTGATCGGCTCGACGGTGGTGCTGATCGGCGTCGTCATGATCGTGCTGCCCGGCCCGGCCATCGTGGTGATCCCGGCGGGACTGGCGATCCTCGCCACGGAATTCATCTGGGCGCGCCGCCTGCTGCACCGGCTCAAGCACGAGGCCAGGAATCTCAAGGACAGCGCGCGCGGTTTCTTCGGGCGCAAACGGCGCGGCGCGCCGGAGGCAGGCGGAGCTGACCCGGGCGACGACCGCGAAAACAAACAGGGCGGATAACCGCCCCATTCTGTCCCTCCGGCCCTGTGCCGTTCCCTGGCACCCTGTCATCCCTGCGGCTGCCGGCCTCTGTGACTGTCGTGACGATTACCAGCCGTGACCCGGGCCGCGATCGCAGGAGTCGCCCGGGTAGTCGCGGAACTGCTCCCGCTGTTCCTCTGTGAGCGCGCCCTCGACCTGGGCGCGCGTCTTCGCCCGCAGCATGATCATCTCCCCGATCAGCTCGCCCTGGCGGCGCGCCAGCTTGTCGAAGTCCGCACCATATCCCTTGTCGTCGAGGACCTCGTCCATCTGCTCGCGGTTCTCGATCATGGACTCGCCCAGTTCGCGTGACTGCGAGCGCGACTTGTCCATGATGCCGCGGATCGTCTTGCGCTGTTCGGCGCTGAGATCAAGCTCCTCCGCGAGGTACGACAGTCCGCTCATGCCGTGATGTCCGCTCGGACCGTGATGCGGCTGGTCGTAACCGAACCAGCCGAATTCCGGACCCGGCGGGCGCGAACCCGGATAACCGTCGTGCGCGAGCGCGGCGCCGGTGGCGGTCACCGCGGCGAGCAGGACGCCTGTTGCGATCAGTGATGATGTGTTGCGTTTCATGGTTGCTCTCCTCTTCTCCGTGATGGAACTGCGTCGGGACCGGATCAGGCATGCCCGGCCAGGCCGCGCCCGCCGGTGGCGGACCTGCGGTCGGAGGCTCTGCGCCCGTCTCCGTTTTCGCCAGGGGCGAATCTCATTACCGCCGCGTGCAGCGGATCCCAGCCGATTGCGCCGGTGAGCCCCGGGTATATGGCCAGCAGGGGCAGCAGCGCTAGCGCGCCGATCGGCGCGTCGATCAGAAGCGGGATGGTCGCGAGTGTCAGGCTGAAGGCGATCCTGACGAGGCGCTCGGTCGGATTGATGTTGTGAATGACGTCCTTTTCCATGATGTGTCTCCTTGTGTCAGTGGCGGTTGAAGTGTGTTCCGGGTTCAGTTGTAACGTTCGGCGAGGATCCATTCGCGCGCGCTCTCCAGCCTCGCCGCGGGATAGGTCTTGATCTTCGCGTTGACGAAGTGCGGCGCGATGCGCGGCGCCACCCCGGAGGCGTCCGCGTCGGTGACCAGGGCAATGCGCGTGATCGCCCGGTGCTGGTCCAGGGCGAAGCGCAGATGCGGGGCGAGGGCCGCGAAGGCGTCCCAGTCCCCGCGTCCCGGGGCGCGGATGATGAGACCGTTCAGCCGGCCTTTCCGCTTGAGGTAGGGGTCGACGGCGCGTCCCGCCGCCTCGAAATCCGTCTGCGCCAGGGCGTCGTCCGCCTCAAGCAGGGCAATCGCGTCGTTTTCATCCACGTTGACCGACAGCATGTGCGTTCTCCCGTATTCGTTGATCACGCCGGGCAGGATAGCCCGCGGTAATGCAAGAGTGGGTCAGCGCAAGGTAAAGGCGGGGAAAATGATTGTAAGATTGTGTAAAGCGGCCGCGTGCGGGCCGCACCGCGCCTTATAATCGCCGCTGTATGAAGCGGAGGAGGCACCATGGCGAGACTGCTGCTGGCCGATGATGACGAGGAGTTGTGCGACATGCTGGCCGAGTATCTGCGCGGCGAGGGCTTCGAGGTCGACGTCGCGCACGACGGCGAGGCGGCCCTGCTCGCAGCGGCGCGCGGCGATCACGACCTCGTGGTGCTAGACGTCATGATGCCCCGGTTAAACGGTTTCGACGTGCTGCGCGAGCTGCGGCGCAAGTCGCTCATCCCCGTGCTGATGCTGACCGCGCGCGGCTCCGACATGGACAGCGTGGTCGGCCTGGAACTCGGCGCCGACGATTACCTGCCCAAGCCCTGCAACCCGCGCGTACTGGTTGCCCGCATCCGCGCCGTCCTGCGCCGCGCCGACCAGGGCGAGCCGGACAGGCCGGACGGCGACATCGCCGTCGGCGACGTCGTCCTGCAACGTGGTGCGCGCAGGGTGCTGCAGGACGGCGGGCCGGTCGAGCTCACCAGTACCGAATACAGCGTGCTCGCCGTGCTGCTGGAGGAGGTCGGCCGCGTCGTCAGCAAGGAGTCCCTGTGCGAACGCGCGCTCGGACGCAAGCTCACGCGCTACGACCGCAGCCTCGACATGCACATCAGCAACCTGCGCCGGAAGCTCGGCCCGCTGCCGGGCGGCGAGGAACGCATCCAGACCGTGCGCGGGGTGGGCTACCTGTACGCGCGCGTGGATGAATGACATGTTCAACCTGTTCTGGAAGATCTTCCTTGTTTTCTGGGTCGCGATGATCGCGATGGGCGGCGCGATCGCGTGGACCACCGCGCAGATCGGACGCGAGCGCATCCCGCTGATGATCGAGCGCGAGAAGGAGCAGTTCTCCGAAAGCGTGGCGCAGGCCGAGGAGGTGCTGCGGACGCGCGGACTGGCGGGATTCAGGGAGTGGCTCGACGACAACTGGAGCAACCGCCGGCTGAACGTGTTCCTGATCGATCCCGCCGGACACGAGGTGTTCGGCAATGAACTGCCGCCGCAACTCGCCCGTGTGATCGATCTGCTGCGCGCCCGCGGCTTCATCGGCGAGGCGCGGCCGTGGATCTACGGCGCGCCTCCCCCCGGTGATGTGCCCGGGGGTATGGGCTGGCGGAACGACCCTTCCGCCGGCGCCGAGGGCGCGCGCGAGGAGCCGCGCGCGGGTCGGCCCGAGCATCACGGCCTGATCATCCGTTCGGTGCTGGTGCCGCGCGAGGGCTTCTATCACCTGATCGCGGTCTTCCGCCCGCCGCATCCGGTATGGCACCTGGTCTCGATACCCGGCCTGCTGGCGGCGCTGCTGATCAGCGGGCTGGTGTGCGTCGGCCTGGCGCGCTACCTGAGCGCGCCGGTGCGCCGCCTGCGCGCCGCCACCCAGGCGCTCGCCGCCGGCAACCTCGGCATCCGCGTGGGCGGGATCGGCCTGCGCGGCGACGAGATGGGGGGCTTGAGCCGGGATTTCGACCGCATGGCGGCGCGCCTGCAGACGCTCATCGAATCGCAGAAGGACCTTCTGCGCGATGTCTCGCATGAGCTGCGCTCGCCACTCGCGCGACTGCAGGCGGCGCTCGGCCTCGCGCGCCGCCGTGCCGAGGGACGCGCCGGCGAGGAGCTGGACCGCATCGAGCGCGAGGCCGAGCGCCTCAATGAACTGATCGGCCAGATCCTGTCGCTGACGCGACTCGCGGTCGAGGACGGCGAACACATGCGTGAGCCGGTCGATCTGGCCGCGCTGGTGGATACCATCGCGCGCGATGCCGCCTTCGAGGCGGAGCAGAGCCGGCGCCACGTGCGGGTGCTCGACCGAGCGGCGGCGACCCTCGTCGGCAACCCGGAGCTGCTGCACAGCGCGATCGAGAATGTGGTCCGCAACGCGGTGCATTACACACGGGAGGACACGGCGGTGGAGATCTCGCTCACCCTGGAGGCGGACGCCGGCCAGGCCGGGATCACCGTGCGCGACCATGGGTCCGGCGTCGACGCGTCCCACCTGCAGCGCATCTTCGAACCCTTTTTCCGCGCCAGCGAGTCGCGCGACCGTGCGAGCGGGGGCTACGGACTCGGGCTCGCCATCGCAAAGCGCGCGGTTGAGCTGCACGGCGGCACCATCGCCGCGGCGAACGAGGCGGACGGCGGGCTGCGGATTACCATCCGACTGCCGCTGGCCTGATTCCGGGACCGGGTTTCAGCCCGGAGTGCGCGAAAAAAAGGGCGGCGCGCATGCGCCGCCCTTTCATGCCGCGGATGCGGCGATCAGGTCTGTCTTTCGCTGGCGGGTTTCGAACCGTCGGCCCTGGTCTTGCCGCTGCCGTCGCAGGCCAGTGCGGACGTCGAGGCGAGAATCATTGCAACGGCAAGTATGGCGAGAAAGCGCTTCATAATTACCTCCCGGGTTATCTCGATTCACTACACCTTCCAGACGAAAACTCCAGCGAAAAGGTTTCACCCGGGCAAGTGCGCGGTCCGGCCGATACGCCGGAAATGTGCCGTGATTCCCGTTTCTCCGGCCCGGCGGCGGTGTGTTACGGTCCCCAGCCCGATGTCCTGAGCCATTCGCCCAGGGCGGACGCGTCCATCGGTTTCGCGATATGGAAACCCTGCGCCACGTCGCAGCCGAGCTGCCCGAGGCGTTCGAGGATCGTCTGTTCCGCCACGCCCTCCGCGACGACCCGCAGGCCGAGATTGTGGGCCAGGTCGATGACCGCATGCACGATGGTGGACGCCTCCTTGTTGTGCAGCATGTCCATTACGAAGGATTTGTCGATCTTGATCTCGGACAGCGGGAGCTGGCGCAGGTAGTTGAGGGAGGAATACCCGGTGCCGAAATCGTCGATGGATATGATGAATCCCATGTGCGCCAGCGTGCTCAGGGTCTCGACCACGCGCGGGGGGTTGGACATCATGGCCGTCTCGGTCACCTCGAGGCAGAGGCGGTGGGTGCGGGAGTCGGTATTCTCCGCGCGGTAGCGCTCGACCCGCCGGATCAGCTGTTCGCTCTCCAGGTCATGCATGGACAGGTTGACGGCGATGCCGAGCTCGATCCCGTCAAGTTCCCACGCGTACATCTGGCGCATCGCCTCCTCGATCACCCAGGCGGTGAGGGAGCCGGTGACGCCGTATTTCTCCGCGATCGGGATGAACTCGGCGGGCGGGATCAGGCCGCGTTCCGGGTGGTTCCAGCGCAGCAGCGCCTCGACGCCGATGATGCCGTGCGCGCGGAGGTCCACCTTGGGCTGGTAGTGCAGCATCAGCTGACCGGCGCCGATCGCCTTGCGCAGGTCGCCCAGCGTCTCTAGCGCCCGCGCGTTCTGGTCGTCCTGCTCCGCGCTGTAGAAGGTGTGGCCGATGCGGCGGCGCTTGGCGGCGTACATGGCGGTGTCCGCGCGCTGCAGCAGGGTGCTTTCGTCCGCGCCGTGCAGGGGGAAGAGCGCGACGCCGAGGCTGGCGCCGATGACATAACCGCGGTCCTGCAGGGTGAAGGCCTCCTCGAACGACTGGATCAGGCGCTCCGCGATCCAGGTGGCGGCCTCGGCGTCTGTGTTCGGCAATACGAACGCGAACTCATCGCCGCCGAGGCGCGCCACCGTGTCGGAGGCGCGCAGCAGCGGGGGCAGGCGCGCTGCCACCTGCTGCAGCAGCTGGTCGCCCTGCAGGTGGCCGAGGGTGTCGTTGATCTCCTTGAAGCGGTTCAGGTCCATGATCATCAGGGCCAGCGGCTCCTCGCCGCGCGCGGCGGAGCGGATCGCCTGGCGCAGGCGGTCTGTGAGCAGGATGCGGTTGGGCAGGTCGGTGAGGGGATCGTGCAGGGCCTGGTGCTCGATCGTGGCGAGCTGGGCCTTGCGTTCCGTAATGTCGCGCACGACCGCGATGAGGCGCCGCTTGTCTTCCAGGTGGAAGGCGTTGAGGCTGACCTCTACGGGTAGCCGGACCCGGTCCTGGCGCCGCGCCGTCGTCTCCCAGCGCCGGCCGGCCTGATCGCCGGCGGCGTCCTCCGGGCGCGCTTCGTTCGCGGGCGCCCGCTCCAGGATCCCCGGGATCAGCAGCGCGATGCTCTGCCCGAGCATCTCCTCCGGCCCGTAGCCGAACAGCGTGCAGGCAGCGCGGTTCGCGCTGATGATGCGGCCGCGATCATTGCAGGTGAGGATGGCATCGGGGACATTGTCGGTGACGGCGAGCAGCTGCTCCTGCAGGCGGTTGAACGCGCTCGCGACCTCGCCCACCGCGTCCTCGCGCTGGATATCGAGCCGCAACTCGTGGCTGCCCTCGCCGACGCTTGCGATGGCCTTCTTGAGCCGCGCCAGCGGCGTCAGCACGGCCCACTGCACGGCGGCCATCTGGGCGGCGCTCAGCAACAGCAGCAGCATCACGATACCACCGGTCGCCCAGCGCTGCAGCCGCTCGGTCCAATGTTCGATGTCGCTGGTCGAGAGACCGAGGCGGAGCACGCCGCGCAGCGAGGCCTGGTCGTAGCCATGGCAGCCCAGGCATTCCTCTCGCGTGGGAATGGGCAGATAGAGTGTCATGCGTCCGGGGACGGACCAGTCGACGCCGTGCTCGCCGCGCAGGGCCTGCTCGAAGGCCGGCAGATGCGGCTGGTCCTGGCGGTAGTGTCCCGCGACCGGCTCGCGCTCGAAACGGAGGGCGCCGAGGTAGGCGTTGACGGCGGAGACGGTGGCGAGATCGGTGAAGGCCTCCTTGCCGTCGTGGCGCAGCACCTCGATGTCGAGGATGCCGGCGATGCCGTGCATGCGGTTGATCCACTCGCGGGCGAGCGTGCCCTCGCCGTTGAGCATGAGGGTCTGCAGGGTGGAGAGCAGGGTGTTGGCGTGGGTCCTGGCCTGGCGGAACTCCCACTGACGGACCATTTCGTCCAGGCGGCTGTTGAGCCAGGAACTCCCGCTGAGCAGGAGGACGGCGAGCACGCTGGTCATGGCCAGGGTGATGCGGGTGCCGATGTGCCGCCGGAGTACGCGCATTACTTCCCTATATATCAGGAGTGCCCATCGGCCGGCCGTGACCGGTGTTAGTGGGCTCTTACTACATGGATACTTATATAGCGTCTAAGCAGCGTGAAGTCTTAAGAATTCCGCGAACATCCGGCTACGGTTTAATCCTAGGCCATCGCGAATAATCCCACAAAGAAATACCGGGTGTACATACGGTTGTCAGACTGTAGCGTATGGATTGAAATCTTGACCAAAATGCTATGGTTATGTTCTGGTAAAGGCATGGCCCGGGGTGCCGGACGCCAGGTTTCGCGGCACGCGTCCCGGCCATGAGGACGCGCGCATGAACGAAGATTTCATCAGCTGCTGGAACGAGATCCTGGTGCCGAAGTGGTTCCGCTTCCGCCACCTGCTGGCGGGCAACGGCGGGATCCACAGCACGATCGCCTACCCCTGGTTCGGATTCCGCCCCGGTGAGCGCGTGCTCGACATCGGCTGCGGCTGCGGCGAGACCTGCCACGACATCGCGCGCATGGTGACGGAATCCGGTGAAGTGCTCGGCCTGGATTGCACCGAGGCCTTCGTGCGGGCCGCGCGTGAGGAAGGCGTGCGTGCCGGTTTCACCCAGATGCGCTATGAACTGGGTGACGCGCAGACGCATCCCCTCGAACCGGATTATTTCGACGCCGTTTTCTCGCGCTTCGGTGTGATGTTCTTCGAGAGCGCGGTGATGGCCCTGCGCAACGCGCGCCGCGCACTCAGGCCGGGCGGCCGGGTATGCCTCATCGTCTGGCGGACGATCCGCGACAACCCCTGCTGGGGTAGCGCCAAGGAAATCGCGCTCACCCGCCTCCCTCCCCCCGGCGAACAGGCCAGGACCTGCGGCCCGGGGCCGTTCTCGATGGCGGACGAGGAGACCGATCGCGCGATGCTGAAGGCGGCCGGTTTCGACCGCGTCGAGCTGTTCAGGCGCATCGACGCCGAGATCTGCATCGGTACCGGCGTCGAGGAGGCGATCGATTACCAGATCCTGGTTGGTCCCGCCGGCGAGATCGTGCGCGAGGCGGGCGAGGAGGGACAGCGCAAGCTGGAGCGGATCCGCGCCGATCTGCGCGCGATGCTGGAGCGGCACCGCCGCGGTGACGGCAGCGTGTGGATGCCGTCGAGCACCTGGGCCATCATGGCGCGCAAGACTGAGGACTGAGGACTGAGGACTGAGGACTGAGGGGTGAGGGGTGAGGGGTGAGGGGTGAGGGGTGAGGGAAAACCGTCTTTAACCTGGCATATGGTTTGGCACGGTGTGTGTATCCGCACGGAAACACACGCAAAACGTGCCACCCTGCGATCTCTGCCATCAACCGTCCACGGGTTTTATGTTTTAACTCAGTCCTGAGACCTCAGTCCTCAGTCCTGTGTCATTCGTTCAGAGCAGGCCGGACAGCAGCGTTGCAATGCCGAGGAAGGTGAAGAATCCGATCACGTCCGTGATAGTGGTCAGGATGATCGAGGAAGACTGCGCCGGATCCTGGCCGGCGGCGGACAGCAGCATCGGGATGACCACGCCGGAGAATGCCGCCGCCACCATCGAGATCACCATCGAGCAGCCGATGACCAGCGCGAGCCCGGCTGAGCCGCTCCATACCAGCACCCCGATCGAGGTGACCAGCGCCACCGCGACGCCGTTGATGAAGCCGGCGCCGAGTTCCTTGCGGGCGACGCGCGCCCAATGGCTGATGCTGATCTCGCGCAGCGCGAGGCCGCGCATGGTGACCGCGAGTGCCTGCGCCCCGGTATTGCCCGATTGACCCGCCACCACCGGCAGCAGCACGGCGAGCGCGGTGAACTGGGCGATGGTCGATTCAAACAGGCCCACCACGGCTGCGGCGAGGAAGGCGGTGAGCAGATTGATCTGCAGCCACGGCAGGCGCTTGCGCACCACGAAGCCGACATTCGACAGTGCCCGTTCCTCGCGGCTCGCACCCACCATGGTGAGCAGGTCCGCGCTGCTGTCCTCGCGCACCGCGCTCACCAGGGCGTCATAGTGGATCACCCCGACGAGCTCGCCGTGGACGTCGGTCACCGGCAGCTCCGCGAGCTTGTGGCGGTCGAACTGCTCGACGATCTCCTCCTGGTTTGCGGTCGGCCTCACGGCCGCCGGCGCCGGCCGGGCGAGCTCGATCAATCGGCTGCGCGGCTCGGCGAAGGCGAGATCCTGGGTCTCCAGCAGGTACAGCTGCGGCGGCTCGTCCTCGCCGGTGAAATAGAACTGCTGCGCGGATCGGGTCCGGCGCCGGCGCAGCCGGGTGAGCGCTTCGCGCGCGCTTATGGCGGAGGTGAGCAGGGGAAAGTTCGTGTCCATGAGCGCCCCCGCGCTGTTGGCAGGGAAGCGCATCAGATGTTCGAATTCGCGCAGGCGGGAGGCGGCGATCTGAGCGCCCAGGCGTTCGCGCTGCGCCTCCCGCAGGCGCGCGTAGGCGCGCGCAGACCTCACCGCGTCGGCGCGGTTCAGCAGATGGCGGGCGAGTTCGTCGTCGAGCCGGTGCAGCACCTCGGCCGCGAGGTCGAGCGGGAGCTGCTGCCAGATGGTGATCGCGCGCGCCACCGGCTGGGCCGTCAGCAGTTCGGCGATGTCTTCCGGATGCATGTCCGCCGCCGCGCGCGCGGCCTCGGCGGGATAGCGCCGGAGGTAATCCTCGTTCAGCGCCGTGATCGCGTGGGTGACGTCGTTCGGCATGGCTCGTACCGTGCTATTTTTCGCCCTGCGCCCGGCGGGCGCGGGCGGAGCCGAGGTTGTGGAGGAGCTCCGCCAGCGCCGTCCAGTAGAGTTGCGCCAGGTTGAGCATGCTGTCGATGATGTCCGCGTTGGCGGGCGGATGGACGCCGATCAGCTGCGTGGCCTCGACGACGGACTGGTAGCTGATCGCGCCGACCAGGATGCCATCGCCCTCGATGACCGGGAGCAGGCGCTGGTGCTGCCAGGCGGGGTGCGCCCGGGTCATGATCAGCGTGGTGCGCACCGACAGGCGCGCGGGCACCGGGCGGATCAGCGACTGCAGCGGCTTCTGCGCATCGGCCTTGATCAGGGCGACACTGTCAATCACCCCGGCCAGGCGCTGGGAGCGGTCTACCACGAAGATCTCGTTGCCGGCCGGAGGATAGGCGCGCACCCGCCGCAGCGCCTCGCCGACGCCGAGGTCCGAGGCCAGTGTGAACGGCACGGTCTCCATGTGCGCGCCGACGGTGTCGAGCGGGTAGTACAGCAGGCGTTCGATGTGGAGCCGGTCGCGCAGGCGCAGCCGCGCGAGCAGCGAGCGCGTGTCCTCCGGCGAGACGACCTTGAGGATATGGGCCATGGCGACGGGCGGGATGGCGTGCAGGATGCGCGTGCCGAGGAAATCCGGTATCTCGTGCAGGCAGGCTCCCGCTGTCTTGGGCGACATCGCGGCGAGCAGGCGTGCGGCCAGCTCGGACGAGATCGATTCGAGCAGGCGCGCGCAGCTCTGCGCCGGCAGCTTTTCCAGGGTGCGGGCGGCGTCGAGCGGATGGGATTCGAGGTAGCTGAGCGTGAGATGGTTATTGGTTTTCACGATCGACCCGTTCCGGCAGCTCCGCCACGGCCTCCTCGAACATCTTGGCCGGTATGACGACGCGCCCCTTTGCGGTGCCCAGGATGACCTTGGTGGACGAGAGTTCGATCACGGTGCCCTCGATGCCGCCGATGCGCAGGCGGTCGCCGATCTGGTAGAGCTGTTTGAGCTGGTGTGCCGCGATGACGTTGCTCATGTAGGTCTGCGCGCCGATGCCGAAAGCGAGCGCTACGCTGCCGAAGGTTGCGGCGAGCGCGACGCCGACGATGATGGACAGGAAGGAGATGTTGATCCCGATCTGGTCGACGCCGACCGCGGTGGCCGTGAGCAGGGTGGTGATCTGGACCAGGCGGCCGAGCAGGTCGCCGCGCTGGATGCCGGCGCGCTCCGCGCCGGAGGCGACCAGTTCGCGCAGCAGGCTGCTCAGGATGATGCCGGCGATGATGATGAGCAGGCCGGTCAGCAGGATCGGGATGTAGGTCGTCAGCTTCGATATCCAGGCGACGAAGGTGCCGAGGCCGAGGATGGAGGCGGCGCCCGCCATGAAGAACAGCACGACGAACCAGAACAGGATCTCGCCCGCGATGCGCGCCGGCGGGTAGCGCGGCTGCAGCCGCTCGAGCCCCTTTTGCGCCATCAGGCGCTGCCAGAGCAGGTCCAGGCCGAGCAGCAGGCGCACGCTGAGCGCGCGCACCAGGCGTGCGACCAGCCAGCCGATCACCATCACCACGAACGCGATCAGCAGGCGGGGAAGGTACGTCGCGACCTGGAAGAAGAGATCGGTGAACTCGGTGCGGAACGCCTTGAGCCAGGCCGTCGTATCCATCGAATAATTGTTCCAGAGGGGGTTGCAGCGGTTCCGTGCGTGCCGGTTCCGGTTACTGGCGCATAAGGTAACGCGAATCGACCGCGAAGTCATTACACTGTGCGACGCCGCTATTGACCGGGCAGGAACGGAATCTCAAGATAGAGACCGGGGCCCGCGCCTTTACAGGCGCGGGCATGCGAGCGCCCGATGGCGCCTGGAGGCCAGATGGATCAACAGGAAACAGGGGAAGGGGTCGCCGGCGCGGCGCGGGTACTGCTGGCAGTGGGCGCGCTGGCGGCGGCGCTGGCCGTGATCATGGGCGCATTCGGCGCACATGCGCTCAAGGCCACGCTTGGGACTGAAATGGGTGCGGTCTACCGCACTGCGGTCGACTACCATTTCTATCACGCGCTCGGGCTCCTCGCCGCCGGGCTGGTTGCGGCCAGGATGCCCGGTGTGCGCGCGCTGCGCTGGTGCGGCGCGCTGCTGGTAGCGGGTATCGTGCTGTTCTCGGGCAGCCTCTACGTGCTCAGCCTCGGGGGGCCGGGCTGGCTCGGCGCGGTCACGCCGTTCGGCGGAC
Organism: Gammaproteobacteria bacterium; assembly: GCA_016712635.1. Classification (NCBI taxonomy): domain Bacteria; kingdom Pseudomonadati; phylum Pseudomonadota; class Gammaproteobacteria; species Gammaproteobacteria bacterium. The sequence continues at coordinate 609,298 of JADJQS010000002.1, read as the reverse complement.
TCGCCTTCATCGGCGGCTGGGCGCTGCTGGCCTGGGGCGTGACGCGCAACTGCCCGCCGCGGCAGCGCGGGTAGGCCGTCGTGCCCGTCCGCGCCCATGCGGTCATGCGCGGTCCGCGCGCCGCGCTGTCCGCGCTCTGCTGCCTCCTGGCGCTGTCGATCGCCGGCTGCGCCGGCAGTCCGCACCTCTATGCGTCGGTGCATCATCATGCGATCGACCTCGGTGTCGGTTCCCTGGAGCAAGGCGGGCTTGCCTTCGTCACGCCGTCGGTCGCCCTCGGCAAGGAAGAGGACAAGCAGGTCATTGCGCTGATCTTCAGCGAGACGCTCGTCGATCGCCGGCCGCAGATCGCCGTGGTCACGCTGCCGGAGACGCTGGGGCTGATCAACAGCAACGGCTATGCCGAGAACTACCGGCGCATGTACGAGGACTACCGTGATACCGGCATCTTCCGCCGCGAGTTCCTCGCGCAGATCGGAAGCCTCACCGGCGCGCGCTACGTGGCGCAGCTCAACCTGGCCGATTTCACCCAGGATTCGGTCGGCCGCTTCAACCTGCTCGGCCTGCGCCTGCTGGAGACCAAGCGGGCTAGCGCACGGCTGTTCTTCCAGATCTGGGACAGCGCGAACGGGAAGATCGCGTGGGAAGGCGTGCAGGAGATGAACTACGCCTACGACACCACCCGGGAGGAGACGGTGACGTTTCACAGCGTCGTCGAGGCCGCGGCCCTGGGGCTTATCGAGGCCTTGCCGGCGGTGCCGGAAGGCGGGTGAGCAGGCCGGTGCTCCGCGAGCTGTTCTGTTACGGCACGCTGGAGTTCCCGTCCGTCATGCAGGCGGTCGCGGGCCGGTGTTTTCCCGGCATGCCGGCGGTGCTGCCCGGCTACCGCCGTGCGGGCGTGAAGGGTGAGGTCTTCCCCGGCATCGTGGCGCAGCCCGGGTCCGAAGTGAGCGGGACGGTGTTCAGCGGGCTTACCTCCGCGCAGCTGCGCCTGCTGGACGCCTACGAGAACGCGTTCTACCGCCGGCGGCCTCTGCGCGTGCGCGACGCCGCGGGCCGGCGGCGCCTGGCGTGGACCTATGTCGTTCCCGCCTTGTACCGCCACCGCCTGGAGTCTTCGGAATGGGACCCGGGGGTCTTCCTGCGGCGCGACTACGCCCGCTACCTGCGCCGCCTGCGGGGCTGACCGCGGGCGGCATGGTGCCGGGGCGCCATCTGGGATAAATTTGTTCCATATCTGAACAGCATCTGCCGAGGAGGGAACTGTGGAAGACTACGAGGATATACGTCGCGATCTCGTGAACAAGCGCGAGGAGATGCTGGGCCGCCTGACCGCGATCACCCAGGACGTGGGGCGCCTGAGCCAGCCGCTCGACCCCGATTTCGAGGAGCAGGCGGTGGAGCGGCAGAACGAGGAGGTGCTGGACGCGCTCGACATGGCGGCGCGCAGGGAGCTGGTGCAGATCGAACGCGCGCTGGAGCGCATCGAGCGCGGCGAATACGCCATCTGCTCGGTGTGCGGCGACGCCATCCCGCTGGCCCGCCTGCGCGCGGTTCTTTACACTGACCGTTGCGTGGATTGCGCCGAGTTCGAGCCGGCATAAGCGCTAACGCCCTGGAGCTCGCCACAGCGCCGGGAGCCGGTTAAACCGGCGGCTCCGATCCGGGTTCCTCCCGGCTCAGCCGCGCGTCGCGCGGCAGGACCGCCGGCATGCGTTCGCTCAGCTTGCGCGGCGGCAGATCCAGGCGCATATCGTAGATGGACGCGAAGTAGATCACGTTCTGGATGTAGCCGCGCGTCTCCATGAAGGGCACCGTCTCCGCCCACTGGTCCGACTTGACGATGGTGTCGTACGGCAGCCAGCGGTTGACGCGGTGGGCGCCGGCGTTATAAGCCGCCGCGGCCACCAGCGGGTTGTCGTAGCGGTCGATCAGGCGGCGCAGATAGGCGATGCCGAGCTGCAGGTTGGTCGAGACGTCGAGCAGGTCCATGCGGCCGGATGCGGGCAGACGGAGGTGGCCGGCCAGTTTCTGCGCGGTCTGCGGCATCAGCTGCATCAGGCCGAGCGCCCCGGCCGGCGAGCGCGCATCTGCGGCGAATGCACTCTCCTGGCGGATTACCGCGAAGGCAAGGGCGGGATCGACCCCGCGCGCCTGCGCCTCGGCCACGACCTCTGCGCGGTGCACGAGCGGGAAGCGCAATTCCATGTCGTCAAGCTGCGCGGTGCGTCCCATGGTCACGATCGCGCGGTCGTGCCATCCCCAGCTCTGCGCCAGCGCGGCCGCCGACTGCAACTGCCAGTCGGCCATGTCGCGGGTCGCGTAATACCATTCGCGGCGGGCGTCGACGTGGCGGTCGAGCGCGAACAGTTCGCGCGCCCGCGCCACTCCCGGGTATTCCTCCGGGGTGACGCTGCGGGCGACCTCCGCGTCGAGCGGGACGTGATTCATCTGATAGGACCGTCCCAGCCGGTCGGCGGCGAGAAAGCCGTAGTAACTCCGGCTCAGCGCCAGGCCGAGCAGGATCTCATCGGCCTGCTGGCGCTGGTTCAGCTCACCCAGGGCGCGGGCCTGCCAGTAGCGCCAGCGCGGAGACGCCTGCTCCTCCTCGCTCAGCCGGTAGATCGCTGCGAGGACCGCATCCCAGTCCCGCTGGCTTACGGCGGCGCGCACGCGCCACTCGCGCAGCGAGGCGTCGGTGCCCGCGTCCACCCGGGCGAGCCAGTCGAGCGATTCCCTGCGGCCGCGCAGCGCCAGGGCCATGGCGAGGCTGCGTTGCGCCTCAGCCGTCTCATCCGGGGTAAAGTCGTGGCGCGCGTATACCGGACCGTTCCACGCGGCGATCGCCCGGTCGATGTCGGTGCGCGCGAGCCGCTTGAGTCCGTGGATGATGATGCCGTTGCGAACGGGATCCTGCCGCGCGGACGGGGGCAGGGATTCGATCAGGCCGGGGCTGGCGTGGATGCGAAGCCACAGCCCGGCGTCCTCCTTCTGATCGGTGTCCAGCAGGCGCACCAGATAGCGCGCCAGCTTCGTTTCATTACTGTTCATCGCGAGCACGAAGCGCCGCCACGCCAGGTCATGGCTGAGGCCGCCCTCGCGGTGCCACAGCGCGAAGACACGGTCGCACGCGGCGGGCTGCGAGCTGTCCACCAGCCACAGTCGTTCCAGGTCCGCCAGGGCGGCGGCCTTGTCTCCCGTCTGGTAGAGGGCCCAGCGCCGGTGGCAATCCAGCTCGACGTCGCCGCTGTCCGCCGGATAACGCTGCAGCAGGGCCTGCCAGCGCCCGCTGCGCGCGAGGTCTTCGAGCCAGGCCCTCTGCAGGCGGGCGCCCAGCGGGCTGTCGGCGTAGAGCCGGATGAATTCCTCCGCCTCGGTGTCGGCGGCGCCGTGTACGCGCGGGCGCAGGTATGCGTAGCGCAGATAGGGATAGAGCGGGTAGCCGCGCAATCCTTCGAGCAGCGCGCGGTAACGTACGAGGTCGCCAGCGTGGAGGGCGTCTTCCGCTGCCAGGAAATCGGCGCGCAGGCGGCGGTTCTCCCCAGCTTGATCAGCGGCGGCGGGGCCTGCCTGCAGGCAGAGCGCGGGCAGGAGGCAGATCAGCAGGAGAATGCGGCGCATGCCGAATACCATGAAAAAATCGTACCAGCCGGTCATGCACGGGATCGCGGGCTGAGAATACCGGTCATCGGGGTGTGGTGCGGGACGATCGATTTGCGGCGGGGAGAGGTGGCACAGCGGCCGACTGCCGAAGACAGAGGGCGGGGAAACCCCGCCCGTGCCGCTGCGCTGCAGCTGCCGCAGTGCACGGATCCTGCCGTGCACTGCGGCGCGATGAATCAGGCCATGTCTTTCAGAGACTTCAATGCCTGTATCTTGACCACGTTGCGCGCGGGCTTGGCCTTGAACATCATCTCCTGACCGGTGAACGGGTTGACGCCCTTGCGCGCCTTGGTGGCGGGCTTGCGCGTGACCTTCACCTTCAGCAGGCCGGGCAGGGTGAAAATCTTGCCGGCTTTCACATGGGCTTCGACCACGGCCTTCAGGCTGTCCACGACGGTGGAGACATCCTTCTTGGTGATGCCGGTGCTGTCAGCGATGTGGGACAAGGTGGCGGAACGGGTGAAGGAACTGGAAACCTTGGGACGGGCGATTGCTTTTTTGGCGACGACTTTCTTGGTGGCGGCTTTCTTCTTGGTTCCAGCTTTCTTTTTTGCAACCATGGAATTCTCCTTGCTGTAGGTTGGTTGTTGTACGAACTGCATTTCCCGCTTGTATTACAGTACGCGCAGCATAGCAACGTATTTTCCACCGTGCAATCCATTTCTTGTTAAAATCCGGCCGCAGTGACCGCATCCCGATTTTTACCGGATCCGGCGTACTTTGCGATCATCCCTTCCGAGGGAAGGAGGCCTGCATGCGAGGCGCAAAACCCTATTATCGACGGCAGCCGCTGCATTTTCATTGCACGGGTTGCGGCGCGTGCTGCAGCGGCGGCGGCGGATACTACGTCTTCGTCGATCGCGCGGAGGCCGCCCGGATCTGTGCGTATCTCGGCCTGGGCTGGGCATGGTTCCGCCGCCGCTACCTCGGCCGCACCGCGCAGGGCGCGCGCGTGCTGCGACTCGAGCGTGACGGCCGCTGCACCTTCCTCGGCGCCGACGGCGCCTGCAGGGTATACGCCGCGCGGCCGCGCCAGTGCGCGAGCTATCCGTTCTGGCCCGAGGTGGTCGGCAGCCGGGCGGCGTGGCAGCGCGAGGCGCGCCGTTGCGAAGGCATCGATCGCGGGAAGAAGATTCCCCTGGGCCGGATCGAGCGGATGTTGAAGCGCGCGGAGCCCGGAGGGCGCGATGACTGAGGCGCGCGAGATCACCTTCGTATTGAACATTTCGCCGGACGAGTACCTGCGCTATTACCAGGGCGCGGCGCGTCATGTGATCGCGCGCGGCCGCGACGGGCGCACGGTCCAGTTCGCCGCCGGCCTGCTGCGCCGCTTCCTCACCCATGACGGCGTGCACGGGGTGTTCCGCCTCCGTTTCGACGACAACAACCGGCTGGTCAGTCTCGATCGCGTCGAGTCCGCGCGGTGAATCATGGAGCGACACGGGATGGATGAACTGCTCGACATCATGCGCCGCCTGCGCGCCGAGGTCGGCGGCTGTCCCTGGGACCGCGCGCAGACCCTTGAGACCCTCGTGCCCCATACCCTGGAGGAGGCCTACGAGGTGGCGGACGCGATCGAGCGCGGCGACGGTACCGGGCTGTGTGACGAGCTCGGCGACCTGTTGTTCCAGATTGTGTTCTACGCCCGCATCGCCGAGGAGGAGGGGCGGTTCACCTTCGCGGACGTGGCGGCGGGGATCGCCGCCAAGCTGATCCGGCGCCACCCGCACGTGTTCGGCGCCGGACGCGTCGACGATGCCCAGGCCCAGGCGGCGGCCTGGGAGGCGCACAAGGCGCGCGAGCGGCGCGAAGCCGGCGCGCACGGCACGCTGGCGGGCGTGGCACGCGCCCTGCCCGCGCTTACGCGGGCGGTCAAGTTGCAGAACCGCGCGGCGCGTGACGGCTTCGACTGGCCCGACGTCGAGCGCGTGTTCGACAAGGTGGCGGAGGAGATCGCCGAACTGCGCGCGGAGCTCGGCACGCCGGCGGGATCCCCGCAGCGGGTGCACGAGGTCGGCGACCTGCTGCTCGCCGTAAGCAACCTGGCCCGGCACCTGGGCGTCGACCCCGAGGCGGCGCTGCACCAGGCGAACCGGCGTTTCGAGCGGCGTTACGCGCGAATGGAGGCGATCATGGCGGAACGCGGCGGGCGGCTCGCGGATGTCGACCTGGACCGGCAGGAGGAGCTGTGGCGGCAGGCCAAGGCCGAGGAGTCCTGAGGCGCTGACCGGGTCGGGACGGCGGACTGCCGCGCCTGCGCTACGTTCCGGTGCATCCGCCGAGGCGCATCCGGGGCGGAAATTTCCGCGCGTCCAGCCGCCGAAGGCGGCCCGGTTTCAATATTGACAAGGTACGGATTCACCAGCAAAATAGGCGGCTTGCTTTGGGAGGGGTTCCCGAGCGGCCAAAGGGATCAGACTGTAAATCTGACGGCTCTGCCTTCGGAGGTTCGAATCCTCCCCCCTCCACCAGGCATCGCCGTTGTAGAGCGGATCATGATGAGGACCGGGCAACTGCCGGGTCTATAGCTGAGCAGGCGGGTGTAGTTCAATGGTAGAACCTCAGCCTTCCAAGCTGATGGTGTGGGTTCGATTCCCATCACCCGCTCCAGAGATGCATTGGCCCATATAGCTCAGTCGGCAGAGCACTTCCTTGGTAAGGAAGAGGTCACCGGTTCAAATCCGGTTATGGGCTCCATAATCAGGCACCTGGCCAGAGGTCATTGTTTAAGAGAACGCTTCCGGCGTGATTGGCAACTAGAATTTGGGAGACAGTCCGATGTCGAAAGGAAAATTTGAGCGTAAGAAGCCGCATGTGAACGTGGGGACGATTGGCCACGTGGACCATGGAAAGACGACGTTGACGGCGGCGCTGACGAAGGTTCTGGCGGAGAAATTCGGCGGCGAGGTGCTGAACTACGACCAGATCGACAAGGCCCCGGAAGAGAAGGCGCGCGGGATCACGATCTCGACGTCACACGTGGAATACGAGTCGTCGGCACGGCACTACGCGCACGTGGACTGCCCGGGACACGCGGACTACGTGAAGAACATGATCACGGGCGCGGCGCAGATGGACGGCGCGATCCTGGTGGTCTCGGCGGCGGACGGCCCGATGCCGCAGACGCGGGAGCACATCCTGCTGGCGCGCCAGGTGGGCGTGCCGTACATCGTGGTGTACCTGAACAAGGCGGACATGGTGGACGACGCCGAGCTGCTGGAGCTGGTGGAGATGGAAGTTCGCGAGCTGCTGACGGTGTACAAGTTCCCCGGGGACGACACGCCGATCGTGACGGGCTCGGCGCTGAAGGCGCTGGAAGGCGACAGCTCGCCGATCGGGATACCGTCGGTGGTGAAGCTGGTGGAAGAGATGGACCGGTACATCCCGGTGCCGGAGCGCCCGAAGGACAAGCCGTTCCTGATGCCGATCGAGGACGTGTTCTCGATTTCGGGGCGCGGAACGGTGGTGACGGGTCGCATCGAGCGCGGGATTGTGAAGGTGGGCGACGAGATCGAGATCGTGGGCATCAAGCCGACGACGAAGACGACGTGCACGGGCGTGGAGATGTTCCGCAAGCTGCTGGATGAAGGCCAGGCAGGGGACAACGTGGGCGTGCTGCTGCGCGGCACGAAGCGCGAAGATGTGCAGCGCGGCCAGGTGCTGTGCAAGCCGGGTTCGATCACGCCGCACACGAAGTTCGAGTGCGAGGTGTACATTCTGGGCAAGGAAGAGGGCGGCCGCCACACGCCGTTCTTCAACGGTTACCGCCCGCAGTTCTACTTCCGGACGACGGACGTGACGGGGGCGTGCGACCTGCCGGCGGGGATCGAGATGGTGATGCCGGGTGACAACGTGAAGATGACGGTGTCGCTGATCAACCCGATCGCGATGGAAGAAGGCCTGCGCTTCGCGATCCGCGAAGGCGGCCGCACCGTCGGCGCCGGCGTCGTCGCCAAGGTCGTCGAGAATTAAGAGGGCCGGCGAGTCCGCCCCGCCCTCAACCCGCGGGGCGGGGCGGACTTCAGTCCGTCCCCGGATATCCGGCCAGCAACGGCTGGATCGAAGAGCAGGAGGGGACAGACTTAAGTCTGTCCCCGGGTACATATTAAAGATTAGGCCAGTAGCTCAATTGGCAGAGCGGCGGTCTCCAAAACCGCAGGTTGGGGGTTCGATTCCCTCCTGGCCTGCCAATTGAACGAGCGGGAAGTGAAAAGTGGAAAGTGAAAAGCAGGCTGGGAAGCTTCTTTCATTTTTCACTTTACATTTTGGTGCTTAGCTTATGGGCGACAAGATCAAGTTCATCCTGGCCGCGCTGATCGTGGCGGCGGCGCTCGGGGCTTTTTATTATTACGGCGAGGACACCTCCCTGCTGCTGCGGGTGGTCGGCCTGCTGGTGGGGATCGGGGTCGCCACGGCGGTATTCTTCCAGACCGCCGCCGGCCAGCAGACCTGGACGTATATCGGCGAGGCCCGCACCGAGGTGCGCAAGGTCGTCTGGCCGACGCGCAAGGAGACCGTTCAGACCACCCTGGTGGTCATGGGCATGGTGGTGGTGACGGCGCTGATCCTCTGGATCTTCGATTCGATCCTGACGTGGCTGGTGAAGATGTTGACGGGGCAAGGGAGCTGATGGCACATGGCTAAACGGTGGTACGTGGTGCACGTCTATTCCGGCTACGAGCAGCAGGCGGTGCGTTCGCTCAAGGAGCGTATCTCGCACAGCGGGGTCGCGGATCTGTTCGGCGACATCCTGGTTCCGACCGAGGAGGTCGTCGAGATGCGCGGCGGCCAGAAACGCAAGAGCGACCGCAAGTTCTTCCCGGGATACGTGCTGATCCATATGGAGATGAACGACGCCACCTGGCACCTGGTGAAGGAAGTGCCCAAGGTGATGGGCTTCATCGGCGGCACCTCCGACCGGCCGGCGCCGATCTCCGACAAGGAGGCGCAGCAGATCATCGACCGCATCCAGGAGGGCGTCGAGAAACCGAAGCCGAAGGTGCTGTTCGAGCCGGGCGAGGTGGTGCGCGTCATCGACGGGCCGTTCGCCGATTTCAGCGGCGTGGTCGAGGAAGTCAATTACGAAAAGAGCCGCCTGCGTGTGGCGGTGACCATCTTCGGCCGCTCCACGCCGCTGGAGCTGGAATTCGGGCAGGTCGAGAAAGGATAGGACTGGGGACGGAGTGCTGAGGACTGTGAAGTGACTGATGGTCGGGTTCTGGGTTTTACTCAGCCCTCAGTCCTCAGCACTCAGTCCTGTTATTAACCAATCGGGGAGCCGCGAGGCGCTTGCACCCGGGAGTGAGCAATGGCAAAGAAAGTCGACAAGTACATCAAGCTGCAGGTGGCCTCCGGACAGGCCAACCCGAGCCCGCCGGTGGGTCCGGCGCTCGGCCAGGCCGGCGTCAACATCATGGAGTTCTGCAAGGCGTTCAACGCCCAGACCCAGAAGATGGAGCAGGGCATGCCCCTGCCCGTCGTGATCACGGTCTACAGCGACCGCAGCTTTACCTTCATCACCAAGACCCCGCCGGCCTCCGTGCTGCTGAAGAAGGCCGTCGGCATCGCCTCGGGCAGCGCGACCCCGAACACTGTCAAGGTCGGCAAGGTGACGCGCGCGCAGCTGGAGGAGATCGCCAGGACCAAGATGCCCGACCTGACTGCCGCGGATCTGGATGCCGCCGTGCGCACCATCGCCGGCAGCGCGCGCAGCATGGGTCTCGACTCGGAGGGGGTGTGACATGGCGATTTCCAAACGCAACAAGCTGATCCGCGGAAAGGCCGTGCCGGGCAAGATGTACCCGGTCGACGATGCGCTCGCGCTGCTGAAGGAGCTGGCGACCGCGAAGTTCGATGAGTCGGTGGACGTCGCCGTGAACCTTGGCGTCGATACGCGCAAGTCCGACCAGATGGTGCGCGGCTCCACTGTGCTGCCCAACGGCACCGGCAAGACCATGCGTGTCGCGGTGTTCGCCCAGGGCGAGAAGGCCGAGGCGGCCAAGGCGGCGGGCGCCGACATCGTCGGCTTCGATGACCTCGCCGCCTCCATCAAGGCCGGCAACCTCGATTTCGACGTGGCGATCGCCACCCCCGACGCGATGCGCGTCGTCGGTCAGCTGGGCCAGATCCTCGGCCCGCGCGGCCTGATGCCCAATCCCAAGGTGGGTACGGTGACACCCGACGTGGTCACGGCGGTGAAGAACGCCAAGGCCGGGCAGGTACAGTACCGCACGGACAAGGCCGGTATCGTGCACAGCGTGATCGGCAAGGCGAGCTTCACCGTGCCGGCCCTGCGCGAGAACCTGTCCGCGCTGCTGGGCGCCCTCAACAAGGGCAAGCCGGGCACGGCCAAGGGTATCTATATGAAGAAGGTATCGATCTCGACCACCATGGGTCCCGGCCTGGTGATTGATCAGTCGACCCTGGTCGATCAGACCGGCGCGTAAAGAACAGTAGCACAGGCTTTGGGCATCCTCCGCGCCGGCGTGTGCCGCCGCGGAGGGCGTCGAAGACCGCAGGCGCCGGTGTGCCACCCGCAGGGGTGACGCCCGGCCTAAGCCGAACCACCCGATTGCAATTCCGGGGCGTTCTGCCTGCGCAGACGGTGAGACCCGCACAGGATTTCCTGACAACGGTCACCGTGGGTGGGCGCGCGATACGCGCGTCCGTGGTGTGAACGGCAACCCTGTCCGCCCTTCGGGAACGGACGGGACCACTGGGAGGTGAACGCTTGTTATCGCTTGAAGACAAGAAGGCAATCGTCGCCGATGTCGCCCGTTACGCGAGTGTTGCGCAGTCCGCCATCGCGGCGGAGTACAACGGTTTGACGGTCGAGCAATTGACCGACCTGCGGCGCAAGGCGCGCCAGGCCGGGGTCTACCTGCGCGTGGTCAAGAACACGCTGGCGCGCCGGGCGGTCTCGGACACTGAGTTTGCCTGCATGCAGAAAGGCTTCGTGGGCCCGCTGATCCTCGCGTTTTCGATCGAGGAGCCGGCGGCTGCGGCGCGGGTCATGACGGACTTCGCCAAGGCGAACGAGAAGCTCATCATCAAGGTCGTTGCATTGCGCGGCAAGCTGCTGGCGCCGGAAGACGCCAAAAGACTGGCGCAGATGCCGACCAAGAACGAGGCGATCAGCCAGTTGATGGCCGTGATGAAGGCCCCGATCGGGAAGTTTGTGCGTACGCTGGCTGAGCCGGCCAACAAACTCGCCCGTACCGTGGCCGCCGTCCGCGACCAGAAGCAGGCCGCTTGATTATCAACTGATTAATTAAAGATTTAGGAGCATAGACCATGTCAGTAAGCACCAATGATATCCTGGATACCATCTCCAAGATGACGGTCCTCGAGGTCGTCGACCTGATCAAGGCGATGGAAGATAAATTCGGCGTTTCCGCCGCTGCGGCTACGGTCGCTGTCGCGGCCCCCGGGGCCGGCGGAGCCGCTGCCGCCGCCGAGGAGCAGACGGAATTTAATGTCGTCCTGAAGACTTTCGGTGATAATAAGGTCGGCGTGATCAAGGTCATCCGCACCATCACCGGCCTGGGCCTGAAAGAGGCCAAGGATCTGGTCGAAGGCGTGCCGTCTTCCGTCAAGGAAGGCGTCCCCAAGGCGGATGCGGACAGCATCAAGAAGCAGCTTGAGGAGGCCGGCGCAACGGTTGAAATCAAGTAAGCGAACTTCCCGCTGCACGGAAAGTCCTAACGAAGACCTTTGCCCCCGGATCCGCCCGCAGGCGGATCCGGGGGCATGGGCTCTTTTTTATTTTCCGTTCAGGCGCGTGTAGCCGCACAGCCGTGTTCGTCATTCGTGAAGATCTGCTGATGTATATCAATACTTGAGGAACCCCGATGCCATACTCTTATACAGAGAAAAAATGTATCCGCAAGGATTTTGGCAAACGCCCCAGCGTCCTGAAGGTCCCGTATCTGCTCGCCACCCAGATCGATTCCTATCAGACGTTCCTGCAGGCGGAGGCGGCGCCGGACCAGCGCGCCAACCAGGGCCTGGAGGCGGCGTTCCGCTCGGTGTTCCCGATCCTCAGCTATTCGGGCAACGCGGCCCTCGACTACGTCAGCTATGAACTCGGCAAGCCGGTGTTCGACGTCAAGGAATGCCAGCTGCGCGGGGTGACCTACTCGGCGCCGCTCAAGGTCAAGGTGCGCCTGGTGATCTACGACAAGGACGCGCCGGCGAACTCGCGCTCGGTCAAGGATATCAAGGAGCAGGAGGTCTACATGGGCGAGATCCCGCTCATGACCTCGAACGGCACTTTCGTCATCAACGGCACCGAACGCGTCGTGGTGTCCCAGCTGCACCGCTCGCCCGGTGTGTTCTACGATCACGACAAGGGCAAGACGCACTCCTCCGGCAAGGTGCTCTACTCCGCCCGCATCATTCCCTACCGCGGATCCTGGCTCGACTTCGAGTTCGACCCGCTGGACTGCGTGTTTGTGCGCATCGACCGCCGCCGCAAGCTGCCGGCCACCGTGCTGCTGCGCGCGCTCGGCTACAGCAACCAGCAGATCCTGGAGCTGTTCTTCGACATCAACACCTTCCGCATCGGTAAGGACGGCATCAAGCTCGACCTCATCCCCGACCGCCTGCGCGGCGAGACCCTGCTGTTCGATCTCAAGGGACCCAAGGGCAAGGTCATCGTCGAGGCGGGGCGCCGCATCACCGCGCGCCACGTGCGCGAGATGGAGAGCCAGCAGCTCAGCGCCATCCCGGTGCCGAAGGAATACCTGATCGGCAAGACGCTGGCGCACGACATGGTCGACGAACTCACCGGCGAGGTGCTGGCCGAGGCCAACACCGAGCTGAGCGTCGAGCTGATCGACAAGTTCATCGACGCCGGCCTGAAGGAGCTGCGCACGCTCTACACCAACGAGCTCGATCGCGGTCCGTACATGTCCGAGACCCTGCGCATCGACCAGACCCGCACCCAGCTCGAGGCGCTGGTGGATATCTACCGCATGATGCGCCCGGGCGAGCCGCCGACCAAGGAGGCCGCGGAGGTGCTGTTCCGCAACCTGTTCTTCAACTCCGAACGCTACGATCTTTCCGCGGTCGGCCGGATGAAGTTCAACCGCCGCGTGCAGAACGACACCATCGTCGGCCCCGGCATCCTGATCGACGACGTCTACTTCACCACCCCTGCTGGAAGGCGCCCTGAAGCTGAAAGGTGACAACGACGCCATCGCGGTGGCGCAGCTCAAGATCCTGGAGTCGTCCCTGCTCGACCTGCCGGCGCTGCAAGGCAAGGGCGAGGGTGACAAGATCGCCTGGGGCGATCTCAAGAAGGCCCTGGCGGAGTGGGGTTCGGACATCATCGAAAGCCTGCGCGTGCTGGTCGACATCAAGAACGGCAAGGGCACGGTGGATGACATCGACCACCTCGGCAACCGCCGCATCCGCTGCGTCGGCGAGATGGTGGAAAACCAGTTCCGCGTCGGTCTGGTGCGTGTCGAACGCGCCGTGCGCGAACGCCTGGCGCTGGCCGAGTCCGAGGGCCTGATGCCGCAGGAGATGATCAACGCCAAGCCGGTTACGGCGGTGATCAAGGAGTTTTTCGGCTCCAGCCAGCTGTCTCAGTTCATGGACCAGAACAACCCGCTCTCCGAGGTGACGCACAAGCGCCGCGTCTCGGCCCTTGGGCCGGGCGGCCTGACGCGCGAGCGCGCGGGCTTCGAGGTGCGCGACGTGCATCCCACCCATTACGGCCGCGTGTGCCCGATCGAGACGCCGGAAGGCCCGAACATCGGCCTCATCAACTCGATGTCGGTCTACGCGCGTACCAACGAGTACGGTTTCCTTGAGACCCCGTACCGCAAGGTGGTGGACGGGCGTGTCACCGACGAGATCGAATATCTGTCGGCGATCGAGGAAGGCCAGTACATCATCGCGCAGGCCGGCGCCACCCTGGACAAGAAGGGGGCGCTGACCGAGGAGCTGATCTCGTGCCGGCATGAGAACGAGTTCACCATGATGACGCCGGATCGCGCCCAGTACATGGACGTGTCGCCCAAGCAGATCGTCTCGGTGGCCGCCTCGCTGATCCCGTTCCTCGAGCACGACGACGCCAACCGTGCGCTGATGGGCTCGAACATGCAGCGCCAGGCGGTGCCGTCGCTGCGCGCCGAAAAGCCCCTGGTGGGCACCGGCATGGAGCGTACCGTTGCGATCGACTCCGGCACCGCGGTGGTTTCCGCGCGCGGCGGCGTGGTCGACATGGTCGACGCGGGCCGCATGGTGGTGCGGGTGCATGATGAGGAGACCGCGACCGGCGAACCGGGCGTGGACATCTACAACCTGATCAAGTACACGCGTTCCAACCAGAACACCTGCATCAACCAGAAGCCGCTGGTGCAGCCGGGCGACGTCATCGCCAGGGGCGATGTGCTCGCCGACGGCTCGTCCACCGATACCGGTGAGCTGGCGCTGGGGCAGAACCTGCTGGTGGCGTTCATGCCGTGGAACGGTTACAACTTCGAGGACTCCATCCTGATCTCCGAGCGCGTGGTGGAGGAGGATCGCTATACCTCCATCCACATCGAGGAGATCACCTGCGTCGCGCGCGACACCAAGCTTGGGCCGGAGGAGATCACCTGCGATATCCCCAACGTCGGCGAGACCGCGCTGGCGAAGCTCGACGAGTCGGGCATCGTCTACATCGGCGCCGAGGTCGGTCCGGGCGACATCCTGGTCGGCAAGGTGACGCCGAAGGGCGAGACCCAGCTGACGCCGGAGGAGAAGCTGCTGCGTGCGATCTTCGGCGAAAAGGCCTCCGACGTGAAGGACACTTCCGCCCGGGTGCCCTCGGGCATGGCAGGCACGGTGATCGACGTGCGCGTGTTCACGCGCGACGGCGTCGAGAAGGACAAGCGCGCCCAGCAGATCGAGAAGACCGAGCTCGAGCGCATCAAGAAGGACCTCAACGACGAGTTCCGCATCCTCGAGGAGGACATCTTCCTGCGCGTCGAGAAGGTCCTGGTCGGCAAGACCGCCGAGGGCGGGCCGAAGGCGATCAAGAGCGGGACCAAGATCACCAAGACGCTGCTCGACGAGGTGCCGCGCGAGAAGTGGTTCGAGGTGCGGATCAAGAACGAGGCCGCGGTCAAGGAGCTCGAGGGGCTCAACGACCAGCGCGCCCGCCTGCGCAAGACCTTCGACGAGAAGTTCGAGCACCAGCGCGGCAAGCTGAGCCAGGGCGACGACCTCGCCCCCGGCGTGCTCAAGATGGTGAAGGTCTACCTCGCCGTGAAGCGACGCGTGCAGCCGGGCGACAAGATGGCCGGCCGCCACGGTAACAAGGGCGTGATCTCGATGATTGTTCCGGTCGAGGACATGCCCTACATGGCCGACGGCACCCCGGTCGACATTGTGCTGAACCCGCTCGGCGTGCCCTCGCGCATGAACGTCGGCCAGGTGCTCGAGACCCATCTCGGCTGGGCCGCCAAGGGCGTGGGCAAGCGGATCGGCGAACTGCTCGACGCGCAGCACAAGGCGGTCGAGGTGCGCAAGCTGCTCGACAAGATCTACAACACCAGCGGCAAGAAGGAAGATCTCTCCACGCTGAGCGATGACGAGGTGATGGCGCTGGCCGAGAATCTGCGCGGCGGCGTGCCGATGGCGACGCCGGTGTTCGACGGCGCCACCGAGGGCGAGATCAAGGGCATGCTGGAACTGGCCGGCCTGCCGGTCTCGGGCCAGACCACGCTGCACGACGGTCGCACCGGCGACGCCTTCGAGCGCCAGGTCACGGTCGGCTACATGTACATGCTGAAGCTGAACCACCTGGTCGACGACAAGATGCACGCCCGCTCCACCGGTCCGTACAGCCTGGTCACCCAGCAGCCGCTGGGCGGCAAGGCCCAGTTCGGCGGCCAGCGCTTCGGCGAGATGGAGGTGTGGGCGCTGGAGGCCTACGGCGCCGCCTACACGCTGCAGGAGATGCTGACGGTGAAGTCGGACGACGTCCACGGCCGCACGGCTATGTACAAGAACATCGTCGACGGCGACCACCACATGGAACCGGGCATGCCCGAGTCGTTCAATGTGTTGCTGAAGGAGATCCGCGCGCTCGGCATCGATGTCGAGCTGGAGTAAGGCGCGGACGCACGGCGGGCGGGCGCGCGGCGCCCGCGGGGTTACAAGCGAATCTGATCGGGAGACACGGCTTTGAAAAACCTACTCAACATGTTCAAGCAGCAGGGGCAGATCGAGGAATTCGACGCCATTCGCATCGGGCTGGCTTCGCCGGCGAAGATCCGGTCCTGGTCCTTCGGCGAGGTGAAGAAGCCCGAGACGATCAATTACCGCACCTTCAAGCCCGAGCGTGACGGCCTGTTCTGCGCCAAGATCTTCGGGCCGGTGAAGGACTACGAATGCCTGTGCGGCAAGTACAAGCGCCTCAAGCACCGCGGCGTGATCTGCGAGAAGTGCGGCGTCGAGGTCACGGTGACCAAGGTGCGGCGCGAGCGCATGGGCCACATCGAGCTGGCCAGCCCGGTGGCGCACATCTGGTTCCTCAAGTCGCTGCCCTCGCGCATGGGCCTGCTGCTCGACATGACGCTGCGCGACATCGAGCGCGTGCTCTATTTCGAGGCCTTCGTCGTCATCGATCCGGGCATGACCCAGCTCGAGCGCGGCCAGCTGCTCACCGACGAGGCCTACCTCGACGCGATCGAGGAGCACGGCGACGAGTTCGACGCGCGCATGGGCGCCGAGGCGATCCAGCAACTGCTTGGCTCGCTCGATATCAAGGTCGAGGTGGAGAAGCTGCGCGAGGACATCGCCAGCACCAACTCCGACACCAAGCTCAAGAAGCTGACCAAGCGTCTCAAGCTGATGGAGGCCTTCCTCGATTCCGGCAACCGCCCCGAGTGGATGGTGATGTCGGTGCTGCCGGTGCTGCCGCCGGAACTGCGCCCGCTGGTGCCGCTGGATGGCGGCCGCTTCGCGACCTCGGACCTGAACGACCTCTACCGCCGGGTGATCAACCGCAACAACCGCCTGAAGCGCCTGCTCGACCTCAATGCACCGGACATCATCGTGCGCAACGAGAAGCGCATGCTGCAGGAGGCGGTCGACGCGCTGCTCGACAACGGCCGCCGCGGCAAGGCCATCACCGGCACCAGCAAGCGCCCGCTGAAGTCGCTCGCCGACATGATCAAGGGCAAGCAGGGCCGTTTCCGCCAGAACCTGCTCGGCAAGCGCGTCGACTACTCCGGCCGTTCCGTTATCGTGGTCGGCCCGACGCTGCGCTTGCACCAGTGCGGACTGCCGAAGAAGATGGCGCTCGAGCTGTTCAAGCCGTTCATCTTCAGCAAGATCGAGCGGCGCGGGCTCGCCACCACGATCAAGGCAGCAAAGAAGATGGTCGAGCGCGAGGGCCCGGAGGTGTGGGACATCCTCGAAGAGGTGATCCGCGAGCATCCCATCCTGCTCAACCGCGCGCCCACGCTGCACCGCCTCGGCATCCAGGCCTTCGAGCCGACGCTGATCGAAGGCAAGGCGATCCAGCTGCACCCGCTCGTCTGCACCGCGTTCAACGCCGACTTCGACGGCGACCAGATGGCCGTGCACGTGCCGCTGTCGCTGGAGGCCCAGCTCGAGGCGCGCGCGCTGATGATGTCGTCCAACAACATCCTGTCGCCCGCCAACGGCGAGCCGATCATCGTACCGTCGCAGGACGTGGTGCTCGGCCTCTATTACATGACGCGCGAGAAGGTCAACATGCCCGGCGAGGGCATGGTGTTCGCCGACCTCACCGAGGTGCACCGCGCCTACGAGACACGCCAGGTCGACATCCATGCGCGCATCAAGGTCCGCATTGACGAGGTCGTTATCGATCAGGATGGCAACCGGAGCGGGGGCCGGCGCCTGGTCTCCACCACGGTGGGCCGCGCGCTGCTGTTCGAGATCGTGCCTGAGGGCATGTCGTTCGACCTCATCAACCGCGACATGAACAAGAAGGCGATCTCCAGCCTGGTCAACATCTGCTACCGCCGCGTCGGCCTCAAGGAGACCGTGATCTTCGCGGACCGCCTGATGTACACCGGTTTCAGCTACGCCACCCGCGCCGGCGTCTCCATCGGCGTCGACGACATGGTGATCCCGCGCGAGAAGGCCGGCATCATCGAGGCCGCCGAGCAGGAGGTGAAGGACA
Organism: Gammaproteobacteria bacterium; assembly: GCA_016712635.1. Taxonomy (NCBI): domain Bacteria; kingdom Pseudomonadati; phylum Pseudomonadota; class Gammaproteobacteria; species Gammaproteobacteria bacterium. The sequence goes on along the minus strand of JADJQS010000002.1, from coordinate 591,465 downwards.
TCGAGGCGCAGTACACCTCGGGCCTGGTCACCAACGGCGAGCGCTACAACAAGGTGGTCGACATCTGGTCGCACACCAACGACAAGGTCGCCAAGGCGATGATGGAGAAGCTCGGCACCGACGTCGCGACCGACAGCGAGGGCAAGGAGATACGCCAGCCCTCGTTCAATTCCATCTTCATGATGGCCGACTCGGGCGCGCGCGGTTCGGCCGCGCAGATCCGCCAGCTCGCCGGCATGCGCGGCCTGATGGCCAAGCCGGACGGCTCGATCATCGAGACGCCGATCACCGCGAACTTCCGCGAGGGCCTCGACGTGCTGCAGTACTTCATCTCGACGCACGGCGCCCGCAAGGGTCTGGCCGACACCGCGCTGAAGACCGCGAACTCCGGATACCTGACGCGCCGCCTGGTCGACGTGGCGCAGGACCTCGTCATCACCGACCTCGACTGCGGCACCACCGACGGAGTGATGATGACCGCCCTGATCGAGGGCGGCGACGTGGTCGAGGCGCTCGGCGCCCTGGTGCTCGGCCGCGTGCTGGCCGAGGACGTCAGGTTGTCGGACGAGACGATACCCGCCGGTACCCTGCTCGACGAGCAGTGGGTCGAGCAGATGGAGAAGGAGGGCGTCGATCACGTCAAGGTGCGCTCGGCAATCACCTGCCGCAACCGCCACGGCATCTGCGCCGCCTGCTACGGGCGCGACCTGGCGCGCGGCCACCTCGTCAACATTGGCGAGGCGGTCGGCGTCATCGCGGCGCAGTCGATCGGCGAACCCGGCACGCAGCTCACCATGCGCACCTTCCACATCGGCGGCGCCGCGTCGCGTGCCGTGACCGTCAACTCGGTCGAGGCCAAGATCGCCGGCACCGTGCGGCTCGACAACATCAAGCTGGTGCAGAACAGCAGCGGTATCAACGTGGCGGTGTCCCGTTCCGGCGAGCTGATCGTCGTCGACGGCGGCGGCCGTGATCGCGAGCGCTACAAGATCCCCTACGGCGCGCTGATCTCGGTCAACGACGGCGACAAGGTCGCCGCCGGCCAGCAGCTCGCCAACTGGGATCCGCACACCCATCCGGTGGTGACCGAGGTCGGCGGACGCCTGAGCTACTCGGACATCATCGACGGCGTGACAGTGCAGCGCCAGACCGACGAGTTCACCGGTCTTTCCAGCATGGTGGTGACCGATCCCAAGTCGCGCGGGCTCAGCACCAAGGACCTGCGCCCGATGGTCAAGATCGTGGACGAGAAGGGCCATGAGCGCCACTTCGCGGGCACCGACATCCCGGCCGTGTACTACCTCCCGGCCGGCGCCATCATCAGCCTCGAAGACGGCGCCGGGGTGATGGTCGGCGACGTCATCGCGCGTATTCCGCAGGAATCCTCCAAGACGCGCGATATCACGGGCGGTCTGCCCCGCGTGGCCGACCTGTTCGAGGCGCGCAAGCCGAAGGACCCGGCCATCCTGGCCGAGATCTCCGGCACCGTGGCCTTCGGCAAGGACACCAAGGGCAAGCAGCGCCTGATCATCGTCGGCGAAGACGGCGAGCGCTTCGAGGGGCTGATACCGAAGTGGCGCCACATCACCGTGTTCGAGGGCGAGCACGTGGAGAAGGGCGAGGTGATCGCCGATGGCCCGCCGTCGCCGCACGACATCCTGCGCCTGCTCGGCGTGGAGCCGCTGGCGAAGTACATCGTCAAGGAAGTGCAGGACGTCTATCGCCTGCAGGGCGTGAAGATCAACGACAAGCACATCGAGGTGATCGTGCGCCAGATGCTGCGCAAGATCGAGATCAGCTCGCCCGGCGAAACCGGTTTCCTGGCCGGCGAGCAGGTCGAGCGCGCGCGCCTGATGGAGGAAAACGACAAGGCCGCGGCGGAGAAAAAGCAGCTTGCGCTGTACGTCCCGGTGCTGCTCGGCATCACCAAGGCCTCGCTTGCCACCGAGTCCTTCATCTCCGCGGCCTCCTTCCAGGAGACCACCCGCGTGCTGACCGAGGCCGCGGTGAGCGGCAAGATCGACAGCCTGCGCGGCCTGAAGGAGAACGTGATCGTGGGCCGCCTGATCCCGGCGGGCACCGGTCTCGCCTACCACCTGGAGCGTCAGCGCCGGGCGGCCGTGCCGGAGGCCCCGGCGGAGGATAAGCAGCCGACCACGAGCGAGGTGGAAGAGGCCCTGCGGCAGGCGCTCAACGTCACCTGAGCGCGGCCGACGCGCCGGAAATCCGTCTCCGCCCGCGCAGGTCCCCGCATCAACGCCCCCCTCCGGGAACGGTCGGGGGCGTTTTCTTTTCCGCCCCGGCGGCGCCCCGTACCGCGTAGCTCATAAGGCCGTATATCTGCGGGATTTCCCGCGCCGGAACAACTCCCGATAGACGCCATTTTCAGGCGCAATGTCTTGACAGGCTGTGATTATCGACCTAAACTCTCGCGTCTTTGCAGAAGCAATCTGCTTCTCTCGAGTACTGGTCACTCAATCTAAGCGTTCAACCGTTGGCGAATGCGCCGCAGGCGCCTCGTCCCGACTGGCTGGACGCTTAACGTTTATGAGGGGTGGGGTAAGTCGGAATGGCGACAGTCAATCAGTTGGTCAGAAAGCCGCGGTCGCGTAAAGCCGCCAAGAGCACGGTGCCCGCGCTGGAAGGGTGCCCGCAGAAACGGGGGGTGTGCACGCGCGTCTACACCACGACCCCCAAGAAGCCGAACTCGGCGCTGCGCAAGGTCGCCCGCGTCCGTCTCACCAACGGGATGGAGGTCACCTCATATATAGGTGGCGAAGGCCACAACCTGCAGGAGCACTCGGTGGTGCTGATCCGCGGGGGCCGTGTCAAGGATTTACCGGGTGTGCGATATCACACGGTGCGCGGCAGCCTCGACACCTCCGGCGTGGACGGGCGCCGCCAGGGCCGCTCGAAATACGGCGCCAAGCGCCCCAAGGGTTGATCAGCCCGATCTTAGACTGACGGACGAAAGACGATGGCAAGACGCAGAGTAGCAGCAAAGCGGGAGCGGATGCCGGATCCGAAATACGGGAACCGGAATCTGGCGAAGTTCATCAACATGATCATGACCAGCGGCAAGAAGTCGATCGCCGAACGCATCGTCTACGGCGCGCTGGATCAGGTGGCGGCGAAGGGCAAGAGCGACCCGCTCGATTCCCTCGTCAAGGCGCTGGACAACATCCGGCCGCTGGTCGAGGTGAAGTCCCGCCGCGTCGGCGGCGCCACCTACCAGGTGCCGATGGAGGTGCGCGGCGAGCGCAGCCAGGCGCTTGCCATGCGCTGGCTGGTGGACACCGCGCGCAACCGCAGCGAAAAGACCATGGGTCTGCGGCTGGCCGCCGAGATCCTCGATGCCTGCGAGAATCGCGGCGCGGCGGTGAAGAAACGCGAGGATACGCACCGCATGGCCGAGGCCAACAAGGCCTTCTCGCATTATCGCTGGTAACAGATTCAGGAACGGGGGCGGACTCAGGTCCGTTCCCGACCGGGTTAAACGGACAGTAGACAGGATCGGACGTGGCTAGAAAGACCCCCATAGAACGGTACCGTAACATCGGCATCATGGCGCACATCGATGCCGGTAAGACGACGACGACCGAACGCGTCCTGTTCTATACCGGCGTGTCGCACAAGATGGGCGAGGTGCACGACGGCGCCGCGACCATGGACTGGATGGAGCAGGAGCAGGAGCGCGGCATCACCATCACATCGGCCGCCACCACCTGCTTCTGGAAGGGCATGGACAAGCAGTTCCCGGAGCACCGCATCAACATCATCGATACCCCGGGACACGTCGATTTCACCATCGAGGTCGAGCGCTCGCTGCGCGTGCTGGACGGCGCCTGCGCGCTGTTCTGCGCCGTCGGCGGCGTCGAGCCGCAGTCCGAGACCGTGTGGCGCCAGGCCAACAAGTACGGCGTGCCGCGCCTCGCCTTCGTCAACAAGATGGATCGCGCCGGCGCCAACTTCCTGCGCGTGGTCCAGCAGATCAAGAGCCGCCTGGGCGCCAACCCGGTGCCGCTGCAGCTGCCGATCGGCGCCGAGGAAAATTACAAGGGCGTGGTCGATCTGCTGCGCATGAAGGCTATTTTCTGGAACGAGGCGGATCAGGGCATGACCTACCGGCTGGAGGATATCCCGGCCGACATGCAGGCGACCTGCGCGGAATGGCGCGAAAAAATGGTCGAGTCCGCCGCCGAGGCCAGCGAGGAGCTGATGGAGAAGTACCTCGAAGGCACTGAGCTGTCGATCGAGGAACTCAAGCAGGGGCTGCGCAAGCGCGCACTGGCCAACGAGATCGTTCCCACGCTGTGCGGTTCGGCGTTCAAGAACAAGGGCGTGCAGGCGATGCTGGACGCCGTGGTCGAGTACCTGCCGGCGCCGACCGATGTCATCGCCATCAAGGGCCATCTCGACGATGCCGCGGAGACGCTCGCCGAGCGCCACGCCGCGGACGAGGAACCGTTCGCCGCGCTGGCGTTCAAGATCGCCACCGACCCCTACGTCGGCACGCTGACCTTCTTCCGCGTCTATTCCGGCGTGGTGAATTCCGGTGACTCCGTCATCAATTCCGTCAAAGGCAAGAAGGAGCGCTTCGGCCGCATCGTGCAGATGCACGCGAATTCGCGTGAGGAGATCAAGGAAGTGCGCGCGGGCGACATCGCCGCGGCGGTGGGCCTGAAGGACGTCACCACCGGCGACACGCTGTGCGACCTCGAGCAATGTCATCGTGCTCGAGAAGATGATCATTCCCCGAGCCGGTCATCTCGGTGGCGGTGGAGCCGAAGACCAAGGCCGACCAGGAAAAGATGGGCATCGCGCTCAACAAGCTGGCGGCGGAGGATCCCTCCTTCCGCGTACGCACCGACGAGGAATCCGGTCAGACCATCATCTCCGGCATGGGCGAGCTCCATCTCGAGATCATCGTCGACCGCATGAAGCGCGAGTTCGGCGTCGAGGCCAACGTCGGCGCGCCGCAGGTGGCGTATCGCGAGGCAATCCGCAAGACGGTGGAGCAGGAAGGCAAGTTCGTGCGCCAGTCGGGCGGCCGCGGCCAGTACGGCCATGTGTGGCTGCGCCTGGAGCCGCTCGAGCGCGGCACCGGTTACGAGTTCGTCAACGGCATCGTGGGCGGCGTGGTGCCGCGCGAGTACATCGCGCCGGTGGACAAGGGCGTGAAGGAGCAGATGGACAACGGCGTCATCGCGGGCTTCCCGATGGTCGACGTGCGTGTCACCCTGTTCGACGGCTCCTACCACGACGTCGATTCGAACGAAATGGCATTCAAGATCGCCGGTTCCATGGCCTTCAAGGACGGCGTGCGCAAGGCGAATCCCGTCATCCTCGAGCCGATCATGAAGGTCGAGGTCGTCACCCCCGAGGATTACATGGGCGACGTGATGGGAGACCTCAACCGCCGGCGCGGCATCATTCAGGCGATGGAGGACGCGCCCGCGGGCAAGATCGTGCGCGCCGAAGTGCCGCTGGCGGAGATGTTCGGCTACGCCACGTCGCTGCGCTCGGCGACGCAGGGGCGCGCCACCTATACCATGGAATTCACCCGCTATTCCGAGGCGCCCAACAGCGTCGCGGAGGCGGTGATCAAGAAGGCCTCCTGAGATTAGTAATCAACACAGCTGAGACAGAACAAGGGGAACTCCTATGTCGAAAGGAAAATTTGAGCGTAAGAAGCCGCATGTGAACGTGGGCACGATTGGCCACGTGGACCATGGAAAGACGACGTTGACGGCGGCGCTGACGAAGGTTCTGGCGGAGAAATTCGGCGGCGAGGTGCTGAACTACGACCAGATCGACAAGGCCCCGGAAGAGAAGGCGCGCGGGATCACGATCTCGACGTCACACGTGGAATACGAGTCGTCGGCACGGCACTACGCGCACGTGGACTGCCCGGGACACGCGGACTACGTGAAGAACATGATCACGGGCGCGGCGCAGATGGACGGCGCGATCCTGGTGGTCTCGGCGGCGGACGGCCCGATGCCGCAGACGCGGGAGCACATCCTGCTGGCGCGCCAGGTGGGCGTGCCGTACATCGTGGTGTACCTGAACAAGGCGGACATGGTGGACGACGCCGAGCTGCTGGAGCTGGTGGAGATGGAAGTGCGCGAGCTGCTGACGGTGTACAAGTTCCCCGGGGACGACACGCCGATCGTGACGGGCTCGGCGCTGAAGGCGCTGGAAGGTGACAGCTCGCCGATCGGGATACCATCGGTGGTGAAGCTGGTGGAAGAGATGGACCGGTACATCCCGGTGCCGGAGCGCCCGAAGGACAAGCCGTTCCTGATGCCGATCGAGGACGTATTCTCGATTTCGGGGCGCGGGACGGTGGTGACGGGCCGCATCGAGCGCGGGATTGTGAAGGTGGGCGACGAGATCGAGATCGTGGGCATCAAGCCGACGACGAAGACGACGTGCACGGGCGTGGAGATGTTCCGCAAGCTGCTGGACGAGGGCGAGGCGGGCGACAACGTGGGCGTGCTGCTGCGCGGCACGAAGCGCGAGGAAGTGGAGCGCGGCCAGGTGCTGTGCAAGCCGGGTTCGATCACGCCGCACACGAAGTTCGAGTGCGAGGTGTACATTCTGGGCAAGGAAGAGGGCGGCCGCCACACGCCGTTCTTCAACGGTTACCGCCCGCAGTTCTACTTCCGGACGACGGACGTGACGGGGGCGTGCGACCTGCCGGCGGGGATCGAGATGGTGATGCCGGGTGACAACGTGAAGATGACGGTGTCGCTGATCAACCCGATCGCGATGGAAGAAGGGCTGCGCTTCGCGATCCGCGAGGGCGGCCGCACCGTCGGCGCCGGCGTCGTCGCCAAAGTCCTCGAGTAATTAAGAGGGGGGACAGACTGAAGTCTGTCCCCCGCTGGATAGTAAACCCCAGCGGGGCGGGGCGAACTTCAGTCCGTCCCCGGATATCCGGCCCAGCAACGGCTGGATCGAAGAGCAGGAGGGGACAGACTTAAGTCTGTCCCCAGTTAAGTAAGTAACAGAATCAGGAAACCGCGATGGCAACGAGTCAAAGGATACGGATACGGCTGAAGGCGTTCGATCACCGGCTGATCGACCGCTCTGCGCGCGAGATCGTGGAGACCGCCAAGCGCACCGGCGCGCACGTCAAGGGACCGATCCCGCTGCCGACGCGCAAGGAACGCTTCACCATCCTGATCTCGCCGCATGCGAACAAGGATGCGCGCGACCAGTACGAGATCCGCACGCACAAGCGCCTGCTCGACATCGTCGATCCGACGGACAAGACGGTGGATGCCCTCATGAAGCTGGATCTGGCGGCGGGCGTCGACGTGCAGATCAAGCTGCACTGAGCAGGAACGAGTTGAAGGAACCGGGGCCATGACAATAGGTGTAGTCGGTCGTAAACATGGGATGACGCGCATCTTCACCGAGGACGGCAATGCCGTGCCGGTGACGGTGATCGAGGTCGCGCCCAACCGCATCACGCAGGTCAAGACGGTCGAGAGCGACGGCTATCGCGCCGTGCAGGTGACCACCGGCACGCGCCGCGCCACGCGCGTCCTCAAGCCGCAGGCGGGTCATTACGCCAAGGCCGGCGTCGAGGCCGGGCGCGGGCTGTGGGAGTTCCGCCTGTCCGAGGGTGAGGGCGAGGCATTCACCGTCGGCGGGGAGATCAAGGCGGACATTTTCCAGGCCGGACAGAAGGTCGATGTGAGCGGGGTCACCAAGGGCAAGGGCTTCGCCGGCACCATCAAGCGTCACAACTTCACCATGGGCGATGCGACCCACGGTAACTCGCTGTCGCATCGCGCCCCGGGCTCGATCGGCCAGCGCCAGTCGCCGGGCCGCGTGTTCAAGGGCAAGCGCATGGCGGGGCATATGGGCGACGCGCAGCGCAGCATTCAGAATCTGGAAGTGGTGCGCGTGGATGCCGAACGCAACCTGCTGCTGGTGCGGGGCGCGGTCCCGGGCGCGAGCGGCGGGAACGTGATCGTGCGCCCGTCGGTCAAGGCTCGCTGAGGATACGCGACATGGATATCACACTGAAAAATGCAACGGGCAATGCGGGCGGCGCGCTCAAGGTCGCCGATGCGACGTTCGGCTGCGAGTTCAACGAGGCGCTGGTGCACCAGGTGGTGACCGCGTATCTTGCGGCGGGCCGCGCCGGTACGCATGCGCAGAAGACGCGCTCGCAGGTCAGGGGCGGCGGCATCAAGCCGTGGAAACAGAAGGGTGGCGGCCGCGCCCGCGCCGGCAGCATCCGCAGCCCGCTGTGGCGCGGCGGCGGCAAGACCTTCGCGGCAGTGCCCGCCGATTATTCGCAGAAGGTCAACCGCAAGATGTACCGCGCGGCGGTCCGTTCCATCCTGTCCGAGCTGCTGCGGCAGGACCAGCTCGTGGTGGTGGACAGCTTCGGTGTCGACGAGCCAAAGACCCAGTCACTGGTGGTGAAGCTCAAGGCGCTCGGACTGGACAGCGTGCTGGTGGTGACCGACAGCACCGACGACAAGCTGATGCTGTCCGCACGCAACCTGCACAAGGTCGAGGTCATGAATACCGCTGAGGTTGACCCGGTCAGCCTGATCCGTTTCGACAAGGTTCTGATGACGGCGGCCGCGGTGAAGAAGTTTGAGGAGCAGCTCGCATGAACCAGGAACGCCTGATGAAGGTCCTGCTGTCGCCGCACGTCTCCGAGAAGGCGACCGTGGTGGCTGAAAAACACAAGCAGTTCGTGTTCCGCGTCGCTCCGGACGCGACCAAGCCGGAGATCAAGCAGGCGGTCGAGCATCTGTTCAAGGTCGAGGTCGACCAGGTGCGGGTGGTCAACTGCATTGGCAAGAGCAAGCGCTTCGGCGCCTCATACGGCAAGCGTTCCGACTTCAGAAAGGCCTACGTGGCGCTGAAACCCGGTTTCGACATCGATTTCTCCGGGCAGCAGTAACAGGACTGGGACAGGACGATCATGGCACTTGTAAAAACCAAACCGACATCGGCCGGACGCCGCTTCGTAGTGAAGGTGGTTCATCCCCATCTGCACAAGGGTGATCCGCACCCGGCGCTGATCGAGAGCATGACCCGCGGCAGCGGCCGCAACAACAACGGCCATATCACGGTGCGCCACATCGGCGGCGCCCACAAGCGCTATTACCGCATCATCGACTTCAAGCGCGACAAGGACGGCATCCCGGCCCGTGTCGAGCGGATCGAATACGATCCGAACCGCAGCGCGCACATCGCCCTGCTGCTGTACTCCGACGGCGAGCGGCGCTACATTGTCGCGCCCAAGGGCGTGACCGCCGGCGACGAGCTGCAGTCGGGAAGCGATGCGCCCATCCGCCGCGGGAACTGCCTGCCGATCCGCAATATCCCGGTCGGCTCGGAAATCCACTGCGTCGAGATGAAGCCCGGCAAGGGCGCGCAGCTTGCGCGCAGCGCCGGCGCTTCGACACAGCTCATTGCGAAGGAGGGCACCTATGCCATCCTGCGACTGCGATCAGGCGAGATGCGCCGCATTCTGGTAGACTGCCGCGCTGTCATCGGCGAAGTGAGCAACGCGGAGCATTCCCTGCGCTCGCTCGGCAAGGCGGGTGCGAAGCGCTGGCGCGGCATCCGTCCGACCGTGCGCGGAACGGCGATGAACCCGGTCGACCATCCGCATGGCGGTGGCGAGGGGCGCAACTTCGGCAAGCACCCCGTGACGCCGTGGGGCCAGCCGACCAAGGGATACAAGACGCGGAAGAACAAGCGCACCGGAAACATGATCGTGCGCGACCGCAGGACCAAGTAAGCGGGCCGACAGGAATCGAGTTGCAGAGGTTAGTCAATGCCACGTTCAATCAAAAAAGGGCCGTTCGTCGACCTGCACCTGATCAAGAAGGTGGACCAGGCCGTCGCGGAAAACAGCAAGCGTCCGATCAAGACCTGGTCGCGGCGTTCCATGATCCTGCCCGACATGGTTGGGCTGACCATCGCCGTGCACAACGGGCGCCAGCACGTGCCGGTGCTGGTGACGGAGAACATGGTCGGACACAAGCTGGGCGAATTCGCCGCGACGCGCACCTTCAAGGGGCACGTGGCGGACAAGAAGACCAAATAGTCACGGGTGGCGAAGATGGAAATTTACGCTAAGCGCAGATACGCGGGTATTTCCGCCCAGAAATGCCGGCTGATAGCGGACCAGATCCGCGGTCTGCCGGTTGACCGGGCGCTGAACATGCTCACCTTCAGCCCCAAGCAGGCGGCGGTGCTGGTGCGGAAGCTCCTGCTCTCCGCCATCGCCAACGCGGAGCACAACGAGGGGGCCGACATCGACGAGCTGAAAGTATCGCGCATCTTCGTGGACGAGGGCCCGCAGCAGAAGCGCTGGAGCCCGCGTGCGCGCGGCCGCGCCAACAAGATATTGAAGCGTACCAGCCACATCACCGTGGCGGTGAGCGACAAGTAGAGCATAGAGAGCGGAACATCATGGGCCAGAAAGTACATCCGACAGGCATTCGTCTTGGCATCGTCAAGGACTGGACGTCAAAGTGGTACGCCGATTCGAAGAACTACGCCGACTACCTGCTTACCGACCTGCGCGTGCGCGAGTATCTCAAGCAGAAACTGTCGGCCGCGTCCGTCAGCCGCATCCAGATCGAGCGGCCGGCGCGCACCGCGCACATCACCATCCAGACCGCGCGTCCTGGCATGGTGATCGGCAAGAAGGGCGAGGACATCGAGCACCTGCGCAAGGAAGTCGCCGCGATGATGAAAGTGCCCGTGCACATCAACATCGAGGAGATCCGCAAGCCCGAGCTCGACGCCCAGCTGGTGGCGGAGAGCATCGCGCAGCAGATCGAGCGCCGCATCATGTACCGCCGTGCCATGAAGCGCGCGGTCACCAACACCATGCGCCTGGGAGCGCTCGGCATCCGCGTCAACGTCGCGGGACGCCTGAATGGCGCCGAGATCGCGCGCAGGGAGTGGTACCGTGAGGGCCGCGTGCCGCTGCACACCCTGCGCGCCGACATCGACTACGGTTTCACCGAGGCGCGTACCGCGTCGGGCGCGATCGGTGTGAAGGTATGGGTATTCAAGGGCGAGGTGTTCGACCGCGATGCGCACGAGAAAGACAGCGCCGCCGACAAGGTTGAATCCGCCTAATTATCTCAGTATAGGGACGCAACATGCTGCAGCCAAAGAGAACCAAATTCCGCAAGCAGATGAAGGGGCGCAACCGCGGGGTTGCGACCAGCGGCAACAAGGTCAGTTTCGGCGAGTACGGCCTGCAGGCGATCGTGGGCGGCCGCATCACGTCGCGCCAGATCGAGGCCGCCCGTCGCGCCATGACGCGCTTCGTAAAGCGCGGTGGCAAGGTGTGGATCCGCGTGTTCCCCGACACCCCGGTGACCAAGAAACCGCTCGAGGTGCGCATGGGAAGCGGCAAGGGCAACGTCGAATTCTGGGTGGCCATCACGCAGCCCGGCAAGATGCTGTATGAAATGGAAGGCGTGACCGAAGAAATCGCGCGCGAGGCGTTCAAGCTGGCTGCCGCGAAGCTGCCCGTCAAGACGGCGTTCGTTACGAGGACGGTGATGTGATGAAGGCGAAAGAGCTGAGAGGCAAGAACGTCGGCGAGCTGAAGCAGGATCTGCTCGGGCTGCTGCGCGAACAGTTCAACCTGCGCATGCAGAAGGGCACCGGCCAGCTTGGCCAGTCCCACCGCATCCGCGCCGTGCGACGCGACATTGCGCGCCTCTACACGGTGCTGAATGACAAGGCGAAAGGCAAAACCTCATGAATGAACAGACAAAGGCGTCGCGCGGCGTGACCGGGCGCGTTATCAGCAACAAGATGGACAAGACCATAACCGTGCTGATCGAGCGCCGGCTGCCGCACCCGGTCTACCGGAAATACGTGCGCAGCTCGTCCAAACTGCACGCGCACGACGAGAACAACGAATGCAGGGAAGGTGACACCGTGGTCATCGAACAGTCGCGGCCCCTGTCCAGGACCAAGTCGTGGCGCCTGGTCAAGGTCGTCGAACGGGCTAAGTGACGGCTGCGGCCACTTGAAGGAGACGGAACAATGATTCAGATGCAGACAAGGTTGGACGTGGCGGACAACAGCGGCGCACGCGAACTGATGTGCATCAAGGTGCTGGGCGGCTCACACCGCCGCTACGCCGGCATCGGCGACATCATCAAGGTCAGCATCAAGGACGCCATTCCGCGCGGGAAGGTGAAGAAGGGCGAAGTATACGATGCCGTCGTGGTGCGCACCCGCAAGGGCATCCGCCGCCCGGATGGCTCCCTGATCCGCTTCGACAGCAACGCGGCAGTGCTGCTCAACAACCAGAAGCAGCCGATCGGCACCCGCATTTTCGGGCCGGTCACACGCGAACTGCGCACGGAGCAGTTCATGAAGATCATTTCGCTCGCGCCGGAAGTGCTCTGAGACGCGGGCGGGAGAGCGAGGCTGAGATGAGCAAGATCAAAAAGAACGACGACGTGATGGTGATCGCGGGCAAGGACAAGGGCAAGCGCGGCACCGTGGTGCGCGTGCTGACCGACGACCGCGTCATCGTCGAGAACATCAACATGATCAAGCGCCACACCAAGCCGAATCCGACACGCGGCGTGGCGGGCGGCATCGTGGAGAAAGAGGCGCCGATCCACATTTCCAACGTGATGCTGTTCAATCCGGTGACTAAGAAGCCGGATCGCGCGGGTTACCGCACGCTGGAAGACGGGCGCAAGGTGCGCTTCTTCAAATCAAACAACGAAGTACTGGACAGTTGAACCGGGCAGGTTGACCGTTATGGCAAGATTGAAGGAATTCTATCGGGAAAAGGTGGTGCCGCAGATGATGCAGCGCTTCGCCTACAAGAGCGTGATGGAGGTGCCACACCTCGTCAAGATCACGATCAACATGGGCGTGGGCGAGGCGGTCGCCGACAAGAAGGTGATCGAGAATGCGGTGGCGGACCTGGAGAAGATCAGCGGCCAGAAGCCGGTGGTCACCGAGGCGCGCAAGTCCATCGCCGGCTTCAAGGTCCGCGAAGGCTGGCCGGTTGGCTGCAAGGTGACGCTGCGCAGCAATCGCATGTACGAATTCCTGGATCGCCTGATCAGCATCTCGATCCCGCGCATCCGCGACTTCCGCGGGGTGAACGGGCGCTCCTTCGACGGACGCGGCAACTTCAGCATGGGTGTGCGCGAGCAGATCATCTTCCCTGAGATCGAGTACGACAAGATCGACGTGATCCGCGGGATGGACATCACCCTGACGACCAGCGCGAAGACCGACGCCGAGGCGCGCGCGCTTCTCGAGTCGTTCAGCTTTCCGTTCAGAAACTGAGGACCAGGCATTATGGCAAAGACTTCCATGGTCAACCGGGAAATCCGCCGTCAGCGCGTGATCCGCAAGTACGCCGGCAAGCGTACCGAGCTGAAGAACCAGCTGCGCGATCCCAAGCTGGGCTTCGAGGAGAAGGCCGAGCTGCGCCGCAGGTTCCAGATGCTGCCGCGCGACGCCAGCCCCACACGGCTGCGCAACCGCTGCCGCCTGACGGGGCGCCCGCACGGCTTCTACCGCAAGTTCGGCCTGGGCCGCAACAAGCTGCGCGAGGCCGCCATGCGCGGGGATGTCCCCGGCCTGGTGAAGGCGAGCTGGTGATCCAACTACTGAGACAGGGCAAAGGATTCAGGAAAATCGTATGAGCATGACCGATCCCATAGCAGACATGCTGACCCGCATCCGCAACGCGCAGCAGAACGGGGTTGCATCGGTGTCCATGCCCGCCTCGAAGCTGAAGGCGGCCATCGCCGGCGTATTGAAGGACGAGGGCTACATCGCGGATTGCGCGGTGAAGCAGGAAGGCAGCAAGAGCACCATGACGATCACCCTCAAGTATTTCGAGGGCAAACCGGTGATCTCGAGCCTGAAGCGTGTAAGCCGTCCCGGCCTGCGCATCTACGAGGCGCGCGACGATCTGCCCAAGGTCATGGGCGGACTCGGTATCGCCATCGTCAGCACCTCGGCCGGGGTTATGACAGATCGCGCCGCCCGCGCCAGGGGCCAGGGCGGCGAAGTACTCTGCCTGATTTCGTGAGTGATGAGCCATGTCAAGAATAGCTAAACAACCGATTCCGCTGCCGACCGGCGTTTCCGTCACCATGAGTCCGGGCGCGGTTGCAGTGAAGGGCGCCAAGGGCGAGTTGCGGCGCGACATTCCGCCCGCGATCCGGCTGGTGCAGGAAGACGGCGAGCTGAAGGTGCAGCTGGTTGACGACAGCGGCCTGTACCACGCCATGTCGGGCACGGTGCGCGCTCTGCTGAAGAACATGGTGACCGGTGTCAGCAAGGGTTTCGAGCGCAAGCTCACGCTGGTCGGGGTGGGATACCGCGCCCAGGTGCAGGGCAAAGCCCTCAACCTGACCCTCGGTTTCTCGCATCCGGTCAGCTATCCGGTGCCGGAGGGGATCGTCATCGAGACCCCGAGCCAGACCGAGATCGTGATCAAGGGTATCGACAAGCAGAAGGTCGGGCAGGTAGCCGCCGAGATCCGCGCCTATCGTCCGCCGGAGCCTTACAAGGGCAAGGGCGTGCGTTACGCGGATGAGCAGGTGATCCTCAAAGAGGCCAAGAAGAAATAAGGTGGGCAGGACACGTGGATAAGAAACAGTCACGCTTGCGGCGCGCGCGTCGTGGACGCGCCAAGATGAAGGAGCTGGAAACCTACCGTCTGAGCGTTTTCCGCACGCCGCGGCACATTTATGCGCAGGTGATCAGCCCTGACGCCTCCGGTGTAATTGCCAGCGCCTCTACGCTGGACGCCGAGGTCAAGGCGGCCCTGCAGGGTTACCCGGGCAACGCCTCCGCGGCGGCTGTCGTCGGCAGGATGGTCGCGGAGCGGGCGAAGGCGGCCGGCCTGACCAAGGTTGCCTTCGACAGGTCTGGGTACAGATATCACGGTCGCGTGAAGGCGCTGGCGGATGCCGCGCGCGAACACGGGCTGGAATTCTAAGCAAGGGTCGATACGATGGCGAGATTCGAGGCAGGCGAGAGCAGCGACGAGCTGCAGGAAAAACTGGTCGCGGTTCGGCGCGTGTCCAAGACCGTCAAGGGCGGACGCCAGTTCGGCTTCTCCGCCCTGACCGTGGTCGGCGACGGCAACGGCAAGATCGGTTTCGGCAGCGGCAAGGCGCGCGAGGTACCGGCGGCGATCCAGAAGGCGATGGAAAACGCGCGGCGCAACATGCAGCAGATCAGGCTCAACGGCGGCACGCTGCAGTATCCGATCACCTCCAGGCACGGGGCCGCCAAGGTGTTCATGCAGCCGGCGTCGGTCGGCACGGGCATCATCGCGGGCGGCGCCATGCGCGCGGTGTTCGAGGTTCTCGGTGTGCGCGACGTGCTGGCGAAGTGCATCGGTTCGCCGAATTCGGTGAACGTCGTCCGCGCCACGATCAAGGGGTTGCAGGATATGACGAACCCGGAAGAGGTCGCGCGCAAACGCGGCAAGAAGGTCGAGGAGATCACGTGATGGCCGCAGGCAAGAAGAACCTGAAGGTGACGCTGGTCCGCAGCCTGCACGGCAGGCTGGCGGCGCACAAGGCCTGCGCGCATGGGCTCGGCCTGCGCCGCATTCGCCACTCCGTCGTGGTGGAGGATTCGCCGTGCACTCGCGGGATGATCAACAAGATCTCCTACATGGTCAAATACGAGGAAGTACGCTGATGATGCGCTTGAACACACTCAAGCCGGCGGAGGGCTCCAAGCAGGTGCGCCGCCGCGTCGGGCGCGGGATCGGCTCCGGGCTGGGCAAGACCGCAGGGCGCGGCCACAAGGGCCAGTACGCGCGCGCGGGCGGCTATCACAAGCTGGGCTTCGAAGGCGGCCAGATGCCGCTGCACCGCCGTCTGCCCAAGGTCGGCTTTGTTTCGCGCTCCGCGCGCGGCAAGGCCGAGGTGCGCCTGTCCGAGCTCGCCAAGGTGAAGGCGGATGTCATTGATCTGGCCGCCCTGAAGGAGGCCAACATCATCAACGGCCGCATCGAGCGCGCCAAGGTGATCGCCTCGGGCGAGATCGGCGTGGCGGTTACCCTGCGCGGCATCGCGGTCACCCGGGGTGCCCGCGCCGCGATCGAGGCCGCGGGCGGAAAAATCGAGGAATAAGTGGCTGCGAACCGATCAGCGCCGGCCGGCGGTCTGGGTGGATTGACGGGCCTGACCGAGCTGCGGCGGCGCCTGGTGTTCCTGCTCGGCGCCCTGCTGGTCTTCCGCATCGGCGCGTTCATCCCGGTGCCCGGGATCGATCCGGTCGCCCTTGCCGCGCTGTTCGATCAGCAGCGCGGCACGATCCTCGACATGTTCAACATGTTTTCGGGCGGCGCGCTCGGCAGGTTCTCGGTGTTCGCCCTCGGCGTGATGCCCTACATCTCGGCGGCGATCATCATCCAGCTGCTGAGCGCGGTGGTGCCGACGCTGGAGCAGATCAAGAAGGAGGGCGAGTCGGGGCGGCGCAAGCTGACCCAGTACACGCGCTACCTGACGGTCGCGCTCGCGGCGTTCCAGGCCGTCAGCATTACCATTGCGCTGGAAGGCCAGCGCATCGGGCCGGTGCCGGTGGTGATCGATCCGGGCCTGGTGTTCCGCCTGACGGCTGCGGCGACCCTGGTGTCGGGCACCATGTTCCTGATGTGGCTCGGCGAGCAGGTCACCGAGCGCGGCATCGGCAACGGCATTTCGATGATCATCTTCGCCGGTATCGTCGTCGGCCTGCCGCAGGCCGTGGGCGGGACGCTGGAACTGGCGCGCACGGGCGAGCTGCACCTGTTCACCGTGCTCGTCCTGGTGGTGCTGGCGATCGGCGTGACGGCGTTGGTGGTGTTCGTCGAGCGCGGCCAGCGCCGCATCACGGTGAATTACGCCAAGCGCCAGCAGGGGCGCAAGGTGTTCGCCGGGCAGGTCAGCCACCTGCCGCTGAAGCTGAACATGGCGGGGGTGATCCCCCCGATCTTCGCCTCGTCGATCATCCTGTTTCCGGCGACGGCGGCGAGCTGGTTCGGCAACAGCGAGGGCATGGAGTGGCTGAAGGACATCGCGGGCGCCCTTTCGCCGGGCCAGCCCGTGTACGTGATGCTGTTCGCGGTGGCGATCATATTCTTCGCCTTCTTTTATACCGCGCTGCAGTTCAACCCGAACGACACGGCGGAGAATTTGAAGAAGTCGGGCGCGTTCATCCCGGGCATCCGGCCGGGCGAGCAGACCGCGCGCTACATCGACGGCGTGATGACGCGCCTGACCCTGATCGGCGCGATCTACATCACCCTGGTGTGCCTGTTGCCGGAGTTTTTGATCGTCTACTGGAACGTGCCGTTCTATTTCGGCGGCACGTCGCTGCTGATCATCGTGGTCGTGGTCATGGACCTGATGGCGCAGATCCAGGCGCATATGATGTCGCATCAGTATGACAGCCTGCTGAAAAAGGCGAATCTGAAGGGCGGACGGCCGGGATCCGGCCTGCTGCGTTGAGGCGGGTTTAGCCCGCAGTATCAATTCGTTACTGGAGTAATGCCATGAAAGTACAAGCATCCGTGAAGAAGGTCTGCCGGAACTGCAAGGTGGTGCGCCGCCGCGGTGTGGTGCGCATCATTTGCAAGGAAGCCCGCCACAAGCAGCGCCAGGGTTGAGGCGCTGCCCGGCCCCTGGCCGGTTGGCCATTGATTTGTCGTTTGTTTGGGCATAAAATTGCCCGTTTTCGTTGACACACAGGAGCGGCGCCCGATTGGCGCGTGGAGAGGCTGAATGGCTCGTATTGCAGGCATCAATATCCCGGTGAACAAGCATGCGGCGATCGCGCTGTGCTCGATCTACGGTATCGGGAGGACGCGCGCGCGCCAGATCTGCATCGCGTCGAATGTCGACCCTGTCAGGAAAATCAAGGACTTGACCGAAGGCGAGGTGGAAGCGCTGCGCGCCGAGATCGGCAAGGTCAAGGTCGAAGGCGATCTTCGCCGCGAGATTTCGATGAATATCAAGCGCCTGATGGATCTCGGGACCTACCGCGGCCTGCGCCACCGCCGCGGTTTGCCCGTGCGCGGCCAGCGCACCAAGACCAATGCGCGCACCCGCAAGGGGCCGCGCAAGGGCGTGAAGAAGTAACACCCAATTTATTTAAGGATCGAGCGATTATGGTAAAAGGCAGCGCACGGACCCGGAAACGGGTCAAGAAGAACGTCGTCGACGGTGTCGCGCACGTTCACGCCTCGTTCAACAACACCATCGTGACCATCACCGACATGCAGGGCAACACCCTCGCCTGGGTGTCCGCCGGCGCCTCCGGCTTCAAGGGTTCGCGCAAGAGCACACCGTTCGCTGCCCAGGTGGCCGCCGAACGCGCGGGCGAGAAGGTGAAGGAATACGGCCTGAAGAACCTCGAGGTCCAGGTCAAGGGTCCGGGCCCCGGCCGCGACTCCGCCGTGCGCGCGCTGCACAACGCCGGCTTCAAGATCAACAATATCTCCGACGTGACGCCAATCCCGCACAACGGGTGCCGTCCCCCCAAGAAACGTAGAGTTTGAGCGAGACCGCCGTGGCTAAATATACCGATGCAAAGTGCCGTCTGTGCCGCCGTCAGGGCGAGAAGCTGTTCCTCAAGGGCGAGAAGTGTTTCGGCGCCAAGTGCGCCATCGAGAAACGCGGCTTCCCCCCCGGCCAGCACGGCAAGCGCCGCGCGCGCGTGACCGACTATGCCGTGCAGCTGCGCGAGAAGCAGAAGGTGCGCCGCATCTACGGCATTCTCGAGCGCCAGTTCCACCGCTATTACCAGAACGCCTCGCGCGTCAAGGCGTCTACCGGCGAGACCCTGCTGCAGATTCTGGAGAGCCGCCTCGACAACGTGCTCTACCGCATGGGCGCCGGCGCCTCGCGTTCCGAGGCGCGCCAGCTGGTGCGCCACAACGCCGTGACCGTCAACGGCAACAAGGTCAATATCCCGAGTTACCAGGTCAAGGCGAACGACGTGATCGCCCTGACGGACGAGGCCAGGAAGCAGCTTCGCGTACAGGCCTCGATGCAGTTTTCGCAGCAGCAGGGAGGCTGTGAGTGGCTGGATGTCAATCCCGACAAGATGGAAGCCGTGTTCAAGGGTCCTCCCGAGCGGAGCGATCTGCCGGCAGAGATCAACGAGCATCTCATCGTCGAGTTGTACTCGAAGTAAGCGCCGGTCGTCACAGCAGCTCATGCTCATCAACATTGGAGAGGACATCGCATGAAGAACTCTGCGACAGAGTTTCTTAAACCGCGAGTGGTGGATGTTCAGGTCATCAACGACCACCACGCGAAGATTACCCTGGAGCCGCTCGAGCGCGGTTTCGGCCACACCCTGGGTAACGCCCTGCGCCGGATCATGCTGTCCTCGATACCCGGCTGCGCCGTGACCGAGGTCGAGATCGACGGCGTGCTGCACGAGTACAGCTCCATCGAAGGCGTGCAGGAAGACGTCATCGACATCATGCTCAACCTGAAGGGCGTGTCGATCCGCATGGCCGGCCGCAGCGAGGCCACCCTGACCCTGAAGAAGAAGGGTTCCGGGCCGGTGCTGGCGCGCGACATCGATCTGGTCGGCGACGTTGTGATCGTCAACCCGGACCACGTGATCGCCCACCTGACCGACATCGGCGAGCTCAACATGACGCTGAAGGTCGAGCGCGGCCGCGGCTACCAGCCGGCGGTGCTGCGCAAGGAGAACAGCGAGACCAGCCGGCCGATCGGACGTCTGCTGCTGGATGCCTCGTTCAGCCCGATCCGCCGCATCAGCTACGTGGTCGACACCGCGCGCGTCGAGCAGCGTACCGACCTCGACAAGCTGATCATCGACCTGGAAACCGACGGCAGCGTGGACCCGGAGGAGACCATCCGCCGCGCCGCCAAGATCCTGCAGGACCAGCTCACCGTGTTCATCGACCTCGAGGGTCCGGAACTGGAAGAGCCGATGCCGGTGGTCGAGGACATCGACCCGATCCTGCTGCGCCCGGTGGACGACCTCGAGCTGACGGTGCGCTCGGCCAACTGCCTCAAGGCGGAGAACATCTATTACATCGGCGACCTCATCCAGCGTACCGAGGTCGAGCTGCTGAAGACGCCCAACCTGGGCAAGAAATCGCTGACCGAGATCAAGGACGTGCTGGCCTCGCACGGCCTGTCACTGGGCCTGCGCCTGGAGAACTGGCCGCCGGCGAACCTGAAGCAGCGCGAGAAGCAGGGCGAAGACAAGCCGGAGACGGCCGCCTCGGCGTGAGGCGCGCCCGCGCCTGCGGCGCGGGTTGAATAGAACAGACAGGAAAGGGCGGAATCATGCGTCACCGTAAGAGTGGAAAAAAACTGGGCCGTAACAGCAGCCATCGCAAGGCGATGTACCGCAACATGGCGGCCTCGCTGATGCAGCACGAGATCATCCGCACCACCCTGCCGAAGGCCAAGGAGCTGCGCCGGGTGATCGAGCCGCTGATCACGATGGCAAAGACCGACGGCGCGACGCGCCGCCGCCTCGCCTTCGACCGCATCCGCGACCGCGACATGGTGACCAAGCTGTTCAACGAGCTGGGTCCGCGCTACAAGGACCGCCCCGGCGGCTACCTGCGCATCCTGAAGTGCGGCTTCCGTCCCGGCGACAACGCCCCGATGGCCTACGTCGAGCTGCTCGACCGCCCCGTGGCGGCGGCGGAGAAGTCGGCCGCCTGAGGCAGCCGCGGAATCCTGAACTGACGAGACCGGGCCTGGCCCGGTCTTTTCGTTTCAGCCGCTCGCACTTCAGTTATCTTGCGTTCTCCCGGGTTCCGCTGCGCTCCATCCGGGCGGCGATGCGGAACCGCACCGGGAAGGGGGCAGATTTCACTCCAGGATTTGAAATCTGTCCCCGAAAGCCTGGTCCTTTGGCATCGCACCGGAATTTTCCTATAGTGTCGGCATGATCGTCCTGTTCACGGATTTCGGCCCGGCCGGTCCCTACGTCGGCCAGATGAAGGCGGTGCTGCACGGCATCGCGCCCGGGGAAACCGTGATCGACCTGCTGTCCGACGCGCCTGCCTGCGATCCGCGCGCCGCCGCCTACCTGCTCGCGGCGTACGCGGGCGATTTCCCCGCCGGGGCGGTGTTCCTCTGCGTGGTCGATCCCGGCGTCGGCGGGAAGCGTGCCGCGGTGGCGCTGCGGGCGGACGGGCGCTGGTTCGTCGGGCCGGACAACGGCCTGTTCAATGTGGTGGCCATGCGCGCGCGTGAGCTGGAGTGGCGGGACATCGCCTGGCGCCCGGAGCGCCTGTCGGCGACCTTTCACGGCCGCGACCTGTTCGCGCCGGTCGCGGCCCGCATCGCGCGCGGCGAGATGCCGCCGGGCGGCCCCTGCGAGGCGGCACAGCGCGTCGACAGCGGCTGGGCGCAGGATTACACGCGCATCATCTATGTGGATCACTTCGGCAACGCCCTGACCGGCATCCGCGCCGGGGGCGTTGAGCCGGAGCGCCGCCTCGAGGCTGGCGGCAGGACGCTGGGCGCGGCCCGCACCTACTCCGACGTGGCGCCGGGGGAGGCCTTCTGGTACTCGAATGCCAACGGCCTGGTGGAGATCGCCGTGAATCGCGGCAGCGCCGCCGCGGCGCTCGGCCTGCGCGTGGGCGACCCCGTGGCGTGGGATTGAGAGTAAACAGGACTGAGTGCGGAGGACTGAGGACGGAGTGAAACACCCACAAAACTGCGGACAGGTCCGCACCGCTTGTTTTCCGTGCGACATGTAGCCCGGATTCCGCTGCGCTTCATCCGGGCTACATGCCGAAACGCAGTGAAAGAGAAGCGGGCAAGGCAGGCGGATCTCGCGGGACAGTTTGAGGCCTTTACTCCGTCCTCAGTCCTCCGCACCCAGTCCTGTCATTCGCCCAGCGCCTTGATCGCCTCCAGCACCTCGTCGACGTGCCCCTCGACCTTGACGCCGCGCCATTCGCGGCGCAGCACGCCCTTGGCGTCGATCAGGAAGGTGCTGCGCTCGATGCCGCGCACCTGCTTGCCGTACATGTTCTTCATCTTCATGACGCCGAACAGCGCGCACAGCTTCTCCTCCGCGTCGGACAGCAGGTCGAAGGGGAAGGCCTGCTCGCTCTTGAACTTCTCGTGCGACTTGAGGCTGTCGCGCGACACCCCGAGCACCACGGTGTTGCGGCGCCTCAGCTTAGCGTACTGGTCGCGGAAGTCCTGTCCCTCGAGCGTGCAGCCCGGCGTGTTGTCCTTGGGATAGAAATAGATCACCACGGTGTTGCCCTTGAGGTCCGACAGCCGGACCTGCTTGTCGCCGGTGGCGGGCAGTTCGAAGTCGGGCACGGGTTTGTTGAGTGCGATGGCGTTCACGGTTCCTCCTGCGCGGGATGCTGACGGGTGCGGATTTCCCCTGCCCGTATCTTACCCGATTTGTCCGCGCCGCAAGACGTCCCCGCGCACGCGGTATGCGATCGGGGCCCGGTGCATTGTCATCCCGGGGCCGGAAAAGTAATATGACCCCCTGGCAATGCGCGGAGATCTCTGATGTTTCACGGCAGTATAGTGGCGCTGGTGACCCCGATGACGGCGGAGGGCGAGCTCGACTACGCATCGCTGCAGCGTCTGGTCGATTTTCACGTCGAAAGCGGCACCAGCGCCATCGTGGCGGTGGGCACGACGGGCGAGTCCGCGACGCTCGACGAGCCCGAGCACTGCGAGGTCATGCGCCGCGTGGTCCAGATGGCGCGCGGGCGCATCCCGGTGATCGGGGGCACGGGCGCCAACTCGACGCGCGAGGCCATCGCGCTCACGCGCAGCGCCATGGAAGGGGGCGCGGACGCCTGCCTGCTCGTCACCCCCTATTACAACAAGCCCACGCAGGAAGGCCTCTACCTGCACCACAAGGCAGTCGCCGAAGCCGTGCCGATCCCGCAGATCCTCTACAACGTGCCGGGCCGCACCGCCTGCGACCTGCTGCCCGAGACGGTCGCGCGCCTCGCCCACATCCCGAACATCGTCGGGCTCAAGGAGGCGACCGGCGACCTCGGCAGGCTCCGGCGGCTGCGCGAACTCTGCGGCGATGCGCTCGACCTGTTCAGCGGCGACGACGAGACCGCGATGGAATTCATACTGGGCGGCGGCCGCGGTGTCATCTCGGTGACCGCCAACGTGGCCCCCCGCGCCATGCACGAGATGTGCGCCGCCGCGCTGCGCGGCGACCGCGCCGCGGCCGCGGCCGTCAACGCCCGCCTGATGGCGCTGCACCGCGACCTGTTCGTCGAATCCAATCCGATCCCGGTCAAGTGGGCGCTGCACGAGATGGGCCTCATCCCGCCCGGCATCCGCCTGCCGCTGACGCCGCTCTCGCCACGGCATCACGATACCGTGCGTCGCGCCCTGCGCGAGGCGGGTGCGCTGTGAGCGGCGGCATGTCCGTTCCGGCACGGCTCGCGCTGCTCGCCCTCGCCGTCGCGCTGGCCTCATGCGGCATGAGCAAGCCGGACCTGCGCTATCGCGACAGCCGGCTGGAGCCCCCCCTGTCCCTTCCGGCCGGGGTGGACAGCCCCGGATATTCCGCCAGCATGGAGATCCCCCGGGCGGGATCGGCCGCGCCCGGGGCGGAAGGTCTCGACATCGAATTTCCGCCGGACCTGCGGGCCGTAGACCCGGTTCTCGTCACGGAGTGAGGCGGCCGCGCCGTCGCGGCGCGCGGGGAATTTCCCGTGCCTGAACGGCTCCGGTGCGGCGGGAGCGCTATGGACGATCCGTCGCCGCGGCCGTATCCTGTAACGCAAGACGCGCCCGGTGCCGGCACCGCCGGGCGGCGCCGGTTCTGACAATGAGGTAGAACATGCAAATCGTGAAGGAACTGTACTCGGGCAAGGCGAAATCGGTCTATACGACGGCCGACCCGGACCGGCTCGTCCTGCGCTTCCGCGACGACACCTCGGCCTTCGACGGCCGCAAGATCGAGCGTCTCGCGCACAAGGGCATGATCAACAACAAGACCAATGCCTTCGTCATGGCGCAGATCGAGCGTGCCGGCATCCCCACCCATTTCGAGAGCCTGCTGTCCGACACCGATTCGCTGGTCAAGCGACTCGAGATGATCCCGGTCGAATGCGTGGTGCGCAACATCACCGCCGGCAGCATCTGCCGCCGCCTCGGCGTGCCCGAGAATCTGGAACTCGATCCGCCCACCTTCGAGTTCTTCCTGAAGAACGACGAGCTGCACGACCCGATGGTGAACGAATACCACATCCGCGCCTTCGGCTGGGCCAGCGACGAGGAGGTCGCCACCATGAAGCGGCTCACCTTCGAGGTCAACGACGTGCTCAAGCGGCTGTTCCTGGACGCCGGCATCCTGCTGGTGGACTACAAGCTGGAATTCGGCCGCTTCCACGGCGAGGTCATGCTGGGCGACGAGTTCAGCGCCGACGGCTGCCGCCTGTGGGACGCCGAGACGCGCAAGAAGCTGGACAAGGACCGCTTCCGCCAGGACCTGGGCGGGGTGATCGAGGCCTACCAGGAGGTTGCGGCCCGCCTGGGCATCGACCTCGGCTAGTCCGGCGGCGCCACCCGCGGGAGGCGCCCGTCCCCGCATCGAGAAGGGAAGTTGAACAACATGCTACGTCTACCCGGCCGCGCCGCGCACTCGCGTTTTCGCCTCGACAAGCTGCGCGCCGAGATCGCACGGCAGGTGCCGTCGCTGTCCGCGCTCGGTTCCGAGTACATCCACTTCGTCGATCTGGAGCAGCCGCTCGCGCCCGCCGCGCACGCGGTGCTGGAACGCCTGCTCGACTACGGTCCGCGCGATGCCGAGCCGGTCAGCCGCCCGGGTGATGCGTCGGGGCAGATGCTGCTGGTGGTGCCGCGCGCCGGCACGATGACTCCGTGGTCGAGCAAGGCCACCGACATCGCACACATCTGCGGACTGGAGAACGTCGCGCGCATCGAGCGCGGCATCGCCTATCACCTCGGCCGCAAGGGCGGCGGCGTCTTCACCGGGCACGAGCTCGCGCGCATCATCCCGCTGCTGCACGACCGCATGGCGCAGACCGTGGTGTCCTCGGCCGATGAGGCGGAGGATCTGTTCCTGCACGCCGAACCGCGGCCGCTCGAAACGGTCGACATCCTGCAGGGCGGGCGCGCCGCGCTGGAGGCGGCCGACCGCCGCCTCGGGCTCGCGCTGAGCGGCGACGAGATCGACTACCTGGTGGAAAGCTTCGGCGCGCTCGGCCGCAATCCCACCGACGTCGAGCTGATGATGTTCGCGCAGGCCAATTCCGAGCACTGCCGCCACAAGATCTTCAACGCCGACTGGATCATCGACGGGCGCGCGCAGGAGCGCAGCCTGTTCGGCATGATCCGCACCACCGCGCAGAAGGCGCCGCACGGGCTGCTCAGCGCCTACAGCGACAACGCCGCGGTGATCGCGGGCACGTCCGCGCGCCGCTTCTATCCGGAGCCGGCGAGCGGCCGCTACCGCCGCGTCGAGGAGACGGCACACATCAACATCAAGGTCGAGACGCACAACCATCCGACCGCGATCTCGCCCTATCCGGGCGCTGCGACCGGCGCCGGCGGCGAGATCCGCGACGAGGGCGCGACCGGCCGCGGCGCCAAGCCGAAGGCCGGCCTGTGCGGCTTCTCCGTGTCGAACCTGCGCCTGCCCGGCGCCGCGCGTCCGTGGGAGGGCGACCACGGCAAGCCGGACCGCATCGCCTCCGCGCTCGACATCATGCTGGAAGGGCCGATCGGCGCGGCCGCGTTCAACAACGAATTCGGACGGCCGAACCTGGCCGGCTATTTCCGCACCTACGAGGAACGCGCGCCCGGGCCCGGCGGCCACCAGCTGCGCGGCTACCACAAGCCGATCATGCTGGCGGGCGGGCTCGGCAACATCAGCGAGGCGCACATCGGCAAGCAGGACCTGGTGCCGACCGCGCAGCTGGTGGTGCTGGGCGGGCCTGCGCTGCTGATCGGCCTCGGCGGCGGTGCGGCCTCGTCCATGACGAGCGGGGCGAGCAGCGCGGACCTCGACTTCGCCTCGGTGCAGCGCGACAACGCCGAGATGCAGCGCCGCTGCCAGGAAGTGATCGACCGCTGCTGGCAGCTCGGCGCGGACAACCCCATCCTTTCGATCCACGACGTCGGCGCCGGCGGCCTGTCCAACGCTCTGCCGGAGATCGTGCACGGCGCCGAGCGCGGGGCGCGCATCGAGCTGCGCGCCGTGCCCTGCGACGACCCGGGCATGTCGCCGATGCAGATCTGGTGCAACGAGGCGCAGGAGCGCTACGTGCTGGCGGTGGCCTCTGAGCGCAGCGCCGAATTCCAGGCCCTGTGCGAGCGCGAACGCTGTCCGTGCGCGGTGGTGGGCGAGGTGATCGCGGACGCGCAGCTCACCGTCGGCGACGGCTATTTCGACAACCTGCCGGTCGACCTGCCGATGCAGCTCCTGTTCGGCAAGCCGCCGAAGACGCTGCGCGACGTCCACCATGCCAGCTTCCACAAGCCGGAGCTCGACACGCGGGGCATCGACCTGCACGCGGCGGCGCTGCGCGTGCTGCAGTTGCCGGCGGTGGCCGACAAGACCTTCCTGATCGCGATCGGCGACCGCACCGTCGGCGGCATGGTCGCGCGCGACCAGATGGTCGGACCGTGGCAGGTGCCGGTGGCCGACGCGGCGGTGACGCTGAACGACTTCGACGGCCATGCCGGCGAGGCGATGGCGCTCGGCGAACGCGCACCGCTCGCGCTGATCCATCCCGCGGCCTCCGGCCGCATGGCGGTGGGCGAGGCGCTGACCAACATCGCCGCCGCGCCCATCCGCGCGCTCGGGGACGTCAAGCTGTCCGCCAACTGGATGGCCGCGGCCGGGCATCCGGGCGAGGACGCCGCCCTGTTCGACACGGTGAAGGCGGTGGCGCTCGAGCTGTGCCCCGCACTCGGCATCGCGATCCCGGTCGGCAAGGACTCGCTGTCGATGAAGACGCGCTGGAGCGAGCAGGGCGAGGCGCGCGAGATGACCGCGCCTCTGTCGCTCATCGTCAGCGCCTTCGCGCCGGTGGACGACGCGCGCCGCGTGCTGACGCCGCAGCTCGCGCTCGACCAGGGCGACACTGACCTGATCCTGATCGACCTCGGCAAGGGGCAGAACCGCCTCGGCGCCTCGGCGCTGGCGCAGGTCTACCGCCAGGTCGGACACCACGGACCGGACCTCGACGACCCGCAGGCGCTGAAGGCCTTCTTCGGCGCGATCCAGGACCTCAGCCGCGAGGGCCTGCTGCTGGCCTACCACGACCGTTCCGACGGCGGGCTGTTCGTGACCCTGTGCGAGATGGCCTTCGCCGCCCATGCCGGCGTCAGCGTGATGCTCGACGCGCTCGGCGACGATCCGCTGGGCGCGCTGTTCAGCGAGGAGCTCGGCGCCGTGGTCCAGGTGCGCCACGCCGATACCGACGCGGTGCTGGAGTGGCTGCATGGCGCGGGGCTCGGCCACTACAGCCACGTCATCGGCAGCGTCAACGACGAGGACCGCATCGTGTTCACGCGCGCGCACCGCGAGGTGCTGGCGGACAGCCGGGTCAACCTGCAGCGTGCCTGGTCGGAGACCACCTGGCGCATGCAGTCCCTGCGCGACAATCCGGCCGCCGCGCAGGAGGAATACGACCGCCTGCTCGACCACACCGACCCGGGCCTCAACGCCGCGCTGACGTTTGACCCGGCGGAGGACATCGCCGCCCCGTATGTCCGCAGCGGGGCGCGGCCGCGCGTCGCCATCCTGCGCGAGCAGGGGGTGAACGGGCAGGTCGAGATGGCCGCCGCCTTCGATCGCGCGGGCTTCGACGGCTTCGACGTCCACATGAGCGACATCCTCGCGGGCCGGACCTCGCTCGCCGGCTTCCAGGGGCTCGCCGCCTGCGGCGGGTTTTCCTACGGCGACGTGCTCGGCGCGGGCGGCGGCTGGGCCAAGGCGATCCTGTTCAACCCGCGCGCGCGCGACGAGTTCGCGGCCTTCTTTGCCCGCCCGGATTCCTTCGGCCTCGGCGTCTGCAACGGCTGCCAGATGTTCTCCCAGCTCCACGAGCTGATCCCGGGCACGGAGCTGTGGCCGCGCTTCGTCCGCAATGCCTCGGAGCAGTTCGAGGCCCGCCTCGCGCTGGTCGAGGTGCTGCCCTCGCCCTCGCTGTTCTTCGCCGGCATGGCGGGCTCGCGCATGCCCATCGCCGTCGCCCATGGCGAGGGCCGGGTGGAGTTCCGGGAGGGGCAGACCGAGGCGGCCGTGCGCAAGGCGGGGGCGGCTGCGCTGCGCTATGTCGAGAACCGCGGCGAGGCGGCGGCGCGCTACCCGGCGAACCCGAACGGCTCGCCCGGCGGGCTGACCGGCTTCACCACGCGCGACGGCCGCTTCACCGCGATGATGCCGCACCCGGAGCGCGTTTTCCGCGCCGTCCAGCATTCCTGGCGCCCGCGCGCCTGGGGCGAGGACGGCCCGTGGCTGCGGATTTTCCGCAACGCCCGTAAATGGCTTGGATAATATCAATTAAATCAATGTCTTAACTGCTTTGGGGCGGCGCGCCGATCGGCTATAATAGCGCCCATGCACGCATGGGGACATTCGCTCGTCAAGATCTGCGCCCTGTTCATCCCGCTGTCCATCGCCGCCGCTCTGGGGTGGTGGGGGCAGGGGCCGCGGCAGCAGCCCGTCCACGAAGGATGGAACGACTACCTGCAGCCGGTCGCGGTGGACGACGTCTCCGACCTGCAGCGCCTGTTCGCCGATCTCGAGTACACCTGGCCGCCGCCGCCGGGCCGTTCCGTCCCGCGCATCGCGATCGAACCCCTGCCGCTCGACTACACCCTGATCGAGGACGTCCAGACCCGGAAGTCGATGTTCTTCCGCGTCCTGCTGCCGATGGTGCTGGCCGAGAACGCGCGCGTCCTGCGCCAGCGGCAGGCGCTGGAGGAGGTCTTCGGCCTGGAGTCGCTGCCCGCCGCGGAAAGCCCGCGCGGACGCTTCCTGCGCGAGCTGATGGAGGAATACCGCGTCCAGGGTGACCCCGGCGCCGCGGGCCCGCGCGCGGAGCTGCTGCGCCGGGTGGACATGATCCCCGTCGCGCTGGTGCTGGCGCAGGCCGCCAACGAAAGCGGCTGGGGCACCTCGCGCTTTGCGCGCCTCGGCAACAACCTGTTCGGGGTGTGGACCTACCGCGAAGGGGCGGGCATCGTCCCGGCGGCGCGCCCCGAAGGCGAGACGCACGCCCTGCGCATCTTCGACAGCCTGCGCGACTCCGTGCGCGACCACCTGCACAACCTGAACATCGGCCACGCCTACGGCGAAGCTGCGCCAGCTGCGTGCCCAGATCCGCGCCCAGGGCGGCACGCTCGACTCCCTCGTGCTGGCCGGGGGGCTGTCGCGGTATTCCAGCCGCGGCGAGGACTACATCGGTGAGATCCAGGCGATCATCCGCTCCAACCACCTGCGCTCCCTGCGCGCCGCGGACCTGCGCGAGCACGACCTGTGGACGGCCTCGCGGTCCCGGGTTACGGGCGTATCCAGAGATGGCTGAACCAGTAGTACCGGTCCGGCCGTGAGGCGGAGGGCGCGGTGCAGTTGTAGCGGCTGCGCCCCGCAGGCAGACCGCCCGCGGCGCGGGCGCTGAAGACCGCGCTATCTCCCTTCCGTTCGATCCAGTTGATCCCGATCCTCACCCCGCCCTGGTCGAAGCAGCGCAGCGCATCGAGGCGCGCGTCGCCGGCCCCGGCGCCGGTCGCCAGGGTCGCGCGCATGAGCGGCGCCTTCGTCCCGGTGACCACCGGATCCCAGGGCTCGACCGCGCGCACAGGCAGGGCGAACGCGGCGGCCTTGGCTTCGAATTCCGCCCGACCGGCGTAGGCCTCGGCCATCGGAAAGCGCGGCAGCGCGCGCAGGTCGGACCATGGGCCGAGCGCGCCCGAGTGCTGGCCGAAGGCGGTGTAGCCGAGTCCCTCCACCAGCTCGGCGAGCGGGCGGTCGTATTCCCCGTAGGGATAGGCGAACAGCATGGGCGCCGCGCCGAGTTCCTCCTCGAGGCGCCGCTGCGCGCGCCCGATGTCCGCCGTCACGCGCGCGTTCCAGGCGGACGGTGACTCGCCGGGTGCGCGGCGGATCAAATAGTCGTGGCTGGCGGAATGGTTGCTGAAGACGGCGCCGCCAGCCTGCATCTCGCGCATCTGCGCCCAGCTCATGAAGTCGGGCAGCCTGTCATCGACGGCGCCGGTGGCGACAAAGACGGTGAACGGCCAGCCGCGCCGCTTCAGCCGCGGCCAGGCCCCGGTGTAGACCGAGAGATAGGCATCGTCGATGGTGATGGCGACCGTGCGGTCGGGGATCTCCCCGCCGTCGCGCAGGCGGTCGACGATGCGCTGCAGCGGCCAGACCTGATAGCCCGCCGCGGCCAGGTGATCCAGGTGGTCGTCGAACTGTTCGAGCCGGACGCTGGTGGAGGGATGTTCCGGCTCGCCGAAGCGGTGATACATGAACACGACGGCGTTCGACGGCCCGGCGCCCGCCGCATCCGCGGCGAGGAGCACGAACAGGGACAGCAGGACGCCGGCCAGCGACGGCATCCCGCCTTTGCGCAGGCGTGCCCGAATCCCGGTAACCGGTCTGATATTCATCATATATCTTGGCGTGCCCGCGGGCGCATCTGCTACCATAGCAGTCCTTTTTACCCCAACATCAACCCAACATCAAAGGTCGAACCCATGAAATCACACCTGGTTCTCGCATTGTCGGCGCTGCTGCTGACCGCCCCGGCCCTCGCCGCGGACGATCTGACCAAGGGCACAGACAAGCAGAAATTCAGCTACGCCGTCGGCTTCCAGATCACCCAGGGCCTGCGCCATGACGGACTGGAGCTCGACGCCGAGGCGTTCGCCCAGGCCGCGCGCGACGTGCTCACAGATCAGCCGGCCAAGCTGACCATGGAAGACATGCAGGCGGCGATCGAGAAGTTCCAGCAGCAGGCGGCGGCGGAACAGACGGCGAAGGCAGAGAAGGCGCTCAAGGACGGCCAGGCCTTCCTCGCCGATAACAAGGCCAAGAAGGGCGTGGTGACGCGTCCGAGCGGCCTGCAGTACCAGGTGATCAAGGACGGCACCGGCAAGAACCCGGCCGCCACCGACACGGTGGAAGTGAATTACCGCGGCACGCTGCTCAACGGCACCGAGTTCGACAGCTCCTACAAGCGCGGCGAGAGCGTGTCCTTCCCGGTCAACCAGGTCATCCAGGGCTGGCAGGAAGTCCTGCCGCTGATGAAGGTGGGCTCGCACTGGAAGGTCTTCATCCCCTCCAACCTGGCCTACGGCGAGCGCGGTGCGGGCGCCAACATCGGCCCGAACGAGACGCTGGTGTTCGAGATCGAGCTGCTCGGCATCAAGTAAGCGATCGCACGATTATCTGCCCGCCACCGCGGGCGCGCATGCAGTCACCCGAGCCGCCGGACGCCTGGACGTCCGGCGGCCGCGGTTTTTGTCCCCCCGGCTCGATCTTGCTACACTCGCCGGTTTCCGGAGTCACCCCGCAGGATCATTACCGATGTCTGACACGACGGAAACGGCGCGCCGCCGCACCTTTGCCATCATCTCCCACCCGGACGCGGGCAAGACCACGCTGACCGAGAAGCTGCTGTTGTTCGGCGGCGCGATCCAGCTTGCCGGCGCGGTGAAGGGGCGCAAGGCGAGCCGCCACGCGACGTCGGACTGGATGGAGCTGGAGAAACAGCGCGGAATCTCGGTGACGACTTCGGTGCTGCAGTTCCCCTACCGCGACAAGATCATCAACCTGCTCGACACGCCCGGCCACGCGGACTTCTCCGAGGACACCTACCGCACCCTGACCGCAGTCGACTCCGCGCTGATGGTGATCGACAGCGGCAAGGGCGTGGAGGAGCGCACCATCAAGCTGATGGAGGTGTGCCGCCTGCGCGACACGCCGATCATCACCTTCATCAACAAACTCGACCGCGACGGCCGCCCGCCGGTGGAGCTGATCGACGAGATCGAGTCGGTGCTGAAGATCAATTGCGCCCCGGTGAGCTGGCCGATCGGCATGGGCAAGCTGTTCAAGGGCGTGTTCGACCTGCTCCACAACCGCGTGCACCTGTACAGCCCGACCCACGGCGGCCGCATCCAGACCGGCGAGGTGATCGAAGGGCTCGACAACCACCGCCTCGACGAACTGGTCGGCAGTCAGGCCGACGAGCTGCGCGACGAGATCGACCTGGTGAAGGGCGCCAGCGCCCCCTTCGACCTGGAGGCCTACCGGCGCGGCGAGCAGACGCCGGTGTTCTTCGGTTCCGGCGTCAACAACTTCGGCGTGCGCGAACTGCTCGATGCCTTCGTCGAATGGGCGCCCGCACCGCTGCCGCGCGAGACACAGACGCGCACGATCGATCCTTCCGAGGAGAAGTTCACCGGCTTCGTGTTCAAGATCCAGGCGAACATGGACCCGATGCACCACGACCGCGTCGCCTTCCTGCGCATCTGCTCGGGGCGCTACCAGAAGGGCATGCGGCTCTTCCACGTGCGGCTCAAGCGCCAGGTGCAGATCTCGAACGCCATCACCTTCATGGCGGCCGAGCGCGAGCACACCGACGAGGCCTGGCCCGGCGACATCCTCGGCCTGCACAACCACGGCACCATCCAGATCGGCGACGCCTTCACCCAGGGCGAGGAGCTGAAGTTCACCGGCATCCCGGACTTCGCGCCGGAGATGTTCCGCCGCATCGTGCTGCGCGACCCGCTGCGCGTGAAGGCGCTCAACAAGGGTGTGGACCAGCTCTCGGAGGAGGGCGCGATCCGCGTGTTCCGCCCGCTGTTCGGCAACGACATCATCATCGGGGCCGTCGGCATCCTGCAGTTCGACGTCGTCGCGCACCGCCTGAAGCACGAGTACAACGTCGAGTGCAGCTACGAGAACGTGCAGGTCGCGACCGCGCGCTGGGTCCGCTGCACCGACGACAAGAAATTCACCGAGTTCCGCACCAGGCTCAACGACAACCTCGCCCTCGACAGCGGCGGCGACCTGGTCTACATCGCGCCGACGCGCGTCAACCTGCAACTGACCCAGGAACGCTGGCCAGACGTGGAGTTTCTGGCGACGCGGGAGCACTGAAAAGGTCGCTGATTCTTTTTTACACTGGGTGTGCTCCAAAATACCATGGGGTATGCTTGATGTCCGGGCGCAATGGCCCAGCCGGTGTGTGCATGCGTGCAGCGTGCGCTGCATCCCCGGCAGTCGCAGTAGGGAGGAGATGGAATGACTATCCCATCTATGCCGGCACCAGACTGGCTGGTTGACCAGTGGTTCAACACCGAGCGGCCGCTCGACCTGCCCAGCCTGCGCGGCCGTGTCGTGATGCTGCATGCCTTCCAGATGCTCTGCCCGGGTTGCGTCAGCCATGGAGTGCCGCAGGCCGAGCGCGTGCATCGCCAGTACGCGCAGGAGGGCGTGACCGTCGTCGGCCTGCACACGGTCTTCGAACACCATGCGGCGATGACACCACTGGCGCTCGAGGCTTTCCTCCACGAATACCGTGTCACCCATCCCGTCGGCGTGGACGTCGCCGTGCCGGGCCGCTCCGTTCCCGCTACCATGCAGGCCTACGCCATGCGCGGCACGCCGACGCTGATCCTGATCGATCGCGCCGGCCATATCCGCTTCCATGAATTCGGTCGTCCCGACGACCTCAAGGTGGGAATGGTTCTGGGGAGTCTGCTCGCGGAGCCGTGGGCAGCTCCGGCGGGCGTGCCGCCTGCCGGGCCGGTTGGCGTCGACAGCGGCTGCGATGATGAGGGCTGCGCGTTGCGTGATTGAAGAAAGGCCGACACACTATTCTTGATGAAATGGTGGCCGGCCCGTTCGCTATCTCCGCCTGCGGCACGAGTGAAATCTAAGGAGTCAGTGCCCTTTGCAGACTCTTTCTTCTGAGCGGGGTTGAATGGGGACAGATTTGAAATCTGTCCCCAAGGGCATTATTTATATTCGAAACTATTCTCCGCCAGCACGTTTCCTCCAGCATCAACTACCGCAACCGTCCAAGACCCGATCCACTCCGGCAGCAGTTCCTTGCTCGACCACACGCGCCAGCGTGCGCTGCCGGGCGTGAAGCTGACTTCGGCCAGGGTGTTGCCGTTGTAGGTCCAGCGGTGGGTGACGGTCTGGCCTTCGAGGTCGCGCGGTTCGGTGAAGAAGTAGACCTTGTTCGTATTCGCGGCGGCGGCCTCGGTGAGTTCGTCCACCGGCTCGCGGGCGTCGATGGTGGTGGTGAACTGGGCGCGGGTGACTTCGCCGGCCATGGCCGTTGATACGGAGAGCAGCAGGGCGAGGAGTGAGAACAGCAGGGTGGTCTTTTTCATGGTGGAGTCTCCTAGGCAGTGCCTGTGGAATGATTACTTGGTTGTCATTCCAGCGCAAGCGGGAATCCAGGGGCTTGAGTTATTTGACTTTCTGGGTCCCCGCTTTCGCGGGGATGACGAATTAACCGACCCATCGTTGTTGCGGGGATGACGGATTAGCCGATTCCCGACTGTGCGGGCATGACGGACTGGGTTGGGCTTCCTGGCTGAGAAGGTCGAGGATTATATCGACCGGATGCGCTCCCATTGCTGCTGCAACTGCTCGTGGTTGTGACGCAGTTCACCCAGGCGCTCGCGTTCCTTCGCGACGACGTGGGCAGGGGCGCGTTCGACGTATTCCTTGTTGGCCAGCTTGCCCTCGCAGCGGGTAATGTCTCCCGTCAGCTTGTCGAGCTCCTTCTGCAGGCGGGCGAGTTCGGCGTCCTTGTCGATCAGGCCGGCCATCGGGATCATCAGCTTCAGTTCACCGACCAGCGCGGTGGCGGACTCGGGCGGCATCTCTTCCGCCTTCAGCCAGCGGACGGATTCGAGCCGCGCCAGCGTCATCAGGAAGCCTTCGTTGTTCGAGAACTGCTCGCGGTCGGCGGCATCGCCGAACTGCAGCAGCACGGGCAGCGGCTTCGACGGCGCGATGTTCATCGAGCTGCGAATCTTGCGCACGCTCATGACGAATTCCATGATCCAGCGGATCTCGGTCTCGGCGGCCGGGTCGCGCAGCGTGTCCTGCGGCGCGGGGTAGGGCTCGCGCATCACGGTGGCGCCCTTTTTGCCGGCGAGCGGCGCGACGCGCTGCCAGATCTCCTCGGTGATGAACGGGATCAGCGGGTGGGCGAGGCGCAGGATGGCCTCGAGCACCTCGATCAGCGTGCGGCGCGTGCCGCGCTGCAGGGCTTCCTCCGCGCTGTCAGGATTGGCCAGGATCGGCTTCGACAGCTCCAGGTACCAGTCGCAGTATTCGTTCCAGACGAACTCGTAGATCGCCTGCGCCATCTGGTCGAAGCGGTAGACGGCGACGGCGTCGATCACCTCGCGGGTGACGGCCTGCAGGCGCGAGCGGATCCAGCGGTCCGGCAGGCTCAACTCGATGTTGCCGCCGTTCGCGCCGCAGTCCCTGTCCTCGGTGTTCATCAGCACGTAGCGCGCCGCGTTCCACAGCTTGTTGCAGAAGTTGCGATAGCCCTGGATGCGGTTGAGGTCGAACTTGATGTCGCGGCCGGTGGAGGCGAGCGCGCCGAAGGTGAAGCGCAGCGCGTCGGCGCCGAAGGCGGGGATTCCGTCCGGGTACTCCTTGCGCGTGGCGGCCTCGATCTGGCGCGACATCTGCGGCTGCATCAGCCCGCTGGTGCGCTTGGCGACCAGCGCCTCGAGTTCGATGCCGTCGATCAGGTCGATCGGGTCGAGCACGTTGCCCTTGGACTTCGACATCTTCTGGCCGTGGGCGTCGCGCACCAGGCCATGGATGTAGACCTCGCGGAACGGCACGTCGTCCATGAACTTCAGGCCCATCATGATCATGCGGGCGACCCAGAAGAAGATGATGTCGAAGCCGGTGACCAGCACGCTGGTGGGGTAGAAGGTCTTCAGCGCCGCGGTCTGCTGCGGCCAGCCGAGCGTCGAGAACGGCCACAGCGCGGAGCTGAACCAGGTGTCGAGCACGTCCGCGTCCTGTTCCAGTTTGATCCCCGGCCCGAGTTTGTGCTTCGCGCGGATCTCCGCCTCGTTGCGGCCGACATAGACGTTGCCCTGGTCGTCGTACCAGGCCGGGATGCGGTGCCCCCACCAGATCTGGCGGCTGATGCACCAGTCCTCGATGTTGCGCATCCATTCGTAATAGGTCTTGCTCCAGTTCTCCGGCACGAAGCGGATGGCGCCGGTCTCGACCGCGCGCACCGCCGGTCCGGCGAGCGGGGCGACGCGTACGTACCACTGGTCGGTGAGGTAGGGCTCGACGACGGCGTTGGAGCGGTCGCCGCGCGGCACCATCAGCTTGTGCGCCTGGGTGCGTTCCAGCAGGCCCTGCGCATCGAGGTCGGCTACGATGCGCTTGCGCGCCTCGTAGCGGTCGAGGCCGCGGTAGGCCTGCGGGAGCAGCGCGAAGGCGGGCGATTCCGTTTCGGTCGCGGCGATGTGCGCATCGACGGTGAAGATGTTGATCAGGCCGTTGTGCGGCAGCGCCATCAGCTCGGTCTCGTCGCGGTGGCGCTGCCAGACCTGATAGTCGTTGAAGTCATGCGCCGGGGTGATCTTGACGCAGCCGCTGCCGAACTCGGGATCGACATAGTCGTCGGCGATGACCGGGATGCGGCGGCCGGTGAGCGGCAGCCCGACCTGCTGGCCGATCAGGTGGCGGTAGCGCTCATCATCGGGATGCACCGCGACGGCGGCGTCGCCGAGCAGGGTCTCGGGCCGCGTGGTGGCGACGGTCAGGTGGCCGTTGCCGTCGACCAGCGGATAGCGGATGTGCCACATATGGCCATCCTCCTCCTGCGAGATCACCTCGAGGTCGGACAGCGCGGTGTGCAGCACCGGGTCCCAGTTGACCAGGCGCTTGCCGCGGTAGATCAGGCCTTCCTCGTACAGGCGGACGAACACCTCCTGCACCGCCTCCGACAGGCCCTCGTCCATGGTGAAGCGCTCGCGCGACCAGTCGAGCGAGGCGCCCATGCGGCGCAGCTGGCGCGTGATGCTGCCGCCCGACAGATCCTTCCACTTCCACACCTCGTCGATGAACTTCTCGCGGCCGAGGTCGTGGCGGGTGATGTTTTTCGCCGCGAGCTGGCGCTCCACGACCATCTGGGTCGCGATGCCGGCGTGGTCGGTGCCGGCCTGCCACAGCGTGTTGTCGCCGCGCATGCGGTGGTAGCGGGTCAGGGCGTCCATCAGCGTGTCCTGGAAGGCGTGGCCCATGTGCAGCGTGCCGGTGACGTTCGGCGGCGGGATCATGATGCAGTAGGGCGTGCCCTGCCCGGCGGGGGCGAAGTGGCCCTCGTCCTCCCAGGTGCGGTACCAGCGTTGTTCGAGGGCGTGCGGGTCGTAACTCTTGTCCATGGCGGAATGCGGTCCTGAAACGGCTCGGTCTGGTTGCTGTGCGGATGAGCGGCTTATTGTAGCGGAGATTGCCCGCCCGCGGCAGCGAACGGGGCGCTCAGTCGAGGTTGTGCGTCTCGGGCGCGCAGCCGCGCTCGCGGTAGCGGCGGAAACGCTCGCGTCCCGCCTGCTTGACCTCGGACGACTGGTCCACGATCTCCGCGACGCGCTCGAAGCGGTCGAAGAAGTCCGGCACCGCGGCGGCGAGGTTGATCAGCACGTCGCGCGCCGGCGGCGCGGCGCCGCCCGCGCTGCCGATCAGGACCTGGGGCGGCGGCTGCGGGTCGTCGCCCAGCAGCGCATGGGGCAGGAAGCTGCCGGCGCGGAAGGTCCACAGCAGTTCGTCGAGCCGGCGCGCGTGCGCCTCGGAGTCCGCGTGCAGGTAGACCTTGTGCCCCATCTTGCAGGCCTTCTCCGCCAGCCGGCAGCAGAGGAGATCGCGGGCCGCCGGCGTCTCGCCGGGCAGGATGTAGAAATCGACGCGGGGCATGGTCATTAGTGATGATCCGCAAGTAGCCAGGATGAAGGTGCGCAGCGCCGGAATCCTGGAAGCCTTGCCCGATCCCGGATTCCGCTGCGCGGCATCCAGGCTGCGGCTTCTGTATTGGACGTCATCCCCGCGCAGGCGGGGATCCTGGTCTTCAAGACGCCAGCGTTCCGGATTCCCGCCCCCGCCTTCGCGGGGGCCTGCCTGAACCACGCGGGAATGACAGATTCATGGTGCGCGCCTGGCGTGTTCACCCCTGGGCCTGGTCGATCAGGTACTGGGTCAGCAGCGGGATCGGGCGGCCGGTGGCGCCCTTGCTGCCGCCCGAGAGCCAGGCCGTGCCGGCGATGTCGAGGTGCGCCCAGGGATAGGCCTTGGTGTAGCGCGACAGGAAGCAGGCCGCGGTGATGGCGCCGCCGTCGCGGTTGCCGACGTTCGCCATGTCGGCGAAGTTGCTCTTGAGCGACTCCTGGTATTCGTCCCACAGCGGCATCTGCCACGCGCGGTCGCCGCTGCTGGTGCCGGCGCGCAGCAGCTCCTGCGCCAGGTCCTCATCGTTGGCAAACAGGCCGCTCGCCTGTTTGCCCAGCGCCACCACGCAGGCGCCGGTCAGGGTCGCGACATCGATCACCGCGCGCGGCTTGAAGCGCTCGCTGTAGGTCAGCGCGTCACACAGGATCAGGCGGCCCTCGGCGTCGGTGTTCAGGATCTCGATGGTCTGGCCCGACATGCTGGTGACGATGTCGCCCGGCTTGCTGGCATTGCCGTCGGGCAGGTTCTCGCAGCTCGGCACCACGGCGATGACGTTGAGCGGCAGCGCCATCTCGGCGGCGGCCACCACGGTGCCGAGCACGGCGGCGGCGCCGCACATGTCGAACTTCATCTCGTCCATTGTGGCGGCGGGCTTGATCGAGATGCCGCCGGAGTCGAAGGTGATGCCCTTGCCGACCAGGACGTAGGGCTTCTCGGTGCGTTTGGTGCCGTGGTAGCTCAGCACGATCAGGCGCGGGGGCTGGCGGCTGCCGCGCGCGACGGACAGCAGCGACCCCATCTTCAGCGCCGTCATCTCCTTCTCGGTGAGGATCTTGACGCTCAGCTTCGCGTTGCCCCGGGCCAGCTTGCGCGCCTCGTCGGCGAGGTAGCTCGGCGTGCAGATGTTGCCGGGCAGGTTGCCGAGGTCCTTCGCCAGCGCGATGCCGTTCGCGACCGCCTGACCCTGCCGCACGGCCTGGCGGGCGGCGGTGAGCCCGTCCGCCTCGGCGATGTTGAGGGTGAGCCGGTGCAGCTGCGGCGCGCCGCCGTTGTCTTCCTTCTTGCTCTTGAGGCGGTCGAAGCGGTAGAGCGCCTCGTGCGTGACTTCCACCGTCTGGCGCAGCGTCCAGGCGAGGTCGCGGTCCTTCACCTCGATCTCGGTAAGGAAGGACACGGCCTCCCGGAGGCCGATCCCGGCGAGCGCGGACGCCATGCCCTGGAGCACCTTGCGAAAGCGGGCGGCGTCCAGTTCCTTCTCCTTGCCGCAGCGCACCAGCAGCACGCGGTCATAATTCAGGCGGGGTACGTTATACAGGCACAGGGTCTGGCCCGGCGCGGATTTCATGTCGCCGCCCTTCAAAATGTTTACAATGTAGCCGTTCGACAGCCGGTCGAGTTCCTGTGCCGAGGGGCTGAGGCGGTGCCCATCGAACACGCCCACCACCGCGCAGGTGGATCGTTGCTTGCCGATGGTGATGCTTTTGACGATGAATTCCATGTGGGCTCCAGAAGGTCGGTGTAGTGTCAACCGGGACGGCGGCGGGGCGTTATCGCCTGCAGCGGACGTTCTTGGGTTCCGCGAAAGTTTACCTCAATCGGGCTGATTTTCCACCCGCCTCCCGCCGGCAAGGATCCCGCGCTTGGTCATCGATCGCTACATCCTCAAGGAAATCTTCTACACCCTGCTGGTGGTGCTGTTCGTCCTGCTGGTCATCTTCCTGAGCAACCGCTTCGTGCGCGTGCTCGCCGACGCCAGCGCGGGCGACCTGGCCAGCGAATACGTGCTGACCCTGCTGGCGATGAAGACGCTGGCGTCCATGGTGATCATCCTGCCGCTGGGGCTGTTCATGGCGGTCCTGCTGGGATTGAGCCGCCTGTACAAGGACAGCGAGATGGTCGCCCTGGCGGCATGCGGCGTCAGCGTGCGCGGGATATACCGCTCGGTGATCGCGCTCGCGCTCGTGGTCGCCGCGGCGGTCGCGGCGGTGTCCTTTTATCTCGCGCCGTGGGCGGAGGAGCAGAGTTACCGCATGCGGGACGCGCAGGAGTCGCAAACCCTGCTGACCGGCATCATCCCCGGGAGATTCACCGAGCCGGAGGGCGCCGACGGTGTGATGTACTTCGAGCGGCTGTCCGCCGACGGCACCTTGATGCACGATGTCTTCATCCAGCAGCACCGGAGCGAGGGCGAGGTGGTGCTCTCGGCCGAACGCGGGCGCCGCTGGCTGGACGAGACCGGCGCGCAGTATCTGGTGCTGATGGACGGTTACCGCTATGAAGGCATGCCGGGGGACGCCGATTTCAGGGTGATCCGCTTCGAGCAGCACGCGGTGCGCATCGAGGCGCGGGACGTCGCCCCGACCCTGCGCAAGCAGCGTGCCCGGCCCACGAGCGAGCTGATCGGCTCGGACGATCCGGCCGACGTCGCCGAGCTGCAGTGGCGTGTCTCCATGCCGCTGGCGGTCCTGTTCCTGGCGCTGCTGGCCGTACCGCTCAGCCGCACCAGCCCGCGCCAGGGCAAATACGCGAAGCTGTTCGTCGCCGTGCTGATCTATCTGATCTACAGCAACTTCCTCGGCGTCTCCAATTCGTGGCTGGCGCGCGGCAGGCTCGCGCCGGAGATCGGGATGTGGTGGGTCCATGTCGCGCTGCTGTTCAGCATCTGGCTGCTGTTCGTGCGCCAGTACGGGCTGCACTGGGTGCTGCGCTCGATGTTCGGGCGGAGGGAGGCGGCGTGAAGGTGCTGGACCTCTATATCGGGAAGGCCGTGATCGGCGGGGCGTTCCTGGTCATGTGCGTGCTGCTG
Organism: Gammaproteobacteria bacterium; assembly: GCA_016712635.1. NCBI lineage: Bacteria > Pseudomonadati > Pseudomonadota > Gammaproteobacteria > Gammaproteobacteria bacterium. The sequence continues at coordinate 550,424 of JADJQS010000002.1, read as the reverse complement.
TCGCTGTTCGTGTTCATCGAGTTCATCGGCGAGCTCGACGTGATCGGGCGGGGTAATTACGGCATGTGGGAGGCGGTCAGGTACGTCCTGCTCAGCGTGCCGCGGCTGACCTACGAGCTGATGCCGCTGGCGGCGCTGCTGGGCAGCCTGGTCAGCCTCGGCATGCTCGCCGGCAACAACGAGCTCATCATCATGCGCGCCTCCGGTGTTTCGCTGGCCCGCATCTCGTGGGCGGCCATGAAGGCCGGTCTGCTGCTGGTGCTGTTCGCAATCTGGATCGGCGAGTGGGTCGTCGCCGACGCGGAGAAGAGCGCAACGGCGATCCGCTCCAGCGCCCTCGCCGGCAAAGATTCCCTGCGCACGGCGGACGGATTCTGGACGCGCGACGGGCGCGATTTCATCAACGTGCGCACCGTCCTGCCCGGCGGCGGGCTGGTCGGCGTGTATATCTACGAGTTCGACGACGCGCGCGAGCTGCGGCGCATCTCCAGCGCCAACAGCGCGATCTACACCGACGGTGAATGGCATCTCAAGGAGGTCAGGCGCAGCGCGATCAGCCCCGACGGCGTGGCCACCGAGAGCATGCCCGACCTGACCTGGCGCTCCCAGCTGAGCCCGGATCTGCTCGACGTCATCGCGATCAAGCCCGACAGCCTGTCCGTCAGCGGACTGTACAAGTACATCCGCTACCTGCGGATGAACGGCCTGAGTTCGGGACGCTACGAGATCGAGTTCTGGACCAAGATCGCGCTGCCGTTCGCCACCTGCGTGATGGTGTTCGCGGCCCTGCCGTTCGTATTCGGTCCGCTGCGTTCGGTCGGCGTGGGCCAGCGCATCCTGATCGGCGTGCTGGTCGGGATCGGCTTCTACCTGCTGAACCAGACGGTGGGCTACCTCGGCCTGGTATACGAATTCAACCCGCTGCTGAGCGCGGTGCTGCCGACTGTCCTGCTGCTGGCGGGCGCCTTCTACATGATGCGCCGGATCCATTAGGGCGGGGCGCGCCGCACGGACATCCGGCCCAAACGGACCCGCAGATGGAATCCATTGAAGATCAATTCATTGATAGTGCAATGTGCGAAGTCATCTGAACATCGCCGGGTCCGGCCATGCCCGAGTCCATCGGGCATGGGGCTGACCCGCAGCCTTCACCGCATCCCCCTCCGCTGAAGTTCCGCCGCGCAGTCCGGCAGGCCGTGATGCGCCAGCCGCGACGGCCGGATGACGCCGGTCCGTCTGCGCACCGGCCGGTCCGATCATAAGCCGCTTGGGCTATTGACACGTCTCAGGGGCGGGAGTACGGTTTAGATCGTGTCTTAGACATGGTCCAACATTTTTAAAACAAAAATTATAGATAGCACGTCCTTCAACTCACCCAAGCACGATCCGGAACCTGTATTTCGTTATTAACTAGGCAGCAAAAGGAGAAAGCACTAGTAGTACTGGAAACAACGCGACACAACGACACTAATGCGCGCTCACGCGCAAGAGGAGGATTCAGCCGTGGAAAAGATTTCAAGAAGAAACTTTCTAGGTATGTCCGTAAAGGCAACTGCTGCAACGTTTGTTGCCGGTACGTTCGCCCCAGCTCCCAACAGCTTTTTCGGCCTCGCCGGCATCGCCGAGGCGGCCACCAAGAAGATATCGCCCTTCACCTTCGCAGTTATCACCGACGCCCACCTGCACGACATCAAGGATCACAAGTTCGACCGCATCCTGGAACGGGCGGTAGATGATATCAACAAGATGAACCCCGCTCCCGATTTCGTGCTCTACGGCGGCGACATCGGACAGCTCGCCAAGCCGGGCGAACTCGACAAGGGGAAGAAGATCCTCTCCAAGCTCAAGATGCCCTACAAGATCATCCCGGGCGAGCATGACTGGTACCTGGATCTCGGCAAGGGCTGGAAGGATCGCTTCGGCGCCGACCACTGGTCCTTCGACCACAAGGGCGTGCACTTCATTGGCATGAACTCGATCCTGGTCGACGACTACTGGACCGGCCGGGGCCTGACACCCGACGAGCGGATGGGCTGGTGCGCCGAGCTCGAGTCCCACCGCTGCGGCGCCTGGGGCGTGGGTGCGGAGCAGCTGGACTGGCTGGCGAAGGATGTCGCGAAGCTCAGCCCGGATACGCCGGTGTTCATCATGACCCATTCGCCGCTGTGGGATTACTATCCGCGCTGGAACTTCCAGACCAAGGACGCCCCCCAGATCCGGCAGATCCTCGGCAAGTTCGACAAGGTGGTCGCGATACACGGACACGTGCACCAGGTCGTCTACAACGCGATGGGCAACATGACCTCGGCGGGCCTGCTGTCGACCTCGTGGCCGTGGCCGTATCCCCAGATCCAGCTTCCCTATCCGAGTCTCAGGATGAACCGCGTCGACCCTGCCGACATCTACGACGGTCTGGGCGGCCACAAGGTCAACCTGGCGGGGGACAAGGTGTTTGGCGGCATGCTGAACTACCAAGTGTGGTCGGATCTGCTCCCCGCCAACGTGCAAGCCGGCATCAAGCTCTAACCGTGGAGGATTACGTGATGAAAAAACATAAAAGCATGTATGCAATCGGTGCCTCCGTCACGGGTCTGAGCCTCGCGGGGTTCTTGCTGCTGGGCGGTCCAGCGGATGTCCAGGCGAAGAAGCCGGTCAGTCCGGCGCAGGCCGAACAGGAACGGCAAGAGCTGATGAAGGCGGTATTAACGGGCGATGCCCTCTGGCACGACGGCTCGCTCGGCACCAACGGTCTGGCCTGCGGGAACTGCCACCCTGACGGTTCGGCGACCAATCCGCACACCTGGCCCAAGTTCCAGACGAACCTGGGCAAGGTCGGCACGCTGAGGGAGATGATCAACTGGTGCATCATGGTGCCGCTGGAAGGGAAGGCGTTGCCGACCGAAGGCGACAAGATGATCGCGATGGAGGCCTATGCCACCTTTATGCATGACGGGGTAGCCATCGCGCTCGGCAAGGATGAGCAACATGGTGCGAATCCTGTCAAGGGTAGTGGTGCCGGCTATCCGTTACCAGAAGGTGTCACCGACATGGATGCCCCATGATGGGGGTGCCCCTGATGATGAATAACAACGTTTGATGGCTGTATACTGAATCCCTCACGGGTGTTACGCCCGTGAGGGATTTTTGTATCCGGCAAGCTCAAATGCGGCCCAGAGATGTGCGGAGGGATTTAATGAAAGCAAGATTCGTCCCGGTTGTTATAGTGTTATCGGCGTGGCTGCTGGGCTCGGAGGCCTGGGCCGCACAGGAGTGCCGAGCGAATATCACTGAATCGACGCCGAGCAGCAGTTTTGAACTGCATGAAAATGGTACGGTGACTCACAAGGATACCGGCCTGATGTGGATGCGCTGTGCGATCGGTCAGTCCTGGGACGGCCATGGATGCCGGGGCCAGCAGCGCGAGTTCACCTGGGCGGAGGTGGCGCAGGAGGTCGAGCGACTCAACAAGGAGGGATATGCCGGCTTCAATGATTGGCGCTATCCGGTGATTCCCGAGCTCGCATCGATCGTCGAGCGCAAGTGTTTCTTCCCCCGGGTCAATTCGACGGTATTCCCGAATACACCGAATGTCCTGTTCTGGAGCGGCATGGAGAGGCGCGGCATACCGGAAGAAGCCTATGCGCTCGATTTCGGCGGGGGCGAGGCCAATCCCCAGGCGAAGACGATGAAAGGCGCGGCGCGTCTCGTGCGGGGCGGACCCTGGTGGAAGCCGCCGCAGATGATGCCCGCCGAGTAATCACCCGCAGTCAGACCAGACTCAGCGGCCTGTCCCGGCATGATCCGGGCAGGCCCTGACCATCCGGAAGGCACAGGCCCGATCCCGGCGGGGGCAAGGCGCCCCGCACCGATGTTTCTAAGCTATTGATCAGGTTGGCGCTCCCTAGGGGTTTCGAACCCCTGTTCCCGCCGTGAGAGGGCGGTGTCCTAGGCCGCTAGACGAAGGGAGCGTGTGTGATTTAAACCGGGGATGCGGGACAGTAGGATGTCCCACGAATTTCGGCTATTATACGGTTCTTCTGTGAATGTACAACCTATTGATAATAATTCAGGAATAACCTAGCCAGCAGAAAGGGACAGCGTCATCACCAAGCCCCTCGTTATTCCCCGTTCCGAACACAGCCTATCCCGGACGGGGATCAATCAAAATGCATTGAAGGTCTTGTACCGACTCAGGGAGGCGGGTTACGCCGCCTATCTCGTCGGCGGCTGCGTGCGCGACATGCTCCTGGGTCGCGAGCCCAAAGACTTCGATGTCTCCACCGACGCCCACCCCGAGCAGGTCAAGGCGCAGTTCCGCAACTGCCGCCTGATCGGACGCCGGTTTCATCTGGCGCATGTCCACTTCGGGCGCGAGATCATCGAGGTCGCGACCTTCCGCGCCCTCGCCTCCGACGGAGACGACTCGGAGAACCGCCTGGTCGAGGACGGCAGGATCATCCGCGACAATGTCTACGGGACGGTCGAGGAAGATGCCTGGCGCCGGGACTTCACCGTCAATGCGCTGTACTACAACATCGACGACTTCAGCGTCGTCGACTACGTGGGTGGCGTCGAGGATCTGCGCGCGGGTGTCCTGCGACTGATCGGCGATCCGGAGACGCGTTACCGCGAAGATCCGGTGCGCATGCTGCGCGCGGTGCGTTTCGCCGTCAAACTCGGGTTCCGCCTGCATCCGCAGACGGAGGCCCCGCTGCGTGCGCTGGCGCCGCTGCTGGCGAGCATCTCGCCCGCGCGCCTCTATGAAGAGGTGCTCAAGCTGTTCCTGGGCGGGAGCGCCGAACAGACGGTGGAGATGCTGCGCCACTACGATCTCTTTCAGCACCTGTTTCCCGCCACCGAGCGCACCATGAGCGCGGCGCGCGAGGGTGTGCCTGCGGCGATGGTGATGCGCGCCGCCGCCAATACCGACGCCAGGATCGCGCAGGACAAGCCGGTCACGCCCGCCTTCCTGTACGCCGCCTTCCTGTGGGCGCCGATGCGCGAACGGGCGCTCGAGCTGCAGGAGCAGGGGCAGCCCGAACTGCCCGCGCAACAGCAGGCGGCGGGCGAGGTCATGCAGGAACAGAGCCAGCACGCCATACTGCCGCGCCGTTACGCGCTCCCGATGCGCGAAATCTGGCAGATGCAGCCGCGTCTGCAGCGCAACGCCGGCAAGAAGGCGCTGCGCCTGCTGGAGCATCCGCGGTTCCGTGCCGCCTACGATTTCCTGCTCCTGCGCTGCGAAGCGGGCGAGGAACTGCGCGAGCTGTGCGAGTGGTGGACGAGCATGCAGGAAACGGACGAGGCGGGGCGCACTACCTTGCTGGAGCAGCCGGCGGCGAAGCCGGCGGGTGAGGGCGCGCGCCGGCGCCGGCGCCGGGGCGGCCGCCGCCGCGGCGGAAACGCGGGGGCGGGCGAACCGAAGGGTGACCAGCCGTAGCGTGCCCCGGAGGTGTGAATCCGGGACGGCGGAAGCAGTGTGGACGGTCGGCAAATGGCGAAGCCCTGTGCAGGTTCAGACGGCGCCGGGGTGCGGGCCTACATCGGCGTGGGCAGCAACCTCGATGACCCGCTGCGCCAGGTCGAGCGGGCCTTCGCCGCGCTGGCGGATCTGCCCGCAAGCCGCCGCCTGGCGGTATCCTCCCTGTACCGGAGCCGCCCGCTCGGAGATATCGCGCAGCCGGATTTCATCAACGCTGTCGTGCTGCTGGAGACGCGGCTGCCCGCGCCAGAACTGCTGGACGAGCTGCTCGCCATCGAGGAGCGCCAGGGGCGCACGCGGCGTCCGGGCGAGCGCTGGGGTCCGCGCAGCCTGGATCTCGACCTGCTGCTCTACGGCGACCGTGAATTCAGCAGTCCGCGGCTGACGGTGCCGCATCCGGAAATGGTTCGGCGCGATTTCGTTCTGTATCCTATGTTCGAGATCGATCCTGAACTGGTGATACCCGGAGCCGGAAGCCTGCGCGACTGCCTGCAGCGCTGTCCGCGGCGCGGGCTGCAACGAATGGAGAAGCGCGATGAAACCGCCGCGTCGTAACTACATCGTGGTCGAGGGGCCGATCGGCGTCGGCAAGACCACCCTGGCCAAACGCCTCGCGGCGACCTTTCACAGCGAGCTGCTGCTGGAGGGTGCGGCGGAGAATCCGTTTCTCGAGCGCTTCTACCGCAATCCGCGCGAGGCGGCGCTGCCCACGCAGCTGTATTTCCTGTTTCAGCGCGCGCGCCAGCTGCAGGGGCTGCGCCAGGGCGATATTTTCCAGCCCGTCCGCATCTCCGACTTCCTGATGCAGAAGGACCGCCTGTTCGCCAGCCTGACGCTCGATGACGAGGAGCTCAAGCTGTACGAGCAGGTGTATAATCAGATGACGTTCGATGCCCCGGTGCCGGATCTGGTGATTTACCTGCAGGCGCCGGCGGAGATACTCCGCAGCCGCATCCGCGCCCGCGGCATCGCCCACGAGCAGTTGATCGAGGCGGATTACCTGCAGCGGGTGGCGGACGCCTATGCACGATTCTTTCATTACTACGACACGTCGCCGCTGCTGATCGTGAACGCCACCGAGATCGATCCGGTCAACAACGGGCGCGACTACGAGGCACTGGTGGACCGCATCCACGGTATCAGCAGCGGCCGCCACTATTTCAACCCATTGCCGCTCGCTCTGTAGCGCAGCGGCCGGAACGGGTCGCCGACAGCCATGTCCCCTGAGCAAACAGAAGTCACGCTGTCCACTCTGCGCGCGCTGAAGCGGCAGGGCGGGAAATTCGCCTGCGTTACCGCCTATGACGCGAGCTTCACCCGCATCCTCGAGGCGGCGGGCGTCGACGTGCTGCTGGTGGGCGACTCCCTCGGGATGGTCGTGCAGGGTCATGACACGACCCTGCCCGTCACGCTCGACGACATGGTCTACCACACGCGCTGCGTCGCCCGCGCACGGCGGCGCGCGCTGATCATGAGCGACATGCCGTTCATGAGCGCCGCCGCGCCCGAGCAGGCGCTGGCCAATGCGGCGCGGCTGATGCAGGAGGGCGGCGCCCATGTCGTCAAGATCGAGGGCGGCCGCATCATGGCGGACGCCGTGCGCCTGCTGAGCGGACACGGGTTGCCGGTATGCGCCCATCTGGGCCTGCTGCCGCAGTCGGTGCGCAAGCTGGGCGGCTACCAGGTGCAGGGACGCGATGATCGCGCCGCGGCGATGCTGCTCGAGGACGCGAAGATCCTCGAACAGGCGGGGGCGGATGTCCTGCTGCTGGAATGCGTGCCCGCGGCGCTGGCGGCCCGGATCACCGCCGCCACCGAACTGCCGGTGATCGGCATCGGTGCGGGTGCGGGGTGCGACGGCCAGGTGCTCGTGCTCTATGACATGCTGGGCGTCACGCCAGGCAGGCGTCCGCGCTTCTCCATGGATTTTCTCGCCGGCCGCGGCAGCGTGCAGGCGGCCGTCGAAGAGTACGTGCGCGCGGTGAAGGCGGGCGAGTTCCCCGGCGCCGAGCACGCATATACCTGATGCTGCTGCCGGTCACGCGCGGGGAGATCGAGGACGTCACCGGCAGCTGGCGCCGCGCCGGGGAGAGGATCGCCTTCGTCCCCACCATGGGCAACCTGCACGCCGGCCATCTGGAGCTGGTGCGTGCGGCGCGGCAGATCGCGGTTCGCGTCGTCGTCAGCATCTTCGTCAATCCCCTGCAATTCAACGACGGCGACGACCTCGCGGCGTATCCGCGCACGCCGGAAGAGGATCGCTCCCTGCTGCGCACGGCCGGCGTCGACGCGCTGTTCATGCCGGACGCCGCGGCGGTCTATCCGCGCGGCATGGAGGCGGCCACCCGCATCGAGGTGCCCGGCCTGTCCTCCATCCTGTGCGGCGAATTCCGTCCCGGCCATTTCAGCGGCGTGGCGACCGTCGTCGCCGCGCTGTTCAACCTGGTGCGTCCGGACGCGGCCGTATTCGGCGAGAAGGACTACCAGCAACTGCTCGTCATCCGGCGCCTGGTCGAGGATCTCCATTTCCCGCTTGAGATCGTCGGCGTGGCGACCGTGCGCGAAGCGGACGGCCTGGCGTACAGCTCGCGCAACCGCTACCTCTCGCCGCCGGAACGCCGGCAGGCGCCCGAACTGTATCGCGTACTGTGCGGCGTGCGTGACGGGATCCTGGAAGGTGGGCGCGACTACCCCGTACTGGCGGAATCCGCGCGTCGGCGCCTGGAGTCCGCGGGATTCCAGCCCGAATACCTGGGCGTGAGACGGGCCGGTGATCTGGCGCCGGCGGGGCCGGCGGACCGCGCCTTGCGCGTGCTGGCTGCGGTACGTCTCGGCAAGGCGCGCCTCATCGATAACATCGCGGTCGAACTGCCCGCCTAACTCCCGCTGGAGCAAGGCAATTTCGGCCGCGAGTTTGTATCCCGGCCGTATGATGCTAAAATCGCTGGAAATTCCATGCAGCTCATGCCGTTAATGAGCAAAGGCGAACCGATAGATGCAACGCACCCTGCTGAAGGCGAAACTTCACCGCGCCCGCGTCACCCATTCCGAACTGGAATACGAGGGCTCGATGGCGATCGACGAGGCGTTGCTGGAGGCTGCGGGTATTCTCGAGTTCGAGCAGATCCAGGTCTACAATCTCGCGAACGGCGAGCGCTTCACCACCTACGCCATCCGCGCGGAGCGCGATTCCGGCATCATCTCGGTGAACGGCGCCGCGGCGCACAAGGCGTCACCGGGCGACCGCGTCATCATCTGCATCTACGCGACCCTGAGCGCCCAGGAGCTGGCCAACCACAAGCCGACCCTGGTGTATGTCGACGAGAACAACCGCATCACCCACACCCGCAATCACATCCCGCGCCAGGTCGCCTGACCGGGCCGGCGCACCTTCCAATTTTAATGCAGGATGCCGCACGCGGCCGGGGTTTCCCGGCGGCCCGCGGCGAGAGTTCGTTCAGCCGGTGTTGCGCATGCCCGCCGCGATCGCGTTGATGGAGCGCAGCAGGGGGTTGACCCACGCGGCCTGTTCCTCCACCCCGAGCTCCGGGTCGCGGCTGCGTTTCAGCAGGGTGATCTGGATGTGGCTGAGCGGGTCGAGATAGGGGTTGCGGCGTGTCAGGGACAGCGCCAGCGCGGGATTCTCCTCGATCAGCTGTTTTGCCTTGGCGACCGCCAGGGTGTGCTCGACGGTGTGGCGGTATTCCTCGCTGATCATGCCGTAGATCGTGGCCGCCAGCTTGCGGTCACTGCACAGCACCGCGTATTCCCCCGCGATCGTCATGTCGGCCTTGAACAGTGACATCTGGGTGTTACTGAGCAGGGCGCGGAAGAAGGGCCACTGGCGGTACATCGTGCGCAGTTCCTCGAGCCGCCTGGGGTCGTCTTTGCACCAGTGCTGCAGCGCCGATCCGATGCCGTACCAGGCCGGCAGCGTGTGGCGCGACTGCGCCCAGCCGAATACCCAGGGGATGGCGCGGATCGATGACTTGGTGCGGTCGGTCTTGCGGCGGTGGCTCGGGCGCGAGCCGATGTTCAGCAGGCCGATCTCGTTGACCGGCGTGGCTTCGTAGAAATAGTCGAGCAGCCCGGGGGTTTCATCCACCAGGCGGCGGTAGGCGGCCTCACCGAGCCGGGCGAGCTGGTTCATGATCTCGTGGTGGCGGCGGACCTGTTTCTTCGCCGGGAGCACCAGGCTCTTGCTCGCCTTGAGCAGGCCGGTGATGCCTACGCCGAGCTCATAAATGGCGGTCTCCTTGTTGCTGTATTTATAGGAGACCATCTCGCCCTGTTCGGTGAACTTGATGCGGCCCTGCACGGTGCCGGGCGGCTGCGACAGGATGGCCTCGTGCGTTGGTCCGCCGCCGCGCCCGATGGTGCCGCCGCGGCCGTGAAACAGCCGGCACTCGATTTTGTGCTCCGCCGTGAGCGCCATGATCTTGATCTGCGCCTGGTACAGTGCCCAGGAGGACGCCAGGATGCCGCCGTCCTTGCAGGAATCGGAATAGCCCAGCATGATCTCCTGCACGTTCCCCGCGGCCTTGAGCAGCGCCATGTAGGTCGGGCTGTTGAACAGATCCTGCATCACCGGCTCGATGCGATTGAGGTCGTCGATGGTCTCGAACAGGGGCGAAACGCTCAAGTGGCAGTACCACGATTTGTCCTCCTTGCGCCCCAGCAGCCTCGCCTGGCGCGCGAGGAACATCACCTCCATGACGTGGCTCGCCGAGTGCGTCATCGAGATGACGTAGCTGCCGAAGGCCTCGGCGCTGACCTCGGCGCGCAGGGCGGCCATGGTCTCGAACACATCCAGCGTTTCCTGCGTGGCCGGCGTCAGCGCACTGCGATCGATGCGCAGCGGTTCGCGCTCGATATGGCGCGACAGCAGCTTGTACCGTCCGGCCTCGTCGAGTTCCGTGTACTCCGTGCCCTCGGCGGCCCTGAGCAGCTCGGCGACCGCCTCGGTGTGGCGCGAGGACTCCTGGCGCAGATCCAGCTGGACCAGGAAGAAACCGAAGGTCTCGACCAGCCGGATCAGATCCTTGAGGCCGAGTTCGGTGATGTTCTGGTCGCCGTGCGATCGCAGCGAATCGCGGATCAGGCACAGGTCGCGCAGCAGGTCCTGCGCACTGTCGTACGAGGCGCGCGGCGGCGAGGCCGCCTCGCCTTCCAGTCGCCGCTGCATGTGGTTCAGCATCTGCTGCAGGCGGAAGCGCATGATGTAGAGCTTGCGGCGGTAGGGTTCATTGCGGAAGCGTTCGGCATCCTCGAGCGCCGGTTCGGCGTAACGCTCGTCATCGTCGAGGCTCGCGAGCAGCGCCGCCGATGGCGAGCACAGCAGCTTCGACTGGGTCAGTTCGTGGCCGAGCTGGCTGATCCGCGGCAGGTACTCCCTGAGTGCCGCGATGGCGTGCAGGCGCACGGCCACTGCCGTGACCTCCGGCGTGACGTTGGGGTTGCCGTCACGGTCGCCGCCGACCCAGGAGCCGAAGCGCACGAAGCTCGGGACGACGATGCCCGCGCCCGCCCCGTTCTCGTCGCCGTAGATTCGGTCCAGGGTTTTTTCCAGTTCCCGGTACATCGCCGGCACGGCCTGGAACAGGCTGTCCTGGAAGTAGTAGATGCCGTGGCGGATCTCGCCGATCACGTTCGGTTTCTGTCCGCGCACCTCGTCGGTCTTCCACAGCGTCTGGATCTCGGCCTCCAGCAGCTGATGCACCTCCTCGCGTTCCTCCCGTGACAGTTGCGCATCGTCGAGCTGCTGGCTGGTCACGAAGATCCGGCGCAGGATCTGCATGATGGTGTGCCGCTTGGCCTCGGTCGGATGGGCGGTGATGACGGGGTTGTAGCTCAGCCGGTCGAGCATGCTCTGCAGCTGCGCCGTGCTGATCTTCTCGCGGCGGAAGCCGCGCAGGGCCTCCTCGAAGGAGCCTGTCCAGAGGGGTTTACCGACGCGCCGCTGGCGCTGCCGCAGCTGGTGCTGGAACACTTCCTCGGCCAGATTGACCAGGCTGAAGTAGGTGCTGAAGGCCCGCACCACGTGGGTGACGATCTCGGGATCCAGCCGGCGGATGAGGCGGGTGAGCGCCGCGCGCTTGCGCGGAGACTCCTCCTTATGCAGCTTGATGTAGCCCTTGCGCAGCGTCTCGACCGCCGCGAATACGCGGCCGCCGGCCTGCGAATGGAGCACGTTGCCGAGCAGGTTTCCGAACAGCTTGACGCGTGCGCGCAGCTTCTGGTCGTGCAGCGCCAAACTGGCATCTTTGCGGGTCATGCGTGCGGCGTGTTTTTCGATGACCGTCTTGTTCATGGGCAGGGCGCATTATAGCCGATCAACCGGCCCCGCGCGCGGCGGCGAGCACGGCGGTGCGCTGATAGAGTTCCACGTACTGGTGCGCGCTCTGACGCCAGCCGAACTCCTGCTGCATGGCGACATAGGCCAGGCGTTTCCACGCGCGCGGCTGCCGGTAGCAGGCCAGCGCCCGGTCGAGGGCGGCGAGCAGCGCGGCGGGCGTCGGTTCGTCGAAGATGAAACCGGTGGCCGATCCGCGCCGCAGGGTCTCCTCGGTGGCGTCGATCACGGTGTTGGCGAGCCCGCCGGTGCGGTGCACCACGGGTACCGTGCCATAGCGCAGGCTGTAGATCTGGTTGAGTCCGCAGGGCTCGTAGCGGGACGGCATCAGGAAGATGTCGGAGCCCGCCTCAATCTGGTGCGCGAGCTCTTCGTTATAGCCGAAGTGCGCCGCCACCCGCCCGGGATAGGCGGCGACCGCCTGGCGCAGTTGCTGTTCGAGCAGCCGGCTCCCGCTCCCGAGCACGAGCACTTGCGCCGGCTGGCGCATGAGCTGGGGCAGGGCGGCGAGCATGAGGTCGAAGCCCTTCTGTTCGGCCAGCCGTCCGATCATGCCGACGAGCGGCGTCGCGCCGTCGACCGCGAGCTCGAAGCGCTGCTGCAGCGCGGCCTTGTTGACGGCCTTCTTGTGCAGGCTGAAGGCGTTGTATCTCTGGTAGATATACGGGTCCTTGGCCGGATTCCATTCCTTGTAGTCGGCCCCGTTGAGGATCCCGATGAGCCGTTCGGAACGATGCCGCAGCAGGTTCTCGAGCCCGCAGCCGAACTCAGGCGTGCATATCTCCTGCGCGTATTGCGGGCTTACCGTGCTGAGCATGTCCGCGTAGGCGATGCCGCCCTTGATGAAGGAGAGCTGGCCGTAGTACTCGAGACCATGCATCGACCACAATTCGGGCGGCAACACCAGCCGGTCGAAAGTCCCCGCGGGGAACAGACCCTGGTACGCCAGGTTGTGGATGGTGAACAGGGTGGCGGGACGTTCCGCGTGGCGCGTCAACAAAGCGACGGCCAGCCCCCCCTGCCAGTCATTGCAATGCACCAGGTCGGGGCGCCAGGAGAGGCCGGCCCGGTCCATGCCGACGGCCTCGGCCGCGCGGGCGAACACCGTGAAGCGTTCGGCGTTGTCCGGCCAGTCGCTGCCGTCGGGTCCGAGGTAGGGCCCCCCCTCGCGATCGAAATGGGGCGGAGAATCAACCAGCCAGATCTTGATCGAAGTCCCCGGCAGCGTGGTTTCGAGCAGGCGCACCGGTTCCTCCGCCGGCGGGCAGCGGAACGCGGCGATCTCGCGGACGGAGCCCACGGTGTCGAGTACGCTCCGGTAGGCCGGGAGGAGCATGCGGATATCGCGCCGCAGCGCCTTGATCGCCTTCGGCAGGCTGGCGGAGACATCGGCCAGACCTCCGGTCTTGATCAGGGGGTGGATCTCACTGGTGACGAAAAGGATCTTGTTGACGCTCATGATCGTTGGTGCGAGGATTTCTGCCTTCGCTGGTCTTGTCAGTCTGTGGTCTGGCGGCAGAAAGTACGCCAGCATGGCAGGTTCGGTGTTCCGGCCGTATCCCGGATCGATGCGCCCCGGCTTAATAAATCACCGGGCGAGTCGATATCTCCAAGGATGGTTTTTAATCTCCCTGCGTAGAAGTTACCATACGGCACGTCGGGAAGCATGGCGGAGCGGCGGGGCGCCGCGGTTACACGGACTTTATCCCATATATCAAACTAGAGTTCAATTCTCGCCGCGAAACACTTGCGAGAACATTATAGAGGAAGCCGGACGATGAAACTTGGCATGATTGGACTGGGCAAGATGGGTGGCAACATGGTGCGCCGCCTGCGCCGGGCCGATTTCGAGGTTGTCGGATTCAGTCCGGCCGAGGAAGAGCGGAAGGCGCTGGTGGACGAGGTCGGCATGATCGGCGCGCCCAACATCGGCGGCCTGATCAAGCGCCTGGATTCTCCCTGCGTCGTCTGGGTCATGGTGCCGAGCGGGGATGCCACCGAGAAGGCCATGAAGGAGCTGGAGCGGCGCCTCTCGTCCGGTGACATCGTGGTGGACGGCGGGAATTCCAGCTACAAGGATACGCAGCGGCGCGGCGCGATGCTCGCCCAGTCCGGCATCGGCATGGTCGACGTCGGCACGTCGGGCGGTGTGTGGGGTCTGGAGAACGGCTATTGCCTGATGGCCGGGGGCGAAAAGGTCCATGTCAAGGCGATCGAGCCGATCCTGAAGGCCCTGGCGCCGGCGCCCGATCGCGGTTGGGCGCACGTCGGTCCGCGCGGGGCAGGGCATTTCACCAAGATGATCCACAACGGCATCGAATACGGCATGATGCAGGCCTACGCGGAAGGCTTCGCGCTGCTGCGCGGCAAGAAAGAATTCTCCCTCGACCTGGCGCAGGTGTCCGAGCTCTGGCGCCACTCTTCCGTGGTGCGCAGCTGGCTGCTCGACCTGACCGCCGACGCGCTGGCCATCGACCAGCAGTTCGACGACGTCTCTCCGGTGGTGGCGGATTCCGGCGAGGGCCGCTGGACGGTTGCCGAGGCGATCAACCAGGGCATCCCGGCGCCGGTGATCAGCCTGGCGCTGCACATGCGTTTCGCCAGCCAGCACGGCGGCGATTATGCCAACAAGATGCTGGCCGTGATGCGGAACGCGTTCGGCGGCCATGCGATCACGGCGCGGGACAAGGACGGAAAATAATTCCATGGATCAGTGCACGCTTGTCATCTTCGGGGCGACAGGGAACCTCACGCGCATCAAGCTGATGCCGGCGCTGTTCTCGCTTGAAGTCGAGGGTCGGCTGCCGGAGAAGATGACGATCGTCGCCTTCGCGCGCCGCGAGTGGAACAACGAGCGCTGGTGCGACGAGGTCGCCACCATGCTCGCGGAGAAATATCCGCAGGGCTACGACCCGGCCGCCTTCGAGCGCTTCCGCGCCCGGCTGCACTACGCGCAGGGCAGCTTCGACGACGCCCAGGCCTACGTGCGCCTCGGCGAGAAGCTCGCCAACAACGGCCTGTTCTCCCCCAACGTGATCTTCTACATGGCCATCCCGCCGGCGGATTTCGGCCCGGCGATCGAGCATCTGAGCGCGGTCGGCCTGCTGAAACAGGGCGGCGGATGGCGCCGGGTGGTGATTGAGAAGCCCTTCGGCTACGACCTGCTCAGCGCGCAGTCGCTGCAGCAGGGCATCACGCGCCATCTCGACGAGCAGCAGATCTACCGCATCGACCATTACCTGGGCAAGGGCACGGTACAGAACATCCTGGTGTTCCGCTTCGCCAACCTGCTGCTCGAGCCGCTGTGGAACCGCGATTACGTTGACCACGTACAGATCACCCATTCCGAGGTGCGCGGCATCGAGGGGCGGGCCGGCTATTACGAAGGCGCCGGGGCGCTGCGCGACATGCTGCAGAGCCATCTGATGCAGCTGCTCGCACTGGTGGCGATGGAGCCGCCCGCGATGATGGACGCCGAATCGCTGCGTGACGAGAAGGTAAAGGTGCTGAAGTCGATCCGCCCGATCACGCAGAACGCGGTGCACGCGCATGCGTTCCGCGGCCAGTACGCGCCGGGGACTGTCGGCGGCAGGGCGGTTCCGGGCTACCTGGAGGAGGAGGGCGTCGACCCGGGCAGCACCACCGAGACCTACGCCGCCCTCAAGCTCTACGTCGACAACTGGCGCTGGCGCGGCGTACCGTTCTACCTGCGCACCGGCAAGCGTATGGCCGAGGCCAGCTCAGCGATCACCATCCGCTTCAAGGAGCCGCCGCACCATCTGTTCCGCAACACCCACCTGGAGCGCATCAATCCGAACTGGCTGCTGATGGGCATCCAGCCGAATGAATGCCTGAAGATGGAGATCCAGGTCAAGGTGCACGGCCTGGAGATGCGCACCCGTACCATCAGCCTGGATGCGAGCTACCGTTCCAAGGACGACAAGGAGTCGGACGCCTATGAGGAACTGCTGCTCGACACCATGAAGGGCGATCACTCGCTGTTCCTGCGTTATGACGAGGTCGAGTGGGCCTGGCGCGTGGTCGATCCGGTGCTCAAGGTGTGGTCCATGGAGCGCGACTTCATCAACACCTACGCCTCCGGCACCTGGGGGCCGCGCGGGACCTACCGGCTGTTCGACCGTGACGACCAGTTCTGGCGCCACAAGCTCAGCGTCGACGGCAGCGACGTCGGTTCCGAAGCCTATTGAGTCCTTCCATGTCTGCGCTGACACGGTCTTCCGCCTGGCACGCCCTGGAGGCGCACTACGAGCAGGTCAGGGACGTCCACATGCGCGACCTGTTCCGCGCCGACGCGAAACGGTTCGAATCGTTCTCCCTCCGGCTCGGCGATTTCCTGGTCGACTACTCGAAGAACCGCATCACCGCCGAGACCATGGGCCTGCTCGCGGAGCTGGCCCGCCAGGCCGGCGTGCCCGAGCAGATCGGGCGCATGTTCGGCGGAGAGAAGATCAATTTCACCGAGAACCGCGCTGTGCTGCATACCGCGCTGCGCAACCGCTCAGGCCGCCCCGTATTCGTCGAAGGCGTGGACGTCATGCCGAAGGTCGGCGCGGTGCTGGCCAGGATGCGGACCTTCAGCTCCGCCGTGCGCAACGGGGACTGGAAAGGGTACACCGGCAAGAAGATCACTGACATCGTCAACATCGGCATCGGCGGATCGGACCTCGGACCGGCGATGGTGACGCGCGCGCTCCGGCCCTATGTGCGCACCGGCCTGCGCGTGCATTTCGTCTCCAACGTCGACGGCACGCAGATCATCGAAACCCTGAAGCAGAAGCCGCCCGAGCAGACGCTGTTCATCATCTCGTCGAAGACCTTCACCACCCAGGAGACGCTCGCCAACGCGCGTACGGCGCGCGACTGGTTTGTGCAGTCGACCGGGGACGAGGGCGCCGTAGCCAAGCATTTCGTCGCGCTCTCGACCAACGCGCGCGAGGTCGCCGCCTTCGGCATCGATCCCGCCAACATGTTCGAGTTCTGGGACTGGGTCGGCGGGCGTTACTCGCTGTGGAGCGCCATCGGCCTGTCCATCGCGATCGCGATCGGGATGGACAATTTCGAGCTGCTGCTGGAGGGCGCCCATGCGATGGACGAGCATTTCCGCACGGCGCCGATCGAGCAGAACATCCCCGTGGTGCTCGGCCTGCTCGGGGTGTGGTACAACAACTTTTTCGGCGCGCGCAGCCATGCCATCCTGCCCTATGACCAGTACATGGAGCGCCTGCCCGCCTACCTGCAGCAGGCCGACATGGAGAGCAACGGCAAGGGCGTCGACCGCGCCGGCGCAGCGGTCGACTACGCGACCGGTCCGGTCATCTGGGGCGAGCCGGGCACCAACGGGCAGCATGCGTTCTACCAGCTGATCCATCAGGGCACCGCGCTGGTCCCCGCGGACTTCATCGCACCGGCGCGCTCGCACAATCCGGTCGGGACGCACCACAAGATACTGCTGTCGAACTTCTTCGCGCAGACCGAGGCGCTGATGCGCGGCAAGACGGCGGAGGAGGTGCGGCGCGAGCTGACGGTGGCCGGCCTGGGCGGCGACGCGCTGGAGCGCCTGCTCCCGCACAAGGTGTTCGAGGGAAACCGGCCGACCAATTCGATCCTGTTCCGCAGCCTCACGCCGTACTCGCTCGGCATGCTGCTCGCGATGTACGAGCACAAGATCTTCACGCAGGGCGTGATCTGGAACATCAACTCCTTCGACCAGTGGGGCGTGGAGCTCGGCAAGCAGCTCGCCGCGTCAATCCTGCCCGAGCTCGCCGACGCCGGCCCCGCGCACGCGCACGACGCCTCGACCAACGGCCTGATCAACCACTACAAGTCGCTGAAGTAAGCGCCGCGCCGCCGGCGCTTCCCGGTCACGGAATGCCCGGGAAGCGCACCTCGAGGTCCTTGAGTATTCCGTCCGTGATATCGTAGATCAGGCCGTGGATGGTCAGCGTCTGTCCGCGCTGCAGGGCCTGCTGGACGATGGTGGTCCGGTAGACCTTCTTCGCCTGCTCCACGACGTTGAGCTCGCACATGAGCGCGAGCCGGCGCGCCACTTCAGGTTCCGCGTCGACGCGCTCGCGGTGCACTTCGTAGATCTCGCGCACGTTGTGAATCCAGTTGTCGATCAGACCGTGCGCCTGGTCCTCCAGCGCCGCCTTGACGCCGCCGCAGCCGTAGTGCCCGCATACGATGATGTGCTTCACGCGAAGGATGTCGACCGCGTACTGCAGGACCGAAAGGCAATTGATGTCGGTGTGGATTACAATATTCGCCACGTTGCGATGGACGAACAGCTCGCCCGGCGGCAGGCCGACGATCTCGTTGGCGGGCACGCGGCTGTCGGAGCAGCCGATCCACAGGTATTCCGGCGTCTGCTGCTCGGTCAGGTGCCTGAAGAAGTCGGGGTCGACGCGCGTCATGCGCTGCGCCCAGCGCTTGTTGTTGTCGAACAGGTCCTTTAATGGATGCATGATGGCCCGCGCTCCGGTACTGACGAATGATGATTATAGAGAATGATGAAGCTCTCCGCCTCCCCGCCGCGGCCGCCGGGAGGCGGCGGACCCGGTGCGTCCGCTGATGCGCATCGCCCTGGGCGTGGAATACGCGGGGACGCACTTCTGCGGCTGGCAGCTGCAGCAGGGCGTACGCACCGTGCAGGCCTGCGTGGAGGAGGCGCTCGGCCGCATCGCCGATCACCCGGTGCGCGTTGCCTGCGCCGGCCGCACCGATACGGGCGTGCACGCGCTCGGCCAGGTCGTGCATTTCGATACCGCGGCGGAACGCCGGCCCCGCTCCTGGGTGTTTGGAGCCAACACCTACCTCCCGCCGGACGTCAGCGTGCGCTGGGCGCTGCCCGTGGCGGAGGATTTTCATGCGCGCTTCCTGGCCGTGCGGCGCCATTATCGCTACGTGATCCACAATACGCCGGTGCGTCCCGCCGTTCCGGCTGCGGCGGTCGCGTGGGAATACCGCGCGCTCGATGCGGCCAGGATGCAGGCCGCCGCCGCCCACCTGCTCGGGCGGCACGATTTTTCCTCCTATCGCGCCTATGCCTGCCAGGCCAGAAGCCCGGTGCGCACGGTGCAGCGCCTGGATGTGGAACGCCGCGGCGAATTCGTCGTCATCGACATCGTGGCCGACGCCTTTCTGCATCACATGGTGCGCAATATCGCGGGCGTCCTGATCGCCATCGGTGCCGGCGAGCAGGCAACGGAATGGTCGCGCGAGGTCCTGGAACACAGGGACCGCCGCCTGGGCGGTGTGAACGCGGCGCCCGCCGGGCTGTATTTCGTGGGCGCGGAATATCCCGGGCAGTATGGCATCCCGTATGCGCCGGACCGGCCCGGCGTCTGGTGACGGCGGATAGGGGCGGGACGCCGGCGGCGTGCGCGGGATTTGACCGCTGATCAATAGATTGACTTTCCCCTTTCATCCATTCTCGAGTATCTTGTATCCGAATCTATGCGCACACGTGTTAAGATCTGCGGCATTACCCGGGCCGAGGACGCGGTGACGGCCGCGGCGCTCGGCGCGGATGCGATCGGGCTGGTGTTCTACGGTCAGAGTCCGCGCTGCGTGGATGTCGCGCGGGCGGCCGAGATCGCGGCGGGGCTACCGGTGTTCGTCCATGCGGTGGGCCTGTTCGTCGACGCCGGCCCCGCGGAGATCGAGGCCGTGCTCGGGCGGGTCCGCATCGACATCCTGCAATTCCACGGCGACGAACCCCCGTCGAGCTGCCGTATCTTCGGCCTGCCCTACATCAAGGCGGTGCGCATGCGCCCGGGCACCGATGTGCGGGCGGAGGCGGAGCGTTACCATGACGCCCGCGCGCTTCTGCTCGACGCCTATCGCCCGGGGACGCCGGGGGGAACCGGGGCGACGTTTCCCTGGGGCGAGATTCCCGCGCGGCCGGGCGCGCACATCCTGCTGGCCGGGGGATTGACGCCGGACAACGTCGCGGATGCAATTCGGGCTGCGCGTCCGTACGGCGTCGACGTGAGCGGCGGCGTCGAATCGGCCAGGGGCATCAAGGATGCCGCGCGCATGGCCGCCTTCTTCGCGGCTGTGCGGCGCGTTGACGCGGAGGGTGTCCGCGAGGCGTAATGCTATGGCCATTCACATTCCAGGATAGATATTCATGGCGAATCGAACGGCGGGCAGCAAGACGCCCGACTTGAACAGCATGCCGGACGCGAACGGGCATTTCGGCCCCTACGGCGGGCGCTTCGTGGCGGAGACCCTGATGGCGCCGCTGGAAGAGCTGCGGCTGGCCTATGAGCGCTACCTCCATGATCCCGACTTCATGGCCGAGATCGACCGCGACCTGCAGCACTACGTGGGCCGGCCCTCGCCGCTGTATCACGCCGAGCGCTGGAGCCGCGAACTGGGCGGGGCGCAGATCTACCTCAAGCGCGAGGATCTCAATCACACCGGGGCGCACAAGATCAACAACACCGTCGGCCAGGCCCTGCTCGCGCGCCGCATGGGCAAGCGGCGCGTCATCGCGGAGACCGGCGCGGGCCAGCATGGCGTGGCCACCGCCACGGTGGCGGCGCGCTTCGGCATGGAGTGCGTGGTCTACATGGGCGCCGAGGACATCAGGCGCCAGTCCATCAATGTCTACCGCATGCGCCTGCTCGGCGCGGAAGTGGTCCCGGTCGAATCGGGATCGCGCACGCTGAAGGACGCGCTGAACGAGGCCATGCGCGACTGGGTCACCAACGTCGACACGACCTTCTACATCATCGGCACGGTGGCCGGCCCGCATCCCTATCCCGCCATGGTGCGCGACTTCCAGGCCGTGATCGGGCGCGAGGCGCGCGCGCAGTGCCTTGCGCAGACGGGGCGCCTGCCGGATGCGCTGGTGGCCTGCGTCGGCGGCGGCTCGAACGCGATCGGGCTGTTTTATCCGTTCCTGCGCGACGACGTCGTCCTGTACGGCGTCGAGGCCGCCGGCGACGGCATCAGCACCGGCCACCATGCGGCGCCCCTGTGCGCCGGGCGGCCGGGCGTGCTGCACGGCAACCGCACCTACCTGATGATGGATGCCGACGGGCAGATCATCGAGACCCATTCGATCTCGGCCGGACTGGATTATCCCGGCGTCGGGCCCGAGCATGCATGGCTGAAGGACAGCGGGCGGGCGAACTACGTCTCCATCACCGACGACGAGGCGCTGGACGCCTTTCATACCCTGACCCGGGTGGAGGGCATCATCCCGGCGCTGGAGTCCAGCCACGCGGTGGCCTACGCCGCGCGACTCGCGCCATCGCTGGACAAGGACCGCATCATTGTCGTCAACCTGTCCGGCCGCGGCGACAAGGACATCCACACGGTCGCCGCGCGCGACGGGATCAAGGTATGAGCCGCATCGAAGGATGTTTCGGGCGGCTGCGCGCCGCGGGGAAGAAGGCCCTCATCCCGTATGTGACCGCGGGCGATCCTTCCCCCGCGTTGACGGTGCCCCTCATGCACGCCATGGCGGCGGCCGGCGCCGACATCATCGAACTCGGTGTGCCGTTCTCCGATCCCATGGCCGACGGACCGGTGATCCAGCGCGCGAGTGAGCGCGCACTGGCCCATCACGTCAGCCTGCGCACGGTGCTGGACATGGTGCGGCAGTTCCGGCGCGACGACCGCACGACGCCGGTGGTGCTGATGGGATACCTCAATCCGGTCGAGGCCATGGGTTACGACGCCTTCGCACAGGCGGCGGCGGAGGCCGGGGTCGACGGCACGCTGATCGTGGATATGCCGCCCGAGGAGGCCGGCGACCTGCTCGGCGCGCTCGAGGGACGCGGCCTCGATCCGATCTTCCTGGTCGCCCCGACCAGCACGCCGGACCGCCTGCGCGGAATCAGTGCGGCCGCGCGGGGATTCATCTATTATGTTTCGCTGAAAGGGGTCACCGGCGCCGCCCACCTCGACGTGGCATCGGTCCGGGACCGGGTGGCGGAGATCCGCGGCTGCACGGACCTGCCGATCGGGGTCGGATTCGGCATCCGGGACGCGGCCGCGGCGGCGGCCGTCGCCGCGGTGGCCGACGCGGTGGTGGTCGGGAGCGCGCTGGTGAAGATCATCGAGGATGCCGGGGAAGATACCGCGAGCATCGCCCCCGTGATCGGCGCCCGCCTGGCAGAGATGCGCCGGGCGATCGATGCGCCCGCCCGCTGAGGGCCTGCGCGGCGTTTGTGCGCGGACATATACTGACGAGACTGGGCATGGATCCTGTTGAACTATGAACTGGTTTGAAAAACTGCTGCCATCGAAGATCCGCACGGAAGGCGTGCGCAAGAAATCCATTCCCGAAGGCCTGTGGACCAAGTGTAATTCCTGCAATCAGATCCTCTATCGCGCCGAGCTTGAGCGCAGCTACGGCGTGTGTCCGAAATGCGGTTTCCATGACCGCATCGGCGCCCGCGCGCGACTCGACATGTTCCTGGACTCCGAGCCGCGCGTCGAGATCGGGGCCGAGATCGAACCGCTGGACTTCCTGCGTTTCCGCGACTCCAAGAAGTACCGCGACCGCCTCATCCAGGCGCAGAAGTCGACCGGCGAGAAGGATGCGCTGATCGTCATGATGGGCAAGGTGAAGGGACTGCCGCTGGTCTCCGCGGCCTTCGAATTCAGCTTCATGGGCGGTTCGATGGGATCCGTGGTGGGCGAGCGCTTCGTGCGCGGCGTCAACATCTGCATCGAGCGCGGCATCCCGCTGGTGTGTTTCTCGGCCAGCGGCGGGGCGCGCATGCAGGAGGCGCTGGTCTCGCTCATGCAGATGGCGAAGACCAGCGCCGCGCTCGCCAGGATGAACGCCAAGGGTCTTCCGTTCATTTCCGTCATGACCGATCCCACCATGGGCGGGGTGTCCGCCAGCCTTGCCATGCTCGGCGACATCAACGCCGCGGAGCCCAACGCCCTGATCGGTTTCGCCGGTCCGCGCGTGATCGAGCAGACCGTGCGCGAGAAGCTGCCGGAGGGCTTTCAGCGCAGCGAATTCCTGCTCGAGCACGGGGCGATCGACATGATCATCGACCGGCGCAACATGCGCGACAAGATCCACAGCCTGCTGGCGATGATGACCAAGCGCCTGCCGGCGTGACGCACCCGTCCCGCCGCTTCGCGCGTGACGGATCGGCCCGGCTCCCGCGGGCCGGCACCGTCTCCTGAGTCCCTCCGCGATGCGTTTCGATACCCTGGAAGCCTGGCTCGCCTGGCTCGAACACCTGCACCCGCGCAGCATCGATCTCGGACTCGAGCGCGTGCGGCGCGTCGCGGAGGCGCTGGGGCTCGGCGCGACGCTGCCCTGTCCCGTGGTGACGGTGGCGGGCACCAACGGCAAGGGCTCCAGCGTCGCCCTGCTCGAATCCATCCTCTCCGCCGCCGGCCATCGCGTCGCGGCCTACACCTCGCCCCACCTGCTGCGTTACAACGAGCGCGTCCGCGTCGGCGCACGGGAGGCGTCCGATGCTGAGCTGTGCCGGGCCTTCGACCGCGTGGACCGCGCGCGCGGCGACGTCAGCCTGACCTATTTCGAGTTCGGCACGCTGGCGGCCTTCGACCATTTCGCGCGCGCGCGGCCCGACGTCGCCGTGCTGGAGGTCGGCATGGGGGGGCGCCTCGACGCGGTCAATCTGCTGGATTGCGACGTGGCGCTGGTGACCAGCATCGGCATCGACCACGTGGACTGGCTCGGGCACGACCGCGAGACCATCGGTGCGGAGAAGGCGGGGATCTTCCGCCGCGACCGTCCCGCAGTATGCAGCGATCCCGCGCCGCCGCTATCGCTGCCTTCCGCGGCCGCCGACCGCGGGGCGGTGCTGCACCTGCCGGGGCGCGATTTCGGCTGGGCGGCGGGGGATTCCGCCGCGGGCGCATGGACGTGGTGGGGCGGCGGCGCCCGCTGCGACGATCTGCCGGCGCCCGCCCTGGCGGGGCGCTTTCAGTACCACAACGCCGCGGGAGTATTGATGGCGCTGCGCCTGCTCGACGGGCGACTGGAGGTTCCCGCGCGCGGCACTGGAGGAAGGCCTGCGGCGGGTTTCCCTGCCCGGGCGGTTCCAGCGCCTGGTGGTGGACGGCGTGCCGTGCATCCTGGACGTCGCCCACAACACGGACGGCACGGCGGCGCTGGCGCGTTCGCTGGCGGACGCGCCCGTTCCGGGGCGCACGCACGCCGTGGCGGCCATTCTCGGCGACAAGGACATCGACGGCATGATATCGTCGCTCGCGCACGTCGTGGACGACTGGTACGTGGCCCCCCTGCCGGTGGAGCGGGCGGCGCCGGTCGAACGCCTCAGGGACAGCATCGCCGCCCGCGCGCAGGCGGAGGCCCGGATCGGCGCCGATGCGCAGGCCGCCTTTCGCGCCGCCGTCTCTGCGGCGCTCCCCGGTGACCGGGTTGTCGTGTTCGGCTCGTTCTATACCGTCGGTGCGGTATTGCGTGCGCTTCACGGCGGTGTCGCCGACGCCTCCTCTTAAGTTAGAATCTGCACGTCATGAAAGAGTACAGACAGCAGGAAGGTCCGCAGCCGAACCTGCGCCACCGTCTGGTCGGCGCGCTGGTCCTCGTCGCGCTGGCGGCGATCGTGGTCCCGCTGGTCCTCGATTTCAACGCCGAACAGTTCTATCCGGCCGGACGGGACAATATCCCGGAGCAGCCCGAGGATTTCCGCATAGAAGAGGTGCCGCTGGTCGCGGCGGGAGATGCCGGCACGCCGGAAGATGGGGCACGCGCCGGCGCGCCGGCGGTCCCCGCGGACGCGGCTGCGGGCAAACCGCCCGCGTGGGTGGTGCAGGTGGGCAGCTTTTCCAGCGAGGATAACGCCCGCACCCTGCGCGATCAGCTGCGCGCGCAGGGCTACAAGGCGGTTTTCATCGATCGCGAGGTGAAAGACGGAAAGCCGGTACTGCGCGTGCGCATCGGTCCCGAGATGGAGCGCGCCCGCAGCGAGCAGATGCGCGAAAAACTGGCCCGGGATATGAAACTGGAGGCGGTGGTGATCAGCTATGATTGGCGCGGCTCGCGCGCGGAATAGTGGTAGAATGAGGGCCTCGCCGGATGACGTGGCTTGACATAGTCATCGTCGCCGTCATCACGCTGTCGACGTTGCTGAGCCTGTTCCGGGGCGTTGTGAAAGAGGTGCTTTCGCTGGCGGTATGGGTGTTGTCCTTCTGGCTGGCCTTTCGTTACTCGTACCCGGCCTCCGGGCTGTTCGAGGGAGTGGTTCCATATGAAAGCGTCAGGATCGGTGCGGCCTTTCTGCTCGTGTTCATCGTGGTGCTGGTCGCCGGCATGCTGGTAAGCAGCCTCGCATCGCGCCTGGTGCAGGCGGGCGGCCTGGGCATCGCCGACCGCGCGCTCGGTGCGCTGTTCGGCGCGCTGCGCGGGGTCGTGGTGGTCGCCGTGCTGGTGATGCTGGCGGCGCTGACGCCGCTGGCGCGGAACGCGGCATGGCAGGACTCACGGATGGTCGGTCATTTCGCCATCCTGTCGGACTGGGCCACGGACGGGCTGGGCGGCGCGGCGGACGGGATAATGAAGTCGATCCCGCGGGACGCGGGCGAATTCGCGGACGGAGGGTAGGCGATGTGCGGCATTATCGGCGCGGTGCGCCGCAGCAATACGAACCAGTCGCTGTACGACGGACTTACGGTGCTGCAGCACCGCGGGCAGGACGCGGCGGGCATCATGACCTGCGAGGGCACCAAGTTCTTTCTGCGCAAGGACAACGGCCTGGTGCGCGACGTGTTCGACACCTCGCACATGATCAACCTGCGCGGAAACTGCGGCATCGGCCACGTGCGTTATCCCACGGCGGGCTGCACGCTGCCGTCCGAGGCGCAGCCGTTCTACGTCAACTCACCCTACGGCATCGCGCTCGCGCACAACGGCAACCTGATCAACGCGGAGCGGCTCAAGCAGGACCTGTTCCGCGAGGACAAGCGCCACATCAATACCGAATCCGACTCCGAGGTGCTGCTCAACATCTTCGCGCACGAGCTGCAGAAGAGCGGCAAGATGCACATTGACGAGAACGACATCTTCACCGCCGTCGCCGGCGTGCACCGCCGCTGCCGCGGCGGTTATGCCGTGATCGCCATGATCACCGGCTACGGCATCGTCGGCTTCCGCGATCCCTACGGCATCCGTCCCATCGTGTTCGGCAAGCGCGAGACCGACCAGGGCACCGAGTACATGATCGCCTCCGAGAGCGTCGCGCTCGACGTGCTGGACTTCGAGCTGGTGCGCGACATCGCCCCGGGCGAGGCCGTGTTCATCTCGATGGACGGCGCGCTCTATTCGCGCCAGTGCGCGGAGAATCCGCAGCATTCGCCCTGCATCTTTGAGTACGTCTACCTCGCGCGGCCGGACTCGGTCATCGACGACATCTACGTGTACAAGGCGCGCCTGCGCATGGGCGAGAAGCTGGCGGCGAAGATCAAGCGCGATTTTTCCGGCCATCACATCGACGTCGTAATCCCGATCCCCGATACCAGCCGCACCGCCGCGCTGGCGCTGGCCCAGGATCTTGGCGTCAATTACCGCGAGGGCTTCATCAAGAACCGCTACATCGGGCGCACCTTCATCATGCCGGGCCAGCAGATGCGCAAGAAGTCCGTGCGCCAGAAGCTCAACGCGATCGACCTCGAGTTCAAGGGCAAGAGCGTGCTGCTGGTGGACGATTCCATCGTGCGCGGCACGACCTCCGACGAGATCATCCGCATGGCGCGCGACGCCGGCGCGAAGAAGGTCTACTTCGCCTCGGCCGCGCCGCCGGTGCGCTATCCCAACGTCTACGGCATCGACATGCCGGCGGCGCACGAGCTGATCGCGCACAACCGCAGCGAGGAGGAGGTAGCGCAGAGGATCGGCGCGGACGCCGTGTTCTACCAGGATCTGGACGACCTGATCAGGGCGGTCGGCAAGGGCAACACGCGCATCAAGCGCTTCGATACCTCCTGTTTCAGCGGCGAATACGTCACCGGCGACGTGACCACGGAATACCTGCAGGCGCTGGAGCACCAGCGCAGCGACGAGAACAAGAGCCGGCGCGGCAAGGAGACGGGCGGCAGCATGCTGAGCCTGTAGCTGTCGGCGTGACGCCGGCTTGACAAGCCGCGGACCGTTTTTTAACCTTGCGATGAAAGCGCCGATTTGATCTTCAGCTTGCGGGCGCGTAACAAATGCGGCTAAAGCGGATCACCTGCTTTGGCGTGCGCCGATGCGGGTTTTTTTGTTTGTGGCCGCGGCCGCGTTGCCGGGAGATATGCGATGACGGATGAGTTCGACGAATACGGGTTCTCGACCCGCGGCGTCCGCGCCGGGCAGCGGCGTACGGAACAGGGCGAGCAGTCGGAGCCGATCTTCACCACCTCGAGCTTCGTGTTCGGCAGCGCCGAACAGGCGGCGGCGCGGTTTTCCGGCGCCGAACCCGGCAACGTCTATTCACGCTTCACCAATCCCACGGTCAATGCCTTCGAACGCCGGCTGGCGGCGCTGGAGGGCGGTGAGCGCTGCGTGGCGACCTCCTCCGGCATGGCGGCGATCCTCACCGCCTGCCTGGGTCTGCTCAAGGCCGGCGACCACGTCGTGTGCGCGCACGGGGTGTTCGGCAACACCGCCCTGCTGTTCGCCAACTACCTTGGACGCTTCGGCATCGAGACCACCTTCGTGCCATTGACCGAACTGGCCGCCTGGGAGGCGGCGCTGCGGCCGGCTACGCGCCTGCTGTTCGTGGAGACGCCCGCCAATCCGCTCGCGCACATCGCCGACATCGCCGCGCTCGCCGCATTGGCGCACGGCCACGGCTGCCTGCTGGCGGTCGACAACACCGTGTGCACGCCGGCCCTGCAACGGCCGCTCGCGCTCGGCGCCGACATCGTCGTGCTGTCGGCGACCAAATATATCGACGGCCAGGGACGCTGCGTCGGCGGCGCAGTGGTCGGGAGCGAGGCTCTGGTCGGCAAGGAGGTGTACGGCGCCCTGCGCACGACGGGCGCCTGCCTCAGCCCGTTCAACGCCTGGGTGTTCCTCAAGGGACTGGAGACGCTTGCGGTGCGCATGCAGGCGCACAGCGCCGGCGCACAGAAGCTGGCCGCGTGGCTCGCGCGGCAGTCTGCGGTGCGGCAGGTGTACTATGCCGGACTGCCGGATCACCCGCAGCGCGAACTGGCGCGACGCCAGCAGAGCGGTTTCGGCGGATTGCTGGCTTTTGAACTGGACGGCGGCCGCGCCGAGGCGTGGCGCTTCATCAATGCGATGGAGCTGATCTCGGTCACCGCGAATCTGGGCGACACGAAGTCCTCGATCACCCATCCTGCGACCACCACGCACGGGCGTCTCTCCGCAGAGGCGCGCGAGGCCGCCGGCATCCGCGAAGGTCTGGTGCGTATCGCGGTCGGTCTGGAAGACGCCGACGACCTCCAGGCCGACCTCGCGCGCGGTTTCGACGCCCTGTAGGCGGGGCGCGGCGGCGCTGAGAGGTCAGGGTGGACCGCGACGCGCGCGCCGACCTGCTCGAGATCTACCGTCACGCCGTTGCCGCGGTGAACGGCCGCGTGCGGGTGCGCGCACACCTCGCCGGCCGGGAGCCCGGGGCGCCGGTGCGCGTGATCGCGATCGGCAAGGCGGCCGGACCGATGGCGCTCGGCGCCTGCGACGCGCTCGGCGACGCCGTGGAGTCGGCCCTGGTCATCACCAAGTACGGCCATGCCGCGGCCGGATTTCCCGCCGGTCTTCCGCTTACCGTGATCGAGGCCGGCCATCCGCTGCCCGATGCGAACAGCCTGCGCGCCGGCCGTGAGCTCCTCGATTTCATCGCGCGCGCCCCGGCGGCGGCGGTCTTTCTGTTCCTGATCTCGGGCGGTACCTCCGCGCTGGTGGAGGCGCCGGCGGGAGCGCTGCAGCTCGCCGATCTGCAGCGCGCGCACCGCTGGCTGACGGGATGCGGCCGGGACATCGCCGCGATCAACCGGGTGCGCACGCGGCTCTCGCTCATCAAGGGCGGCCGGCTGGCGGCGTATCTGGGAGGGCGGCGCACGCTGCAATTGCTGGTCTCCGACGTGCCGGGCGACGATCCCGCCGTGATCGGCTCCGGTCTGCTGAGCCCGGCCGATACCTCCGGGCCGCCGGACCGGGAGTTGCCTGCATGGCTGGCGGAATTCGCCGTCCGCGCGCCAGCGCCTCCCGGCGCCGATGCGCCGTGCTTCCGCACCGTCGAGACGCGCCTCATTGCCTCTGCCAGGGACGCGCGTCTGGCCGCCGCGGGGCATGCGCGCGTGCTGGGTTACGCCGTGCACCTGCATCATGGCTTGATCACCGGCGATGCCGCAGCGGAGGGGCGTCGGCTCGCGGGCGTGCTGCGCGACGGCGGCCCCGGCCTGCATGTCTGGTCGGGCGAAACGGTGGTGACCCTGCCGGATACGCCGGGGCGTGGCGGCCGCTGCCAGCAGCTCGCGCTCGCCGCGGCCGCGGATCTCGCCGGCCTGCCGGGGCGCGTCCTGCTCGCGGCGGGGACCGACGGAGGAGATGGGCCGGGGCCGGCAGCGGGCGCGATGGTCGACGGCGGCACGGTCGCGCGCGGTCGCGCGCGCGGCCTGGATCCGCTGGACTGTCTGCGGCACGCGGACGCCGGCGCGTTTCTCGAGGCCAGCGGCGACCTGATCCTCACCGGCGCGAGCGGTACCAACGTGATGGATCTGCTCCTCGCCTGGAACGGTGCCGGCTGACCCGGCACCCCGGTATCCCGGATCGGCGCCTACGAACCCCGGCTTCATCCTATCCGGCGTCGCGCTTGCTTTTGTTGCAGAATCATGTTTAAAGCTTGCCATGCCCGTTCCGATACCGGATCAGTATCAGGGACGGGGCGGCGGAAAACGGACAGGCGGTGGCGTATCCGGCTTATGCAAGGAGAGAAGATGCCACGAACACTGGTCAGGATGGCGGGGCGCGCGACGGGCATGGCCTTGTCTTTCGTGCTGTTTCCGGCCATGGCCGATGTCGAGGTTGTAGTGGTCGGCAGCCCCGATATCGAAGTGCCCTCCCTCAGTGAAAATATGGTCCGCAACCTCTATCTGGGCAAGACCGTGCAGCTCGATAACGGCACCCGCGTCGAGGTGATCGATCTGCCGAGCGGGAACTCGGTGCGGGACGAATTCTATGAAAAGGTGATCGGGAAGGACACCACGCAGGTAAAGGCGTACTGGGCGAAGCGCATCTTCACCGGCAAGGGGTCGCCGCCGGAGACGAAGCCCGATGAGCGCGCCGTGGTCAAGTGGATCAGTGAAGCACCGGGACGCATCGGGTATGTCAGTCGCGAGGCGGTGAACGGTTCGGTCAGGGTGCTATTGAGCAAAGATTGATTCTGCCCGGCGTGGCGGGGAAGTGGCGGGAGGCGAGATGAACGAGAGCAGACGGGCGGTTGTGGCGATGGCGGCGTGTGCGGTCGCGCTGATGTGCGGCGGCAACAATGCCCGGGCGCTCGACCTCGGCGTCTTCGGGGACCTGAGCTATATCGCCAGCGACATACCCGACGACGAGGCGAATTTCCGCATCGGCAGTCTCGACTTCTACGCGTCGCAGTACATAGACGACAAGACCAAGGCGCTGTTCGAGCTGCAGTTCCAGACCTTTTCCGGCGAGTTTGAATACGAGATCCAGCGCTACTGGATCATGCGTGAATTCTCCGAGGAGTTCCGCCTCGGCATGGGGAGGTTCCACCCGCCGCTCGGCTACTGGAGCCGCCACTTCCATCACGGCATCCTGCTGCAGGACACGGTGTCGCGGCCGTTCATCCTGAGTTTCGAAGGTTCGGTCAACTCTATCATCCCGATGCACATGATCGGTCTCCTGGCCGAAGGCGGTTTTGACAACGGACTTTTCTACGAGGCCGGGATCGCGAACAGCAACATGATCGATTCGACGGGGACCGACCGGATCGAGGTCCCCATCCGGGACGACCTCAGCCCGGAGAAGTCCTTCTTCGGACGCCTGAGCTACGCGCAGCCGGGCAAGCCCTTCATGCCGGGCGTGTTCGTGATGAGCAACAACGTGGTCGAGTCCGCCACGTCCGGCGGCCTGGTAGAGCGCGGCGAGGACCTGGTCCGGCAGTCGCTCATCGGCTTCGACCTGCGCTATGAATACGAGAAATTCGCCCTGCTGGCCGAGATCTATCACCTCGAGAACAAATCCCGGCCCGGTGTCGGGGACGGCGGGGACCATACCGCACTGGCCTATTTCGCCCAGTTCGGCTATCTGCTGACCGAGCAGCTGAAGGCGACGTACCGGCGCGAAGCGTTCGATTACGACGAGGATGACGCCTATTTCATGGACCCGAACCTGGTGGGAAGAAACCAGCTCGGCACCGAGGAGCGCGACATATTCTGCCTGCGCTACGACTTCAGCGAGTCCAACGCGCTCATGCTGGAGGTCAGCTTGCGCAATCCCGAACTCGCCGCCAGTACGACCACGGCGATCCTGAGCTGGGCGCTGGTGCTGTTCTGAGGCGGAGGAACCGGGACGCTTCAGCCGCGCCCGGGACCCGGGGCTGTGCCGCCGTCGATGCTCATCGCTTTCCCGATTCCATGTCGAGCACCACCCGGGTCATGGGGATGACGCTGTCGGGATTGAGCGAGATCGAGTCGATGCCGCGCTCGACCAGCCAGCGCGTCAGCTCCGGGTAATCCGAGGGCGCCTGCCCGCAGATCCCGACGTACTTGCCGTGGCGGTGGCAGGCCTCGATCGCCATCTCCATCAGCTTCAGCACCGCGGCGTCGCGTTCATCGAACCCGGTGACGATGCCCGAGTCGCGGTCCACCCCCAGGGTGAGCTGGGTCAGGTCGTTGGATCCGATCGAGAAACCGTCGAAGTGCTGCAGGAATTCATCGGCGAGCAGCGGGTTGGACGGGATCTCGCACATCATGTAGATCTTGAGCCCGTTTTCCCCGCGTTTCAGCCCGTGCCGTTCCAGCAGGGCGAGCACCTCGACGCCCTCGCGCACGGTGCGCACGAAGGGCACCATCAGCGCAACGTTGTCCAGCCCCATCGTCTCGCGCACGGTCTTCATCGCGGCGCACTCCAGCTCGAAGCAGGGCGCGAACTGTTCGGAGTAGTAGCGCCCGGCGCCGCGGTACCCGATCATCGGGTTTTCCTCCACCGGTTCGAAGGATGCACCGCCGATCAGCGAGGCGTATTCATTCGACTTGAAGTCGCTCAGGCGTACGATCACCGGCCGGGGATAGAAGGCGGCGGCGATGGTGCCGACGCCCTCGGCGAGCCGTTCGATGTAGAACGTCCGGCGGTCCGGATACCCGGCAACGATGGCGTCGATGCGGTGCCGTGTCCCTTCGTCCAGCGAATCGTATTCGAGCAGGGCGCGCGGGTGGATGCGGATGCTGTTGTTGATGATGAATTCGAGCCGCGCCAGGCCGACGCCGTCGTTCGGCAGGCGCGAGCAGTCGAACGCCTGCTCCGGATTGCCGACGTTCAGCATGATCCTGGTGCGCGGCCGCGGGGCGTCGCCGAGATCGACGCGCTCGGTCTCGAACGCCAGCAGGCCGGCGTAGACATAGCCGGTGTCGCCCTCGCTGCAGGAGACGGTGACTTCCTGGCCGGTCGCGATCGCCTGGGTCGCCTCGCCGCAGCCGACCACCGCGGGTATGCCGAGCTCGCGCGCGACGATGGCGGCGTGGCAGGTGCGGCCGCCGCGGTTGGTGACGATGGCGGCGGCGATCTTCATCACCGGCTCCCAGTCCGGATCGGTGATATCCGTGACCAGCACCTCGCCCCGCTGCAGGTCGCCCATCTGCGCGGCCTCAAAGATGACGCGCGCGCGGCCGGACGCGATCTTCTTGCCCACGCTCTTGCCGGTGACCACCACATCGCCGCACGCCTTGAGCCGGTAGGTCTCGTGGTAGCGCGCGTCGGTCAGCGCCTGCACCGTCTCCGGCCGCGCCTGGACGATGAACAGCTCGCCGGTGCGGCCGTCCTTGGCCCATTCGATGTCCATGGGCATGGGGCGCCCGGCCTTCGCCGTGTAGTGCTTCTCGATCACCACCGCGTTGCGCGCCAGCTGCAGCACCTCGTCGTCGCTGAGGGCGAAGGATTCGCGCGCCTCCTTTTGCACGCGCACGTTGCGGGTCGAGATGCCGGCGGTGGTGTCGCTGGTGTAGATCATCTTGATCGCCTTGTCGCCGAGCTGGCGCTTGATGATCGGGCGCCGCCCCTGTTCCAGCATCGGCTTGTAGACGTAGAACTCGTCGGGATTGACCTTGCCCTGGACGACGTTCTCGCCGAGTCCGTAGGCGGCGGTGATGAACACCGCGTCGCGGAATCCGGTTTCGGTGTCGATGGTGAAGATGACGCCGGAGGAACCGAGGTCGGAGCGCACCATCTTCTGCACGCCGATGGAGAGCGCGACGTCGCGGTGGGAGAAGCCCCTGTCGACGCGGTAGGAGATCGCGCGGTCGGTGAACAGCGAGCCGAACACCTGACGGCAGGCGGTGATCAGGTGCGGCAGGCCGCGGATATTGAGGTAGGTGTCCTGCTGGCCTGCGAAGGAGGCGGCCGGCAGGTCCTCGGCGGTGGCCGAGCTGCGCACCGCAACGTCGGGGTTGGCGCCATACTCCGCGGCCAGCTGCCTGTAGGCCGCGGCGATCTCGCCGGCAAGTTCGTCCGGAATGTCGCTGTACATGACCCATTCACGGATCACGGCCCCGGTATAGGCCAGCGCCTTCAGGTCATGGGTGTCCAGCTTGCCGAGGGCCTCGTCGATCTTCTGGTTGAGCCGGTTGTGCTCGATGAACAGGCGGTAGCCGTCCGCGGTGATCGCGAAGCCGTCCGGCACCTTGACCCCGAGCGGGGACAGCGTGTTGAACATCTCGCCCAGCGAGGCGTTCTTGCCTCCGACCAGGGGTATGTCCTCGATGTGAAGTTCTGAGAAGCGGCGGATGTAACGCATGCGGGCTTACCTCGATGGCTCGGACGATATCCGGAATGCGGACCGGGCGGCCGGCAGGGTTCCGCGCCCGCGCGATGGCTGGTTCGTGGCGCGCCGCGGTCTCACGTGATGACGGTCGGGCCTCCGCGGCCGGTGCGGGACAGAACGCCGGACAGCTTGTTGGCGATCTCGATCAGGTCCTTCAGGGCCGTCTGCGTGTCCTCGCCGTGCAGGGCGCGATCGGCGCTGTACTTTTCAATGTAGATGCGCAGCGTGGCGCCCTCCGTGCCGGTGCCGGACAGGCGGAAGACGATGCGCGAGCCGTCGGTGAAGCCGAGGCGGAGCCCCTGGCGCGCGGTGACCGACTGGTCGACCGGGTCGGTATAGCTGAAATCGTCGCCATAGGCCACCTTGTAGCCGCCGAGCTTCTTGCCCGGCAGCGCGGCCAGCGTGTCGCGCAGCTCGTCGACCATCTGCGCCGCGATGCCGGCCTCGACCTGCTCGTAGTCGTGGCGGGTGTAGAAATTGCGGCCGAAGGCGGCCCAGTGCTCGCGCACGATCTGCTCGATCGACTGGCGCCGCACCGCGAGGATGTTGAGCCAGAACAGTACGGCCCAGACGCCGTCCTTTTCGCGCAGGTGGTCCGAACCGCTGCCGAAACTCTCCTCACCGCACAGGGTGATCCTGCCGCTGTCGAGCAGGTTGCCGAAGAACTTCCAGCCGGTCGGTGTCTCGTAGCACGGGATGCCGAGGTGAGCCGCGACGCGGTCGAGCGCCTGGCTGGTCGGCATCGAGCGCGCGACTCCGGCGAGTCCGGCACGGTAGCCCGGCACGAGGTGGGCGTTGGCGGCGAGGATCGCGATGCTGTCGCTCGGCGTGACGAAGAAGCGTTTGCCGAGGATCATGTTGCGGTCGCCGTCGCCGTCCGAGGCGGCGCCGAGGTCGGGCGCGGTGGCCCGGTTCATGATCTCCACCAGCTCGTGGGCGTAGGTCAGGTTCGGGTCGGGGTGGCCGCCGCCGAAGTCGCTCAGCGGCGTCGCGTTGATGACCGTGCCGGGCAGTGCGCCGAGGCGCCGTTCCAGGATCTCGTAGGCATACGGTCCGGTGATCGCGTGCATGGCGTCGAAGCAGATGTTGAACATGCCCGCCTCGATCATGCTGCGGATGCGCGGGAAATCGAACAGCGTCTCCATCAGGTCGGCGTAGTCCGCCACCGGGTTGATGATCTGGACGCGGGTCTGGCCGAGGGTGAGCTCGGTCATCTTGCCCAGTGCGAGGTCGCCCGCGTCGAGGATGCGGTAGGCGCGGATGCGCCGGGTCTCGCGGTGGATCGCCTCGCTCACCTGCTCGGACGCCGGTCCGCCGTTGGGGCCGTTGAACTTGATGCCGAAATCGCCCTCCGGGCCGCCGGGGTTGTGGCTGGCCGAGAGGATGATGCCGCCGTCGGCCTTGTGCTTGCGGATCAGGTTCGAGGCGGCGGGGGTCGAAAGCAGTCCGCTCCTTCCCACCAGCAGGCGCGAAACGCCCTGGGCCGCCGCCATCCTGATGATGACCTGGATCGCCTCCTGGTTGTAATAGCGGCCGTCGCCGCCCACGACCAGGGTCTTGCCGTCGCCGCCCCCGATGGCGTTGAACAGCGCCTGGATGAAGTTCTCCAGGTAGTGCGGCTGGCGGAACACGGCAACCCGCTTGCGCAGCCCGGAGGTGCCGGGCTTCTGGTCTTCGAAGGGGGTGGATTCGACGGTGCGGACGTTCATGATCGGGTGCTCATGCGGAGAGGGTTTTTTCGCCGATTGTGCGTTCTTTTTCCGCCGATTGCCACAGTATTCTGCGCCCGCGGGTCCGGGGCTTGAATCCGGGCGCCGCCGTCCCTACCATGCAGGCAACGCCGGACCGCACCGGCCCGCACGCGCCGTGCGCACGAAATATACTACCCCGATTCATTGAAACAGGGAGACCGATGTCACGATGACCGCCGATGTACACAAGGAAACCCTTGATTTCCAGGCCGAGGCGAAACAGCTGCTCAAGCTGATGAT
This sequence comes from Gammaproteobacteria bacterium, assembly GCA_016712635.1. NCBI lineage: Bacteria > Pseudomonadati > Pseudomonadota > Gammaproteobacteria > Gammaproteobacteria bacterium. The sequence goes on along the minus strand of JADJQS010000002.1, from coordinate 514,601 downwards.
CCACTCCTTGTACTCGAACAAGGAGATATTCCTCCGCGAACTGGTCTCCAACGCCTCCGACGCCTGCGACAAACTCCGTTTCGAGGCCCTGACCGACGATGCCCTGTTCGAGGGTGAGGCCGCGCTGCGGGTGCGCGTCTCCTGCGACCGGCAGGCCCGCACCGTCACGGTGTCGGACAACGGCATCGGGATGAGCCGGCAGGAGGTGGTCGACCATATCGGCACCATCGCCAAATCCGGCACCCGCCACTTCTTCGAGTCGCTCACCGGCGACCAGGCCAGGGACATGCACCTGATCGGCCAGTTCGGCGTCGGGTTCTATTCCGCCTTCATCGTGGCGGACCGCGTCACGCTGACCACGCGGCGCGCCGGCCTCGGACCCGAGCACGGGGTGCGCTGGGAGTCGGCCGGCGAAGGCAGCTATACGCTGGAGACCGTCCCGTGCGAAAAACACGGCACCGAGATTGTGCTGCACCTGCGCCCGGAGGAGGACGACTTCCTCGACGACTACCGGCTGCGCGGCATCATCCGCAAGTATTCCGACAGCCTGTCGCTGCCGATCGAGATGCCGGCGGAGGACAAGGAGAAGGCGGGCGAGTGGGAAACGGTCAACCGCGCCGCCGCGCTGTGGGCGCGTCCGCGCAGGGATATCAGTGCCGAGGAATATGCCGAGTTCTACCGGCATGTCGCGCACGACTTCGACGAGCCGCTGGCGCACGTGCACACCCAGGTAGAGGGGACGCAGTCCTACATCAGCCTGCTGTACATCCCGAAGCGCGCGCCGTTCGACCTGTGGGATCGCGAGCGCGGCCACGGCATCAAGCTGTACGTGAAGCGCGTCTTTATCATGGAGGATACCGAACGGCTGATGCCGGGCTACCTGCGTTTCGTGCGCGGCGTCGTCGATTCCGACGACCTGCCGCTCAATGTGTCGCGCGAGATCCTGCAGCACAACCGCCAGATCGACACGATCCGCGCCGCCTCGGTCAAGAAGGTGCTCGGCCTGCTGAAGGACATGGCCGAGGGCGAGCCGGACAAGTACCGCGCCTTCTGGTCCGAGTTCGGCCGCGTGATGAAAGAGGGTCCGGCGGAGGATTTCGCCAACCGCGAGCAGATTGCCAGGCTGCTGCGCTTCTCCACCACGCGCAGCGATTCCGGCGCGCAGGACGTTTCGCTCGACGACTACGTCGGGCGCATGAAGGCGGGCCAGGACAAGATCTTTTACATTACCGCCGAGAGTGCGCCGGCGGCGCGTAACAGCCCGCATCTGGAGATTTTCCGCAAGAAGGACATCGAGGTGCTGCTGCTGTCCGACCGCGTGGACGAGTGGATGCTGTCGGGCCTGAGCGAGTACGCCGGCAAGCCGCTGCAGTCGGTCGCCAAGGGCGAGCTCGCGCTGGGCGAACTCGAGGATGCTGAGGAGAAGCAGGCCCTCAACGAGGTGACGGAGGGGTTCAAGGAGCTGGTCGAGCGCCTGAAGACGGTCCTGACGGACAAGGTCAAGGACGTGCGGGTCACCCACCGCCTGACCGATTCGCCGTCCTGCCTGGTGGTGGACCAGGACGATATGGCCATGAGCCTGCGCAAGCTGCTCGAGGCCACTGGCCAGAAGGTCCCGGCGAGTCCGCCTATCCTGGAGGTCAATCCCGGGCACCCGCTGATCAAGACGCTCAACCGGGAGCAGGATGGAGCCCGCTTCGACGACTGGGCGCACCTGCTCTACGAGCAGGCGATGCTGAGCGAGGGCGGCCAGCTGGAGGATCCGGCCGCGTTCGTGCGCAGGATGAATGCGCTGCTGCTCGAATTTGCGGGATGATCCTTAGCTTCCCGCGGTCGTGCCCGGTATGATGCCGGGACATGGCGACATGGGGCGAAGGCGCGGGCATGGACAGACGGGAGGCGGTGCATGGGCGATGAGGACAGGGGCGGGACCGGAACCACCGGCGTATTGCTGAGCAATCTCGGCACGCCGGATCAGCCGACGCCTCCCGCCGTGCGGCGCTACCTGCGCGAATTCCTCTCCGATCCCCGCGTCGTTTCGCTGCCGCGCTGGCTGTGGCTGCCGCTGCTGAACGGCGTCATCCTGCAGGTGCGCCCGCGCCGTTCCGCGCGCCTCTACGAGGGCGTGTGGACGCCGGAGGGTTCGCCGCTGCTGGTGACCGCGCGGCGCCAGCTGCAGGCCCTGCGCGCGCGTTTCGCCGGGGACAAACGCCTGGTGTTCGCGCTCGGCATGCGCTACGGCTCGCCCTCGATCGCCGGTGCGCTGGAGGAGCTGCGCGCCGCCGGCGCCGAGCATCTTCTGGTGGTGCCGCTGTATCCGCAATATTCCTCGGCGACCACCGCCTCGACCTTCGACGCCGTGGCGCGCGCGCTCAAGGGGTGGATCCGCGTGCCGGAGCTGCGCGTGGTGGCCGATTATCACGCCGAACCGTGGTACATCCGCGCTCTGGCCGATTCGATCCGCGATGCCTGGCGCCAGCAGCCGGCGGGCGAGCGGCTGCTGTTTTCCTTCCACGGCATGCCGCGCCGGACGCAGCAGGCGGGCGATCCCTACCACGACCAGTGCCAGCGCACGGCGCGCCTCGTCGCCGCCGAACTCGGCCTGGCCGCGGATCGCTGGCTGGTCGCCTTCCAGTCGCGCTTCGGCTACGAGGAATGGCTGCAGCCCTACACCGACCAGACCCTGCGCGCCTGGGGCGGTTCGCACGTCGCCAGCGTTGATGTGGTTTGTCCCGGATTTTCCGCCGACTGCCTGGAGACGCTGGAGGAGATCGCGGTGATGAACCGCGACCTCTACGTCGAGGCAAGCGGCGGACGTTTCCGCTACATCCCCGCGCTCAACGAGCGCCCCGACCATATCGAGGGTCTGGCGGAGCTGATCCGGAGCCAGATTCAGGGCTGGTGATCTGTTGCCGCCCGGGCGGGCGGCGCGCCGAGGCTGTCCAGGCCGAAATTGCTCATGAGGTAGCGGCCGTGCGTATATTCCAGCGCGCAGCCGTTGCGGTACCAGTCGCCGAGCACGATGCGCTGTGCCGGTGCGCCGTCGAGCGTGAATTCATGGGCCGCCTGCCGGTGGGTGTGGCCGTGGATCAGGCGGCGCACGCCGTGCGCGCGCATGGCCGTCTCCACCGCCCCCTGATTGACGTCCATGATCTCGGGCGGCTTGTCGCGCGAGAGGCGCGCGCTTTCGCTGCGGTAGTGCCCGGCCAGCGCGATGCGTTCGTCGAGCGGCAGCGACAGGACGTGGGCGCGGAAATCGGGACTGCGCACACGGCTGCGGTAGGACTGGTACCCGAGGTCGTCGGTGCACAGCGTATCGCCGTGCATCAGCAGGGCGCGCTCGCCGCCGAGTTCGATGACGGCGGGGTCCGCGAGCAGACTGCAGCCGCTCTCGGCGGCGAAGCCCGCGCCGGCGAGGAAGTCGCGGTTGCCGTGCATGAAGAAGAGGGTGACACCGCGTCCGGCGGTGGCGTGCAAGGACTCAAGGACCGGGCGCTGGTCGGGCAGCACGGCGTCGTCGCCGAGCCAGGCCTCGAACAGGTCGCCCAGGATGTAGAGCGTGTCGCCGGGATTGAGGCGACACTGCAGGAAGGCGCGCAGCAGCGCCGTCATGGCCGGGCGATCGGCGCACAGGTGCAGGTCGGAGATGAATGCGACGGTCATCGGCCGGCGCCGGACAGGGCGGCCCGGCGGGCGGCGCTCGGGCGCGCCGCTTCAGGGCGACGCGGGCTTGTCTCCTGCGGATACAACGGTCGCCTTCTCGATGGTTACCATGGTCTGCGGCACATCGCGCGGAATCGGACCGCCGCCGCCGGTGGGCAGGTTCTCGATCTTGTCCACCGTCTCCATCCCGGCGACCACCTTGCCGAATACCGCGTAACCCCAGCCGGACTGCGTCTGGTCGCGGAAGTCGAGGAAGCCGTTGTCCACCGTATTGATGAAGAACTGCGCCGTGGCCGATTGCGGGTTCGAGGTGCGCGCCATCGCGATGGTGCCGCGCAGGTTCTTCAGGCCGTTGTCCGCCTCGTTCTTGATCGGCGGGCGGGTCGGTTTCTGCTGGAACTCACCGGTGAAGCCGCCGCCCTGGATCATGAACTTCTTGATCACGCGGTGGAAGATCGTGCCGTCGAAAAAGCCGTCGCGCACGTAGGTGAGGAAGTTGTCCACGGTCGCCGGCGCCCTGGTGCGGTCGAGTTCCAGGGTAATGTCGCCCTGGCTGGTCTGCAGCAGGACACGGGGCGCGTCGTCGGCGCCGTGCGAAGGGTTTGCGGCTAAGGTCGTCATGATGATCAGGAGTTTCCCCAGGGTTATCGTGAACGGTTTCGACATGGCGTAAGGCTTCGTCAGCGGGTGCGAAGCCCGGATTCTAGCAGATCGGCCGCGCCTTTGGCACCCGGCGCCGGTTTCGGCTACCATGCCAGCTTGCGCGGAAACGCCCGCGGTACGAAAAAGACAGGACGATGCTCCAGATCTATAACAGCCTGACGCGGCGGAAGGAGACCTTCCGGCCCATCGAATCCGGCCAGGTGCGCATGTATGTGTGCGGCATGACCGTCTATGACTATTGCCACATCGGCCACGCGCGCGTCATGGTGGTGTTCGATGTGGTGGCGCGCTACCTGCGCAGCCGCGGCTACGCAGTCACCTATGTGCGCAACATCACCGACATCGACGACAAGATCATCAAGCGCGCGGCGGAGCGCGGTGAGTCGATCGGGCAGCTGACGGAGTTTTTCATCGCCGCGATGCGCGAGGATGCCGCGGCGCTCGGCGTGCTGCCACCCGATCAGGAGCCGCGCGCCACCACATCGATCGGCGACATCGTCGCCATGATCGATGTGCTGATGAAGAAGGGCTACGCCTACCGCGCCGGCAACGGCGATATCTACTACCGCGTCAGCCGCTTCGCCGGTTATGGCAAGCTGTCCGGCAAGCGCCTGGAGGACCTGCGCGCCGGCGAGCGCGTCGAGGTGAACGAGGCGAAGGAGGACCCGCTCGACTTCGTGCTGTGGAAGGCGGCCAAGCCGGGCGAACCGCAGTGGCCCGCGCCGTGGGGCCCGGGGCGCCCGGGCTGGCACATCGAGTGCTCCGCGATGTCCACCCGCTGCCTCGGCGACCACTTTGACATCCACGGCGGCGGCATGGACCTGATGTTCCCCCACCACGAGAACGAGATCGCCCAGAGCGAGGCCGCCACCAGCCACCCGTTCGTCAACGTCTGGATGCACAACGGCTTCGTGCAGATCGACGAACAGAAGATGTCGAAGTCACTTGGGAATTTTTTCACCGTGCGCGAGGTACTGAAGCAGTATGAGCCGGAGGTTGTGCGCTTCTTCATCCTTAGTAGCCATTATCGCAGCCCCCTCAATTATTCCGATCAGAACCTTGCAGTAGCGCGTATGGAGCTGGAGAAACTCTACATTGCTCTACGTGATCTCGTGCCAGTCGAAACTGATGATGGCAGTGACTATGAGCAGCGGTTCATGCAGGCGATGGATGACGACTTTAATACAAGAGAAGCAATCGTCGTGCTATTCGAACTGCGAAATCAAATTAATCGTCTTAAGACGCAAGAAGGCAAAGAGGCTAGAGAGGCAGCTAATCATTTAGCTGGTGTCGTAAAACGGCTTGGAGGGGTACTAGGACTCTTGCAGGAAGATGCCAGTAAATTTTTACAGAAGCAATCTATACCTTTTCGTATTGGTAGTGACGATATGATAATACGCGTAGATACTGAAGAGCTTCGACAAGAACAAACTACATTACTTACTGATGAAGTTAAGATTAAGCTACTTATCGATAGGCGACATGAAGCCCGCCACACTAAGAACTGGGCCGAATCCGACCGCATTCGCGACGAACTCGACCAGTTGGGCATCATCCTGGAAGACGGACCGCAGGGCACGACGTGGCGGAGAAAGTAAAAATCGGTGAGGTGTCAGGCGTGAGGTGTGAGGAGGTAAGCAATTAAAGACTTAGAGCGAAGTTGGTTTGTTATCTTTTCACGCCTGACACTTAACCCCTCACGCCTCACTTGTGCAGCTTTTCAGCCGCCCACAGCGTATTCTCCATCAGCGTCGCCACGGTCATCGGGCCGACGCCGCCCGGCACCGGGGTGATCCACGCGGCGCGCTCAACCGCCGCCTGGAACTCCACGTCACCCACCAGCCGGCCCTGCGCGTCGCGGTTCATGCCGACGTCGATGACGATCGCGCCCGGCCGGATCCACTCGCCCCTGACCAGTCCGGGTTTGCCGACGGCGACGACCAGCAGTTCGGCGCGCCGCACCTGCGCGGCGAGGTCACGCGTGAAGCGGTGGCAGGTGGTGGCGGTGCAGCCGGCGAGCAGCAGCTCGAGCGCCATCGGTCGGCCGACGATGTTCGACGCTCCGACGACCACCGCGTCGAGGCCGCGCAGCGGTATGCCGGTATGCTCCAGCAGGGTAATGATGCCTTTGGGTGTGCACGGCCGCAGCAGCGGCAGGCGCACGGCGAGGCGGCCGATGTTGTAGGGGTGGAAGCCGTCCACGTCCTTGTCCGGGCGGATGCGCTCGATGACGGTCTCGGAGTCGATGTGCGCCGGCAGCGGCAGCTGCACCAGGATGCCGTCGATCGCCGCGTCCCGGTTCAAATCATCAATACGCTCAATCAGTTCCTGCTGGGTGATGGTGGCCGGCAGGTCGTAGGAGCGGGACAGGATGCCGAGATCCTCGCAGGCCTTGCGCTTGCTGGCGACGTACACCTGGGAGGCGGGGTTGTCCCCGATCAGGAGCACGGCGAGACCCGGCGGGCGCAGCCCGGCGGCACGCCGCTCGGCGATGCGGGCGCGGATGCGCTCGCGCACCCCGGCGGCGATCGCCTTGCCGTCGAGCAGGCGCGCCGTCACGGCCGCGGTCTCCGCGCGCGGCGGGCGGTATTGCCGGTCGTGGTCGGGCGTCGCATGATTCGGATTCGGGGTCGACCGCATATGTGAGGATGCCGCGCATCATAACACGGCCGCCGCGCTGGCGCCGCGCCGATGCGTCAGGCCGTTGAAATACGTTAAGATAGTCGACTGTCAATCGAATATCCGGGGAAGCCCGGCGGGTGTGGTGATGGCGAAGACCCTGTACGACAAGCTGTGGGACGACCATGTGGTGCGCGATAACGGCGACGACACCTGCCTGCTGTATATCGATCGCCATCTGGTGCACGAGGTAACCTCGCCGCAGGCCTTTGAGGGGCTGCGGCTCGCCGGCCGCCGGCCGTGGCGCGCCTCCAGCATTCTCGCCGTACCGGACCACAACGTGCCGACCACCGACCGCGCGCGCGGCATCAGTGACCCGGTGTCGCGCGAGCAGGTGGAGACGCTCGACAGTAATTGCCGCGAGTTCGACATCACAGAATTCAGGATGAACGACCCGCGCCAGGGCATCGTGCATGTGATCGGTCCGGAGGAGGGCGCCACCCTGCCGGGCATGACGGTCGTGTGCGGCGACTCCCATACCTCGACCCACGGCGCCTTCGGCGCGCTTGCCTTCGGCATCGGCACCTCCGAGGTGGAGCACGTGCTCGCGACGCAGTGCCTGAACCAGAAGAAGTCGCGCACCCTGCAGATCCGCATAGAGGGGCGCTGCGGCCCGGGCATCACCGCCAAGGACATCGCGCTGGCCGTCATCGAACGCATCGGCACCGCCGGCGGCACGGGATACGTGATCGAATACGCCGGCGAAGCGGTGCGCGCCCTTACCATGGAAGGACGCATGACGCTGTGCAACATGACCATCGAGGCGGGTGCGCGCGCCGGCATGGTCGCGGTGGACGACACGACCATCGAATACCTGCGCGGCCGTCCCTTCGCGCCCAGGGGCGAGCTGTGGGACCGCGCCGTCGCCGCCTGGCGCGTATTGAAGAGCGACGCCGACGCCGCATTCGACGCGGTGGTGGAGATCGACGCAGGGACGATCAAGCCGCTGGTGACCTGGGGCACCTCGCCCGAGATGGTGGCCACGGTCGACGGCCGTGTCCCGCTGCTGGAGGAATTCGCCGATCCGGTGAAGCGCCGCGGCGCGGAGCGCGCATTGGAGTACATGGGGCTCGCGCCCGGTACGCCGATCCGCGACATCCGCGTCGACAAGATATTCATCGGCTCCTGCACCAACTCGCGCATCGAGGACCTGCGCGCGGCCGCCGCGGTTGTGCGCGGCCGCCGTGTGGCGAAGAACATCAAGCTGGCGATGGTGGTGCCAGGCTCCGGGCTGGTCAAGCGGCAGGCCGAGGAGGAAGGGCTCGACAGGGTGTTTACCGCGGCGGGATTCGAATGGCGCGAGCCGGGCTGCTCGATGTGCCTGGCGATGAACGCAGACCGGCTGGAGCCGGGCGAGCGCTGCGCCTCGACCTCGAACCGCAATTTCGAGGGGCGCCAGGGTCCGGGCGGGCGCACCCACCTGGTCAGTCCCGCCATGGCCGCAGCGGCGGCGATCGCGGGTCATTTTGTCGACGTACGCGAATTTCCATATTGAGGAGGGCGAGCATGAAGCGTTGGTTTGCACTGGGGTTGATGGCCTTGATGGCGGCGGGTCTGCTGGGATGCGAGACCATGCAGGGCCTGGGGCGCGACATCTCCAAGGCCGGCGAGAAGATCGAAGGCGCGGCGCAGAAGTGACGGGCGGAATGGCGCGGCGGTACTCTGCATGGTTTTAGACGCGCACGTCCTGTTCGTGCGCAGGAGTCGTCAGATATGGGGATGATGAAACTCGACAAATTGACCGGGATCGCGGCGCCGCTGGATCGTCCCAACGTCGACACCGACGCGATCATACCCAAGCAGTTCCTGAAGTCGATCAAGCGCAGCGGGTTCGGCCCGAACCTGTTCGACGAGTGGCGCTATCTCGACCACGGCGAGCCGGGGATGGAGGCGTCGACACGCGTTCCGAATCCGGACTTCGTACTGAACCAGCCGCGTTACCGCGACGCCAGCATCCTGCTCGCGCGCGACAACTTCGGCTGCGGCTCCTCGCGCGAACACGCGGTGTGGGCGCTGTCCGATTTCGGATTTCGCGTCGTCATTGCACCGAGCTTCGCCGACATCTTCTATAACAACTGCTTCAAGAACGGCGTGCTGCCGATCGCGCTGCCGGCGGAGGTGGTGGACGGACTGTTTGCGGCGGTGGCGGCGACGACGGGTTACCGGCTCGGAGTCGATCTCGCCGCGCAGGAAGTCACCACTCCGGCCGGAGCCCGCCACGGCTTCGCGATCGATCCGTTCCGCAAGCACTGCCTGCTGAACGGCCTCGACGAGATCGGCCTCACGCTGGAGCATCATGGCGAAATCGCCGCGTACGAGGAACGCCGCCGGCGGACGGCGCCCTGGCTGTTCGTCACGCCTGCCGGCAAATAAAGGATCGAGACGGATGAGCAAGAAGATACTGGTATTGCCGGGCGACGGCATCGGCCCGGAGATCATGGCGCAGGCGCTCAAGGTGCTGGCGCGGCTGCAGCGGGATTTCGGTCTCGACGTCGCGATCGAGCACGGCCTGGTCGGCGGCGCCTCTTATGAGGCCCACGGTCGTCCGCTGACGGAGGAGACCCTGCAGCGCGCGCGCGCGGCGGATGCGGTGCTGCTCGGTGCGGTGGGTGGACCGAAATGGGAGTCCCTCGACATCGCGCTGCGCCCGGAGAAGGGCCTGCTCGGACTGCGCGCCGGCCTCGGCCTGTTCGCCAACCTGCGTCCCGCCATGCTGTACCCGCAGCTCGTGGGCGCATCGACGCTGAAGCCCGAGGTGGTGAGCGGGCTCGACATCATGATCGTGCGCGAGCTGACCGGCGATATCTATTTCGGGCAGCCGCGCGGCATACGCCGGCTCGACAACGGCGAGCGCCAGGGCTTCAATACCATGGTGTACAGCGAGTCCGAGATCGAGCGCATCGGGCGCGTCGCCTTCGAGACGGCACAGAAGCGCGGCCGGCGCCTGTGCTCGGTCGACAAGGCCAACGTGCTGGAATGCACCGAGCTGTGGCGTGAGGTGATGACGAGCCTGCAGCGCGACTACCCGGACGTCGCGCTGACGCACATGTATGTGGACAACGCAGCAATGCAGCTGGTGCGCGCACCCAAGCAGTTCGATGTCATGGTGACGACGAACATGTTCGGCGACATCCTGTCCGACTGCGCCTCGATGCTGACCGGTTCGATCGGCATGCTGCCGTCCGCCTCGCTCAACGCCTCGGGCCAGGGGATGTACGAACCGATCCACGGCTCGGCGCCGGACATTGCGGGCAAGGGCATCGCCAACCCGCTCGGGACTATCCTGTCGGCGGCGATGATGCTGAGGTATTCACTGGGCCAGCCGCGACTCGCCGAGATGATCGAGCGCGCGGTGGTGGCGGTGCTGGATCAGGGCCTGCGCACCGCCGACATCCACACGCCCGGTACCCGGCGTGTGGGCACCGAAGACATGGGTGCGGCGGTCGCCGCCGCGCTGGTTTGAGATCCGATACGACATCTGCAAAGGACAAGACGCTATGAGCAAGAAGGTGAATGTGGCGGTGGTGGGCGCGACCGGGGCGGTGGGCGAGACCATGATCTCGATCCTCGAACAGCGCAAGTTTCCCGTCGGCGAGCTGTATCCGCTCGCGAGCAGCCGTTCGGCGGGCAAACGGGTCACGTTTCGGGGCAAGTCCATCCCGGTCGGCGACCTGGAGACCTTCGATTTTTCGCGCGCGCAGATCGGCCTGTTCTCGGCCGGCGCCAGCGTGTCCAAGGTGCATGCGCCGCGCGCGGGGGCGGCCGGCTGCGTCGTGATCGACAATACTTCACAGTTCCGCTACGACGCGGATATCCCGCTGGTGGTGCCCGAGGTCAATCCGCACGCCATCGCGGCGTATACCAGACACAACATCATCGCCAATCCGAATTGCTCGACGATTCAAATGGTTGTGGCGTTGAAGCCGATCTACGACGCGGTCGGCATCGAGCGCATCAACGTCTGCACCTACCAAGCGGTATCCGGCACCGGGCGCAAGGCCATTGAGGAACTGGCGGGGCAGACGGCGAATCTGCTCAACGCCAAGCCGATCACGCCGGCGGTCTATCCCAAGCAGATCGCGTTCAATGTCATCCCGCAGATCGACGTCTTCCAGGAGAACGGTTACACCAAGGAAGAGATGAAAATGGTATGGGAGACTAAAAAAATCATGGAAGATGACGCTATCCTTGTGAACCCGACAGCGGTCCGGGTGGCGGTGTTTTACGGGCATTCCGAGGCTGTGCACATCGAGACCCGGGAGAAGATCACCGCCGGGCAGGCACGGAAGCTGCTGGAAAAGGCGCCGGGGATCGTGGTCATGGATGAACGCGCGCCGGGGGGGTATCCGACCGCCGTTACCGAGGCGGCGGGACACGACCCGGTGTTCGTGGGAAGGATTCGCGAGGATATCTCCCACCCGCGCGGACTGGACCTGTGGATCGTCGCTGACAATGTACGCAAGGGAGCGGCCTTGAACAGCGTCCAGGTGGCCGAAATTCTCCTGCGGGACTATATGGATTAAACCTTGCGGTAATGCGGACCGGCGATGTAACCGAACTGCCCTGGCAGGGCAATTGCATGCAACTACAATGGATGTAACGACGTATGAAAGCTCAACTACGCGGAAAATCTAAGGGAGACAGGATGTTGCACAAATTCCTCCGGCTGCTGGCCATACTCGGTCTGCTCACCCCGCTGGGCGCCTCCCCGCTGGGCCTTGGGGATATAACGCTGCATTCGGCCTTGAATCAGCCGCTCGATGCCGACATCGAGCTGACGGCGCTGGGCCAGACCGCCAGGGAAGATGTCACCGTCGCCCTGGGCTCCGTCGCAGCCTTCGAGAACGCCGGACTCGACCGCTCCCTGCTGCTCACCGGCCTGCGCTTCGAGGTGGCGACGGGCGTCGATGGCACTCCATATATCAAGGTAAGGTCCGCGGACCCGATCAAGGAGCCGTTCCTGGATTTCCTGGTGGAGATCGACTGGCCGAGCGGCCATTTGCTGCGTGAATACACCCTGTTGCTCGATCCCCCGGTGGTGATCGATGAAGAGCCACTGCCGGTCCAGCCGGCGTTCGCCGGTGAGTCAGCCGCCCCGTCCGGGGACTTCGCCATGGACGAGCCTGCCGTGGCGGCGCCTGCGCCGGAGGTCGTCGCGCCGGCGGCGGATGCACTTACGTACGGGCCGGTGCAGCGCAGCGATACCCTGTGGTCGATCGCGAGCCAGTTGCAGCAGTCCAGCCCCGCTGCCACGGTGGAGCAGGTCATGATGGCCCTGCTCACGAACAATTCCGAAGCCTTCTACGACGGCAACATCAACGAACTCAAGGCGGGTTACGTGCTGCGGGTGAGCGACCCCGAGCTGCTGACGGCGATGACACGTGCCGCGGCGGCGGCCGAGGTGCGCCGCCAGAATGAACAGTGGATGGATTCCAAACAGGCCCGCGCAGGCATGGCCGGGGCTGCTCCGCAGGGAATCCCCGACGGTGTGGCGATGGGCGATGCCGCCGCCGGAAGCGGCGGGGACAGCGGACCGCGCCTGCGCCTGAGCGTCCCGGAGGCGACGGCCACCGGCATGGCGCTGGAGGGGGTTGCCGAGTCGGATGCAGGCGGCTCACCGCAGGAATCCGAGCTCGCCCGGCTGAAGGGTGAACTGGCGGCTGCACTGGAGACCTCCGAGGCCTCGCGCCAGGAGAATACGGAATTGCGCGAACGCCTGGCGTCCCTGCAGGAGCAGATCGACGCGATGCAGAGGCTGACGACGCTGCAGGATGACACGCTGGCAGCCCTCCAGGCGGGCGCCGGCGGATCGACCGCGGAACAGGAGACAGCCGCGGCCACCGCTGCGCAGACCGCCGACGGCAAGGTGGCGGGAGACGGCGCGGCCGACGAAAAACCGGCGCGCAAGCCGGCTTCCGCACCGGCCGAGGACACGGCTACGGCTGGTGGATTGCTGGACGACCCCAATATCCTCGCCATGGCCGGCGGCGCCGGCGTGGCGCTGGTCATACTGCTCTGGCTGATCGTGCGCCGCCGCCGCAACGCCGCCATGTTCGATGAGATCGCCGACACGGGCACGGGCCGCGAATCGCACGAGGAATTCGCGCCGCCGGCCTGGGCGGCCGCCGCGCAACAGCCGGTGCAGGCCATGGAAACCGCAGAGCAGGGCGTGGGCGCTGTGCCCGCGACCGAGTCCGAGCCGGAGGATGGCGGGCTCGATCTGATGCAGTCCGATGATGACGAGATCGACGTGCTGGCCGAGGCCGACGTGTATCTCGCCTATCGCCGCTTCGACAAGGCGGAGGAGCTGCTCCGGGAGGCCATCAAGACCGAACCCGGCCGGCGCGATCTGGTAGTGAAACTGCTCGAGGTACAGGCGGCGAGCGGCAACAAGAACGCCTTCGTGACGCAGGCGGAATCATTCAGGAGCAAGTTTGGATCCGGAGACGCCGCGTTGTGGGACAAGGTCGTGGCGATGGGCAGGCGCATCGCCCCGGAGCATGCACTGTTCGGCGGGGCCGCGGCGACCGCGGCGGCGACTGCGGCGCACGAAGCCAGCGACCATTCCCAGGATCTGAGTAACGACTTTGCCGCGCTGGAGCTGGACGCGGATATCGCGGCCGAGCTGGACAAGCTGGGCAGTGCTGCATATGAGTCCCCCGGGGATCAGACGCTGCACGCCGATATGAGCGCAGCGGCGCCGGTCGGACACATCGATGATGCGCCCCTGCTCGATATGGATCTTTCCCTCGATGATGTCGCCGGATCCGGGGCGGGTGGTGCCGGCACGGGCGAGCGGGCAGGGGAGCGCTTCGCCGAAAGCGGTTCGAACCTCGCCGGGACATTCGGCACTGCCAGCAACGTAATCGATTTCGAATCCAGGACAGGCATCAGCCAGGGCGCGTCCGGCATGCCGGGTGAAGACGCGACGGGACAGCCGCCTGGTGCGGCGAGCGCCACCGGGCTGGATCACGATCTCTCCTGGCTTACCGGAGTCGGTGACGATCTCGGCCCGCTCGACGATTCCGGCGCGTCGGCCGAGGATGATTTCAGCAGCCTGATCTCCGGAGAAGACGAAGTGGGCACCAAGCTCGATCTCGCCAAGGCCTACATCGACATGGGTGACCAGGACAGCGCGCGCAATATCCTGAACGAGGTCGCTCAGGAGGGGACGCAGGACCAGCAGCGCGAGGCGAGCGATTTGATGCGCCAGATCGGGTGAACGGGCGGCGCCGTCCGCGCCCTTTACCCGCCTTCCATCCGCCGTTGTAGAATGCCTTGGTCATGTACGCCCCGCCGGGGCGCAAACGACTGGTCGTGAGCCGCCGTGCATCCGTTGATACGCGTAGTCTGCTTTCTGGTTTTTTCGGCCAGCCTCGCCTTCGGTAACGGTATGGATCTGCTGTGCGGCGGCCTGCTGCTCGCCGCAGCCTATCTGTCCACCTCTCCACGCCTGCTGCTTCCCGCCGTTCGCATGGTATCCCGCCTGCGCTGGTTTCTGCTTTCGATCCTGATCGTGTACGGATGGTTCACCCCGGGTCAGCCGCTGCTGGGCGCCGAAAGCGCGCGCTTTGCGGATCTGTGGCCGAGTCGCGAGGGCATGGAGGCGGGTCTGCTGCGCGCCGCGCTGCTGATGGCGATCGTCGCCGGCGCCAACCTGCTGCTGCGGACCACGTCGCGCGAGCAGCTGCTGCTGGCGGTGTACAGCATGGCGCGTCCACTCGCCCTGTGTGGCGTATCCCGTGAAAGGCTGGCGGTGCGCATGGTGCTTGTGATCGAGGCGCTCGATCCGGTGCGGCGGATTGTGACGGAACAGATGGCCGCGGCGCCGGGCGGACGGCCCGACCTGCGCACGGCCGGGCGTTTCGCCTCGGGTGTGATGCAGAATGTCGTGCGCGAGGCGGAGGCGGTCGCCGGCGGCAGTGTCCAGCTGTCCGGCCACGACACTCCGCCTGCGCAGTGGATATATCCCGCCCTGCTCGCGGGACTGTTCTACGCCGTCGCGCGGCTCGGCGCCTGAGTCGGCGGTTTCAGCCGTACACCGGCTTCAGCACCACTCCGGCCAGCGGCGGCAGGGTGATGGCGATCGAATACGGGCGGTCCATCCAGGGGATCGGCTCCGCGTAGAGTCCATTGCCGTTGCCCTGGTTGCCGCCGGCGTAGAATTCGGAATCCGAGTTGAGGATCTCGCGGTAGACGCCGGGATGGGGGACCCCGATGCGGTAATCCCGCCGCAGCACCGGGGTGAAGTTGAGCGCCACCACCAGGTCGTCATGCTCTCCGCGGCGCAGGTAGGTCAGCACCGACTGCGATGAGTCATGGCAGTCGATCCATTCGAAGCCGCGTCCCTCGAAGTCATACTGATGCAGGGCCGCCGATTCCCGGTACAGCCGGTTGAGGTCGCGCACCAGCTTCTGCACGCCCTGATGGTAGGCGTAATCGAGCACGTACCAGTCGAGCGGCACGCTGTGGTCCCACTCGCGTCCCTGGCCGATCTCGCAGCCCATGAACAGCAGCTTCTTCCCCGGATGGGTGTACATGTAGACGTACAGCAGGCGCAGGTTGGCGAAGCGCTGCCACTCGTCGCCCGGCATCTTGTTCAGCATGGACTGCTTGCCGTGTACGACCTCGTCGTGCGAGAAGGGCAGCACGAAGTTTTCGGTGAAGGCGTACAGCTGGCTGAAGGTGAGCATGTCGTGCGAGTACTTGCGGTATACCGGATCCTTGCTCATGTAGGTCAGCGTGTCGTTCATCCAGCCCATGTTCCACTTCATGCTGAAGCCGAGGCCGCCGAGCCAGGTCGGCCGCGACACCATCGGCCAGGAGGTGCTCTCTTCGGCGAGCATCAGCGTGCCGGGGTGGAGTTCGTGGGTGAGCTGGTTGAGCTGGCGCAGGAAGTCGATGGCCTCGAGGTTCTCGTTGCCGCCGTGGATGTTCGGCGTCCAGTCGCCGGCATTGCGCGAATAGTCGAGGTACAGCATGGAGGCGACGGCGTCGACGCGCAGGCCGTCGAGATGGAACTCCTCCAGCCAGTACAGCGCGCTCGAGATGAGGAAGTTGCGCACCTCGTTGCGGCCGTAATTGAAGATCAGCGTGCCCCAGTCGCGGTGCTCGCCTCGGCGCGGGTCCTCGTGTTCATACAGCGCGCTGCCGTCGAAGCGCGCCAGGCCGTGGGCGTCCTTGGGGAAGTGTCCAGGCGCCCAGTCGAGGATCACGCCTATGCCGTTCCGATGGCAGTGGTCGACGAAGTAGCGGAAGTCATCGGGCGATCCGAAGCGGCTGGTCGGTGCGTAATAGCCCGTGGTCTGATAGCCCCAGGAGGCGTCGAGCGGGTGTTCGGTGATGGGCAGCAATTCGATGTGGGTGAACCCCATGTCCAGCGCGTAGGGTACGAGGCGCCGGGCAAGCTCGCGATAATCGAGGAACTCGCCGTGCGCGCCGAGGCGCCAGGAGCCGAGGTGCACCTCGAAGATTGAGACGGGGGCGTGCAGCCAGTCCATGCCGCGGCGCTGTTCGATCCAGCCCTGGTCCTGCCATGGATAGGGCGCGCGATCGGCGACGATCGAGGCGGTGCGCGGCCGGACCTCGAATTGTTGACCATACGGGTCGGTCTTCAGGAGGATGCTCCCGGTGTCGCGGTTGCGCAGCTCGAATTTGTACAAGGCGCCGACCGCGATCCCGGGGATGAAGAGCTCCCAGATCCCGCTGCCGCCCCGACTGCGCATCGGATGCCTGCGCCCGTCCCAGGCGTTGAAATCGCCGACCACGCTGACCCTTACGGCGTTGGGCGCCCATACCGCGAACAGGGTTCCGTGTATGCCGGCGACGCTGTGCGGGTGGGCGCCCAGAAAGCGGTAGGCGTGCTGGTGTTTTCCCTCGCCGAACAGGTACAGGTCGAAGTCGGGGAGTTGCGGGGCGAAACAGTAGGGGTCGTAGGCCGTATGCGCCGCTCCGCTGCCGATGGTCCATACGAGGCGGTAATGTTCCGGCACCGTGCCCTGGCGGCCGCGCCACTCGAACAGATCGGTATCGTGCAGGCGGGTGAGCGTGAGGTCGGGCTCGGCGATCCCGACGCGGGTCGCGCCCGGGATGTATGCGCGCACGACCTCCTCCTCACCGGACCGGTGTCTGCCGAGAAATGAGAACGGATCGTGATGCTGGGCGGAGAGGAGTTTCTGTATCTCGTCCGGGAGCGGGGTGGCGGTCGCGTTTTTCATGTGGCGGCTTTATATGTGTCGGATATGGGCGTAAACAATCATCGTCCTGTGCGTGTTTACGGCTCGCCTCGGTGAGGGCATTAATGATAGCATAAGCCCTGTTTGCAGGGTCATGCCAACCGATAATCCGCGAGATTGAACTCAACAGGCAGCGATGAAACGCACCGATAAGCACGGACACATCACCCGCTTTGTCAGCCGGCTCACCCGCGATACCATCGCGCTCATCCTGGCAGGGGGGCGCGGTTCGCGCCTGAAGCATCTGACGCAATGGCGCGCCAAGCCGGCGGTACCGTTCGGCGGCAAGTTCAGGATCATCGATTTCCCGCTGTCCAACTGCGTCAACTCTGACATCCGCCGCATCGCGGTGCTCACCCAGTACAAGTCGCACTCGCTGATACGCCACATCCAGCAGGGGTGGAACTTCCTGCGCGGCGAGCTGGGCGAATTCATCGAGGTGGTGCCGGCGCAGCAGAGGATCGCCACGTCCTGGTACACGGGCACTGCGGATGCGGTGTTCCAGAACCTGGACATCATCCGCAATTACGACGTCTCCTACGTGCTCATCCTCGCCGGCGATCACATCTACAAGATGGATTACGGCCCGATGCTGGCCGCGCACGTCGAGGCGAAGGCGGACATGACCATCGCCTGCATCGAGACGCCGATCGAGCGCGCGCGCGCCTTCGGCGTCATGTCCGTCGATGCGAACTGGATGGTGACGGATTTCAAGGAGAAGCCCGAAGCGCCGCAGCCGGTGCCGGGAAACCCTGACATAGCGCTGGTCTCGATGGGCATCTATGTCTTCAACACCCTGTTCCTGTTCGAGCAGCTGGTCAAGGACGCCGACATTTCCTCCTCCAGCCACGACTTCGGCAAGGACATCATCCCCTCGGCGATCAAGAAGTATCGCGTGCACGCCCACCCGTTCAAGGATCCGGTGACCGGTGACCAGGCCTACTGGCGCGACGTGGGGACGGTCGATGCGTTCTGGGAGGCCAACATGGAGCTGATCGGAGTGACGCCGGAGCTCAACATGTACGACGAGGATTGGCCGATCTGGACCTATCAGGCGCAGCTGCCGCCGGCCAAGTTCATCTTCGACGACGAGGGTCGCCGCGGGATGGCGGTGGATTCCATGGTGTCGGGCGGCTGTATCGTCTCGGGATCCCAGGTGAAGCATTCACTGCTGTTTTCCAATGTGCGGGTGAATTCCTACTCCGTCCTGCAGGACTGCGTCGTGCTGCCGGACGTCGAGATCGGCGAAGGTTGCCGCCTGACCAAGGTGGTCGTCGACAAGGGTTGCCGCATCCCGGAAGGCACCGTCATCGGCGAGGATCCGGCGCATGATCTCAAGCGCTTCTACGTTAGCGAGAACGGTGTGGTGGTGGTGACGCCGGAGATGCTGGGGCAGGATTACCATCGTGCCCACTAGCGGTCGCCTGAAGGTGGTGCTGTGCTGGCACATGCACCAACCCGAGTACCGCGATTATTCCACTGACAGCTATCAGCTGCCATGGACCTACCTGCACGCCATGAAGGATTACACCGACATGGCCTCCATACTCGAGCAGAACCCGGGCGCCAAGGCCGTGATCAATTTCGTGCCGATCCTGCTGGATCAGCTCGAGGACTATTCTGCACAGGTGCGCGGCTTCCTCACCGGGCGGCAACCGCTGCGCGATCCGCTGCTGGCGGCGCTGGTCAGCGACGTGTTCCCACAGGAGGCCGTGCGGCGCGCGCCACTCGTCCGGGCGTGCCTGCGCGCCAACGAACAGCGGCTGATCAACCGTTTCCCGATGTACCGGCGTCTGGTCGATCTCGCTGCGCTGATGAAGAACGACGCCGACAACCTGAGCTACCTCGGTGACCAGTACATCGCGGACATGCTGACCTGGTATCACCTGGCCTGGATGGGCGAGACCGTACGGCGCGAGGATGGGCGCGTCAAATACCTGATCGAGAAGTCGCGCTTCTTCTCGCTGGAGGACCGCCTGCAGCTGCTCGAAGTCATCGGCGGATTGCTCGATGCCGTCATCCCCCGCTACCGGCGTCTGGCCGAAAGCGGCCAGGCCGAGCTGTCGATGACGCCGTACGCGCACCCGATGATACCCCTGCTGCTCGATTTCACCAGTGCCCGGGATGCCGTGCCCGAGATGCCGTTGCCGGCCGTGGAAGCATATCCCGGCGGACTTGAACGCGCGCGCTGGCATCTGAAGGAAGGCATCGCGTCATTCGAACGCCATTTCGGATTCGTACCGCAAGGCTGCTGGCCTGCCGAGGGCGGGCTCAGCACGGCAACAGTGCAGTTGCTCGGAGACTACGGATTCAAATGGACGGCCACCGGTGAAACTGTCCTGCGCAACAGCATCGCGCGCAGTGTCACCATCCACGACCCCTGCGCCAGCAAGAACCTGCACCGGGTTTATCGCATCGACGCGGCCAGGCCCGCCTGTTTCTTTCGCGACGACGGCCTGTCCGACCTGATCGGGTTCACCTATCAGAACTGGCATGCCGACGACGCCGTCGCCAACATGGTGCATCACCTGGAGACTATCGCGCAGGAATGCGGCGGCAGCCCGAACCATGTGGTTTCGATCATTCTCGACGGCGAGAATGCGTGGGAGGCCTACCCCGACAACGGTTACCATTTCCTGACCGCGCTCTACCGCCGCCTGGCGGAGCATCCCGCGCTTGAGCTGACCACCTTTTCCGAAAGTCTCGCCGGCGGAATCGAATACTGCAGCCTGCCGTCGCTCATCGCCGGCAGCTGGGTATACGGGACCTTTTCCACGTGGATGGGCAGTCCGGACAAAAACCGCGGCTGGGAGCTGCTGTGCGAGGCCAAGCGTATGTGCGATGCGGCGCTGGCGGGCGGCACGCTGCAGGGCGATGAACGCGAACGCATCATCCGGCAGCTGGCGGCATGCGAAGGTTCCGACTGGTGCTGGTGGTTCGGAGACTACAATCCCTCCGATTCTGTCGGCGACTTCGAGCGTCTTTACCGCCTGCATCTCAGCAATCTGTACCGCCTGCTGGGGGCGCAGCCGCCCGAGACCCTGGCGCACAGCATCAGCGCGGGCGGCGGCCAGCCGCAGCACGGGGGCGTGATGAGACGCGGATCAGAAGCGCGCTGAAGTGGCGCCGGCGGCCGTGCAAGCGCTCAACACACGCCGGGCGGGCATACTGCTTCATCCGACATCGCTGCCGGGCCCGCGCGGATGCGGCGACTTCGGGGACGACGCCTTCCGCTTCATCGATTTCCTGTCCGCTGCCGGGCAGACCCTGTGGCAGATGCTGCCGCTCGGCCCCACGCATGCGAACGGCTCCCCCTATCAGTGCCTCTCCGTGCATGCGGGCAGCCCCCGGCTGATCTCCCTCGACAGGCTGGCGCAATGGGGCTGGCTGGACGGCGCGGCGCTCACGCGTGCAGATGCCGCCGGGACTGAAGGTCACGAAGAGCTGGTGGAACTCGCGCGGGCGGGATTCCTCGAGCGTGCGCCGGCGGAGGACCGCGCCGCCTTCGATGAATTCATGTCGGCGCAGCAGGACTGGCTGCCCGATTACGCCTTGTTCCAGGCCTTGCGCACGCGGTACGAGTGCGCCGACTGGTCGCGCTGGCCCGGCGCGCTGCGCGACCGCGACGGCGCCGCACTGGAGAAGGCGCGGCGCAAGCACCGCGCGGCGATCGAACGCGTCTGCTTCGAACAGTTCGTCTTCCACCGCCAGTGGGGCGCGGTGCGGGCGGAGGCCAATCGACGCGGCATCCTCATCATGGGTGATATGCCGATCTTTGTCGCCCACGACAGCGTCGACGTATGGGTGAACCGGCATCTGTTCGAGCTGGATGACAAGGGACATCCCGCGGTGGTGGCCGGGGTGCCGCCAGACTATTTTTCCTCGACCGGGCAGCGCTGGGGCAATCCGCATTACCGCTGGAAACTGATGGAGCAGGACGGTTTCGCCTGGTGGATGCAGCGCATCGAGCGCCAGGTCAGGATGTTCGACCTGGTCCGCATCGACCATTTCCGCGGCTTCGAGGCCTACTGGGAAATCCCGGCCGACCACCCCACCGCGATGGGCGGGCGCTGGGTCGAGGGCCCAGGCGCAACATTCTTCGAGGCGGTGCTGCGCCGTTTCGGCGCGCTGCCGTTCGTCGCCGAGGATCTCGGCCTGATCACGCCCCAGGTGCATGCGCTGCGCGAGCAGTACCGGATGCCCGGCATGCGCATACTGCAGTTTGCCTTCGACGGGGGGAGCGACAACCCCTACCTGCCGCACAGCCACGCGAAAGACAGCGTTGTCTACACCGGCACGCACGACAATGACACGACGCTCGGATGGTACCGCGGTCTCGATGCGCAGGCGCAGGCGAGGGTGCTGGAATATCTCGGTCAGCCGCAGGAAGCGATGCCGTGGCCCCTGATCCGCGCAGCGCTGGCCTCGGTGGCCAATACCGCGGTGATCCCGCTGCAGGATGCGCTCTGCCTGGGTGGGGAGCACCGCATGAACACGCCGGGTACCACGCAGGACAACTGGCGCTGGCGCTTCACCTGGGACCAGGTCGCCCCGGATCTCGCCGCCCGGCTCCGCCACATGAATGCCCTCTACGGACGCATCCCGCCCGCGGGGTGACGCTTGTCCCGGGCGCGTAGCCTGCTACAGCCAGAGCATGTAACCGGTTTCGAAGCGGCGGCTCAGCAGCCTGTGATAGGGGTACATGCGGATCTTGTAATGCTGCAGCCCGGGCAGCGGCGGATGCAGCTCGAGCGTGAAGATCGTTTCGCCCTGTTCACCCTGGCCGTCCGCCTGGAAACGGTAGACGCTGTGGTTGGTGAAATCACCCGGCTCGGGCTCGGTGCCGACCAGGCATTCCAGGTAGACATCCTCCGCCTTGAGCCCGTTGAGGCGGGCCGCGACCTGGATCTTCAGCTCTTCGCTCGCCAGCAGTGTATTGCGCCCGTCGTCGACGCGGCGGATTGACACGCCGGGCCACGCCTTCGCGACCGCCTGTTTCCACTCCGCGAGCTGGCGCGCGGGTTCGCCGCCGTTTTCACCCAGCTGGGCGCGCTGGCGTATGGCGCGGCCGTAGAGCTTTTCGGCGTAATCCATCACCATGCGCTGCGCATTGAAGCGCGGCATCAGCGATTTCATCGACGCCTTGGCCTTGAGCACCCAGGGGCGCGAGTATCCCTGGGTCCTGCGGCTGTAGTACAGCGGGACCACCTGGGTCTCGAGCAGATCGAGCAGTTCGTTCGCCTCTTCCCGGTTGCGGAAGCTCTCGTCGAAATGCTGGCCGTGCGGGGTGATCGCCCAGCCGTTCTCGCCGTTGTAGCCCTCTCCCCACCAGCCGTCGAGCACGCTGAGATTGATCACGCCGTTGATGCCGGCCTTCTCGCCGGAGGTGCCGCTGGCCTCCATCGGGTAGGCGGGGGTGTTGAGCCAGACGTCGACGCCGGTGACGAGCTTGCGCCCCAGCGCGAGGTCGTAGCCCTCGACGAGCAGGATGCGTCCCTCGAATTCGGGCCGGCGCGAAAAGTCATGGATCACCTGCAGCAGGCGCTGGCCGGGGATGTCGAGCGGGTGGGCCTTGCCGGCGAAGATGAACACGACAGGCCGCTCGGGATCGTTGAGCAGGCGCGCGAGCCGTTCCGGGTCCGAGAACAGCAGGGTGGCGCGCTTGTAGGTGGCGAAGCGGCGCGCGAAGCCGACCGTGAGGATGTCCGTTTCGGACATGGTGAGATAGCGCGTCAGGCGCTCCACCTGGGTCGGACTGGTGCCGTTGCGGCGCTGCTGGTTGCAGACGCGCCGGTAGATGTCCTGGTATAGCTTGGACTTGAGCGTCTGGCGGATGCTCCAGAAGCTGTGGTCCGGAATCTCGTCGATCGCCTCCCAGAATTCCTCGTTGAGCAGTTCGTTGCGCCAGCCGGGCCCGAAGTGCATTTCGAACAGGTTGACCCATTCCTGCGCCAGGAACGTCGGCACATGCACGCCGTTGGTGACGTAGCCGATCGGATTCTCCGCCGGCGGGATCTGCGGCCAGATGTAGCCTTCCATCTGCGATGCCACGTCGCCGTGGATGCGGCTGACTCCGTTCTGGAAACGCGACCCGCGCAGGGCGAGCGCGGTCATGTTGAACCCCTTGTCGTTGGTGGGGTAGGCGCCCAGTGACAGGAACTTCTTTTCGCTGATGCGCGTCTCGCGGATGTAACGCTCGAAATAGGACAGGATCAGGTCGTGATGGAATATGTCATGTCCGGCCGGCACTGGCGTGTGCGTGGTGAATACGGTGCCGGCGGCGACCAGTTCCCACGCCGCTTCGAAGCTCAGCCCCTGCTGCATGCGGTCCCGGCAGCGTTCCAGTATCTGGAAGGCGGCATGGCCCTCATTGATGTGCCAGACCGTGGGCGACAGCCCGACCGCGCGCAGCGCACGCACGCCGCCGATGCCGAGCACGATCTCCTGCTGTATGCGGGTGTTGATGTCGCCGCCATAGAGCTGATAGGTGATGCGGCGGTCATGGTCGTTGTTCGACGGCAGGTCGCTGTCGAGAAAATAGAGCGAGATGTGGCCGGCCTTCGCCTTCCATACCTTGAGCTCGACGCGCCGGCCGGGCAGTTCCACCTGCACGTGCACGTCCTTGCCATCGGGGTCGCGCGCCGGAGCGATGGGCAGGACCTCGGGACTGGTGTTGAAATAGTGCGCGACCTGGTTGCCGTTGCCGTCTATGGTCTGGTGGAAGTAGCCTTCGCGGTACAGCAGGCCGACCGCGACGAAGGGGATGCCGAGGTCGCTTGCCGCCTTGCAGTGGTCTCCCGCCAGGATGCCGAGGCCGCCGGAGTAGATCGGGAAACTCTCGTGCAGGCCGAATTCGGCGCAGAAGTACGCGACCAGGTCGGTGTCCGGATCGAAGATGCTCAGGCCGCGCCGGCCCGCGTGGCGGTGCTTCAGGTAGGAGTCATAGGCCGCGAGGATGCGGTCATAGTCCTGCAGGTAGATCGTGTCGGCGGCGGCAGTCTCCAGGATGTGCTGCGAGATGCGTCGCAGGAACACCTTGGGGTTGTGCCCGCAGCGTTCCCACAGATCGGAGTCGAGGCGGACGAACAGGCCGCGGACCTGGCTGTCCCAGCTGTACAGCAAATCGTTTGCGAGTTCTTCAAGTCTGCCGAGGCGTCCCGGGATAACCGGGCGGACTTCGAGGGAAAAGCGCGTGCCTGTCATTACCTGTCGCACCTTCTTGTCGTTAGATCGGAGAGGAGGCCGCCGGTGTCAGATAATGCTGGCGGCCTCGGTGACACCATTGTATCGGGCAGTGTGCCCGAATCCTGAATGCCGGGGATGCAGCACGGCAGTTGCTCCGCGACGGCGCCGCGGAACGGGATGGAACGACAGTTATGGTATATTCTCTCGGCATCTTTCGCCGGATGTATCGTGTGCATGTGGTGCCGGGAGAGAGACTCGAACTCTCACGGTCGTGAAACCACCGGATTTTGAGTCCGGCGCGTCTACCTGTTCCGCCACCCCGGCGCGCAGCGTGTGAGTATACAAGCCCCCGTACGGACATGACAACAATCAGCACAAGCGCCGGCCTCTGCCCGCCTGCACCAGAGTGATGCGCTTATCCGACTTTTTCTATGAGTTGCCTGCGGAACTCATCGCCCAGGCCCCGTTGCCCGTACGCAGCCACAGCCGCCTGCTGTGTCTCGACCGGTGCGGCGGGGAGGTACGCGACAGCATGATCGCGGACCTGCCCGCGCTGCTCCGGGCGGGCGACCTGCTGGTTTTCAACGACACCCGCGTCATGCCGGCGCGCCTGTCCGGTATCAAGGACACCGGCGGCCGCATCGAGGTGCTGGTCGAGCGCGTGCTTGCACCGGACTCGGCGCTGGTACAGATCCGCGCGAGCAAACCCCTGCGCACCGGCGGCCGCGTGGCGCTGGAGGGTGGAGTGGGGGCCGAGGTCCTCCAGCGCGTAAGCGGAGGATTCTATGAATTGCGCCTCGATGGCGGCCGCAGCTTCGCTGAAGTCATGCATTCCAGCGGGGCCATGCCCCTGCCGCCGTACATCACCCGGCCGGCCGACGCGCTCGACCGCGAACGTTATCAGACGGTTTTCGCCCGCAGCGAAGGCGCTGTCGCCGCGCCGACCGCCGGCCTGCATTTCGACGCGGATCTGCTCTCCCGCCTCGATGCGGCCGGTATCCTGCGCGCCCATATCACGCTGCATGTGGGCGCCGGCACCTTCCAGCCGG
This sequence comes from Gammaproteobacteria bacterium, assembly GCA_016712635.1. Classification (NCBI taxonomy): domain Bacteria; kingdom Pseudomonadati; phylum Pseudomonadota; class Gammaproteobacteria; species Gammaproteobacteria bacterium. Next base: position 489,127 of record JADJQS010000002.1, on the reverse strand, counting down.
TGCGTAGTGAGGACCTGGGCCGGCACCGGATGCATGCCGAGCGGATCGAGGTCGGCGCGCAGGCCTGCGCGGAGATGCGTGCGGCGCGGTCGCGCGGCGGTCGCGTGATCGCGGTGGGCACCACGGTCGTGCGCGCGCTGGAAGCCGCGGCGGACGCGGAGGGGCCGCAACCGTTGCGCGCGGAGACGGACATATTCATCACGCCGGGATACCGTTTCCGGGCCGTCGACGGCATGATCACCAATTTTCACATGCCGCATTCCACCCTGCTGATGCTGGTCTGCGCCTTCGGCGGCTATGAATCGGTGATGTCGGCGTACCGCCACGCGGTCGCGGCGCGTTACCGGTTCTTCAGCTACGGCGATGCGATGCTGATCGTTTAGCCGCGGCGGACCGCCGGGACAGGATCGTGGGCGGTAATGTAAAGTGAATGAACTGGTCGGGCAGGGCAGGCGGTGCTTTATAATCGCTTTCCGTTCGGATCGTGAACCTTCAACCTTGCATGTGACGCCATGAATTTCACCCTGCTTTCCACCGACGGCGCGGCTCGGCGCGGCCGCATCGAGTTCGCGCGCGGGGTGGTCGAGACCCCGGCATTCATGCCGGTGGGCACCTATGGAACCGTCAAGGCGATGGATCCGGACGAACTGCGGGCGACGGGGGCGGAGATCATCCTGTCCAATACCTTTCACCTGATGCTGCGTCCCGGCGTCGAAGTGATTTCGGCGCACGGCGGACTGCACGAGTTCATGGCATGGGACGGGCCGATCCTCACCGACTCGGGGGGCTACCAGGTCTTCAGTCTCGGCGACATGCGCAAGCTATCGGAGCAGGGCGTCCATTTCCGTTCGCCCGTCGACGGGGCGCCCGTGTTTCTCGGTCCGGAGGAGTCGATCGCCGTCCAGCGGGCGCTCGGGGTCGACGTCGTCATGGTGTTCGACGAATGCACGCCCTATCCCGCCACCGAGGACGAGGCGCGCATATCGATGGAGCTGTCGCTGCGCTGGGCGGAACGCAGCCGCACGGCCTTCGATGCCCACGGCGAGCGTAACGGCGCGGCGCTGTTCGGCATCGTGCAGGGCGGCATGTACGAGGATCTGCGGGAGCGTTCGCTGCGCGGGCTGCGCGCGATCGGGTTCGACGGCTATGCCATCGGCGGCCTCTCGGTCGGCGAGCCGCGCGGCGAGATGCTGCGCGTGCTCGACTTTCTCGCGCCGGAAATGCCGGAACGCGCGCCCCGCTATCTGATGGGGGTGGGCAAGCCAGAGGATATCGTCGAGGCGGTGAGCCGCGGGATAGACATGTTCGATTGCGTGCTGCCGACGCGCAACGCGCGCAACGGGCATCTGTTCGTCGAGGGCGGCGTCATCAGGATACGCAACAGCGCCTACCGCAAGGACACGCGCCCCCTCGACGAGCATTGCGGATGTCATACCTGCCGCAACTACAGCCGCGCCTACCTGCGTCATCTCGCGGTATGCAACGAGATACTCGGCGCGCGCCTGAATACACTGCACAACCTGTATTACTACCAGTCACTTATGCAGGGCCTGCGTGCGGCGATCGCGGCGGGGGATCTGGCCGGATTCGTGCGGCGCTTTTATGAAAAACGCACCCAAAACGGGGAGCCTGTGGCATAATGACCGGCTTTATGGCCAGGGTTGATCTTACAGGAGAGTGATCATGGATTTCTTCATCAGCGACGCATGGGCCCAAGCCGGGGGAGGCGCGCCCGCGCAGTCCGGATTCGCCAGCCTCATCCCGCTCATCCTCATATTCGTCATTTTCTATTTCCTGCTCCTGCGGCCGCAGATGAAGCGCGCGAAGGAGCACAAGAAGATGGTCGCCGCGCTGGCCAAGGGCGACGAAGTGGTGACCACGGGCGGACTGCTCGGCAGGATCACCAAGGTCGACGACAATTTCGTCTCGGTGGAGATTACCGACGGCGTGGTGGTCAGGATGCAGAAGGCGGCCATCACCACCATGCTTCCCAAGGGGACCATCGGCAAGGACAAGGGGGACTGAGCCGGCCCGGTTGCCGGACGAGCGCGCCATGAATCGCTACCCTTTGTGGAAAAACCTGATGATCCTCGTGATCATGCTCGCCGGATTCCTGTATGCGATCCCGAACCTGTACGGGGAAGTGCCGGTGGTCCAGATCTCCGCCCTGCGCGGCGCGACCCTCGACGAGTCTGTGAAGGAGCGCATCGAGGAGGCGCTGAAGGGCGCGGACCTGCCCTATGCCGGCCTGGAGCAGGAAGGTGAACGGCTCAGCCTGCGTTTCCCCGGCACCGACGTCCAGTTGAAGGCCCAGGAACGGATGATCCGGACGCTGGGCGATGACTACGTGGTGGCGTTGAACCTGGTCCCCGCCACGCCGAAGTGGATGGAAAGCCTGAACGCGGCACCGATGTATCTCGGCCTCGACCTGCGTGGCGGCGTGCACTTCCTGATGGAGGTGGACATGGAAGCCGCCGTGGCCCAGGCCGAAGAGCGTTACGTGAGCGACCTCCGTTCGCTGCTGCGCGAGGACAAGATCCGCTATCTCTCCATCAGCCGCGCCGACGCCGGGGTGGAGGCCAAGTTCCGCAGCGCGGATGAACGCGCCACAGCCCAGGAACGGATAAGCCGCGAGTTTCCCGCGCTGCTGCTGAACGAGAGCGACGCGGATGACGCCTACTATCTGGTGGCTTCGCTCAGCGACAAGGAAGTGCTCGATTCCAAGAACTTCGCTCTGCAGCAGAACATCCTCACCCTGCGCAATCGCATCAACGAGCTGGGCGTCGCCGAGCCGGTCATCCAGCGTCAGGGCAGCAACCGCATCGTGGTGCAGCTCCCCGGCGTGCAGGACCCGGCCCGTGCCAAGGAGATCCTCGGTGCAACCGCCACCCTCGAATTCCGCATGCTGGACGCCGACGGCGACATCACCGCCGCGCTCGAGGGCAAGGTGCCGGTAGGGTCGCGCCTGTACCGGGAGCGTAACGGCAATCCGGTCCTGCTGGAGCGCCGCATCATCGTCACCGGCGACCAGATCATCGACGCCGCCTCGGGGCTGGACCAGCAGACCGGATCCCCCGCCGTATACGTCACCCTGGACAGCAAGGGTGCGCGCATGATGCTGCAGACGACCAAGGAAAACATCGGCAAGCCGATGGCGGTGGTCTTCATCGAGAACAAGACCCTGACCCGCATGGTGGACGGCGCGCCGGTGAAGGAGGCGAAGACGGTCGAGGAGGTGATCAATGTCGCCACGATACGCGACCAGTTCAGCAAGCGGTTCCAGATCACCGGGCTCGACGGCCCGGGCGAGGCGCGCGATCTCGCCCTGCTGCTGCGCGCGGGCGCGCTTGCAGCGCCCATGGAGATCGTCGAGGAGCGCACCGTCGGTCCCAGTCTGGGCGCACAGAACATCGCGCGCGGCTTCAACTCCACCCTGATAGGTTTCGCCGCTATCACCCTGTTCATGAGCTTCTATTACCGGGTGTTCGGCGTGATCGCCTCCGTATCGCTGTTCGGTAACATGGTGCTTCTGGTGGCGATCCTGTCCATGCTGCAGGCGACGCTCACCCTGCCCGGCATCGCGGGCATCGCGCTGACACTGGGTATGGCCATCGATGCCAACGTGCTTATCTTCGAGCGCATACGCGAGGAGCTGCGCAACGGCAATTCGCCGCAGGCCGCCATCCAGGCGGGATACGAGCGCGCCTGGAACACCATCGTCGACTCCAATATCACGACGCTGATCGCGGGGTTTGCGCTGTTTATGCTGGGCTCCGGCCCGATACGCGGGTTCGCCGTGGTGCTGTGCATCGGCATCCTGACCTCGATGTTCAGCGGAGTACTGGTGTCGCGCGCCATGGTGAATCTGGTCTACGGCGGGCGCAAGCTGAGCAAGCTGGCGATCTAGCCGGGGAGAGAGACATGGAATTCCTGCGTTTAAAGAAAGATATTCCCTTTATGAAGTATGCCCGGTCGACCACCATCGTGTCGGCCATCATGTTCGTGCTCGCGGTCGCAGCGCTGGCGACCCGCGGCCTGAATCTGAGCATCGAGTTCACGGGCGGAACCCTGGTCGAGGTGCACTACGAGCAGTCCGTGGATCTGCAGCAGATCCGCACCACGCTCGAGGCCGGCGATTACCGCGATGTCACGGTGCAGAACTACGGCACGTCCCAGGACGTGCTGATCCGGCTGCGCCTGCACCGCGGCGAGTCCTCCGCCGAGATCAGCCAGGACGTGCTTGCCCTGCTGAACAAACACGACCCCGGCGTCCAGCTGCGGCGCGTGGAGTTCGTCGGGCCGCAGGTCGGAGAGGAACTCTACGAGAGCGGCGGGCTCGCGCTGATACTGGTGTGCGCAGGCATCATGATCTACCTGGCGTTGCGATTCGAGTGGCGCTTTTCGGTCGCCGCGATCATCGCCAACATGCATGACGTGGTCATCATCCTGGGATTTTTCGCCTTCTTCCAGTGGGAATTCTCCCTCTCCGTGCTGGCCGGCGTGCTGGCGGTTCTCGGGTATTCGGTCAACGAGTCGGTCGTCGTGTTCGACCGCATCAGGGAAAATTTCCGCAAGATGCGCAAGATGCCGGTGCCGGAGCTGATCGACAACGCCATCACGGCGACCATGTCGCGCACCATCATCACCCACACCACGACCGAGCTGGCGGTGCTGGCCATGCTGCTCTTCGGCGGCGAGGTGCTGTTCTATTTCGCGCTGGCACTCTCGATCGGGATCATCTTCGGCATCTATTCGTCGGTACTCGTCGCCAGCCCCATTGTCATGTGGCTGGGAATCTCGCGCGAAAATATGCTGCAGGTGAAGAAGGAAGGCACGGACCTCGATCCGGTGCCGTAAGCTCCGCGATACTGCGGGTCAGGTATGAGGCGTGAGGCGGGCAGGCCGGATCAGCGCGGGGTGGTGTCGGCGCCGTCGTGCTGCTGTGCCAGTTCGATGCGGTTGCGTCCCATGCGCTTGGCCTGGTAGAGCGCCTTGTCCGCCCGTTCGATCAGGTTTCCCGGTGTCTCCCCTGGCTTGTAGAGCGATATCCCGGCCGAGAATGTCGGCATCGGCATGGCCTTGCCTTCGAACTGGTACGAGCTCTCCGCCGTCCGCTTCTTGACCTTCTCCAGCGCGCGCAGCGCGCCGGCCTTGTCGGTGTTCGGCAGGATCACGGCGAATTCCTCGCCGCCATACCGGGCTACCATGTCGTGGTGGCGGAAGATCGACAGGATGTTGGTGGAAAAGTTGCGCAACACCTCGTCGCCGGCCGCGTGGCCGTATTTATCGTTCACTGCCTTGAACCCGTCCATGTCGATAAGGGCGAGCGAGAGCGGGTAGCCGTAGCGCTGCACGCGCGCCACCTCGTCCTCCAGCCGCCGCACGAAGGCGCGCCGGTTCGGCAGCTCGGTGAGTTCGTCGGTCAGGCTCAGGATGTGGACCCGGGTCAGTTCGTCGTTGAGGTACTGTCCCTCGGTCTCGATGATCTGCAGGTAGTTGTTTGCCGTCTCGAGTTTCTTGGCCAGCGCGCTGTGACCTTCCCTCAATGTCACGACCTCGGCGATGAGCGACTGCTTCAATTGCCGCAGGTCATCTCCGTCCCGGCTTTGCAGCAGGTTTTCGTGTTCGCTGGAGAGGATCGCACCGAAGCGCTCGTTCTGCTTGATGACTTCCCGCACCTGGCGCGCCAGCGTCTCCTGGATTTTCTGTACGCGCACACGTTTTTCATCGATCTGGCGGCGCTGGGCCAGGTCCAGCCTGCGGTCATCGCCGGGTTCGCCCGGTGTCGCCGGTACGCCAGCCGCAGGCGCGGAGGCGGCCGGGAGCGGGGCGGCGGGTGGTTCTGGCACCAATGTTTCCGCCGCGGGTATCTCCGGCGCGGCTTCCTCGCGGGCGGGTGCTGCGGCCATCGGTGTCATCGGCACCGCGCCCGCGGCGGACCCTGCCGTCTCCTCGGCGAGCGCGATGATGTGGTGTCTCAATTGTTCCAGCTGGATGTGGTCGGGCTGTTGTGAAAGCCGCAGCTTGAGCAGCCTGACCTCGAGCTGCTGCGGGCTTGCCGCCGGCAACTGGTTTGCATAAATCGCGAGGAGGTCGTGCAGAAGGGAGAGACAAAGCGTCAGGTTCTGCTCCGTCTCCCGCTCGCGTGCATCGAGGATTTCCCGCACATGCCTGGTGATGATCCCGACGGCCGGCGTCTGCTCCTGCTCGGCGAGCAGCTGCATGACCTGGGGTGTCAGCGGCGGCCTGATCGTGTTGGACTCTGGTCCTGCCAAGTTCGTGTCCGTCTTGTACTGTCTATATTGTGTGGCTCAAGCTATGGATTTTTAACATGTAATCCATAGCGCTACGGCATCGCGGCGGGTCGTGGAGAGGGCTTGGACCGGTCCGCAGCGCCATACGCCCGGAGAATCCCGCCAGCGGGCCGTTCTTTGGGCTGTTATGAAGCGGAATTCTATCACACGGATCCGTCAAATAATAGACGCTATGAGGGTCGAGGGAATTGCTATTTGCTGTCAGAACAACAAGATATTTATTTTGCGCGTCACGGCGTCAAAATTTTGTGTAACTGGTTATCGTGCGTGATGGCCGTCGATGCACGTGCCAGGGGGCAGGATAGGCGACCGGTTCGATTATCATGTATCCTTAGCCGTTTTCCTCAGCCAGGCGCCATCCCAACTCAATAGAAGGTGAGAGATGTTCTCTGCGAAGATGCAAATAGCCGGGTTCGACAACGACCTGTGGGAAGCCATCCAGGGCGAGACGAGGCGCCAGGAGGAACATATCGAACTCATCGCCTCGGAAAACTACGCGAGCCCGCGCGTGCTGCAGGCCCAGGGTTCGGTGCTGACCAACAAGTACGCGGAAGGCTACCCGGGGAAGCGCTATTACGGCGGCTGCGAATATGTCGATGTCGCGGAGCGGCTCGCCATCGAGCGTGCCAAAGAGCTGTTCGGGGCCGATTATGCCAACGTGCAGCCGCACTCGGGTTCGCAGGCCAACGCGGCGGTCTACCTGGCCCTGCTGCAACCGGGTGACACCATCCTCGGCATGAGCCTGGCCCACGGCGGACATCTGACCCACGGCGCGAAGGTGAATTTCTCCGGCAAGATCTTCCATGCCATCGGCTACGGACTCGACCCGGCGACCGGGGAAATCGATTACGCCCAGGTCGAGGCGCTGGCGCGTGAACACAAACCGAAGATGGTGGTTGCCGGTTTCAGCGCCTATTCGCGTGTGGTCGACTGGCAGCGTTTCCGCGCCATCGCGGACGAGGTCGGCGCCTGGCTGTTCGTCGACATCGCCCATGTGGCGGGCCTGATCGCCGCCGGCTGTTACCCGAGTCCGGTGCAGATCGCCGACATCACCACCTCGACCACCCACAAGACCCTGCGCGGACCGCGCGGCGGCATCATCCTGGCGCGCGCCAACGAGGAGATCGAGAAGAAGCTCAATTCGATGGTCTTCCCCGGCACGCAGGGCGGTCCGCTGATGCATGTCATCGCGGCCAAGGCGGTGGCCTTCAAGGAGGCGCTGGAGCCGGAGTTTCGCGTCTATCAGCATCAGGTGCTCGCCAATGCGCGCGCCATGGCGGCGCGCATGCAGGAGCGCGGCTACAGAATCGTCTCCGGCGGCACAGACAACCACCTGTTCCTGGTCGACCTGATCGACAAGGACATCACCGGCAAGGACGCCGACGCGGCGCTCGGCGCGGCCAACATCACCGTCAACAAGAACAGCGTCCCGAACGACCCGCGTTCGCCCTTCGTCACCAGCGGCATCCGCATCGGCACGCCGGCGGTGACCACGCGCGGTTTCAGGGAGGCCGAGGTGCGCGGGCTGGCAGACTGGATCTGCGACATCCTCGACCGCCCCGGCGACGCGGGCGTGATCGGCCGGGTACGCGAACAGGTGCTGGACATCTGCCGGCGGTTTCCGGTCTATGGATCCTGATGCCGTGCCTCACCGGCACCGGCCAAGCCCCACGCTGACCGCGTCCGTCTGCGTGGACGCCTGAGTCCGGCGGCTGCTCCTTATGCGATGCCCCTTCTGCGGTGCCGCTGACACCCGGGTGATCGACTCCCGCCTCGCGAACGAGGGGGCGTCCATCCGCCGGAGGCGCGAGTGCGCCGCCTGTACGGAGCGCTTCACCACCTTCGAGAGCGCCGAACTGGTATTCCCGCATATCGTCAAGCACGACGGTTCGCGGGAACCCTTCAACGAGGACAAGCTCCGGCGCGGCATGCTGCGGGCGCTGGAGAAGCGCCCGGTCGACATCGAGGCCATCGAGTCCGCCATCAACCACATCAAGCACAGGCTGCACGTCTCGGGCGAACGCGAGATCCGCGCGCGCGAGCTGGGCGAGTGGGTGATGAACGAGCTGCGCGATCTCGACGAGGTCGCCTACGTCCGCTTCGCCTCCGTATACCGGCGCTTCCAGGACGTGAACGCCTTCCGCGAGGAGATCGAGCGACTGCAGAACGACGCCTCCTCCGAATTGAGGAAACGGCAGTTTTCCCTGCTCACGCCGGAAAAGGATTCCTGACTGGCGAGACGCAGGCGATAAGCTGCGGCTACGACGGTACCGCATGTCATGGATAATCGCCTGGATCATGAAATGATGGCGCATGCCGTGCGTCTGGCGCGGCGCGGCCTGTACACCACGCGGCCCAATCCACGCGTCGGCTGCGTCCTGGTCCGCGCGGGCGAGATCGCAGGCGAAGGCTGGCACGAACGCGCCGGCGGCCCCCACGCCGAGGTATTCGCCCTGCGGCAGGCCGGCGCGCGGGCGCGGGGCGCCGAGGTCTATGTCACGCTGGAGCCGTGCTGTCATCACGGCCGCACGCCGCCGTGTACCGAGGCGCTGATCGAGGCAGGGGTGCGGCGCGTGGTCGTCGCGATGGTGGATCCGAATCCGAAGGTGGCCGGCGCCGGGATCCGGCGGCTGCGCGAGGCTGGCATCGAGGTGGAAAGCGGCCTGATGTGTGCCGAGGCCGAGGCGCTGAATCCCGGTTTCATCATGCGTCATCGGACGGGCCGGCCATACGTCCGCGCGAAGCTGGCAATGACGCTGGATGGACGTACCGCGGCGGCGGATGGAGGCAGCAAGTGGATCACCGGCGCAGCTGCGCGCCGCGATGTCCAGCGTCTGCGCGCGCGGAGTTGCGCCATCCTGACCGGCATCGGCACCGTGCTCGCCGACGACCCGGCACTGACGCTGCGCCCGGATGAGCTGGACCTTGGCGAACTCGCGCACCATGTCGACCGGAATACGATTCCACAGCCCTTGCGTGTCATCGTCGACAGCCGCGGCAGAACGCCTGCTGCGGCACGTCTGCTGGCGGTTCCAGGCCGGGTGTTGATCGCCACCGCGGAAGGCCCCGCGCATGCGGTGTACGAAGGCCGGCAAGATGTCGAACGCTGCAGCTTCCCTGGCGGCGGGGGCGGGTCGGACTTGCGGAACTGCTGGCCGGTTTGGCGCAGCGTCAAGTCAATGAGGTACTATTGGAGGCTGGCGCAGCGCTGAGCGGCGCCATGTTGCAGGCGGGCCTGATCGACGAACTGGTGATCTACGTCGCGCCGAAACTGCTGGGCGACCGCGGCCGCGCGCTGTTCGACCTGCGGGAGGCGCTCGGTCTCGGTCAGGCCGTTCCGCTGGCCATCGAGGACATGCGCGCGGTCGGGGATGACTGGCGCATCACGGCGCGCCCGAGACAACCCGCCGGACCACATACAGGAGACGGTTGAGGGATGTTCACCGGGATCGTACAGGGACAGGGTACGGTGCGAGTGCTCGAGCCGCGCGGTGGAGACGTCCGACTGCGTATTGACGGAGGCAGCCTCGACCTGGCAGACCTGCGCGCCGGCGACAGCGTGGCGGTCAACGGCGTCTGCCTGACCGCGCTCGAGCCCGAGGCAAATGCATTCTGCGCCGACGTTTCGCTCGAGACGCTCGCGCGCACCACGCTGTCCGACGTGCGCGGCGGCGACCGCGTCAACCTTGAGCTGGCGCTGTTGCCGACCACCCGTCTCGGCGGGCACCTGGTCAGCGGCCACGTAGATGGCATCGGCCGGGTCGTCGATCTGCGCGAGGCGGGCCGCTCGCGCCTGCTGCGAATCGAGGTGCCTGCGGGGCTGGCGCGCTATCTGGCGGCCAAGGGCTCGGTCTGCGTCGACGGCGTCAGTCTGACGATCAACACAGTCGCAGGGGCGGAATTCGAGGTCAACGTGATTCCGCACACCCTGGAGCAGACGGTCGTAGGCGCCTATCGCCGCGGGACCCGCGTGAACATCGAGGTCGACCTTGTCGCGCGTTATATTGAAAGCCTGCTGGCCGCGCGCGCGGGCTCCGGCGGCGGGCGTGACCCGCGATCTTCTGGAGCAGCATGGATTTGTCAAAGATGTCTAGCCTGGGCGGTTACATGGAGCAGGAGGATCTTTCAGTGGAAGACGCGGCTGCGGGTAGCGACGATGCGCGCTTTAATTCCACAGTGGAACTGATCGAGGACCTGCGCCGCGGGCGGATGGTTGTGCTGATGGACGATGAGGACCGTGAGAACGAGGGCGACCTGGTCATGGCCGCCGCCTGCGTGCGTCCGGAGGACATCAACTTCATGGCCCGATACGGCCGTGGACTCATCTGCCTGACCCTCACGCGCGAACGCTGCGAGCAGCTGCGCCTGCCGCTCATGGTGAGCGAGACCAACGCCAAGCACCTCACCAACTTCACCGTCTCGATCGAGGCCGCGCGCGGCGTGACAACCGGCATCTCCGCCGCCGACCGCGCGACCACGATCCGCGCCGCGGTAGATCCCGGCGCCAGTCCGTCCGACCTCATCCAGCCCGGCCATATTTTCCCGCTCATGGCCCAGCCCGGCGGCGTGCTCGCGCGCGCCGGGCATACCGAGGCCGGCAGCGACCTGGCGCGCCTGGCCGGACTCGAACCGGCGGCGGTGATCGTGGAGATCCTGGACGAGGACGGCGGCATGGCGCGCCGTCCGCAACTGATGGAGTTTGCGCGCGAGCACGGCCTCAGGATCGGCACCATCGCAGATCTGATCCGCCACCGCATGCGCCATGAGCAGACGGTGGAGAAGATCGCCGAGTGTGCCCTTCCGACGATCTACGGCGACTTCGCGCTCAAGGCCTATCATGACGCGGCCGATGATCAGGTGCACTTTGCGCTGGTGCGCGGACAGGTGCACAGCGATGAACCGGTGCTGGTGCGCGTCCATATGGAGGACCGCCTCTACGACATGCTCGGGGCAACCATCCATGAGACGAGCTGGAGCCTGCGCGCAGCGATGGAACGCGTGGCGATGGAACCCGCTGGCGGCATCGTCGTGCTGCTCCGTGGCGGCGAGGATGCGAGTGCCCTGGCGCGCCGCATCATGGAGCACCAGCTGCACGACCGGGGCATCGAACTGCCCAAGCCGCCGATGAGCTCGGAGCTGCGCACCTTCGGCGTCGGCGCCCAGATCCTCGCCGACCTCGGCGTGCGCCGCATGCGGGTGATGGGTTCGCCCAAGCGGCTGTTCGGACTGTCCGGGTTCGGACTCGAGATCGTCGAGTATGTGCCCGGGAATGGCTGACCTCGGGCGGCATGGGTTACACTAGTGGCACCATCCAGCGCAGAACGGGAACGAGATGACGGAAATCCGCACCATAGAGGGTGACTTCACCGCGACGACGGCGCGCTTCGCCATCGTTGCGTCGAGATTCAACAGCTTCATCGTCGACTCGCTGCTGCGGGGCGCGCTCGACGTCCTGCGCCGGCACGGCGTGGGGGAGAAGTCGATCGAGATCGTGCATGTGCCCGGCGCATTCGAGCTTCCGCTGGTCGCCAAGCGCCTCGCCGCGACCCGGCGCTACGATGCGGTGATCGCCCTCGGTGCGGTGATCCGCGGCAGCACGCCGCATTTCGATTACGTGGCGGGCGGCTGCGCGCGCGGGCTCGCGGAGGTGGCGCTGAGCTGTGACCTGCCGGTCGCCTTCGGTGTGCTTACTGTCGACACGATCGAACAGGCCGTCGAGCGCGCCGGCACGAAGGCCGGCAACAAGGGCGCAGATGCCGCGCTGACCGCGATTGAGATGGTCAGCCTGCTGCGCAAGCTGGATGCCTGATTCCCCGCCAACGATCCGCTTGAAGGGAAACAGCATGAACAGCGCGCGCAGCCGGGCCCGGCGCTGTATCGTCCAGGCCCTGTATCAATGGCAGGTGACCGGGCGCGATGCCGCCGCCCTCGATCCGCAGTTCTTCATCGATGAGGGCGAGGGCGAGATCGAGCGCGGATTCTTCGACGGCGTGCTGGCGGAAATCCTCGCGCACGTCGACACCCTGGACGAATTGATCGCCCCGCTGCTCGACCGACCGCTCCAGGAAGTGGATCCGGTGGAACTGGCCATCCTGCGCCTGGGCGCCGGTGAGCTGCGCTACCATCCCGAGATCCCGTTTCGCGTCGTGATCAACGAGGCGGTGGAGCTTGCCAAGATGTTCGGCGCCCATCACGGCCATAAATACGTCAACGGTATCCTCGACCGGCTTGCGGCCCGCTTGCGCGCCGAGGAGATTGCCGCGGCGGGCGGAGGCGGTTCCACCCCCAGGTAGTCCGGCGCGATGCCCCGTCCACCCCGGGTCAGGCGTGATATGCCGTTGCCCAGCCCCTGCGGAGGGTGATTTCCGGTGAGTTCCTCGGAGTTTGATCTGATCAGGCGCCATTTCGCGCGGCCCGGCGCCGGGCGCCCCGACGTTTTGCTCGGCATCGGCGATGACGGTGCCGTGCTGCGGCCGGCGGCCGGCAAGGACCTTGTCGCCGCGATCGACACCCTGGTGGCCGGCGTCCACTTCCCGCTGGACACCGACGCGGAGTCGATCGGTCACAAGGCGCTCGCGGTCAACCTGAGCGATATGGCGGCGATGGGCGCGGAACCGGCATGGGCCATGCTGGCGCTCACGATGCCGCGGGCGGATGAGTCCTGGCTGGAGGGGTTTTGCCGGGGCTTCTTCGCGCTCGCGCGCGCGCACGACGTCGCGCTGGTCGGCGGCGACACGACGCGCGGTCCGCTCTCCATCAGCGTGCAGATCCAGGGTTTCGTCCCGCCGGGCGCGGCATTCCGGCGCGACGGCGCGCGGCCGGGCGATCTGATCTGTGTCACCGGGACCCTGGGCGACGCCGGTCTCGCGCTGCTGCTGGAGCAGGATATGGACATCGGCCGGCCCGACGCGCGCGCGTATCTGAGGCGGCGGCTCGATCGCCCGCAGCCGCGCGTGCGTGAGGCGCTGTTGCTGCGCGGTCTGGTACATGCCGCGATCGATGTCTCCGACGGCCTGTTCGCCGATCTGGGGCATGTCCTGGAGGCGAGTGGCGTCGGTGCGACGCTACATCTCGAACGTCTGCCCCTGTCCGCGGAGTTCCGCTCATGTCTGGACACGATGAACGCCGCCGGGTATGCCGCGCTGCGCCGGTTCGCTCCCGGCCTCGCCTGGGCGGATCTGGCGCTGTGTTCCGGCGACGATTACGAACTCTGTTTCACCGTTCCGCCGGAACACCGCTCCCGCCTGGAGTATCTCGCCGCGAACGGCCTCCCTTGCAGCCTGATCGGCGTCGTGGAGGCGGATGCGGGTCTGCGCTGCAGGCTGGAGGACGGCTCCCTCCATCAGCCGGGGCGGCGAGGCTATGATCATTTCGGCGCCGACGACCGATGAAACCGCAGGCGCTTCCCCCGGCCATTCTGAAGAATCCGCTGCACTGGCCGGCGCTGGGATTCGGCCTTGGCGCCGCGCCTTTCGCACCCGGCACCTTCGGCACGCTGCTGGGAATCCCGCTCTATCTGCTGCTCGCGGAGCTCTCGCTGGCAGGCTATCTGGCCGCGCTCACCTTGCTGTTTGTTGCCGGTGTCGTCTTGTGTCATTTCACCGCGCGCTCGCTCGGCGTACACGACCATCCGGCGATTGTTTTCGACGAGGTGGTCGGGTACCTGGTCGCAATGACGCTGGCGCCGTCCGGAATCTGGGCGCTGGCCGCCGGTTTCGTACTGTTCCGCCTGTTCGATATCTGGAAGCCGTGGCCGATCCGCTGGGTTGACCGCCGCGTGCACGGCGGCGTGGGCATCATGCTGGACGATGTGCTGGCTGGAGGGTACGCGCTCGCGGTGTTGCAGCTGCTTGTCTGGCTGACGAAGTGAGATGAGGGAATGGGACAGATTTACAAATCTGTCCCCGGCGGGCAGGATCAGCCGGCCAAACTCAGCCAGTAGTCGTACAAAGAATCCGCGACGCGGTGCATGACCGCGATGCGTTCCTCAAGCCGCTCCGTCATCTGCGCCGCGCCCTGTACGGCAGCCCGACCGGCGTATTGCGCAAGCTCGGCACGGTACTCCGCGCACCACTCGCGCACCATCGCGCCTGTTACCTCGACGTGGAACTGCAACGCGAGCGCCTGTCCCTTGAGGAAGGCCTGGTGGCGGCAGTGCGCGCTTTGCATCAGCAGATCTGCGCCGGACGGGAGTGCAAAGGTTTCGCCGTGCCAGTGGAAACCCTCGAAACGCGCAGGGATCAAGCCGCGCGGGTTGGTGCGCTGCAGCAAATCGGTGCACACGATCTCGTGCCAGCCGATCTCCTTGACCGGATTGGCGCCGACCTCCGCACCGAGCGCCTTCGCGATCAGCTGCCCGCCGAGGCAATGACCGAGGACCGGGATGCCGTCGGCGCAGGCCTGCCGGATCAGCGCAAGCTCCTGCGCCACCCAGGGCAGCGGATCGTTCACGCTCATCGGGCCGCCCATGAAGACGAGGCCGCCGGCACCGTCGAGGCGCGCGGGTACGGGTTCGCCCGCATCGATGCGGATGACGCGATACGGGACTCCGCGCGCGGCGAGGAAGTCGCCCAGATAACCGGGGCCCTCGCATTCGATGTGGCGGAAGACGAGGACCGGCTTCATGCGGCGGTCTCCGGCCGCAACGCCGGTCCGGGTTTCACGGGCAGGGGTGCATGCCCTTTTCGATCAGGGCATAGGCGGAGTGGTTGTGGATGGACTCGAAGTTCTCCGACTCGAGGATGTAGCCGTCGATGCGGCGATCGGCATTCAGGCGGGCGGCCACGTCGCGCACCATGTCCTCGACAAATTTTGGATTGTCGTAGGCCCGCTCGGTGACGTACTTCTCGTCCGGCCGCTTGAGCAGGCCGTAGATCTCGCACGACGCCTCCTGCTCGACGATGTCGATCAGGTCCTCGATCCAGACAAAGCCCTTGGTGCGCGCCGTCACCGTCACGTGCGAGCGCTGGTTGTGCGCGCCATACTGCGAGATCTCCTTGGAGCAGGGGCACAGGCTGGTGACCGGCACCACGACCTTCACCGTCATCTGCGCCTTGTCCGCCGTCGCCTCGCCGATCAGGGTGACGTCATAGTCGAGCAGGCTCTGCACGCCGGAGACCGGCGCCGTCTTGTTGACGAAATAGGGGAATCGCATCTCCATGTGCGCGGAGGCGGCGTCCAGCGTCTCGCGCATCTTCGCCAGGATGTCCTTGAACGAGGCGACGGTGATTTCGCGCTCATGGGAATTGAGCAGTTCGACGAAGCGCGACATGTGCGTGCCCTTGAAGTTATGCGGCAGGTCGACGTACATATCGAACATGGCGATGGTGTTCTGCTCGCCGCCGCTGCGGTCGCGCACCCGCACCGGGTGGCGGATGTGCTTGATGCCCACCTTGTTGATGGGCAGCTTGCGCGTGTCCGGGCTGCCCTGTACGTCGGCAATGGCATTGGCATTGATCGGGTTCATCGGTCGTTCACCTCGCTGTAACGGACTCCGGCGCTGTCAGTCTCCCACAGCATGACTGCGACGACGCGCACCGTGTCGGTGTTCAGGACCTCGGACAGTCCGTGATAGAAGAAAGCCGCGATGTTCTCCGCCGTCGGATTGATGCGATCGAACGGGCTGAGGTCGTTCAGGTTGCGGTGATCGAGCGTGCCGGCCAGATCGCGCGCCGCCTGCTTGATCGCCTTGAAGTCCACGCCCATCCCCACGCTGTTCAGGGCGCTGGCCTCGACCTCGACATCGACCTTCCAGTTATGACCGTGCAGCCGGCTGCAGTCGCCCGGGTAATCGCGCAGACTGTGGGCCGCCGCAAAGCCCGTGGATACCTTCAACAAATAACGTGACTGCATGAGTAATAGTTGACTAATTCAGTAGGAATTTACGCCAAGCGGAACGATTTGGCAAGGATGGTGCGCCAGCCAGGCCTCCACCGCGCGCCGGATGCCGGCCGTATCCAGCCCGCATTCGGTCAGCAGCTCGGCGCGACTGCCGTGTTCGCTGAAAAGGTCCGGCAGGCCGAGATTGATCACCGGCACCGTGATGCCCTGCGCGGCGAGGAATTCATTGACGGCGCTGCCGGCGCCACCCTGCACGGCGTTTTCCTCCACCGTTACCAGCAGTTCATGGGCGGCGGCCTGATGCAGGACCGTTTTCTCGTCGAGCGGTTTGACGAAGCGCATGTTGACCACGCTGGCGTCCAGCGCCTCGCCTGCCTCCAGGGCAGGCTGCACCATGCTGCCGAAGGCGAGCAGCGAGACGCGGTGTCCCTTGCGACGCAGTTCGGCGCGGCCGATTGGCAGGCCGACGGCCGGTTTGCGCACGGCACGTCCCGGGCCGGTACCGCGCGGGTAGCGTACCGCGCATGGGCCGGGATAGTCGTAGCCCGCGGCGAGCATCTGGTAGCACTCGTCCTCGTCGGCCGGCGCCATCACGACAAGGTTCGGGATGCAGCGCAGGAAGCTCAGGTCGAAGCTGCCGGCGTGCGTCGGTCCATCGGGGCCGACCAGGCCCGCGCGGTCGATGGCGAACAGCACCGGCAGATTCTGCAGCGCGACGTCGTGGATCAGCTGATCATAGGCGCGCTGCAGGAAGGTCGAATAGATGGCGACGACCGGCTTCATCCCGCCGCAGGCCAGCCCCCCCGCCAGCGTGACGCTGTGCTGCTCCGCGATGCCGACGTCGAAGAAGCGCGTGGGGAAGCGCTGGGCGAACTCGTTCATGCCGGAGCCGTCGCACATGGCGGGTGTGATGGCGACGAGCGACTCGTCCGTGGCGGCCGTGTCGCACAGCCATTCCCCGAAGATCTGTGAATAGGTCGGTCGCCCGCCGCCCGTGCCGACCACGCGGCCGTCGGCGGGGTTGAAGGCGTTGACGCCGTGAAACGCGCAGGGATTCTCCTCCGCCGGATGATAGCCCTTGCCCTTGCGCGTGACCACGTGGAGGAACTGCGGTCCCTTGAGGGAATAAAGGTTCTTCAGCGTGGCGACCAGGGTGTCGATGTCGTGGCCGTCGATCGGCCCGATGTAGTTGAAGCCGAGTTCCTCAAACAGCGTGCCCGGGATGACCATGCCCTTGACATGCTCCTCGGCGCGGCGCGCCAGCTCCCACATCGGCGGTGGCAGTGCGCTCAACACCTTCTTGCTGCCCTCGCGCATGGTGGAGTAGATGCGGCCCGAGAGCAGCCTGGCCAGGTAATTCGAGATGCCGCCGACGTTGCGCGAGATCGACATCTCGTTGTCGTTGAGGATCACCAGCAGGTCGGCTTCGCTGTTGCCGGCATGGTTGAGCGCCTCGAAGGCCATGCCCGCGGTCATGGCGCCGTCACCGATGACCGCCACCGTCTTGCGGTCCTCGCCGCGCCGCTGCGCCGCAATCGCCATGCCGAGCGCCGCGCTGATCGAGGTGCTGGAATGCCCTGCCCCGAAACTGTCGTATTTGCTCTCGCTGCGCTTGAGGAAGCCGGACAGGCCGTCCTTCTTGCGCAGGGTGGCCATCGCCCGGCGGCGCCCGGTGAGGATCTTGTGTCCGTAGGACTGGTGGCCGACGTCCCACACCAGCGAGTCGTAAGGCGTATTTAAGACATAGTGCAGGGCTACGGTCAGTTCCACCGTCCCCAGGCTGGAGGACAGATGTCCTCCGGTATGGGCCACCGACTGGAGTATGAACGCGCGCAATTCGTCACTGAGCTGCCGCAGCTGCTGCGGACGCAGCTGGCGCAATTCTGAGGGATCATCGACGCCTTCCAGCAGGGAGAAGGCCTGTTTCTCATCCATCGCTCGTCTCTATGCCCTTGTTATATATATGGGATAATGCGTGGTTTGCGCGGGTGATGCAAGCAGCGCGCGCCGCCTTCCGCTACGATCCTGCATCAATGGATGCGCCGGATGATGTACTTCGAAATCTCGCGCAGCAGGTTCGCGCGTTCATCCAGTCCTTCCAGATGCCGCAAGGCCTCACGGTGCAGCTCGTCCGCCATGCGCTTGGCGCGTTCGAGACCGAGCAGGGTGGTGTAGGTGGCCTTGTTGTTGCTGGCATCGCTCCCCGAGGTCTTGCCCAGCGTCGCCGTATCGCCTTCCGCGTCAAGCACGTCGTCGCGGATCTGAAACGTGAGCCCGATGCAGCGCGCGTAACCGCCGAGCGCCGCCAGCGTATCCTCGGCCGCTCCGTCGGCGGCGAGCGCGCCGAGCAGCACGCTGGCGCGGATCAGCGCGCCGGTCTTGCGCGTATGCATGTTCTCCAGTTCGCCGGGTTCGAGCACATGCCCCACGGCGGCGAGGTCGATGGCCTGGCCGCCCGCCATGCCGAGCGAGCCGGCGGCGAGCGCAAGGGTGTCGATCATGCGCAGGCGTAGCGCCGGCGTGACGCCGGGCGCGGGATCGGCCGCCAGGATGTGGAACGCCAGCGCCTGCAGCGCGTCGCCGGTCAGGATGGCGACCGCCTCGCCACAGGCGACGTGGCAACTGGGCTTGCCGCGCCGGAGGGCGTCGTTATCCATCGCGGGGAGGTCGTCGTGTACCAGGGAGTAGGCGTGGATCAGTTCGACTGCGCAGGCCGGGCCGTCCAGCCGCTCGGGCGCGACGCCGAAGGCGCGGCCGGTGGCGTACACCAGCAGCGGCCGCACGTATTTGCCGCCGGCCAGCGCGGCATAGCGCATCGCGCGATGCAGGTCGCGCGGTTCCGTCTCCGCGGGCGGCAGCCAGCGGTCGAGGGCGGCCTCGACGCGGCCCCGGCACTGTTCCATGAGGCCATCGAGCGCGGCGGGATGTTCAATTTTCGGTTGCGTCGGTGAAGGCACGGGTGTCGGTTTTTCCATTTTCCTCGATCAGGATCTGCACCTTCTGCTCGGCCGACTTCAGGGCCTGCTGGCAGGCGCGCGTAAGTGCGATGCCGCGCTCGAACTGGTGCAGCGATTCCTCGAGCGGGAGATCGCCCTGTTCCAGTCGTGCGACGATGGACTCGAGGTCCTGCAGGGACTGTTCAAAGTCCGGCGCCTCGTCCTGTTTGCGTTCGTTCTTTTTCGCCACTGGCGTACCCGGTTGCTCGTGCGGTGATGGCCGGGCCCGCTCCACCGACTCGTGGAGCCGCGGGGCGCGGCGGGGACGGCACATTATATATCATTTTGTCCCCATATTTCGGCCGGGGAGATATGCGGGAAATTCGCGTGCGCGCGCCCGCTTGCGCCTGCCACGGCGCTTCATGGTAGACTCGGGCGGTTTTTGCATCAGGACACCCCGGATACCAGCAATGAGCAAGGTTTATGACGCCGCGGCGATCGAGGTACTGACCGGCCTCGAGCCGGTGCGCAAGCGCCCCGGCATGTACACCGATACCGCGCGGCCGAATCACCTTGCCCAGGAGGTCATCGACAACAGCGTCGACGAGGTGCTCGCAGGGCACGCCCGCCGCATTGCGGTCACCGCCTATAAGGACGGCTCCATCGAGGTCGAGGACGACGGCCGCGGCATGCCGGTCGACATCCATCCCGGTGAGAAAATCTCGGGCGTGGAGGTGATCCTGACCCGGCTGCACGCAGGCGGCAAGTTTTCCCAGAAGAACTACCGCTTCTCGGGCGGCCTGCACGGCGTCGGAGTGTCGGTCGTCAACGCGCTGTCGAAGAAGCTGGAGGTCCACATCCGGCGTGACGGACAGGAATATCACATGGGCTTCGCCGGCGGCGCGAAGGCCTCCGAGCTCAAAGCCGTCGGCAAGGTGGCCCGGCAGAACACCGGCACCCGGCTGCGCTTCTGGCCCGATGCAAAATATTTCGATACGGACAAGTTCTCGCTGTCGCGCCTGAAGCAACTGTTGCGCGCGAAGGCCGTGCTCGCCCCCGGCCTGCATGTCAGCTTCCACGACGAACACAGCGGCGAACGCCTCGAGTGGGAATACCAGGACGGCCTGTGCGATTACCTGCTCGGCGCACTGGAGGACTGCGCGCTGCTGCCCGAAGACCCGTTCATCGGCAGCATGGCGGGCGAGAGCGAGACGGCCGACTGGGCGGTGGTGTGGCAGCCGGAAGGCGGCGAGCCGGTCGCGGAGAGCTACGTCAATCTGGTCCCGACGGTGCAGGGTGGCACCCACGTCAACGGCCTGCGCACCGGGCTCACCGACGCGATCCGTGAGTTCTGTGAATTCCGCAACCTGCTGCCGCGCGGCGTCAAGCTGACCGCCGACGACGTCTGGAGCGGCTGCAGTTACATCCTGTCGGTGAAACTGGAGAATCCGCAGTTCTCCGGCCAGGTGAAGGAGCGCCTGTCCTCGCGCGAGAGCGCGACCTTCGTCGCCGGCGTGGTGAAGGACAGCTTCGGCCTGTGGCTCAACCAGCACGTCGAGGCCGGCGAGAAGATCGCTGCCCTCGCCATCACCAACGCCGAGGGGCGCATGCGCGCGGCGCGGAAGGTGGAACGCAAACAGATCACTCGCGGCCCGGCGCTGCCGGGCAAGCTGGCCGACTGCACCACGCAGGATCCGCGCCTGTCCGAGCTGTTCCTGGTCGAGGGTGATTCCGCCGGCGGATCGGCCAAGCAGGCGCGCGACCGCCAGTTCCAGGCGGTGATGCCGTTGCGCGGCAAGATCCTCAATACCTGGGAGGTGTCCGCCTCCGAGGTGCTGGGTTCGCAGGAGGTGCACGACATCGCGCTCGCCATCGGCGTCGATCCCGCCTCGAACGACCTCGCCGGCCTGCGTTACGGCAAGATCGCGATCCTCGCCGACGCGGATTCGGATGGCGCCCACATCGCGACGCTGCTGTGCGCGCTGTTCCTGCGCCACTTCCGCCCGCTGGTGGCGGCAGGGCACGTCTACGTCGCGATGCCGCCGCTGTACCGCATCGATCTCGGCAAGGAGGTGTACTACGCCCTCGACGAGGCCGAGAAGCAGGGCATTCTTGACCGCATCGCCGCCGAACATAAAAAGGGCAAACCCAACGTGCAGCGCTTCAAGGGGCTGGGCGAGATGAACCCGCTCCAGCTGCGCGAAACGACCATGGCCCGGGAGACCCGCCGGCTGGTCCAGCTTACCATCGAGGATGGCGACGACACCGTGGCCCTGATGGACATGCTGCTGGCCAAGCGCCGCGCGGGCGACCGCAAGAGCTGGCTGGAGGAGAAGGGGAATCTGGCGGAACCGGTTATATAGGTGAGGCGTGAGGTGTGAGGTGTGAGGCGAAATGGTTTTTTAATCTATTCCTCCTCACTCCTAACTCCTCACTCCTCACGAATTTTTCAGTGAGGTATCCATGACCAAAACCATCGAAATCGACTACGAAGGCGTCGAGCGACGCCCGCTGCGGGTGTTCACCGAGAAGGCGTACCTCGATTATTCGATGTACGTGATCCTCGATCGCGCGCTGCCGCACATCGGCGACGGACTGAAGCCGGTGCAGCGGCGCATCGTCTACGCCATGTCGGAGCTCAGCCTGTCGGCCGCGGCGAAGTACAAGAAATCGGCGCGCACCGTCGGCGACGTCATCGGCAAGTTCCATCCGCATGGCGACTCCGCCTGCTACGAGGCGATGGTGCACATGGCGCAGCCGTTCACCTACCGCTATCCGCTCATCGACGGCCAGGGCAACTGGGGCGCGCCCGACGATCCGAAATCCTTCGCCGCCATGCGCTACACCGAGGCTAGGCTGTCGCGCTACGCGGAACTGCTGCTCGCCGAACTGGGCCAGGGCACGGTGGACTGGCAGCCCAATTTCGACGGCACGCTGGATGAGCCGGTGGTGCTGCCGGCGCGCCTGCCGCATGTCCTGCTGAACGGTGTCACCGGCATTGCGGTCGGCATGGCGACCGATATCCCGCCGCACAACCTGCGCGAGGTCGCCGCAGCCTGCATCCATCTGCTCGATGAACCGAAGGCCGGCGTCACCGACCTGTGCGGGCACATCACGGCGCCCGATTTCCCGACCGAGGCGGAGATCATCACCCCGCGCAGCGAGATCCTGCGCATGTACGAGAGTGGCGTCGGCAGCATCCGCATGCGCGCGCGCTACGAGATCGACAAGGAGGGCGTCATCGTCCACGCCCTGCCTTACGGCGTCTCCGGCGCCAAGGTGCTGGAGCAGATCGCGCAGCAGATGGGCGCGAAAAAGCTGCCCATGGTGGAGGACCTGCGCGACGAGTCGGACCATGAGAATCCGACGCGCCTGGTGATCATCCCGCGCTCCAACCGCATCGACTACGATGCGCTGATGTCGCACCTGTTCGCGACCACCGACCTCGAGCGCAGCTATCGCGTCAACATGAACGTGATCGGGCTGAACGGCCGCCCGCAGGTCAAGAACCTGCGCCTGCTGCTGGAGGAATGGCTGCAGTTCCGCTCCGACGTCGTCACGCGGCGCCTGCAATACCGGCTCGACGTCATCCTGCGCCGCCTGCACATCCTCGACGGCCTGCTCG
The DNA here is from genome assembly GCA_016712635.1 of Gammaproteobacteria bacterium. NCBI lineage: Bacteria > Pseudomonadati > Pseudomonadota > Gammaproteobacteria > Gammaproteobacteria bacterium. Next base: position 466,412 of record JADJQS010000002.1, on the reverse strand, counting down.
CCGCCTATCTCAATCTGGATGAGGTCATCCGCATCATCCGCACCGAGGACGAGCCGCGCCAGGTGCTGATGCGGCGCTACAGCCTGAGCGAGATCCAGGCCGACGCCATCCTCGACATCCGCCTGCGCCAGCTGGCCAGGCTGGTGGAGATCGAGATCCGCGCCGAGCAGAAGGCGCTGAACGAGGAGCGCGAAGACCTGGAAAAGACGCTGGGATCGAAGACGCGCCTGAAGAAGCTGATCCGCGCCGAGCTGCAGGCCGACGCGGACAAATACGGCGACGCGCGGCGCTCGCCGCTGAAGGAGCGTGCCGCTGCTCAGGCGATCGACGAGACCGCCCTCATCCCGACCGAGCCGGTGACCGTCGTACTGTCGGAGAAGGGCTGGGTGCGCGCGGCCAAGGGCCACGACATCGACCCGCTTGCCTTGGGATACAAGACGGGCGACGGTTTCAAGGCCGCCGCACTGGGGCGCAGCAACCAGTCCGCCTATTTCCTCGATTCGCACGGCCGCGCCTACGCCCTGCCGGCGCATACGCTGCCGACCGCGCGCGGGCAGGGCGAGCCGCTCACCGGCCGCTTGAGTCCGCCCGACGGCGCCACCTTCGCCGGCGTGATGATCGGCGCCGACGATGCGCACTATGTATTGGCGAGCGACTTCGGATACGGCTTCGTCGCGAAACTCGGCGACCTTTTCGCGCGCAACAAGGCGGGGAAGGGCGTGCTGACGGTGCCGGCGGGCGCGCTGGTGCTGCCCCCGGCGCAGGTTACCGATCCGGAGAAAGACCTCGTCGCCGCCGTCAGCAACGAGGGGCACATGCTGGTCTTCCCGGTCGGCGAGCTGCCCCAGCTCGGGCGCGGCAAGGGCGTCAAACTGATGGGGATCGCCACCGCCAAGGCCGCCGCACGCGCGGAATTCATCGCCGCACTGACGGTGGTGCCGGCGGGGGGCTCGCTCAAGGTCCAGGCCGGACAGCGCCACACGGTGCTCAAGCCCAAGGACCTGGAGCATTACCGTGGCGAACGCGGACGGCGCGGCCTCAAGCTGCCGCAGGGCTTCCGCAAGGTTGACCGCCTCGATCCGGTGGCTTGAAAAATTCTGGCGCGCCACCATTGTAAGCTTCGGAACGACCCCGGTTTTGTTAAGAAAATGAGGCGGATATGAAACGTATCATGTTGTTTTTGGCGACAAACCTGGCGATCATCGTGGTCCTCAGCATCTCCCTGCGCATACTCGGGGTGGAGCGGATCCTGGATGAACAGGGCGTCGGTCTCGATCTGAGCTCCCTGCTGGTGTTTGCGGCGGTGTTCGGCATGGGCGGCTCGTTCCTGTCACTCGCAATCTCGAAATGGACCGCCAAGCGCTTCACCGGCGCGCGCGTGATAGAGCGGCCGGCGAACGAGGCCGAGCAGTGGCTGGTGGCGACGGTGCAGCGCCAGGCGCAGCAGGCCGGCATCGGCATGCCCGAGGTTGCGATCTACGACTCGCCCGACGTCAATGCCTTCGCGACCGGCGCCAGCCGCAACAAGGCCCTGGTTGCGGTCAGCACCGGCCTGCTGGGCTCGATGAGCCGCGATGAGGCCGAGGCGGTGCTCGGCCACGAAGTCAGCCACGTTGCCAATGGCGACATGATTACGCTGGCGCTGATCCAGGGGGTGGTCAACACCTTCGTGATCTTCCTGTCGCGCGTCATCGGCCACCTGGTCGACCGCGTGGTGTTCAAGACCGAGCGCGGCCACGGCCCGGCGTTCTGGATCACCGCGATCGTCGCCGAGCTGGTGCTGGGTGTGCTCGCCTCCGTCATCGTGATGTGGTTCAGCCGCCAGCGCGAGTTCCGCGCCGACCAGGGCGGCGCCTCGCTTGCCGGACGGCAGAAGATGATCGCCGCTCTGGAGCGCCTGAAGCAGCGCATGCCGCAGCCGCTACCCGACCAGCTCGCCGCCTTCGGCATCTCCGGCGGCGTGGGATCGGGCCTCAAGCGCCTGTTCATGAGCCACCCGCCGCTGGAGGAACGCATCGCCGCGCTCAAGTCGATGGAGGTGACTGGGGTGAGGAGTGAGGCGTGAAAAAACAGGACTGAGGACGAAGGACTAAGAACTGAGAAGGGGACGGGTTTGAAATCCGTCCCCCGTTTTTTACTACAAGGGACGACTATGACCATATCTCGAGCTCGGATGCCCGGCCCGGGACTTCCTGCACCAGCTGCGGCACCAGATAGCCCGGCAGGTTCTCGCGCATTTGGCGATGCAGTATGCGCGCGGTATCGGGATCGACCTCGAAATGTGCTGCGCCCTGAACGCGGTCGAGCAGGTGCAGGTAGTAGGGCGTTACACCGGCCTCGAACAGGGCTTCGCTCAGTGACGTCAGCACCGCCGCGTCGTCGTTCACGCCGCGCAGCAGCACGGACTGGTTGAACAGGGCGATGCCGGCGCCGGCGAGTCGCGCCAGCGCCGAGCGGACTTCATCATCGATTTCGTTGGGATGGTTGGCGTGCACGACCACCACCGGTTTCAGCCGGCCGTGCGCGAGCAGGTCGAGCAGGTCGTCCTCGATGCGGGCCGGCAGTACGATGGGGAGCCGCGTATGGATGCGCAGGCGGGTCAGGTGCGGCACGGCCTCCAGCTTGCGCACCAGCCGCGCCAGCCGGCCCGTGGTCAAGGTCAGCGGGTCGCCGCCGCTCAGGATCGCCTCGCGCAGGGTTTCATCGTTTGCAATCAACTCGACCGCATCTCCCCATTCGTTGTCGGCGGCATGCGCCTCGGCATAGGGGTAATGACGGCGGAAGCAGTAGCGGCAGTGGATCGCGCAGGCGCCGGTGGTGATCAGCAGGGCGCGCCCGCGGTACTTGTGCAGCACGCCGGCGCCGCGCCGGGCGGCATGGTCGCCGACCGGGTCGGCGGAGAATCCCGGCATCTCACGGCGCTCCGCCGTTACGGGCAGTACCTGGCGCAGCAGCGGGTCGGCCGGATCGCCGCGGCGCATGCGCCGGGCATAGGCGAGCGGCACGCGGAGCGGAAACGGGCTGTCGCAATCGATCCCGGAGTCGATCCGCCCAGGGTCGATGCCGAGTGCGGCCAGCAGCTCGTTCGGACGGCGGAACCCGGCGGCCAGTTCCTGCTGCCAGCCGCCGGACTGCCATGAAAGGGGAGTTCGCGCTATCATTATGCCCTCGTTAATGCCCGCCGCCGGCGCCTGCCATTGTAGGCGATCCCGCTGGCCGGCGCTTGGCGCCGGCCGGGTCCGCGGAAGCACCCTTTCATCAACCACTGGGAAACTACAATGGCAGTCTACAGCACCAACGAATTCAAAAACGGCCTCAAGGTCATGATCGACAACGATCCCTGTAACATCGTCGATCTCGATTTCGTCAAGCCCGGGAAGGGGCAGGCCTTCACCCGCGTCAAGTACCGCAACCTCAAGACCGGCCGCATCAACGAGCGCACCTACAAGTCAGGCGAGACGCTGGAAGGCGCCGATGTGATGGACACGGAGATGCAGTATCTCTACAACGACGGCGAGTTCTGGCACTTCATGCTGCCGGAAACATTCGAGCAATACATGGTGCCCATGGCGGCGCTGGGTGACGCCACGCAGTGGCTCAAGGGCCAGGAAACCTGCATCGTGACCTTGTGGAACGATGCGCCGCTGGCGGTGACCCCGCCCAACTTCGTCGAGCTGGTCATCACCGAGACCGATCCCGGCGTGCGCGGCGATACCTCGGGCGGCGGCGGTAAGCCCGCGACGCTGGAGACCGGGTCGGTGGTGCGCGTCCCGCTGTTCGTCAATCAGGGCGAGACGATCAAGGTGGACACCCGCAGCGGGGAATATGTCTCCCGCGTGAAGACTTGAGCGCTACGAACAGCAGCGACGATCAATCCACTGGCACGGGGGCGGACTTCAAGTCCGTCCCCGACGCATCGCTCGACTGGCGTCCCAGCGCGCCGCTGGCCAATCTGCGCGCCCGCGCGGCCCTGCTGGCGCGGATACGCGCCTTCTTTGCCGCGCGCGGCGTGTTCGAGACGGAAACCCCCGCGCTTTCCGCCGCCGCCGTGACCGATCCCCACCTCGCCAGCCTGCAGTCCCATTACACCGGTCCGGGATTCCCCGCCGGACAACCCATGTATCTGCAGACGTCACCCGAATTCGCCATGAAGCGGCTGCTCGCCGCAGGCAGCGGGCCGATCTACCAGATCGCCAAGTCCTTTCGCGACGGCGAGTCCGGTCGCCTGCACAATCCGGAATTCACCCTGCTCGAATGGTACCGGCCCGGTTTCGATCTGTCCGCGATGATGGACGAGGTCGAGGCGCTGGTGGCGGAGGTGCTGGGACTGGACCGGCGCTTCGAACGGGTGAGCTACCAGGATCTGTTCCGGCGCCGGCTGAAGGTCGATCCGTTCGTGGCATCGATGGAAGAGCTGCGCGGCTGCGCACGCCGGCTGGGGCTGGCGCGCAGCGAAGAAATGTCGCTCCCCGAGCCGGAGGCCTGGCTCGACCTGCTGCTGACCCATTTCATCGAGCCGGGGCTGGGCGCCGGAACGCCGTGTTTCGTCCACGATTATCCGCCCGGCCAGGCCGCGCTGGCGCGCATCCGGCCCGGACCTTTGCCGGTGGCTGAACGCTTCGAGCTTTATATCAACGGCATGGAAATCGCCAACGGCTTCCGCGAACTCGCCGATGCGGCCGAACAGCGCACCCGCTTCGAGCGCGACCGCGCACGCCGCCGCCGCGACGGCCTGCCGGATGTCGTACCGGACGAGCACCTGCTTGCGGCCCTCGAACACGGGCTGCCCGATTGCTCCGGAGTGGCGCTCGGGGTCGACCGACTGGTGATGGCCGCGCTCGGGGCGAAATCGATCGCGGAGGTGCTGGCGTTTCCGCTGGACAGGGCGTGAGTAGTGAGGCGTCAGGAGTGAGGTGTGAGGCGTTCGGTGTGAAAAATATCCCCTGGTTTTTCATCATTTTCGCCTAACGCATCACTCACTCCTCACTCCTTACTCCTTACCGTTACCCGGCCCATCAACTCACCCATTCTCACCTTCGCGCCCGGCACGAGGGTTTCCGCCCAGCGTACCCGTCCCGGGCCGAACAGCACGATGACGGTGGAACCCATGTTGAAGCGGCCCATTTCCTCGCCGCGTTCGAGTTCCACCGTCACCGAGCGGCCGTGCCGGTAGCGCTGCCAGGAACCCTGCGGGCGCCTGCGCGAGACCTCGCCGGTCCAGACGGTCTCGATGCCGGCAACGAAGAAGGCGCCGACCAGGATGAGCGCCATCGGCCCGTTCGCCGTCTCGAACAGGGTGACGAGCCGCTCATTGCGGGCGAACAGATTGCGCACGTGGCGGGTGGAATAGTCGTTCACGCTGAACAGCCGCCCCGGTACGTAACGCGTCTCCGCGAGGGTACCGGTGCAGGGCATATGGACGCGGTGATAGTCGCGCGGTGACAGGTACAGGGTGGCGAACTCCCCGCCCACAAAGCGGTCGGCGAGATCCCCGTCCCCGCCGAGCAGGGCGGTCAGCGTGTACTCGATACCCTTGGCCTGAAGCAGACGGCCCCGCTCGATCGCGCCGGCCTGGCTGACCGCCCCGTCGACCGGACAGGCGATCTCCCCTGCGCCGGTGACGACCGGGCGCGCGCCCGGTGCGAGAGCGCGGGTGAAAAAGCTGTTGAAATCGGGATAAGCGGCCGGATCGGGCTGGCGGGCCTCGGCCATATCGACGCGATAGCGTGCGATGAAACGCCGGATCAGGAAATCCTTGACCGCCGAGGTGCGCACGCGCGCCAGCCGGCGCATCAGGCGGGCGCAGGCGTGATGCGGCAGCAGGTGCACCAGCAACGTTGCGATGAATTCCAGTGATTTGTGCGCCAAATGCGATACCTGTAGTTTTGCGATGGGTCTGACAGGCACGCTACTATACCGGATAACGCGCGGATAAAAAGCGGTCCCGGCGATGGCCGGTAACCGGGATGAGCGGAGAGACCGATGGATGAGGAGATGGACCGCCTGGCGTATCGCCTCGGCGCCCTGCTGGGCGGGCACCGGTTCATGCTCGCCACGGCGGAGTCCTGTACCGGCGGTGGCATCGCCGCCGCGGTAACCTCGGTGCCGGGCAGTTCCGCGTGGTTCGAGCGCGGCTTCGTCACCTACAGCAACGCCGCCAAGCGCGATATGCTTGGCGTACAGGAGGCGACGCTGCTTGCCCACGGCGCAGTGAGCGAAGCCGTCGTCCGTGAGATGGTCGCGGGCGCGCTGCAGCACAGCGCGGCCCAGGTGGCCGTCGCGGTCAGCGGCATCGCCGGTCCGGACGGGGGCACGCCGGTCAAGCCGGTTGGAACGGTATGCCTGGCGTGGGGCGGCGCGGGACTGCCCATGCGCAGCGAGACCCGGCAGTTCCATGGAGATCGCGCTGCCGTGCGACGTCAGGCGGTGGCGGCGGCACTCGATGGAGTGATTGATCTTGTCGGACAGCGGCGCGGGAAGCAGTGAGGGCGCGGTGCCGCACGGCCGGAGGCGCCGGCTCTTTTTCGCGCTGTGGCCTGATGACGAGATGCGCCGCCGCCTGCAGGAGCGGATCGACAGGCACCTGATTCTCAGCAACGGACGCGCCGAGCCGATCGGGAATCTCCATGTCACCCTGGTCTTTATCGGGGATGTCGAGGCCGGGCGCGTCACCGCTGTCGAGCGCGCCGTGGCCGGCATCCCGGGTGCCGCCTTCGAGCTGTCGCTCGAGCGGGTGGGTTACTGGGGACGACCCCGCATCCTGTGGCTGGGGCCGCGCGAGGTCCCGCCTCCCCTGTACGCCCTGGTCGGGCATCTGCGCGCGGCCGTGGGGGCCTGCGGTTTCGCGGCCGAGACGCGTCCCTATCTCCCGCACATGACGCTGGCCCGTAAAGTATCGCGGCCGCCCCGGGTGGACGCGATCGAGCCGGTGCGCTGGAGTGTCTCATCCTATTCGCTGATGGAGTCCATTCCCGCCGCGGGCCGCAGCGCCTATCTGGTGCTGAATTCCTGGCCGCTGTCGTCCGAATCCCGTTGATAATGCGCACGAGTCGGGCTCAATAAGTGGTTGATCGGTCGACACCTCCCGCCGGGATTTTTCGGCGGCTGCGCACGCCTGCCGGTGCGGTGCCTGGCACCGGGCGTGGGGTGTTACAGCGCGGTCATTCTATGGGATAATCCGGGCGTTAGGTTTCACGCAATCGCAATCGTGCAACGGACGGCCGATTCATACGGATCAGCAGGGGGAGACAATGGAAGAAAACAAGCGTAAGGCATTGACGGCGGCATTGAGCCAGATCGAGCGTCAGTTCGGCAAGGGTTCGGTGATGCGCATGGGCGACGCGGGGGTGGAACGCGATATCAGCATCATCTCCACCGGTTCGCTGGGCCTCGATCTCGCGCTCGGGATCGGCGGCCTGCCGCGCGGCCGTGTCATCGAGATCTACGGTCCCGAGTCGTCGGGCAAGACCACCCTCACCCTGCAGGTGATCGCCGAGGCGCAGAAAGCGGGCGGCACCGCGGCGTTCGTCGATGCCGAGCACGCGCTCGATCCGTCCTATGCCCAGAAGATCGGCGTGAACGTCGATGATCTGCTGGTCTCGCAGCCCGATACGGGCGAACAGGCGCTCGAGATCACCGACATGCTGGTGCGCTCCGGCGCGGTCGACGTGGTGGTGATCGACTCGGTCGCGGCGCTGACGCCGAAGGCGGAGATCGAGGGCGAAATGGGCGATTCCCACATGGGCCTGCAGGCGCGCCTGATGTCGCAGGCGCTGCGCAAGCTGACCGCCAACATCAAGCGTTCCAACACCATGGTGATCTTCATCAACCAGATCCGCATGAAGATCGGCGTCATGTTCGGCAACCCCGAGACCACCACCGGCGGCAACGCGCTCAAGTTCTACGCCTCGGTGCGCCTGGACATCCGCCGCACCGGCGCGATCAAGAAGGGCGAAGAGGTGGTCGGCAGCGAGACCCGCGTCAAGGTGGTGAAGAACAAGGTGGCGCCGCCGTTCAGGCAGGCCGAATTCGACATCCTCTACGGCGAGGGCGTGTCGCGCGAGGGCGAGATCATCAATCTCGGCGTGCAGGCGGGCATCATTGAGAAATCCGGCGCCTGGTACAGCTACGCGGGCGAACGCATCGGCCAGGGCAAGGACAATGCGCGCGAATACCTCAAGCAGAATCCCGCGCTCGCGCAGGATATCGAAGGCAAGATCCGCGCCCAGCTGATGACCGCGCCGGTGAGCACCAGGGGCGGGGCCGGGAGCGAGGCGGAAGCCGCCGAGGCTGAGGCCTGACGGACGAGCGCCGGCAAAATCCGGGGCCGGAGATTCGCCGCCGCGCCATGGATCTGCTGGCGCGGCGCGAACATTCGGTGGGCGAGCTGCGCGTCAAGCTGCGCGCCAAAGGATTTGACGACGAGGACGCCGTCGCGAGCGAACTCGAGCGACTGCGTACCGAAGGCCTGTTGAGCGATGCACGTTTCGCCGAGGCCTACGTCCATACGCACCGTCTGCGCGGGCAGGGCCCGCTGCGCATCGTCGCAGACCTGCGCGAACGCGCGGTTCCGGCGGAAGTGATCGAGACAGTCGTCGATCCGCGGGACGAGGCGTGGTGTGAACTCGCGCAGGCGGCGCGGTGCAAGCGCTTCGGCAGCGATGTTCCGCAGGGTTTTAACGAACGCGCCCAGCAGGCGCGTTTTTTGCGTTATCGGGGGTTTACCGAGGGGCAGGTCAGAAGTGCGCTCAGGGATGGCGATGATCTGTGATCCGGTAAGGGATGGCAACGTATTCGGCAATGGTAGTTCCTCAGCATGACAAGCAGCGCAGAGCTTCGCAGCAGGTTTCTCGACTATTTCCGGCGTAACGGTCACGAGGTGGTGGCGGGCAGCCCGCTGGTGCCGGCCAACGACCCCACGCTGCTGTTCACCAACGCCGGCATGGTCCAGTTCAAGGACGTCTTCCTCGGCAACGAGCAGCGGCCCTACAGGCGAGCTGCCAGCTCGCAGCGCTGCGTGCGCGCGGGCGGCAAGCACAACGATCTCGAGAACGTCGGCTACACAGCGCGCCACCATACCTTCTTCGAGATGCTCGGCAATTTCAGCTTCGGCGATTATTTCAAGCGCGAGGCGATCCGCTACGGATGGGAGTTCCTCACGCGCGAGCTGGGCATCCCGGCGGACAAGCTGTGGGTCACGGTCTACCAGGACGACGACGAGGCCGCCGACATCTGGCTGAAGGAGATCAAGGTCGCGCCGGAGCGTTTAACGCGCATCGCGGGCGATGACAATTTCTGGTCCATGGGGGATACCGGTCCGTGCGGTCCGTGCACCGAGATCTTCTACGATCACGGCCCGGGAATTGCCGGCGGGCCGCCCGGCACGCCCGAGGCGGACGGCGACCGCTACATCGAGATCTGGAACCTCGTGTTCATGCAATACAACCGCGACGCCCACGGCGCCATGACGCCGCTGCCGAAGCCGTCGGTGGATACCGGCATGGGCCTGGAGCGCCTCGCGGCGGTGATGCAGGGCGTGCACAGCAATTATGACATCGACCTGTTCCGCAGCCTGATCCGTGCCGCCGCCGATGTGTGCGGCACGAAGGAGCTCGAGCAGGCCTCGCTGCGCGTGATCGCCGACCATATCCGTTCGACCGCGTTCCTCATCGTTGACGGCGTGCTGCCGTCCAATGAGGGGCGCGGCTATGTCCTGCGCCGCATCATCCGTCGCGCCATCCGCCACGGTTATGAGCTCGGCATGCGCGATGCGTTTTTCCACAAGCTGGTCGGTCCCCTGAGCGACGAGATGGGGGCGGCCTACCCGGAGCTGGCCAGAGGTCGCGCGCAGGTCGAACGCGTGCTGAAGCAGGAGGAGGAGCGATTCGCGGAGACGCTCGACCAGGGCATGAAGATCCTGAAGGAGAGCATCGCCGCGCTGCCCAAGGGCGACAAGCGCCTGTCCGGCGCGGTGGTGTTCAAGCTCTACGATACCTACGGTTTCCCGGTGGACTTGACCGCCGACTACGCGTTGAAGTACGGAATCACCATAGACATGGAAGGCTACGAGCGCGAGATGGCTGCGCAACGCGACCGCGCCCGCGCCGCCGGGCACTTCCAGGTCGATTACAGCGGTCAGGCCGCGGTCGGCTGCGAGAGCGAATTCACCGGTTATGAGCACCTGCGCGAGCAGGGCCGCATCGCCGGCCTGCTGCGCGACAAGCAAAGCGTCGATGCGCTGGCCGCGGGCGACGAGGGCGCGGTGATCCTGGATAAAACGCCGTTCTACGCCGAGTCCGGCGGCCAGGCCGGTGATCGCGGTGAGCTGATTGCCGGTCAGGCGGTGTTTGCCGTGAGCGACACGCAGAAGTTGCCGGGCGGCGCCTATGCGCACATCGGAAAACTGGTCAAGGGCGCGCTACGCACCGGCGAGACGGTCGAGGCCCGCGTGGACGAGGCGGCGCGCCGCGCCACCACACTCAATCATTCGGCAACCCATCTGCTGCACGCCGCCCTGCGCCAGGTGCTCGGCGAACATGTGACACAGAAGGGCTCGCTGGTGGAGCCCGGTCGTTTGCGCTTTGATTTCTCCCATTTCGAGGCGCTGTCGCGCGCGCAGATCGAGCAGATCGAAACGCTGGTCAACGCGCAGATCCGCGCCAATGCGCCGGTCGTGACCACGGTGATGAGCTACGACGAAGCGCGCACGGTCGGCGCAATGGCCCTGTTCGGAGAGAAGTACGGCGACCGTGTGCGTGTGCTGACGATAGGCGGTTTTTCCAAGGAACTCTGCGGCGGCACACACGCAAGCCGTGCCGGGGATATCGGCTTGATGAAGATCGTTTCCGAGGCGGGAGTGGCCGCCGGGGTGCGCCGTATCGAGGCCCTGACGGGAGAAGGTGCACTGGCCTGGGTGGCGGAAAATGAACAGCAGCTCGACCGGCTGGCGGCGCTGGTCAAGGGCGGGCGTGGCGAGGTAGTCGCGCGCGTCGAGCAGATCCTCGACCGTAGCCGTCATCTCGAGCGCGAACTGGACCGCCTCAAGGGTGTGCTGGCAAGTAGCGCCGGCGACGATCTGGCATCCCAGGCGCAGGAGGTGAACGGATGCAGGGTGCTGGCCGCGCTGCTGGACGATGCCGATCCCAAGTCACTGCGCGATACGGTGGACCAATTGAAGAACAAGCTCGGCTCGGCCGTGGTCGTCCTGGCGACGGTCAAGGACAGCAAGGTGAGCCTGGTGGCCGGGGTGACGCAGGATCAGACCGGCAAGGTGAAGGCCTCCGATCTCGCCAACCACGTCGCCCAGCAGATCGATGGCAAGGGCGGCGGGCGTCCGGATATGGCCCAGGCGGGCGGCAATAATCCCGCCATGCTGGCCGCTGCGCTGAAATCCGTGCCGGACTGGGTGAGAGAGCGGCTGGTGTGAGGGCCAGCGGGCCGGGGGTGGTCCCGACCATGTTAAGATAGACTTCATTTTTCTGCATTATTCTCGGTGGAAGTGCATACATGGCTTTGATCGTACAGAAGTACGGCGGCACCTCGGTTGCCGACCCCAGGCGTATTGAGAACGTGGCGAAGAAGGTCATCGCCACGCGTGACCAGGGCCATCAGGTTGTGGTGGTGGTATCCGCCATGAGCGGAGAGACCAACCGCCTGCTGGCGCTGGCCAGGGAGATATCGCCGCGGGCGAATCCCCGCGAGGTGGATGTGATCCTCGCCACCGGAGAGCAGGTCACCATCGGACTGCTCGCCATCGCGCTCGAGGCGCAGGGCTGTCCCGCGCGATCGTATACCGGGGGACAGGTGCGCATCCTGACCGATAGCGCTTACAACAAGGCGCGCATCGTGGAGATCGACGCAGCACGCCTGCATCGCGACCTCGCCGATGGTAGCGTGATCGTGGTTGCAGGATTTCAGGGCGTGGACGAGCACGGCAACATCACCACGCTTGGGCGCGGCGGATCGGATACGACCGGGGTCGCGCTGGCGGCGGCGCTCAAGGCCGACGAGTGCCAGATCTATACCGACGTCGACGGGGTCTACACCACAGACCCGCGCGTGGTGACGCGCGCACGAAGGCTGGATCGTGTGACCTACGAGGAGATGCTGGAATTGGCGAGCCTGGGTGCGAAGGTACTGCAGATCCGTTCGGTAGAGTTCGCCAGCAAGTACAACGTGCCCCTGCGCGTCCTGTCCTCCTTCGAAGACGGACCCGGAACTTTGATTACAGCCGAGGATGAAAACATGGAACAGGCCCTGATCTCAGGCATTGCATTCAACCGCGACGAGGCGAAGCTCACGGTGCTTGGGGTCCCCGATCAGCCGGGGGTCGCGAGCCGCATCCTCGGCCCGGTGGCGGATGCCAATATCGAAGTGGATATGATCGTACAGAACATTGCCGAGGACTCCACGACGGATTTCACCTTCACCGTCCATCGCAATGATTACGACAAGGCGCTCGATATCCTCCAGCGCATCGCCAGAGGCCTGGGCGCCCGTGAGGTGATCGGCGACAACAAGATCGTGAAGGTATCTCTGGTCGGGGTGGGCATGCGGTCTCATGCCGGCATCGCCAGCAAGATGTTCCGCACCCTGGCCGACGAGGGGATCAATATTCGCATGATCTCAACGTCCGAGATCAAGATTTCGGTGGTCATCGACGAGAAATATCTTGAGTTGAGCGTGCGTGCCCTGCATTCAGCATTTGGTTTGGACGCGGCGTGACACTGTTTTCATAGCGTACAGGAATGATTTTGGTGTGGCGGGAGGTTTAAAAAGCTAAAAGAATCATGTGGATGGTGTGTTTTTTAAGATTCTGGAGGGAAGAGCCGATGAATAAGAAGAACAATCAGGTACGGGAAGTCAGGAACGTAACCACAGAGGGTTATTACTGTAAGGAGACAAAAGATGTTGATCTTGACTCGCCGTGTGGGCGAAACGCTGGTGATCGGAGATGATGTGACGGTAACGGTGCTCAGCGTCAGGGGCAATCAGGTTCGTATCGGCGTCAATGCGCCCAAGAACGTGACTGTCCATCGTGAAGAGATCTACCAGCGTATCCAGCAGGAAAAAGACATTCCTCAGGGGAAGGCTCAGGGTTGAATCGCGGCAATCTCCCGATTAAGGTCGCGTCAAAACCTCTCTACGCCATTATTTTCAATCATAATCCTTGCCACGCCTTATCGGCCACCCCGACAGGGATGGCTGGACCTCATAGCTCGAAAGATGATTAATTTTTTTACCCTGTGGGTCGCGAGATCCCGCAGGGTAGTGTATTATCACGCTCTTTGATTGGCGAATCAGCCGCTTGGACAATGACCGGGGCGACCCGGAGGCGTTGTATCAGGAGAGATGGCCGAGTGGCCGAAGGCGCTCCCCTGCTAAGGGAGTATGGGGTCAAAAGCTCCATCGAGGGTTCGAATCCCTCTCTCTCCGCCATTTCGACCAAACAAATGAAACTGCCGTTGAACTCTTAACTCTCGGCGCTGATGTTGATAAAATACGCCGCCTTGCCGTCTTGCGCGCAAGGCTAGTAAACATCGTCTTGATCTGCTTATCTATACGCGCCCGTAGCTCAGTTGGATAGAGTACCTGGCTACGAACCAGGTGGTCGGGAGTTCGAATCTCTCCGGGCGCGCCATAACTTACAGTTTGAGTAACGTCTCCCTTTTAACGTCCTGACTTCTGCCCGAATCAGATCCTTTGCGATCTGTGCATGCGATGTGGCTCGGTATTCTCAAATATGAAAACTAAGGGTCTAATGCTAGACCCTTAGCCAAGGCGTGCGTCGCGAGGAGTGAGTTAGAAAATATTCCTGAATGCAGACTTCAATTTCTGGAAGAAATTGAAATGCCCGCCTTTCTTCTTGTGACCATGATAGCCATGGCCATTGTGATGCCCCCCGTCATGAGGTTTGTGGGGCGAACCGGTGCCGGCGAGGGATGGGGCGGCTTTCAAAGTCAAGATTACAGGTACTACGTACGCAGTTTTCTTAAGAAAGTCACGTCTGGATTTATTTGTTGAATCGTTCACAACTGCTTACCTCCGTTCTTATATCACGGTGTGATATGGGAACAAAAGCTTGTTTCTATTAACAATCTGCTTGCTTTGCAGACTGAACCAACTGGTTCGGATAAGATTCGCTACCGCTATATGAATCTCGTTCGAACGTGCCAATTATATGACGCCTATCACGCTTTTGTCAATTTATTGTCGCGATATGCCTGATGTGTGCGCAACCGCCTTCTCGGATACTTATTGCAGTAACTATATGAATTGATCTGGCTTATGTCTGCAAATTGATGTGGTGTGAGGTGTTTCGGCGAGAGGAGTGGAAGCCGAATGGGGTTCACCCGCACGTAGCTTCATCGCATATAACCGATTCTGGTTATGCGAGGTATGTGAGGAGTACTGGGTGAGGGAAAACCGCCTAATGACGCCCCGGGCTAAGTGCCCCTGCTATCGCCCATCGTGGGGATCGGTGACGAAGCCTATGCGGGACATGCCGGCCTTGCCCGCCATGGCCATCACCTTGGCCACATTTTCATAGTGGGTGAGGCGGTCCGCGTGTATATGCAGTTCCGGCTGCGGCTGAATGACCGCCGCCGCAGTGAAACGCGGGCTGAGTGAATCCATGTCGACCGCTTCACCGTTCCAGAACAGGGCGCCGTCTTCCTTTACCGCGAGTTCGATATGTTCCGCCTGGCTGAGATTCGGGGTGTTGCTTGCCTTGGGCAGATCGATCTTGATCGAGTGTGTGAGCAAGGGGGCGGTGATGATGAAGATTACCAGCAGTACCAGCATTACATCGACCAGCGGGACGACGTTTATCTCCGTTACCGGGGCGGATTTGGATTTATCGTGCAAGCTGCCCAGAGCCATGATCGTCTCCCGCGTCAGGTCGCCGCGCTGCCGACCGCGCGCAGGAGGCGCGGGGCGGTGCCCTGGCTGGGTTCGAGATCGTCTAACTCGACGGTCATCAGGGTGATGAGGTCATGGGCGAAGGCTTCCAGCTTGGCGAGTCTTAGGCGATTACAGCGCGTGAAGTAGTTGTAAGCGAGCACTGCCGGGATTGCGACGGCCAAACCCAGGGCGGTCATGATGAGCGCCTCCCCGACCGGGCCCGCGACCTTGTCGAGGGTTCCCTGGCCGGCCAGCCCGATGGAGACCAGGGCGTGATATATGCCCCATACCGTCCCGAACAGTCCTATGTAGGGTGAAGCCGAACCGGCCGAGGCAAGCAGTGTCAATCCGTGCTCCGCGCGGGCAGTTTCCTGATCGATGGCGTTACGCAGCACGCGCGTGAGGTACTCGTTGATTCCCCCTGCGGCGGCCAGTTTTTGCTTGCCACGGTGATTTTTCTGCGCTGCGTTGCATGCTTCGCGCGCTAGGCGCGCAAACGCGTTATTGGCGCCGACTTTTTCTTCTATAGAAGTGATTTCTTCCAGCGACTCCGCGTTCCAGAACTGGGCGAGAAAGGCGTCAGCGCGACGTCTGGCCACGAAGTTTTGTACATACTTCGTAATCATCAGATACCAGCTTGCGACGGACAGCAGCAACAACAAGATCAGCACTGTTTTACCGACGGCGTCCGCTTGCGAGAGGAAATGTGAGAATCCGAGCGAATGTTCCATAAGACAGCTCTCTTAGTTGATCACGAAGTTGATGGATTGAAGAGCGACCGCAGACACCGGGCGGCCGTCTTTGGTAGCCGGGCGGCAGCGCCAGCGTTGTACCGCCTGCAGCGCCGCTTCATCAAGGCGCGGCGATCCGGAGGTGCGGTTGATCTCTGTCCGCACGACCCGCCCGGTGTTGTCCAGGAAGACCTGTAAAACTACCTCGCCTTGTTCGCGCATGCGTTTTGACCACACCGGGTATACCGGAGGGCTGCGCTCGGGACAGGCGACGGCGAGTTCTGGCAGTGACACCTGTTCAATGACCGGCGCCGCTTCGATTACGGGTGCCGGTTCCGGCTCCACCGGAACCGGATCGGGCGGAGGCGCGGTGAATTCTGCGACATCCTGCACCGGTTCCTCGGATACGATCTGTTGTGGTTTGGGAAGCGGCGGTTCTATGACCGGCTTCGGTTTAACCGGATCCGGTATGGGCGGTTCTGGCGTCGGCTCTTCCTTCGGCGGGGTCTTCGCAATCAGGGAAACAAACAGCGGGGTGCTTTGCTCGATGGCATATCGGATCTCGGTATTCCACAACCCCCAGACCAGGCCCAGGTGCAGACCGATAACGAGAATCAAAGAAACCCACCGGGCCTTTGTATTTCCTTCCGAAGCCGACTCCAGGGTGTAAATCATCTGTTGGTATGGCCTGCTGGGAGACAGAAACCGCCAGGACGTATATATATGGAAAGTAGGCTGTGTAGCTGGTGCCCGCTAGCGATTATGTTGCGAAATATTAACTAAAATTAATACAACATACAAGCCAGCCTGCATTGACGCACGCATGTTCAGCATAGGGATATTTGGTAATTACTTTAATTAATACAAAAGGCTATACATGTTTACTTCAGTTTTTTCACACGGGTTCACTGCGGTACTTTGCATAATGGGGCATATAAGTACCATGCAGATCCTCGTGGGGAGGTGACACGCTATTTACGGACCTCGGCTTCTATGTGAAGGGCCTCGCCGTTGCTGAAATGCAGCTTGATGCCGACCCGGTCGCCTGCTTGTAAATTTCTCTTTCTTTTCATCAGCATCAGGTGATAACCGCCTGGTTCGAGCTTGAGGCTCGCGGCGGGGCTGATCGCCAGGTGAGGCTCCTTGTGCATGTGGACCATGCCGTCATGTATCTCCGAGGAGTGGATCTCGATCGAACCGAAGTCCGCGCTGCTGGCGGATTCCAGCATGATGGCCGCCTTCGAGTGATTGGTGATGCCGAGATAGCCCGCCATGGCCTTGGCTGTGGGCGGCGCCTCCTGGATCCATGGATCATCGACGGTAATGTCGCCAGCCTGGCTATTGACGCATGCCAGGGTAAACAGGCCAAACATGATTATGCAGATGGTGTTTTTCACGATGCTCCCTCGTAGTGATTGCGCAACTGGTGATAGACGTCAAGCGTCCGTTCAAGTTCGAACGGCGGCAACAGGGTCGCGACCAGGCGGCCCCGTGGATCGACGATCAGCAGACCTGAATAGTGATCGACGATGTAGTGATCGATCGAGGGCTCATGCTGGACATCGCGAATCGGCAGGTTGGTGTCGGGGTCGGCGTATTCGAAGTGAATCCCCAGGCTGTCGTTCAGGCGTTGGAGTTTTCCGGCTTCACCCGTCACACCCAGGAAGTCGGGACGGAAATAGCCGACATATGACGCCAGTTGCTCCGGCGTGTCGCGATAGGGATCGACGCTGATGAACACGAACTGCGGCGCTTGTCCTGCTTCGGGCGATTGGGACAATCGATTGAACAGGCGCGCCATCTCTGCCAGCGTGGTCGGACAGAAATCCGGACAGGAGGTATAGCCGAAGACTGCCAGGGTCCAGCGCCCACGCAGGCGGTGGTTATCGAAGGGCCGGTGGTCATGGTCTGTCAGGTCAAAAGGGGGCAGGTCGTTTGGGGGCGTAAATACAGTGACGCCAGAAATGTCGATCTCCGGTACGGAGATGTTTCTGGCGACGTATATCCAGACGCCTACGCTTAACTCGAGAACCAGGATGGCGAATATGATAATGAGCATCCGACGCCATGTCTGGCGCGATACTGGCGTAATCCGGTTTTCCGCTGCTTCGGTGGCCATGCTGGAGTGTGGGTAATCAATGCTTGCGCGATTATAGGCGAGGAACTGTCCGGCAGGGATGCGACATTTTGCCGCATTTACATTTGTCCGCAGGCGCCCGACAATCAGCGCCGTCCCATGCGGACAGGGGATGCGAGTATCCCTTGTGAGGCAGCCGTTGGTGTGTCTCAGCTGTCTGCATGGTCAACGGTCGTGCATTCCCCCTTGCGATCGCCTCACCGGGCAAAGCGCTTTGCCCGGTTTTTTTTATGCCTGTATCGGGGGCGTTCTGTCATGGATGCGGTGATAACGTTTATCCGGGCACTGTCGCGCCCATCAGTACCGTCACTCCGAGCAGTGCGAAGATCATGGCGGCCACGCCATGTATCCAGGGCAGCGGCAGCCTTTTTGTGACGCGCTCGCCAAGCAGGACGGCGGGAACATTGGCGAGCATCATCCCCAGGGTGGTGCCTGCCACCACAGCGTAGAAGGAAGTGTATTGCGCCGCCAGGGCGACGGTCGCCACCTGTGTCTTGTCGCCCATCTCGGCCAGAAAAAATGCGATGACGGTGGTGCCGAAAACCCCCAGTTTGACCGTGCTCGCGGTTGAGCCGTCGAGACGATCCGGTATCAGCATCCAGAACGCCATAATGATGAACGAGGCCCCGATGATCCAGCGCAGGTTGTCATAGCCGAGATATGCCGTGATCCAGGCGCCCAGTGCTGCGGCGGCGGCATGATTGGCGAGGGTGGCGCAGAGGATGCCCAGGATGATGGCGGCAGGCTGGCGATAGCGTGCGGCGAGCAGGAGGGAAAGCAGCTGGGTCTTGTCGCCCATTTCCGCCAGGGCGACGACACCGGTCGATACCAGAAACGCATCCATTGTTCTCTCCGGCCGGCTTGACATCCAATGACCGCGCCGCCTCCCCGGCCATGCCGGAGGCGATGCAGCCAATGGTCTCGCCAGATCCGGAAACCGTTCGCACCATGCCTGCAGGGCAAGTATGTTGATGCGAACCCCTCGTGCCGAGGGCGGCTACTCCCCAATGACCGGCTGATTCTAACTCAATGTCCGAGTCGCGAAAAGACCGGTGTCATGGTGCCGCGCAGGATTCATGGAGATATAATCGCCTCGACGTCAACTCGCGTGGAGGCAATGCCATGTTTGAACCCGTTGATGTTGTCATCGTGTTGTTGCTGATGTGCGTCCCGGTCAGTTACCTGTTGTACACGATCTTTCTGGGCAGCTGACCGACCAGGCTGCGTGGCGGACGGGGCACTTCCGCCCCGCCAGGTTATGCGCCCGCAGGATCCGGCCTGATCCCGCCGCGACGCGGCGCGGCCCCGCCTTGTCCAGGCTTCTTCCATCTCGCCTCGTGTAAAGGTGATTCCACCGGAGTGCGTGCGCCGTGTGGAATCAGACGCGTGTCTCCCTCATCTGCCTGTCGCCCGGATCACGGGCTGCCTTGACCCACTGGCATGGCTTTTGCCTTGTCATGTGTGGGGAAAAGGATTTCCCGCGATTAATTAACTGGATATGAAACATATGGGTGCCGGAACAGCCGGTTTTCCGCCGGTTTGACTGGCGGGACGCCGGAGTTCCGGCAGATCGAGGGCTGCTATGTACTATGCGTATTTCGGGTTGGATCAACCCCCGTACAGGATAACGCCTGATACACAGCTGTTTTATTCCGGCGGCGCACGCGGGGACATCCTCGCGGCGCTCGTGCACGCCATCGTGTCGGGTGAAGGCATCACGAAGGTCGTGGGCGAAGTCGGCAGCGGCAAGACCATGCTGTGCCGCATGCTGGAACTGAAGCTGCCGCAGTCCGTCGAGATCGTATACCTGCCGAACCCCAGCATCGCCCCCGAACATATCCTGCATGCCATTGCGTTCGAGATGGGGCTCACGGTCGAGGCACGGGATAACCGCTATGAAGTGATGAAGCATCTGCAGGAGCACCTGCTCAAGAAGCACATGAACGACCGCCAGGTCGTCGTCTTCGTCGAGGAGGCGCAGGGCATGCCTCTGGAAACCCTGGAAGAGATCCGCCTGCTGAGCAATCTGGAGACCCAGAAGCACAAACTGCTGCAGGTGGTGCTGTTCGGCCAGCCGGAACTCGACGTCAATCTCGGCGCCGCCCACGTCCGCCAGATCAAGGAACGTATCACCAACGGTTTTTATCTGCCGCCGCTGTCATTGCAGGACGTGCGCGACTATCTCATGTTCCGCCTGCGGCAGGCCGGATACCAGGGCCCGGACCTGTTCTCCGCCGATGCCGTGCGCGCCTTCGCGAAGGCCTCGCGCGGCCTGATGCGCCGTCTCAACATCCTCGCCGACAAGGCGCTGCTGGCGGCATTTTCCGCCGATGAACGCGTGATCACGGCGCGGCATGTGCGAGCTGCGCTCATCGACAGCGAGTTCTCCGCACGTGGCCCCGGCGCGATGTGGGCGGGCGGCATCCTGTCGGGTCTCGCGCTGGCGGCTTCCGCGTGGGCCTCGTCGATCCGCTTCACGCCTGCTGCTGCAGAGGCCGGCCGGGGATCCGCCTGCGAAGATCCCGCCCCGGAACCGGCGCCGGCAGTATGCGGCGCCGCCAGCGAGGAGGCGGTGGGCGAATGCGGACGAATCGCGCACACCGGAATAACAGAATCCCGTCTCGAGGCAACGCAGGCCTGGCTGACAAACGCCGATCCCGATCACTACAGCGTGCAGATCCTCCAGGCCGAGGGCGATGCCGCGCCGCAGATCGACCGGCTGCTCTCCGGGGGCGAGGTGCGCGACCGGCTCGACCACGTCTATATCTATCGCAGCGAGGTCAGGGGAAATCCGATGCTGTCCGTACTGTACGGCAGCTATGACAGTTTCGCCGCTGCCAGCGAGGCCGTGCGCGGTCTGCAATCGGCACTGCCGGGATTCCTGCCATACGTACGCACGGTACGCAAGGTGCGGGACGAGGCCGGCGCCGTGCACATGTGACCGGTCAACTGATAATAATCACGATGATCCAGGGCGGTAACAAACCATGATAAACAGAATCCTATCCGTGGCGGCCTGCGCGCTGTTGCTGATCTCCTGCGGGGCGACCAATCCGCCGAAAATATCCGAAGGACATTTGCAGGTGCCGGCGACGGTTGACGGCGGCATACCCGCGCCGGTCACCCGTGCCCCGGTGCTCACCCGGCCCAAACCCACGGAGAAACTCGAGACCTACACCGTTGTCGTGAGCGAGGTCCCGGTCAAGGACCTGCTGTTCAGCCTGGCTCGCGATGCCAGGCTGAACGTCGATATCCACCCCGGCATCGAGGGCGCCGTAACGCTCAATGCGATGGATCAGACCCTGCCGCAGATCCTCAACCGCATCTCAAAGCAGGTCAGCCTGCGCTACGCGCTCGACGGGCCGAATCTGGTGGTATCGCCCGATGTGCCCTTCTGGCGTACCTACAAGGTCGATTATCTCAACATGGCGCGCGACAGTGTCTCCGAGGTCAGTGTCGCCACCAAGATCTCCACTACCGGGGGATCCGTCGGCGGCGACGGCGGCAGCAGCCAGGAAGAGGGCAATGTGTCCCGTACCACCGTCGTCAACACGACGAAAAACGATTTCTGGGGGCGCATCGAAGGCAACATCCGCAGCATCGTCAGCGGCGCCGCTACGTCAGGGGAAGGTGCGGCCGCGGGCCCCGCTTCGGTGGTGGCCGATCCCAACAGCGGGATCATCAACGTGCAGGCCACGCAGCGCCAGCATGAACAGATCCAGTCCTACATTGACGAGGTGGTGGCGAATGCCGTACGCCAGGTGCTGATCGAGATGTCCATTGTAGAAGTCGAACTCAGCGACGGCTACCAGGCCGGCGTCGACTGGCAGCGGTTGTCCGACGCGCAGGGCGCGGGCAGCAACGGGCCGTCGGTGATCGGCTCGTTCATCGGCGCGAATCTCACCTCGGCGCCGTTCTTCAGCCTTGGCTACACCAGCACTGATGCGGACGGAAGCAGCATCTCGGCCACGGTGCGCATGCTGGAGACCTTCGGCGACGTGAAGGTGTTGTCCAGCCCGAAGATCATGGTATTGAACAATCAGACGGCGGTGCTCAAGGTGGTCGACGAACAGGTGTACTTCACCGTCGAACAGGAGACCACCGACGCCACCGACACGTCCCTTGCGCGCACCACTTACACCAGCACCATCCATACCGTGCCGGTGGGTATGGTCATGAGTGTGACGCCGCAGATCAATGGTTCGGACACCGTCAGCATCAGCGTCCGTCCGACCATATCCCGCATCACCGGCTTCGCCACCGATCCGGTCCCGCGCCTGCTGGGGGCGGACTTCGACAACCTGGTCCCGCAGATACAGGTGCGCGAGCTGGAGTCCCTGCTGCAGGTGGCCAACGGCCAGACCATCGTGATGGGCGGGCTGATGCAGAACAAGATGGACAAGAGCAAGAGCGGCGTGCCGCTGTTCTCGGCGCTGCCCCTGATCGGCAACCTGTTCAGTTACCGCGACGACGTGCTCACCAAGACCGAACTCGTGATCTTCCTGCGCCCGACGGTGATCAAGAGCGCCGGCGTGGGGCTGGACTCCGGCGCGGCCCGCAATCATCTGGTTGACCCGGCCGAAGACGTCATCGGCACGTCGCGGCCTTCACTGACGGAGAGGAACGGCGCCTCATGAGCCTCTTGATGGATGCCCTGCGCCGGGCAGAACAGGCCAAGGAGCATGTCCGTACGGAGCCAGGCGCCGAGCACGCGCCGGGACGGCCCGACGGGCCCGGTCATCTGACGGCTGTGGGATCGGCAGCGAGCGGTGATTCGGCTCCAGTCAAGGGTGCGACCGCCGGCGGCGAGTTGTCACTGTCGATCGACGAGGTGACCACCGCGGCAGTGGAGCCATCCCGCCCGGCGGCCGGCGATGGATCGACTCCGGACCCCCGCTCGATACCACAGGCCCAAAGGGTGAATAGTCCTGCGGCACGCCACGATCAGCCGATGGCGCACGAGCAGGCCCGGCGCATGCTTGCGCTCAAGGCGCAGCAGTCGCGGCGGCGGCGCCTCGGGTACGTTGCCGGCGGTGGTGTCGCGATGTTGATTGTCGTCCTGGCCCTGGTCTACTTCGAAGTCGTCGTTTCGACCAATAAATTGGACGATCCGCAGATTGCGATGCCGATCGCGGTGCAGGAGATCACAGAGCCGGTGCCTGTGGATGAAGCCCTGGGGGCGGGCGATGGCATGCCGGCCGCTACCACGCCGGCAGGGACTGAAACGGCGTCCGCGGGCGGTACCGGCGCGCCGGCGGCAACGCCTGCGCGCCTGAGGCGCGATGCGGAGTCGCCAAGCGTACCGAATTCGTCCCGACGGCAGGAGTCGCCCGTCCGGGATGAGCCAGCCGCTGCGCCTGTGGTGATCGTCCGTACTGAAGTGGAAGACCCGCTGCAGCTTCTGCTAACGCGCGCCTTCGAGGATTACCAGTCCGGCAACGATCTGCAGGCGGAGGCCGGCTACCGCCAGGCGCTCGCCCGCGATGCGAACAACCGCGACGCGCTGCTGGGGCTCGCTGCGGTGGCGCAGCGCGGCGGCCGGGTCGAGGAGGCGCGCCAGTACTACCGCCGCCTGCTCGAACTGAATCCGCTGGACAGCGCGCCGGCGGCAGGATTGATCGGTCTTCAGGGCGGCGCCGACCCGGTGCAGGAGGAAAGCCGGATCAAGCTGCTGCTCCGGCAGGAGCCCGTCGCCGCCCATCTGCATTTCGCGCTCGGCACACTCTATGTCGCGCAGGCGCGCTGGCCGGAGGCGCAGCAGGCGTTCTTCGATGCCTATCGCCACGATGCGGAGAACGCGGACTACGCCTTCAACCTGGCGGTTTGCCTCGACCGGCTCGGGCAGCGGACCGCGGCCATGGATTACTACCGCCGCGCCGTCGATCTGGCGCGCACCGGCGCGGGCGGATTCGACGCCGCCACGGTGCTGCGGCGCATCGAGACGCTGTCTGCGGCCGCGCCGGGAGAACCGGGATGAGCGCGGTAAGAAAGCCGCTGCGCCTCGGCGAACTGCTGATCGAGAAGGGCCTGCTGAGCCAGGACCAGCTCCGCATCGCGCTGACCGAACAGAAGAAGCAGAACGCGCCGCTCGGCAAGATCGTGGTACAGCTCGGATTCCTCACCGAATCCGTGATGCGCGACGTGCTGGGCGAATCGATCGGCCAGGAGAGCATCGACCTAGCCAAGATCGTGCCGTATCCGGACGCGCTTGCGCTGATGCCGAAGGACCTCGCGCGGCGCTACAACATGCTGCCGATCTCCTACGACGCCGCACAGAAGATCCTCACGGTGGCGATGGCGGACACCTTCAACGTGGTGGCCCTTGACCAGACCGCCGCGCTCCTCGGCGGCGACCTCGAACTGAGGCCTCTGCTGGCCGGCGAGGCGGAGATCGAGGCCGCGATCGACCAGTTCTACGGCTTCGAGCTGTCCATCGACGGCATCCTGCACGAGCTCGAGACCGGCGAGGTCGATTACAAGACCTTCCACGGCAAGGAGGAGGAATACAGTCATCCGCTCGTGCGCCTGGTGGACGCGCTGCTGGTCGATGCGGTGAAGCGCGGCGCCTCCGACATACATTTCGAGCCGGAGGCAGGATTCCTGCGCATCCGCTACCGCATCGACGGCGTGCTGCGCCAGGTGCAGACGCTGCACAAGAACTTCTGGTCCGGCATCTCGGTGCGCCTGAAGGTGATGGCGGGCATGAACATCGCGGAAACGCGCGCGCCGCAGGACGGGCGCATTTCGCGCGCCATCGCCGGACGGCCGGTCGATTTCCGTGTCGCTGCACAGCCGACGACCCACGGCGAGAACATCGTGTTGCGCATCCTCGACCGCCAGAAGGGCATCGTGCCGCTCGAGAAGCTCAACCTGACGGATGACGCGCTGTCGCTGCTCAAGCTGATGATGGCGCGCCCCGAAGGCATCATCCTGGTGACCGGGCCGACCGGAAGCGGCAAGACAACCACACTGTATTCCATGCTCAGCTTCCGCAATACCGAGGCGGTGAACATCATGACGCTGGAGGATCCGGTCGAATATCCGATGCAGCTGATCCGCCAGAGCTCGGTCAACGAGGCGGTCAAGCTCGATTTCGCCAACGGCATCCGCTCGATCATGCGCCAGGATCCGGACATCGTGCTGATCGGCGAGATCCGCGACGAGGACACCGCCGAGATGGCGTTCCGCGCCGCCATGACCGGGCACCAGGTCTATTCGACGCTGCATACCAATTCCGCGCTGGGCTCCGTGCCGCGCCTGCTCGACATCGGGGTGCTGCCGGACATCATGGCCGGCAACATCATAGGCGTCGTGGCGCAGCGCCTGGTGCGCCGCCTGTGCCGCCATTGCAAGACGCCCTACGAGCCCGCCGGGGTCGAGCGCCGCCTGCTCGGAGTCACCGAACGCAATGCGACGGTATTCCGCGCGCAGGGCTGCCCCCAGTGCGAGCATCAGGGGTATCGAGGACGGTTCGCCCTGCTGGAGATACTGAGGATCGACCCGGACATGGACGAGATGATCGCGCGCCGCGCGACCGTGCGCGACCTGTACAGGCACGCCCTTTCCATGGGCTTTCAGACACTGGCGGACGACGGGATACGCAGCGTGCTTGCCGGTGAGACAAGCCTGGACGAGGTGTCGCGCGTGGTCGATCTCACGGGCCGCATTGTGTAGGGGGGGCGATGGCGATCTACCGGTACAAGGCGATGAACCGCCGCGGCAGGATGATCCAGGGGCGCCTGGTGGCGGTGAACGCCAGCGAGCTGGAGACGCGGCTCGGCAACATGGAGCTCGATCTGATCACCTGCAGGGAGATCACCACGGGCGCCGGCTACATCGGCGGCCGTCGCGTGACGCGCCAGGACCTGATCAATTTCTGCTTCCACATGGAACAGCTGCTGCGCGCCGGCGTGCCCATACTGGCGGCGCTGGGCGACCTGCGCGACAGCATGGACAACCTGCGCCTGCGCGAGATGATCGTGGCGATGATCGCCTCAATCGAGGGCGGCAAGACCCTGTCCGAGGCGATGGAAGAGTTTCCCCGTATATTCAACACGGTCTTCGTCAACCTCATCCGCGCCGGCGAGCACAGCGGACGCCTGAGCGACGTGCTCGCCAACCTGGCCGAGTCGCTCAAGTGGCAGGATGAGCTGATCTCCCACACCCGTAAGCTGGCGATGTATCCGGCCTTCGTCGGCCTGGTCGTGGTCGCCGTGGTGTTTTTCCTGATGATCTATCTGGTGCCCCAGCTGGTCGGTTTCATCCGCAACATGGGCGGCGAACTGCCGCTGCACACGCGCGCATTGCTCGCTCTCTCCAGTCTGTTCATTCACTACTGGCACGTGATCCTGCTCGCGCCGGTCGCCGTTGTGCTGTTTGTCAGGTATCTCGCCCGGATCAGCCCCGCCGTCAGCTACCGGCTTGACGACCTGAAGCTGCGCCTGTTCATCGTCGGACCGATCCTGCGCAAGATCATCCTGAGCCGCTTCGCCAGCTATTTCTCCCTGCTCTATTCCTCCGGCGTGCCGGTGCTCAGTTGCATGAAGATCAGCGAAGACATCGCCGGCAATCGCGTGGTTGCCGCCGCGCTCGCCAAGGTTACGCGGCTGGCCGCCGAGGGCAAGACCCTGAGCGAGAGCATCGAGAGCGTCGCGCTGTTTCCGCCACTGCTGATGCGCATGCTCAAGGTGGGTGAAAGCACCGGCAGGCTGGACGTCGCGCTGAACAACGTCAGCTATTTCTACAACCGCGACGTCCGCGACTCGATCGAACGTCTGCAGACGATCATCGAGCCCGTCATGACCGTGGTGCTGGGACTGATCCTCGGCTGGGTGATGCTGTCCGTGCTGGGACCGGTGTACGACATGATCAGCAAGATACGGGCCTGATATGACGGTAAAACGCATACTTTACGCCAGCCACAACAGCCTCTGCGTCTCGGTCTACGACGGGCGGGCGTTTCTCGGTGAGCTCGTCTTCGCCGTGGATGAGGCGGGGATGGCCGCATTCCGGGACTATCTCTGTCAGGAGCCGGACATCATTACCCATCTGGTGATGGACATGATCGAGGAGGAGTATCGCAACGAGACGATCCCGCACCTCATCGGGCGCGACCGCAGCAGCGTCGTCGCGCGCAGGCTCGAGCAGGCATTCCGCACCACTCCCTATCGCGCTGCGCAGATCCAGGGACGCATGAAGGAGGGTCGTCGCGACGACCGCGTCCTGCTCACGGCATTGACCAACCCGGACGCGATAGCCGCAATCATCGCGCCGCTGACGGAGCACAAGGTTCCGCTGGCCGGCATCTGTTCGGCGCCGATGCTGGCGGCCCTGCTGCTGCGCAGGATCGACATCACGGCCGACAACACCCTCCTGCTGACGCGCAACAGGCACGGGTTCCTGCGCCAGACCTTCATGCACCGGCACGAGCTCAAGAACAGCCGCCTGTCCCCCCTTGCCGCGGGTGAGTACGGTCCGGAGCTGCTCGCCCAGGAGATCGAAAAGAACCGGCGCTATCTCAACCGGCTGCGCCTGCTCGCGCAAGACGCGCCACTGGACGTCGTTATCGTGGACGAAAGGGAATTTATCGGGCAACTGCGCGCCACGTGGCAGGGTACGGACTCGCTGCGCTATCACCTGGTCGATTTCGAGGCGGCGGCACTGGCCGTCGGAATGGCTGACGGCTCGTCCCCGATGGACTGCGAGCGTCTGTTCGTGCATCTGCTCAGTCTCGACACGCCCGCGGTGAACTATGCCCAGACGGCGGATCGCCGCATACACCGGCTGTACCAGACACGCAAGGCTCTGCTCGCTGGGAGCCTCGGCATGCTGCTGGGCGGGGCCGCCTGGGCCGGGGTGAACGTGATGGACGGGGTCGCGCTCGACAGGGAGGCTGAAGCCGCGCTGAAGACTCTGGAATCCCTGCGCGCCGACTATGACAGCGCCGTCGCGGGGAGGCCGAGCATGGATATCGGGGTCGATGAGATGCGCTGGATGGTGGATGCGGGCGAGTCTGTTGCGCGCTCGAACACACGGCCCTGGCCGATGCTGCGCGCGCTGAGCGCCGGCGTGTCCTCCCATCCCGCCATTCGCATCGACGAGATTGTGTGGACCGCTGCGCACCAGGACGGTGACATCAATCCGGAGGACCTTGGCATGTTTGCATCGCAGGATGCGGCGGCCTCCTCGGGTGAAAGCGCGATCATCAAGGGTCGCCTGGAGGCATTCGACGGCGATCTGCGTGCGGCGTTCAACCGGGTGGACGGCTTCGTGGAGACCCTGCGCCGGGACGGGCGATTCAGCACCGTCGATGCCGTCGAGATGCCGTTGAACGTGGATCCGGACGCAACGGTGGCGGGCATTGCGGGCACGCTGCCGGATGACGCGGCCGCGACGTTCGAGATCAGGGTGATGCTGAGGGCCGGTCATGAAGGCGTCTGATATCGATTGGGCTTACCTCCGCGGTGCATCCCGCTGGCTCCTGGCCGCGGCGCTGTGCTGCGCCGTCATGGTGGGTTTGAGCGGCTATTATCTCCGTGAGCAGCGACTGGAATTCGAGCGTCTCAGCGGCGAGCGCGACGCCGTGCGCGAGGATTATCTCGCTGCGGAGACCCAGGGGCGCGTCACCGATGAATACTACGCGCGCTATCTGATGCTGCGCCAGAGCGGCGTGGTCGGCGCGGAGCGCAGGCTGGACTGGGTCGAGGCGGTACGCGAGAGTGCGCGCCACCTGCGCCTGCCCAAGCTCCAGTATCAGATCATGCCGCGCGAACCGTTCACGCTGGCCAGCCTGCCGGCCTATCCCGGCCTGCAGGTCTACGCCAGCCGCATGAAGCTCGATATGGAGCTCATGCACGAGGGCGACCTGGCCGCGGTATTCGACCGCCTCGGGCGTGCGGCCCCCGGCGCGATGCACATCGACACCTGTGTCTTGCGCCGCCTGCTCGATACCCCGGATACCGGAGCGGTGGCCCCGAACCTGGTGGCCGCCTGCGAATTGCTGTTATTCACCGTCCAGCCAGAGGCTGCGGTGTCGTCCGGTGAGGTGTGACATGAATCGATTCCTGATGTACAGCTTGCGTGCGTGCTCTGCTGCTTTGTGCCTGGGGCTGGCGGGTGCCGCGCCGGCGGATCCAGGCGCGCAGGACCTCGGGCGCCTGTTCACTTCCCGTCTCGAACGCGCCGAGATTGACAGGATGCGCGTGGCGCAGCCGCGCAGACCGGACGAAGCCGCCGCCAGCGGCGGGACGGCCGCGGTGCCGTTTGCGGCGACGCGGCTCGACGGCATGGTCCGGCGCAGTGGCGGCAGGGACGCCCTGTGGCTGAACGGATATCGGACGGAACTGGATGACGGCGCGGATGCGCGGAGCCGTGTGCGCGTAACGCTGCCCGGGACGGGGCGCATCGTCTGGATGAAACCAGGCCAGGTATTCGACCCCGCCACCGGCGCGGTGCGCGAGGCCTACCAGTCGGGCCGCGCCGGTCCCTGACCTTGGCGCAGTGAACGCGGGACGCAGGCATCCATGAACCTGGCAGGTGCAGCGGGGCAGCGGGGCGTAGTTCTGCTGGTGATGGTGGCATTCCTGATGCTGGGTTCAACCTTTCTGATGGTGCAACGGCTGAATCGGGTGAGCGAGGCGGTGGAGCTGGATCAGGCAACGACGCGCGCCCTGGCAGAGGCGAGGAGGCCCTGCTGGGGTGGTCCCTCGGACATCCCGGGAGGCCCGGCATGCTGCCCTATCCCGATCGCAACAATGATGGCAACTACGACGGCAACAGCGACTGTCCTGCGGGGGCCGTCGCCAATAACATGCTTCTCGGACGTCTCGCCTGGCTGGGTCAGACCGCCCCGTGCGTGGCGCCGCTGGCCGGCGTGGGGGCCAACGTGACCGACGGAACGGGTGAACGCCTGTGGTATGCGGTAAGCAGGAATCTGCTTTATCAGCCGGGCGCCGGCGGATACCCGGCGATCAGCCCGGCGCTGCTCAGTACCGGCGCCAACTGGCTGACCGTGCGCGACGAGTTCGGCAACACGATCTCGGACCGGGTCGCTGCGGTGATACTCGCGCCCGGTTCGGCGCTGCGTGGCCAGAACCGCGCCGCCGCCGCCCCGGGCGCCGCCAATTATCTCGATTCCGTCACGCTCGGCGCGACCACCTACAGCAATGCCGATTTCGACGGTGTCTTCATTGCAGCGCGGCGCGGCGACGATTTCAACGACCGGCTCATCTATATCACCGCCGACGAGCTGGTGGCGCTGGCGGAGCGGCGGGTCGTGCGCGAGACGCGTCAATGCCTCGCGACCTACGCGGCCGCCTCGGGCGGGAAACATCCCTGGGCCGCCCGCCTCGACCCGGGCGCCATGCCGGAGTACGGCGGCGACTTCGGCGAGACGTTCGGGCGCATCCCTGCGACCTTGAATGTCGACGCCTCGGCGGGTACTCCGGATGCCGTGATGCAGACGGCATGGCCGGCCGGGTGCTTCACGCCGGGATCGTACTGGGACAACTGGAGGGAGACCGTGTTCTACCAGGTGGCGCCCGCGTTCCAGCCGGGCGGTACGGCGGTCTGCCCGGTATGCGCGGACCTGAACGGCAGCGGCGGAAACCGGGTCATCGCGCTGGGAGCAGGGGCGGAACTGGCCGGTCAGGCGCGCGCGAGCGCGGCGGAGAAGGGCGCGCCCTCCAATTATCTCGAGGGCGACAACGCGACACCGGCGGATCTGTCCTTCGAAGGCCGCACCGGTGACGCCACCTTCAACGACCAGGTCATGTGCCTCGGCACGGCTGCGGCATGTCAATAGAGGCGGTAAATGCATAGACGAGACATGATCACGACTGGCGCGGGGCAGCGCGCGCGCGGATTCACCCTGATCGAGATGGCGGTGGTGCTGGTCATCGTCGGAGTGTTGCTCGGCTCCCTGCTCTTGCCACTGTCGGTGCAGATGGAGAATCAGCGGCGTGCGACCACGGCGACGGCCATCGGCGAGGTTGGCGAGGCCGTGCTGGGTTTCGCCGTCGTCTACCGCCGGCTGCCCTGTCCGGACACCGACGGCGACGGACTCGAGAACGGTCCGGCGTGCGGCAATACGGAGGGCGAGGTGCCCTGGGCGACGCTCGGCGTGGGGCGCACGGACGCCTGGGGACACCGGCTGCGTTACCGCGCGGACGATAATCTTGTCGCCACGATTCCCAACCCCCCCGATACCGCCGGTTCGCTCGCCATCGTCGATGCCGACGACGTCGCACTTACGGCGGCGGATCCGGACGGGCCGGCGGCGATTGTGTTTTCCTGCGCCGGCGATGGTCTGCCAAACCTGGGCAACGACGCCGACGGCGCCGTGAATACCGATTTCACCTGCGTGAATCCCGGCGCACCTGACGGAACCTACGTCCAGGATGTTTATGTCGACGGGCAATACGACGATATTTTGATCTGGGTGTCAAAAAACAGTCTTATCAATCGCCTCGTCGCCGCCGGACGCTGGCCGTGAGCGGGCGCGATGACGGAATTTCGTTGGCACGGGAGTTGCAAAAACCAGCCTGACTGTTTCAGGGGCATCGGACGGGATGATGCCGACGAACGGGGACCGAACCGAATCGGTGACAAGAACGACAGCAGACGGATCCCGGCCGGTAACCGCCGGCGGCGATTCACCACAAGAGCGAGGTTAACGGGTATGAATATGAAACAACGTAATGCAGGGTTCACGCTGATCGAGATCGCCATCGTGCTGGTGATCATCGGACTCTTGCTGGGCGGCGTGCTGAAAGGTCAGGAGATGATCGAGAACGCCAAGATCCAGAGCCTGCGCAACGACATGGACGGCGTGGTCACGGCCTATTATGCCTACCAGAACCGTTACCGCGCGCTGCCCGGGGACGATCCCAAGGGCGATAACGCAGGGCGGGGCTGGGCCAACGGGGTGGCCGGCGGCGGAAACGGCGCCCTCGCGAATGCCAACGCCTTTGATGCCGGCAACAATGAAAACCAGCTGCTCTGGCAGCACCTGCGCTATTCCGGGCTGATTTCCGGCAATCCTGCCGGAACGGCGAACAACACGGGCGGCCGCGCCAATCCTCTCCACGGGTACAACGGCAAGCTCGGCATCTCCAACACCACTGCGGCCTGGGGCCTGGGGCTCACCGGCAATATCCTGTGCGCGGGAAGCGTACCGGGCAAGGCGGCCGAGGCCATCGACGCCGCGCTGGATGACGGCCTTGCCAATACGGGCACGGTCCGTGCGATTGCCGGCACGAATAACGCCGAACCGGCGGGTACGACCGCTGCGACCACGTACGTGGACGATGGCAACACGCTGTATACCGTGTGCAGGAAACTGTAATACGCCTGCATCTGCGCGCGGCGGGACATGAAGTACGGGCGCCAGTGTGGCGTCGAATCTGGTAAATCAGGCACCACGGATCTGCGCGTGCGGCCGCCGGCGAACGCCGGTGCCGCACGAAGCCCCGCGGGTGCTTTCGCAAGCAACCTCCGCTGTGTATCCTATGCGCCGTATATCGGCGCGCCGCACGCCGCCGCCTGAGTCTGGCGGTACCTGAGTCCCTGCGGCACACCATCAGGTATCTTGGCAGAATGAGGTGGTGGTAGCGGCTTCGCGCGGGCCATGTGATGGCGCGCGATCCGTCGAAAAAAGACTTGCGAATCGGGTTTTCGTGAGATAGAGTAGGTCAGAAATTAGACTATGTCTAAATATACCGGGGTAAATCTGTTTGGAGGGTCATGACATGCAACTGAAAGGCAGTAAAACGGAAGAGAACCTCAAGTACGCATTTGCGGGGGAATCGCAGGCCAACCGGCGTTACCTGTACTTCGCATCCAAGGCCGACGTGGAAGGATACAACGACGTTTCGGCCGTGTTCCGCTCCACGGCGGAAGGCGAGACCGGCCATGCGCACGGTCACCTCGAATATCTCGAGGCCTGCGGCGACCCGGCTACCGGATTGCCGATCGGCGATACGGCGAAGAACCTGAAGGCGGCGATCGCCGGCGAGACCCACGAGTACACCGATATGTACCCGGGCATGGCGAAGGCGGCGCGCCAGGAAGGTTTCGACGAGATCGCGGACTGGTTCGAGACGCTGGCGAAGGCCGAGCGTTCTCACGCCAATCGTTTCCAGAAGTCACTGGACACCCTGGGCAAGTAATCGGCCGTACGGGGAACGGGGCCGGTATCGCCGGCCCCTGCTTGCCGTTTTTTCAACGCGCGGAATTCTGCAGCATGTCGACTACGCTGACTGAAGGTCAACGCGAAGGCAGCCTCGAGGCGCCCAAGCGCCATCCCCTGCACTGGGACAAGCCGGAGTTTTATGACGAACCGGCATTGATCCAGGAACTGGAGCGCGTGTTCGACATCTGCCATGGCTGTCGCCGCTGTTTCAGCCTGTGTAATTCCTTTCCCACCCTGTTCGACGCCATCGATGCCTCCGAGACCCTGGAGCTCGACGGCGTCGACAGGAAGGTGTTCTGGGACGTGGTCGATCACTGCTATCTGTGCGACATGTGCTACATGACCAAGTGTCCCTATGTCCCGCCGCATCCGTGGAATCTCGACTTTCCGCACCTGATGCTGCGGGCCAAGGCGGTCAAGTTCAAAAAGGGCGAATTCAGGGCGCGCGACAAGCTGCTGACCTCGACCGATGCGGTGGGCAACCTCGCCGGCATCCCGGTGATCGCCCAGGCGGTCAACGCCGCCAACCGGAACACGACGGTGCGCAGGCTGATGGACAAGGTCATCGGCGTCCATCCGGAGGCGCATCTGCCGGAGTATCACAGCGACAGCCTGCGCAAGCGCGACAAGCGACGGGAGCGGCCCGCATTACAGCCGGTCGCAACCGCCGAGACGAAGGGCAGGGTGGTGTTGTTCACCACCTGCTACGGCAACCGCAACGAACCGCAGATCGGCGAGGATCTGATCGCGATCTTCGAGCACAACGGCATCCCCGTGGTCCTGATGGAGGACGAACGCTGCTGTGGAATGCCCAAGCTGGAGCTGGGCGACCTGGAGGCGGTGCAGCGTGCCAAGGAGTTCAACATCCCGCGTCTCGCACGCTGGGTCGAAGAGGGCTGGGACATCGTCGGCCCGGTGCCCTCCTGCGTGCTCATGCTGAAACAGGAATACCCGCTGCTGTTTCCGGACGATGAGCAGGTGCGCATGGTGAGCCGCGCCACCTATGATCCGTTCGAATACCTGATGCTGCGCCACAAGGAAGGCCGCCTCAAGACTGATTTCAAGCAGCCGCTGGGCAAGGTCGCGTATCACACCGCCTGCCACCTGCGCGTGCAGAATATCGGCTACAAGACACGCGACCTGCTGCAGCTGGTGCCGCAGACCAGCGTCGAGGTGATCGAGCGCTGCTCCGGCCACGACGGCACCTACGGTGTGAAGAGCGAGACCTTCGCCATCGCGGCGAAGATCTGCCGCCCCGTGGTCAACAAGGTGAAGGGTGCCGGCGCGGACCACTATACCAGCGACTGCCCGATCGCCGGCCACCACATCGGCAACGGCCTGCGGGACGGCTCCGATGCCACCCATCCGCTCACATTGCTCCGCACTGCCTACGAGATCTGATGAAGCAATGTACCAGGGGCGCACGCCCGGGAAGTCCGCCATGAAGAAACTGACGCGACAGGACCTGTATTCCCTCGAGACCTACGCCAGGATGCGGGTGGAATTCCGCGCCCGCGTGATGGCGCACAAGAAGGACCGCCAGGTGGCGATCGGGCCGCATGCCACGCTGTATTTCGAGGACAGCCTCACTATGCAGTATCAGGTGCAGGAGATGTTGCGGGTGGAGCGAATCTTCGAAGAGGAGGGAATCCGGCAGGAACTGGCGGCGTACAATCCGCTGATCCCCGACGGCAGCAACCTCAAGGCCACGTTCATGCTGGAGTACGCCGACATCGACGAGCGTCAGCAGGCATTGGCGCGGATGGTCAATATCGAGGACCGCGTCTGGCTCCGCGTCGAGGGTTTCGATGCGGTCTGGGCCGTCGCCGACGAGGATATCGAGCGCGAGACGGCGGACAAGACCTCGTCGGTGCACTTCCTGCGTTTCGAACTCACCCCAGTCATGGTGAGGGCGGCGAAACAGGGCGCCCGCATCGGCATCGGCATCGACCACGCTGCCTACTGCCACGCCATTGAGGCCGTGGCTGACAATGTGCGCCGTTCGCTGGCGGCTGACCTGGACTGATCTTCCGCGATATCGCCATTCCTCTTCGCAGCTCCCTGCGCACGGCGTAATTCCCCCGCGCCGGAACTGCGCCGCGACCGGCTCCGTGTGAGCGCCGCGCGGTGGTTTATATCAAAACCCGTTGTATGCTACAGTGCCCCGGCCTGCCGAAGTACGGTCGCG
Organism: Gammaproteobacteria bacterium; assembly: GCA_016712635.1. Taxonomy (NCBI): domain Bacteria; kingdom Pseudomonadati; phylum Pseudomonadota; class Gammaproteobacteria; species Gammaproteobacteria bacterium. The sequence continues at coordinate 431,265 of JADJQS010000002.1, read as the reverse complement.
GATGGGGAGCCCATGCTGTTTGCCTTTGTGCTGGATAACGGGCGGCTGGTGCCGCTGGCGGAGGACGAACCGGAGCGCCGTCTCGGGGACGCCCTGTGGATCGACCTCGTCGATCCCACCGACGACGAGCGTGCGCGCGTCGAGGCGCTGTACCGGCAGGAACTGCCCGAGGCGGAGGAGGTGGAGGAGATCGAGGCCAGCGCCCGTTCCTATGAGGACGAGAGCGGGCTGCACGTCCACGGCCTGTTCCTGCACGAGGTCGACGGACATCCGCGCAACACCTCCGTGGTCTTCACCGTCAGCGGTGACCGCCTGTTCAGCCTGCGTGAGCGCGAGATCCCTGCATTCCGCCTGCTGCGCATGCGCGCCCGGCGCGAGCCCGGCGTGGCGGTGAGCGCGCTGACGATCCTGTTGAACCTGCTCGAGATCAAGATCGAGGACCTAGCGGATACCTTGGAGGAGGTTTATACCGGCCTCGAGCGCGTCAGCACCATGGTGCTCGAGGATAACGATGTCGAGCTGGAGGAGTCCATCGACGAACTGGCGCGCCATGAGGACCTCAACGGCAAGGTCCGCCTGTGCCTGATGGACACCCAGCGCGGACTGACCTTCCTGCTGCGGCGCGGACGCCTGGACGCGGTCAGCACGGAGTGGGTGCGCGAACTGCTGCGCGACATCGATTCCCTGCTGCCGCACAACAGCTTTCTGTTCGAGAAGGTGAACTTCCTGATGGACGCCGCGCAGGGTTTCATCAACATCGAGCAGAACCAGATCATCAAGATCTTTTCCATCGCGGCGGTCGTGTTTCTGCCGCCGACACTGGTGGCAAGCATCTATGGCATGAATTTCGATCACATGCCGGAGCTGCACTGGCTGGCAGGCTACCCATGGGCGCTCGTCCTGATGGTGGCATCGGCGATCGCGCCGTACTGGTATTTCAAGCGCAAGGGCTGGCTGTAGCAGAACGCAGCGGGCAGTAAGGGATACCAACGCAGGGAGGTGACGAACCTTGCTCGATCCGGAATTGTGGGGTTTTTTCTGCGCCTGGCTGCGCGCCCCGGGGCGCGTCGCGGCGGCCGTGCCGAGCGGCCGGCGTCTGTCGCGCCTCATGGCCGCCCAGGCGCGGTCCGGCGAGGACGGCCTGGTGGTGGAGCTCGGCGCGGGCACCGGCGCGATCACCACGGCCCTGCTGGAGCAGGGGATCGCGCCGCACCGGCTCGTCGCGGTTGAAAATTCACCCCAGTTCGCCGCGCTGCTGCGGCGCAAGTTTCCTTCCGTACGGGTCATCTGCGCCGACGCGGGCGACCTGCGCGCGAGCCTGCGCCAGGCGCGCATCGGTCAGCCGGTGCGTACCATCGTTTCGGGCCTGCCGCTGCTCGCCATGGATGCGGCCACGCGCAGGCGTGTCGTCGGCGAATGCTGCGCCCTGCTCGGTGCGGAAGGGAGGCTGGTACAGTTTACCTACGGTCCATTGTCGCCCGTTTCCGTACAACTGCGCCGGCTGTTGGGTCTGCAGGCACGGCGTGTCGGCCAGGTATGGGACAACCTGCCTCCGGCCGCGGTGTGGTGTTACACGCGCGCCGTCGCCGTCTAGCGCGCGTTCCCGTTCACTCCAGGAAACGCGCGCGCATCCCTTCATCGGGTGTCATGCAAGCCTGTTGCCGGCCAAACCAGCGGTAACGGTGGCGTGCGAGGAGGTCATACAGCGCGTCGCGCCAGGTCCGCGGCACGAGCTGCAGCGCGCGCAGCCACGTCCATCCGGCGCCGAGATCGCGCGCGATCTCGATCACCGCGTCCGAGCGCAGGTAGGCCTTTCCGGCCTTGACGAGCAGGAAGGTGCGCACGTCGCTCGGGTCGATGCCGTGACGCTGCAGCAGCGCGGCGCCGGCGGGGGTCTGCAGCGGGGCGAAACGGAAGCGGGCGCGCGCATCGCGCCGGATCACGAAGCGCACCCAGCGCGAACAGAGCGTGCAGACGCCGTCGAACACGATCACGCTTTCAACCGCGGGTGCCTGTCGTTGACCGTCTGTCATGCCGGTTCGCGCACGCGGAGCGTGCCGTGGCGCGGCGCCTCAGTCCTTGCTGCGGAAGGATTCAGGATCGAGCTCGTAGCGGTGCAGCAGCTTGTAGAGCTCGGTGCGGTTGCGCTGCGCCAGGCGTGCGGCCTGGGTGATGTTGCCCTCGGTCATCTTCAGCAGCCGGGTGAGGTATTCGCGTTCGAATTTGCGCCGCGCGGCGGACAGCGAAGGCAGCGCGCCCGTCTTCTGGCGCAGCGCGCGCTGCACCAGGCTGACCGGGATCACCGGAGTCGAACACAGCGTCGCCGTGTGCTCGACCACATTGAGCAGCTGGCGCACGTTGCCCGGCCAGGGGGCGGTCAGCAGGCATTCCATCGCCTCGGCGGAGAATGAGCGGGCGGGCGTGGTGCTGGTGCGCGCGATCCCGCGCAGGAAGTGGTTGACGAGCGGCTGGATGTCCTCCGGGCGTTCACGCAGCGGTGGAATCTCCAGGCGTACCACGTTGAGGCGATAGTACAGATCCTCGCGGAAGCGGCGGTTTTTTACCAGCTCCTCCAGATCCTGATGGCTGGCGGAGATGATGCGCACGTCGACCGCTATGCTGACCGTGGAGCCGACGGGGCGAATCTCCTTTTCCTGCAGCACGCGCAGCAGCTTCGCCTGCAGCGCGAGCGGCATGTCTCCGATCTCGTCCAGGAACAGGGTGCCGCCGTCGGCGGCCTGGAAAAGCCCCTTGTGTTCCTGCGTCGCGCCGGTGAACGCCCCCTTGTTGTGGCCGAACAGTTCCGTTTCCAGCAGCAGCTCCGGTATGGCGCTGCAGTTCACCGCGAGGAACGGCTTGTCACGGCGTGCGCAGGCGCGGTGGATGGCCTGTGCAAGCAGTTCCTTGCCGGTCCCGCTCTCACCCTGGATCAGGATGCCGATGTTGCTGCCCGCGACGCGGTAGGCCTGGCTCAACACCTCTTCCATCGACGCACTGTGACTGATGATCTCCTCGCGCCATGCCTGCACACCACCGGCACCCTCCTCGGCAGTGACGGCGTTGATGCGGTAGGCCTTGTCCACGCAACTGAGCAGTTCCTTGCTGTCGAAGGGCTTGGTCAGGAAGGTGAACACGCCGCGGTTGGTCGCCTCGACGGCCTCCGGGATGGTGCCGTGCGCGGTGAGGATGATCACCGGCAGGGTCGGATGGCTCTCATGAATCGCATCGAACAGCGCCATACCGTCCATGCCATCCATGCGCAGGTCGGTGATGACCACGTGCGGCTGGTGCTTGTCGAGCTGCAGCAGGCCGCGCTCGGCGCTGTCCGCCGTCGCCACATCCCAGCCCGCGGCGTTGAGGCGGATGGAAAGCAGCTTCAGCAGATCGACGTCGTCGTCGACAAGCAGGATTCTGGGCCGGGCGCTCATGGCGCGGGTGTGGGCATGTCGGCCCCGTCGCGATCGCCCAGCTGCTGCTCGATCGCCTTCAGCTGGTTGAGCTTGTGTTTCAATTCGGCGTTCTGCGCCGCCATGCGTCCCCGGTCGTCCAAAAGGCGCGCAAGCACCTGCGCCAGGGGCGCGAGCCCGGCGGAGTCCGTGTCGGCGGGCGGCTGCGCGAGCAGTTCACGCAGCCTGGCGGAGGTATCCGCGTCCGACTGGCGGTTCGGCTCGCTGAGCGACAGCAGCAGCGCGAAGCGCACCAGCGCGAGCGGCGTCTGTTCGATATTGAGCCGGGTTTCGGCGCCCTCGAAGACGTCGTGCTGGATATCCGGAGGCAGGCCGCTGTATTGCGCGGCGTCGCGCAGCAGCTCCAGCGTCCCGGCCTGCGCCGGTGCCGGCGCCTCGGGCGCAATTGCCGGCCGCTCGGGCGATTCCTGCACAGCCTGCACGCCTGCCGTCGCGGGAGCGGCGGGTGACTCGGCCGGGGCGGGCGGCGGGTGTATGGATGCTGCGGGCCGCGCGTCGTCACGCGGCGGCATGGCGGTGCAAGCGGACAGCGCCGCGGCGAGCAGCAGGCACATCCCCAGCAGGCGCTCAGCGCGGCGCATCCTGCGGGTCGTCCCCGGACGCGTCGGGCAGGTTGACGCGGAAGTGCGCCCCGCCGTCACCGTCGATGATCTCGATCGTTCCATGGTGCTGGTGGATGAGTTCCTTGGCGATGGAAAGTCCCAGGCCGCTTCCTTTGACCGGCCCCGAAGCGCGGGCCCGGCCTTGATAAAAGGCCGCGAAGATTTTATCACGTTCATCGGGGGCGATACCGGGTCCGGTATCCGAAACGTCGATGGTGACGCCACCATCGCTGCGCGCCAGGGAGATCTGCACCTGTCCCTTGTCGGGAGTGTACTTTACGGCATTCGAAAGCAGGTTGTCCACGATGGTGCGGAGCTTCTCCCGGTCGCCCGTGACCGAGACAGGTTCGAGTCTGAGGCGCAGCTCGATCGAGCGGGACCGCGTGGCCAGCTTGTGGTTTGAGGCCAGTTCGCGGATCAGCTGATCGAGCGCGACCGGTTCAGAGCGCAGGCGCAGGCTGTCGATCTCCAGCGTGCTGAAACTGAGCAGGTCCTCGATAAGCTTCTGCAGTTTCAGGCTCTGCTGCTTGAGCATGTTGACGATTTCGCTCTGTTCCTCGTTGAGGGAGCCGACCACCTGCTCCTTGAGCAGCTCACTGCCCTCGCGGATGGTGGTGAGCGGGGTTTTTAGTTCATGCGAGACATGGCGCAGGAACGACACCTTCTGGTTCTCCAGCGCGAGGAGGCGCTGCCGCATCCACTCGAGCCTGCTGCCCAGCTCCTTCAGATCGTTGGGGCCGCCGACGGTGATTTCACGGTCGAAATGCCCGTCGCCCAGGCGCCGGATCGACTGGTCGAGCTGCCGCAGCGGCTTGATGATCAGCACGATGAACAGGATGGTGAGCAGCAGGGCGACCGGAATCAGGGTGAGCGCCTGCCACAGCAGCAGGCGGCGGGCGCGCTCCGCGAGGTCCTGGATCTCGCCGACGCTTGCGCCGATAAGCTGGCTGCTTTCGGACAGGATCTCGCGCGCGGAGCCATTGATGGCGGGGAAGGCCTCGATGGCCGCGGTGATCTCCGCCGGTCGTGCCGCCGGATCGGCCAGCCGCCGATAGGCCGCTTCCTCCTGCGCGATGAGGGTATCGACGGTTTCCCGCTGTACCGGCTTGAGGTCGAGCATCCTCAGTTCGCGGACGGTATCCTGCAGCTGCCTGCGCCGCGCCTCGTAGGCCTCGAGCAAGGCGCGGTCGTTCAGCACCTGGAACTGCCGCGCGCTGCGCTCCATGGCGGTCAGATGTTCCGCCAGCATGCGGCTCGACTGGGTTGCGGCGACGGCTTCGAAAACGCTGCGCTTGCTGTGGGTGGTCAGACGGTCGACGTAGACCGCCGCCGTGATCAGGGCGATCACCAGGGGTAGCGCCACGACGACGAAGCCGAGCAGTATCAGCTGGAGTATGGATCGTGTCGGGAGGAGTGCCACGGGCCCTTTAATACGCATCCTTCACCGCGGGGGGGTGAGTACCTGGATCATTGTGCGGAAACCCCCGGGCGGCGTGCGCCGCCCGGGGTGGACCGAAGGATAACACACACTGCGTGCGGGGGAGAGGACGCTTCCGCACGCGCACTGCACGGGCTTGACGGGCTCGCCCGAAACTCTGGAGGGATTGCGAACGTTGGCTGCCGGCCGGTTACTGTCTGTTGCGTGGATCGATTACTCCGTCTCACCCGCGATGGTGTGTGCGGCGTCGCCGGTGGCATCGGCAGCGTCGGATACCGCCTGTTCCGCGGCATCCATGGCCTGCTCGCCGGATTCCTGGATCTGGCCCGCGATCTCTTCCGTCTTCTCGGTCACGGCGGTGGCTGCATCATTGACCTGGGACGCGATCTCCGCCTGGGTCTCCTCGAGAGAGGCGGACTGCTCGGACTTGCTGCAGCCGCCCACCAGCGCGAATGAGCCCGCGGCCAGGACCAGGGCAAGCGTGGAAAGAGTGGTCGATTGTTTCATTATGCTGTCTCCTTGAATGATATATCGTTGGGTGTTTACCCCTTCCCCGTAATAAAACCTGACCGGGAAGGCGCAGATATCGCGCCCGCCCGGCCAGCATGCTCTCAAATGGGGGAAGGAGAGTTTATGAGAGCAAAAATTATCCGCCCTGCCGGTCGTGTGGCTTGACCGCGGCCGCGTACTCGGCCTTGCTCAGCTTGCCGTCTCCATTCTGGTCGGCAGACTCGAAGCGCGTGTTCTCGAGCGCCTTTGCCGCGCTCGCCTCTTCCAAGCTGATTGAGCCGTCCTTGTTGGCATCGACCTGATCGAAGGACGGGGAGGGCGTCATGGCGGTGTGGACCGCTTCGCCCTGTTGCGTGCCTGCCAGTCCGACGCCGGCGGACGCCGCCAGTGTCAATGCCATCAGTGAAGCCGGGATCATCATCGATTTCATGAGACACCTCCTGTGTGATCTGCAGTGACTGTCAACAGATGCTCGCGAGCGTTCATCAGAGGAGGAGCAATCTCCGTACCATGAATTATTAGTCTATATGAATCAATGTCTTGATTCGTTCTGGCGAGATTGCGGCTTGCCTCGGGGAGGGGTTTTCGTCGGGGGATGGCGACAACTAACCAAGGCGGAGATTTAATTACAAGTTAAATCGTGGACTTACGCTGTCGCCGTACGGCGACGCCGCGTTGAGGGCGGTGTCGCGGGCCTTAGCGGCGCCGTCCACCCGGACGGCGATCGGTGTCTTCAAAGCGCACGCGCAGGGATTTGCCCCCGTAGGACTTTCCGTCCAGGCCGGCGATGGCGGCGCGCGCCTCGTGGCCTTCCATTTCGATAAAGCCGAAACCGCGGCATTTCCGCGTGAACACGTCGGTCGCGATCTGGATGGAGCGCACCTTGCCGTATTCGGAGAACAATTCCCCGACCGCCTGTTCGGAGGCATCGGCGGGCAGGTTTCCAACGAACATTTTCTTCATACCATGTGTCTCCTTCCGGGGCGCCCCGACAGGGCGGGCGCGGTGGTGTGTTTTGAACGGGGCGCAATACGCGCTGCGCGTATTGCGCGCTCGAGCCAGGAAACGCCTGTACCAGCCGATGGCTGCTTCGTAACCTGGAGCACCGCACGCCTCTGGACGTGCTGCAGTGCGGCGGGCGGGTGCAGGGACAAGACTATCGATCGACGCGTGGCGACACTGGTTTTCTTGCCGGGTACCACGCAGCAGGTATCGCGACTATAAAGGGCATGGAGGCGTATTGCAAGGCGTTCGTGCACCGTCGCCCGGTCAGCCCGACGTTTCGTCGTTCGCGACGGAGAAGGCATGCGGGTAGATCACCAGATGGCGCTGCGGTTCGCTGCCCACACTTTCCGCCACCATGTGATGGCGGCTCGCCACGCGATGCTGCAGGCGGCGCAGCGACGCCGGCCGCGGCATGAGCGCGACGACCACGCCGTCGCGCAGGGCGCGCCGGATGCCGTCCTCGGTCTCGCGCACGGCGGTCTCGGTCTCCACTTCATCCAGGCCCGGCACGACATTGAAGAGATTACGCAGCAGGTGGCGGATCTGCGCGGTGGAATTCTTCTTCACCGCATGCACGGGCAGGCCGGTGAGCTGGACCAGGCGCTGCAGACGGGAATCCCCGGCGCGCGCGCGCAGGGTTACGATCAGATTGGCGCGTTCCGCCCGGTTGACGACCTGGGCGTCGAGACGCAGGTCGCGGATGACGCGCTCGAGGAGGTCGCGGCTGAATGCGTAAGGATAGATGCGCACAGTCTGTTTCAGGTCGCCGGCCGAGAACGGGGTACGCGGCGAGGCGGAAACCGCGGGCGCGGCTAGCGCCGGCGCGGTTTCCAGCGGCTGTTCCTGTCCCGGCGTGCGGCGCAGCCCGCCGGGCGGCTGGGCGCGCAACAGGCGGTCCACCGCCTGCGCCGTGTCGGGGTGCACGATGACTTCGTCATGGTCGACGATCTCCACCACGGCGGTGAAGGTCGGCGGGGCCTTGCGTTCGCTGACGGTTTTCTGCGAGCCGCGCATGCGCGCCTCCTCATCGCCCAGCGTCACCGTCTGTACGCCGCCGACGAGGTCGGACAGCGTCGGATTCCGGATCAGGTTGTCGAGGGTGTTGCCGTGCGCCGTGCCGATCAGCTGCACGCCGCGCTCGGCGATGGTGCGCGCGGCCAGCGTCTCGGGCACGGTGCCGATCTCGTCGATGATGATGACCTCGGGCATGTGGTTCTCGACCGCCTCGATCATCACGTCGTGCTGGGCCGCGGGCGCGGCGACCTGCATGCGGCGCGCGGCGCCGATGGCGCGGTGCGGTATGTCGCCGTCGCCGGCGATCTCGTTCGAGGTATCGATGACGATCACGCGCTTGTCAAAGTCGTCGGCCAGCACGCGCGCGATCTCGCGCAGCTTTGTCGTCTTGCCGACGCCGGGACGGCCGAGCAGCAGTACGCTGCGTCCGCCCTCGATCAGGTCCCGGATGAGATCGATGGTGCCGAATACCGCGCGGCCGGCGCGCAGCGTCAGCCCGACGATGTCTCCGCGGCGGTTGCGGATGGCGGAGATGCGGTGCAGTGTGCCTTCGATGCCGGCGCGGTTGTCGCCGCCGAAGGCGCCCACGGCGCGGATGACATGCTCGAGATCGGAGCGCGTGACCGCGGTTTCCGTCAGCGCGACCGCGCGTCCGGGCAGGCGCGCCTGCGGCGGCCGGCCGAGGTCGAGCACGATTTCAAGGAGTTCGGCGCCCGGTAATTCGTCGACGGCGCGCTGCAGGGACGGCGGCAGGGTCTGGATGAGCAGCCGGAGATCGTCGGTGTGAGGATGTGCGATCATGTGGTGCCGGAGCCCCGGTATGCGGAAAGCCCCGTCGCCTGATTATATCGGCACAAGGCGCGGGGCGGTCAACCATGTTCGCGCAGAACGGAAGCGCGCGACCCGTTGTACCGGGCTTCAGGGGAACTGGATCTTGCCCCCGCCGCCGCCCGGGAAGCCGCCCTGCCCGGGGTCGGACCCGGGGAGCACCAGCGACGAAGCGGATTCGCGGCGCATCTGGCGCAGCTCGTCGATGGCGCGTTCGGCGGCATCCTGCGCCGCATCGCCGAACTTGCGCACTGCATCCTCCAGCGTGGCGGCCTCGATCTCGAAGCTCAGCGGCAGGGCGCCGACCGGCGTCAGGATCTGGGTCTGTCCGAGGTAGCTCACCGCGCGCCGCTCGTCGGGCGAGCCGTCGGTCTTGACAGGTGTGAGACGCCGGATTGTGCCAACCTGGCGATCGGTGAACGCCTCTTCGCGGTAGAGATCGGCCGCGTCCATGCCCAGGCCGGCGGCCTGGTCGTCGCTGTAGCTCACGTCGGATTCCTCATCATCGTCGGGTGTCTGTACTCTCTGCAGCTTGATAGCCTAGCAGATATCGTCGCCGCCTGGCAGCGCGCCTCGCTGCAGCCGGGCCGACGCAACGGAGTATCCGGCGCCTGTCGATCCGGCCGGGTCGTCCGCACATTCGTCATGCGCGGTACACGCGGCTGTCACATTCGGGAGATATCGTCCGCCATGGCCCCGGCAGCTCCACGATCCTCCGGTCGCGGGCCGGGCCCGTCTGCCGCGGGTAGCCGGTCAATGGGGCCGGGCGGCGAAGGGATGCAGGGGAAAATATCGTGTTCCAGCAGGGATAGACGTCGCATGTCCGGTCGGCAAGACCATGTAATCCTTTTCGAGAAAGAGGACGGCGGGTTCGAATTCTGTCCCATGGCCTCATGGCTCGGCGCCAGCCATCGCCCCGCGCCCGCGGCACCGAATAACGGAGCGGACATGCTCGACGATCTCCGGCGCGCGCTGCGCAATGTGGGCTGGGAGCTCAGACTCGTACTGGGCCGTATCCTGCTTTTCAAGCCCGACGGACGCACAGTGGGCGGCCGCGGCGACGCTGTGATTGAAAGCATCTCCGTGAACGCCGGGTGTCCGGACCCGCGGAAGACTCCGGAGGCGGTGAGGACGGAGGTGGGCATCGAGCGCTACGTCCGCACGGAGCTTCGCCCACGAATCTTCCGCCCCGGGCCTGGGTTGAATACCGTGAGCTGCGGCGGGGAGGCGGCAGGGGAGGATCGCGCCGGCGGGATGCGCAGTTTCGACGTCAGCGCCGAGGACTCGGGCGGCCCGATCGCGGTCATCGAGTTCAAGGTCGGTATTGCGACGTCGCGTGAAATCGCCTGCGTGTTGTCTTACATGGATGCAATCGCCGCGGCGACAGGCAAGCCGGTGCTCGGCGTCCTCATCGCGGGAGGGTTTCATAAAAGGATCGTCCTGGCGACGCGCGCCATGCCGGCGCCGCAGCTGCGCAGGCGGTCCTTTCAGTTTTCCTTTGCAGCGGTCAATTGACGCCGCAGCGCCGGTGCGATCGCTATTGCGTCCTGACGTAGTCGATGTAATCGAACACGTACCTGATCGCGATGCGCAGTTCCTCGCAGCGCCGCAGCATGCTCCTGCAGTTATCGTCGCAGTTGATCTCACCGCGTTCGGCGCGCTTCGCGAAAGCCAGGATCTGCTCCGAGAGCGCGTCGTGATCCGGCCACAGCTCGGCGTAGTGGCCGGTGAACTTCGCGCACATATCCTTGCGCAGCGCCTCCCTGCCGAAGTTGTTCATGTCCACCTCGCAATGCTTGGCGAGTGCATCAAGATTGGCGAGCTCGGCGATCAGGGTAATCAGTTCGGGATAGTAATCCGCCTCCTGCGCCGGCGCGGCCGCGGAGGCGAGGGTCAGGATCGAGGCGAGAACAGCGGCCGGGAGCGGTTTCATCTGGCATCTCTCATGGTATCAGGACGGGGTGGATGGCCTGGGGCCGCGGTCGCCCGGCGTCTGATCCCGGGCCGGCCGGCGTGCTATCATCCGCGGTCGTGGGCCGCCGTCCGCCCTTCGGCAAACAGTTAGGGCGGCATGCCGGCCTGTAGTAAGATGAGCCACGGCGGTGACCGGCGTATCTTGAGGCGCTTATGATAGAGAAAATCCTTTCGGGCGGCCAGACCGGAGTCGACCGGGCGGCGCTCGACGCAGCGATGGAGCTGGGTATCGCCTGTGGCGGCTGGTGTCCGGCCGGCCGGCATGCCGACGACGGGCCGATCCCTGTGCGTTATCCGCTCGTGGAAACGGCGGACATGGACCATACCGTGCGCACCGAACACAATGTGCGCGACTCCGACGGCACCCTGATGTTCTACCGCGGCGAGCTGCAGGGCGGTACCGCCTACGCCGTGCTGATGGCGGAGCAGCTCGGGCGCCCGGTGCTGGCGGTCAATCTGGAGCGCCCGCCGGCGCCCGCCGAGGTGGCGGCCTGGCTGGAGCGGAATGGCGTGCGCCGCGTGCACATCGGCGGCCAGCGCGAGAAGACGAGTCCGGGCATCTACGCCGCATCGGGCCGCCTGATCCGGGACATCCTGCGGCTGTCGCTGCGGCAGGGGGCGTGACATCCATGCGTGAGGAAGCAAACTTGGCGGGGACGGTGCTGAGAATGGTGGTGGCCGTGCTGTTCGGTTTATGCGCAGGGCCGCTTGCGGCGGAGCAGGGCGAGGTGACGGGCGCGTTCGGTTTCGAATTCGGTCAGGTGATCGATCCGGCCGGGCTGAAGGCGCTGGACGGCGACGAGGACGCCGGCCTGAGCTACGCGGTCACCCCCGATAATGCCTACGGCCCGCTCGACGAATATGCCATCACGCTCACGCCCGCCGGCCACCGGGTCTACCGCATCACGGCGCGCGGCAGCTTCAGTTCGATGCAGCGCTGCCGCGATGAGCTGGTCAAGCTGGAACGGGCGCTGGAACGCAAGTATGTCAAGACCAGCGGCAGCAAGTCCTTCGGGTTCGACGACATTCCTGTGATCACCTTCGGGCAGTCGCCGCGCAAGATCCGCGGCAAGTGCACCGGCAGGATCCTGCACAAGACCCTTACGCTGAGCTACATCGACGAAGACCTGGAGCAGGCGGCGCGCGACGAGGCGAATCCGGCAGGCATCCCCGCGCAGGACGCCGGCGCCCCGCGCGACGAATCGGGCCTGTAGTCAGTCCTCGCGCGCGGTCGGCCTGCGCTCGGGGCCGCGCTTGCCCGGGCGCGGCGTCAGCGTGAACCAGTCGGCGCTGGTGATCTCATGGAAGTAATCCGCCTCTTCCTTCAGCATGGCCGACGTGGCCGCCGGCACCGCCGCGATCTCCACCCGCACCCCCTCCGTCTTCAGGTGGCGCACTAGCTCGACGAAGTCGGAATCGCCCGACAGGATTATGATCGTATCCACCTTGCTCGCCAGCTGCATCGCCTTGATGGTCAGCGGGATGTCCGCGCTTTTGTGGCAGGGCTGCACCGAGCCGTGGTAGTGGTAGTGCAGGCGCTCCTGCAGCTTGGACGAGATCTGGCGCCCCTCGCGGAAGTAGAACAGGCGGTTGAGCCCGCGGTTGTCGAGCAGCTTCGGGATCAGGGTATCGAAGTTCAGCATGGTGTGCGGGTCGCCCGTCGCGTCGTGGATCGAGCGTTCCATGTTGTTGCCGTCGACGAGGATCGCGACGGACTGGTTGATCGTGACATTGTCTGGCCTGGGTTCTGGCATGGCGCCGGGTTTCCTCTCTAGGGGTGATATGCAAGAATGATTTTAGCCGCGAAACCGCCGGCACCGAAATCCTCGGCGCGGCGGTTACCGGCACTGTTGCCGGACCGCGCGCGCGGCCCCGGCGGTGATCAATCCATCGGGCGGGCCCGCGTAACACGTCATGACTCTGCTCCAGCAGGCGGCCATCTATCTCGGGGCGGCGATCATCGCCGTGCCGCTGTTCAACCGCCTCGGTTTCGGTTCCATCCTCGGTTACCTGGTCGCGGGCATCGCGATCGGTCCCTGGGTCCTCGGGCTGGTGACCGATGTCGACAACATCTTTCATTTCGCGGAGCTGGGCGTGGTCCTGCTGCTGTTTCTCATCGGCCTCGAGCTGCAACCGAGCCGCCTGTGGGTGCTGCGCCGCTCGATCTTCGGCCTGGGTACCGCGCAGGTGGCGGTCACCGGTGCGGTGCTGGCCGCGGCGGGCTGGTGGTTCCTCGATCTAGCGCCGGCGGCGGCGCTGGTCGCCGGACTGGGCCTGTCGCTGTCGTCGACCGCTTTTGTCGTGCAGTTGCTGGCGGAAAAGAAACAGCTGACCACCATTTCCGGCCGGGCCGCCTTTTCCGTGCTGCTGTTCCAGGACCTGGCCGTGGTGCCGATGCTGGCGCTGATCCCGCTGCTCGGACCGCCGGTCGGCGGCCACGGCACGATCACGCCGAGCGGCGTGCTGGTCGCGCTGGCGGCGTTCGTGATCCTGGTCGCCGTCGGGCGCTACCTGCTGCGCCCGGTGTTCCGCGTGGTGGCGTCTGCGGGTGGCCCCGAGATCTTCGCCGCCGCCGCGCTGCTGGTGGTGATCGGCGCGGCGGTGCTGATGGAGGCGGCGGGATTTTCCATGGCCCTCGGCGCCTTTCTGGCCGGCGTGCTGCTCGCCGATTCCGAATACCGCCACGAGCTGGAGGCGAACATCCAGCCGTTCAAGGGTCTGCTGCTCGGCCTGTTCTTCATCGCGGTCGGGATGTCGGTCAATATCGACGTGATCAGCGAGCGTCCGCTCGTCATCGCTGCGCTGGTGTGCGGGCTGCTGCTGGTCAAGGCGCTGGTGCTGTACGGCGTGGCGCGCCTGTTCCGTATCGACGGCCCTCATGCGCGCAACCTTGCCATCGTCCTGCCGCAGGGCGGCGAATTCGCCTTCGTACTGTTCAGCGTGGCGGTCGAACACCAGGTGCTCGACCGCGGCCTGGTCGACCTGCTCATCGTCGCGGTGACTCTGTCCATGGCGGCCACGCCGCTGCTCTACCTGTTCAACGAGCGCGTGCTGCGGCGCTGGCTGGAGGGCGAGGCGCCACCGGAGTTCGATACGATCAACGAGGACGAGGCCCCGCCCGTGATCATCGCCGGCTTCGGCCGCGTCGGCCAGGTGGTCGGACGCATCCTGCGCATGAGCCAGATTCCCTTCACCGCGCTCGAGATCAGCCAGACACAGGTGGATTTCGTGCGCAAGTTCGGCGGCAAGCTCTACTATGGCGACGCCTCGCGCCTCGACCTGTTGCGCGCGGCCCACGCCGACAAGGCCAGGCTGCTGGTGCTCGCCATCGACGACATCGAGGCCTCGGTGAAGACTGCGCGCACCGTGCGCCAGCATTTCCCCAACCTGGAAATCCTCGCGCGTGTGCGCAACCGCCACCACGCGCACCTGCTGATGGACCTCGGCATCCAGGTGCTGGTCCGCGAGGCCTATTTCTCCAGCCTGGAGCTCACGCGCCGCACGCTGTGCCGGCTCGGATTCTCCGAGGCGCAGTCGCGGCTGACCATCAACACCTTCCGCGAATATGACGAGGAGGCCCTGATCAAGCAGCACGCAATCCATCAGGACGAGAAGATGATGATCCAGAGCGTGAAGGCGGCGGCGCGTGAGCTGGAGGCGCTGTTCGAATCCGACATCAAGTCGCAGGGGCGGCCCGAGGCGAAAAAGGCCGGCGCGTGATCCGGAGCGCGGTAGTGGAGCAGGAGTGATGAATCGTGCGAATGCAATGACGCGGCGCGCGCTGCGCGCGGCCGCCACCCTGTGCGCCGTATGGGCGCTGCAGTCCCCTGCGGCAGCAGGCGGCGCACCCGCCTATCCGCCGCCGGGCTCGCCGGTGCCCGCCGTGCCATGCGCGCGCGCGAACCCGTCCGCAGAAATGGATTTTTTCTGCCGTTTCCTCACGCAGGAACTCTGGCAGCGGGCCGGGAGGCCGGAGTTCATCGAGTCCGGGGGCAAGCGCTGGCAGGCGTGGTTCTACGGCAGGGACGGACTCACCAACCAGATGCTCGTCGAGGGGCGGGACTACCTGCCGGAGCGCGAGGGCTGGTTCGAGGCACTGTTTGATGTCGGCAGCTTCGAGGCGCAGACCTACGAGTATTTCTGGGACCTGTTCCGCTACGCGCCCTGGAGCGTGCAGTTCATGACCGCGGGTGAATGCCGGGGCGGGCAGGCGCTCAATCCCGCGGCACTCGCCTCGGCGCGCTTCCGCCGCATGCACATCCTCGGCCTCGGCTGGCCGGTGCTTGCCGCCGATCCGGCCGATCCGGGCCGCACATTCACGCCGGCGGCGCTGCCGCAGCTGTACGCCCTCGCACAGTTGCGGCATGCGCTGGAACCGCCCCTGCGCGCGCAGATGACCGGGCCGGGCGACCTGCGCGGAGAGGTCAATGCGCTCGCCGCGGGACGCGGAATCCTGTGGCCCGACTACGCGCGCGACGGCGGTGTGTGGGAGGTCGAACGCGACGGAACGACGACCGCGCTGGACGATCTCGACGCCGCCGCAGCCCGCCTCGCCGTGCTTGGGTTGCTGGTGACCAATGACGCCATGCGCTCGTGGGAGGGCGGACGGGGGGTCGCGGCGGGCATCGCGCGCGAGCGGGGCCCGCTGTTGTACGTCTATTTCGCCCAGGACCCCTTCCTGCCGGTCGATCCCGCGGGCGCATATGCGCGACGCCTGGATCATCTGCTCGCGCGGGCCATGCCGGATACCGCCGGCGGGGCGCCGCCCCTGCGCGTTGTCAGCCACGGCCGCAGCGCGGGTGTGGTCGCGCGCGCGTTAGCACAATGGCCCGGCGTTGAGCACGAGTCCTATGCTCCTGCGGCATCCCCGCTTGATGGGGATGCGTACGCCGGTGCGCTGCGGCGGGCGGTGGCCGACGGTCGCATCGATATTGTGGCGCCCGCCTTGTCCATGACGGCGGAGCAGGGTGCTGCGTCCCCGGTGTGTCTCGAGATTAGGTGAGGCGTGAGGCGTTAGGAGTGAGGAGAAAAACGGACCAGGAATTTACTCCACAAAATGCTGGACAGGAAAAGTTAGACCGGCACGCTTTTCTGCCTCACGCCTCACGCCTCACGCCTCACGCCTCACGCCTCACGCCTCACGCCTCACGCCTCACGCCTCACGCCTCACGAGCTCTTGTATCATCCCCTTGATCTCTTTTTCGAACAGCTCGATCTCGGCCGACAGGCGCAGCTGCGTCGTCGCACGCACCAGATTCTGTTCCGGATATTCGATGCGGAAGTATTTGCTGCCTTCCAGATAGTCGGTGAGGAAGCGCACGCCGAGCTCGAACGGGATGAGGCGTATCGCAGCGTAGAGCAGGTCGACGTCGCCCAGGGCGGAGCGGTCATCGAGGGCGGTGAAATATTGCCGCAGCAGGGCGCGGCAGATGTCGAGATCGAAGCGCACGGTTTCGTGCGCCTGCGGCGACTCGCCCGCCCGGTTGCAGCAGGAGCGCACGCAGTCCGCGATGTCGTGATGCAGCAGCCCCGGTTTGACCGTGTCGAGGTCGATCAGACTCACCGCCTTGCCACTGGTTTCGTCGAACAGGAAATTGTTGAGCTTGGGGTCGCCGTGGATCACGCGGGCCGGCACCGCGCCCCTGAGCCTGGCCGCCTCGAGTTCGCCGGCATGGCGGCGGCGCGCGCCGATGAAGGACAGACAGAAACCCATATCCTCAGATTCCGGACGCGGCCCGCCGGCGGCGAAGGCCCGGTCGAAGCGTTCGAGATGGCGTGGTGTGTTGTGGAAATCCGGCCGCGTGTCGTGCAGGCGGGCGGTGTCCAGGTCGCCCACCAGATCGTGAAACCTTCCCAGTGCGAAACCGGTTTCCTCCGCACGTGGCAGACCGTCAGGCCTGTCGAGGCTGCAGGTGTGTTCCAGGTAGCTGAGCGCGCGCCACGGTGCTCCCTCCGCATCGAGCACGAGGTCGCGCCCGTCGCGCGACGCATACAGTTCGGGAAAGCGCAGGTCGCGCGCGCGCGCCTCGCGCCGCTGCCGCGCCTCGATATGTGCGAGCAGAATGCGCAGGTTCTCAAGGATCAGCGCCGGCTCCGGAAATGCGCGCCGGTTGAGGCGTTGCAGGATGAGCCGCGGGCGCGCCGGGTCGTCCGTGGTGACGAGATAGGTGTCGTTGATGAGGCCCGATCCGTGCGGAAGGACCTCGCGGACGGTCCCGCGCGGCACGAAGGCCTGTGCGATATCCCTTGTCGTTGCCGTCACCGGTTGCATGCGGTCACCCTGTTGAACTTGCGCTGCGGGACTGCGGCAGTCCGCCGCCTCAATCCTCTTCCACGGCGAAACGCAGGCTCTGCGGCGCGTCTTCGTCGCCCCAGGCAAGCCGGTCCTTGCCGACGATGCGCGGCCAGCGCCGCGGGCCGCCCATTTCAGCCTTCCAGTACACCGGCTGGATCCAGCCGTACTCGTCACGCCCGAATCCCACCGGTACCTTGCGTTCGAGCACGGCCTTCACCATCGCCTGTTCGGCGGATTCCGCCTTCACCACGGCATTGCGTTCCAGTTCCGGGCGTTCGTAGAACGCGGTGACGCGATAGCTCTGTGTCTGTTTCAGATCGACATCCCCCGTGCGGGCTGGTCGGAGCGCGGCGGCCGCGCCGCACAGCATAGGCGATTTGCCGCCGCATACCAACAGATTCTACGAGCCGGGCCGGCGATTGCGAAGACTCGCCGCGACGGCGCCGCGGGGGAGTGTGTTATCATGCCCGTCCAGCGAGCGGGACGCGGGCGGCAGCGGGAATGCTGATTAGCGATCTTCACCATGTGAGCATAGTCGTAGCCGACACGGCGCGTGCGCTTGCATTCTATCGCGATCTGCTCGGACTCGAGGTGGTGGCGCGGCCGGACCTCGGCTATCCCGGCGCCTGGCTCGCGGTGGGGGCACGCCAGATCCATCTGCTCGAAGTGCCGAATCCGGATCCGGCCGAGGGCCGGCCACGCCACGTCGGACGTGACCGCCATGTGGCCCTGATCGTGGACGATCTGGACACCTGCGCCGAACGATTGCGCCACACCGGCTGCGCCTTTACCCGCAGCCGATCCGGACGCGCCGCGCTGTTCTGTCGCGACCCTGACGGAAACGGCGTCGAGATTATCGAAGGCGGTGCCGGCGCAGGTGCGTCCGCCGCGGACAACTGAACTGCAGCGATATACCAGGGAGAAACGCAGCTTGACCAAGCGATCGAAACACCTGTCCGAGGCCTATCTGAACCCATCGTTTCTCGGCAGCCGCAGCGCGCGTTCGCTGCGCATCCTGTCGGAATACCTGGAGCCGGAGAGCCGCTTTGCCCACTATGCGGTGGACGACACCATCGTCTTTCTCGGCTCTGCCCGCCTGAAGTCGCGCGAGGACGCCGAGCAGCAGCTCGCCCGCGCCCAGGCGGAGGGCGGTGACACCGCCGCCGCACGTCGCGACCTCGATATGTCGGCCTACTACGAGGCTGCCCGCGAGCTCGCGCGCCGTTTCACCGAATGGTCCAAGGGGCTGGAGGACGAGGAGCGCCGCTTCGTGGTGTGCACCGGCGGCGGACCGGGCATCATGGAGGCGGCCAACCGCGGCGCCTCCGAGGCCAAGGGCATGAACATCGGACTTACCATCTCGATTCCGGTGGAGGAGTTCGACAACCAGTACGTCACGCGCGAGCTCTCGTTCCATTTTCACTATTTCTTCATGCGCAAGTTCTGGTTCGCCTACCTCGCCAAGGCGGTGCTGGTCTTCCCGGGCGGTTTCGGCACGCTGGACGAGCTGTTCGAGCTGCTCACGCTGCTGCAGACGCGCAAGATGCGCAAGCACCTGCCGGTGGTGCTGTTCGGGACGAAATTCTGGCGCGAAGTGATCGACTTCGACGCGCTCATCCGCCACGGTACCATCAGCCCGGAGGACGTGGACCTGATGTTCCGCACCGACTCGATTGACGAGGCCTACGACTACATCATCTCCCATCTCAGCAAATACTCACTGGAGGAGCGCGGCGCGATCCTGTAGTGCCCGGGTGGATCCGTGTGAATCGGGGACAGATTTATTTTTTCCACAACCCCTTTCTTGTCGGTGAGGATATGTTGTCCAAAAAATAAATCTGTCCCCGATTTCCGGTTTCATCGCCAACTGACGGGGGTACATGAATAATATATGTCTCCAGCTCCCGGCGGGCCACAGTCAGGGACAGGGCTGCGCGATGCTGTTATAGTGAAACGCGTATTTCCGGGCGCGTGACAGGATGATGGGCGGTGAAAACCTTTCCGTGTGAATGTGGCAACGTCCTGCATTTCGAGAACACCCTGTGTTTCAACTGCGGGCGCGACGTCGGGTTCCTACCGGACGCGTTGCGGCTGAGCGTGCTGGAGCCGGCGACGAACGGCACACGGCGCGCGCTTTCCAACGGCCGCTTCTACCGTCCCTGCCGGAACCAGTATGAATACAACGCCTGCAACTGGCTGGTGCCGGCGGAGGATCCGCATGATTACTGCGCCTCCTGCCGCCTGAACCGCGTCATCCCCGACCTCGGCGATCCCCAGAATCTCCCGCTGTGGTACCGCATCGAGGGCGCCAAGCGCCGCCTGCTGTATACCCTGTACGAACTGGGCCTGCCTGTCACCGGGCGCCACGAGGATCCCGCGGGCGGACTGGCGTTTGAGTTCCTGGCCGACCCGCAGGGGGCAACGGACGAGTTCGTCAACGAGGCCGCGCCGCGCCACCGCGTGATGACCGGGCATCGCACCGGGGTCATCACCATCAACATCATGGAGGCGGAGGACAGCGTGCGCGAGCGCATCCGCGTGCAGATGAACGAACGCTACCGCACGCTGCTCGGCCACTTCCGCCACGAGAGCGGGCATTATTACTGGGACCGCCTGGTGGCCGGTGCGGCGCGCCTGGACGGTTTTCGTGCGCTGTTCGGCGACGAACGCACGGATTACGAGCAGGCCATGCACCGGTATTACGCCGGCGGGGCGCCGCCGGACTGGCAGCAATCCTGGATCAGCGCCTATGCCAGCATGCATCCGTGGGAGGACTGGGCCGAGACCTGGGCCCACTACCTGCACATGGTCGACACCCTGGAGACCGCGCACGACTTCGATTCAAGCATCGGCGGGCGTTCCCTTGCCACCGTGGAGGCCGCGTGCGCACAGGCGGCCTCGGGTTATGGCGCGGCGGATTCTTTCGACGCGCTGATGGAGGACTGGGCGCGCCTCAGCGTGGCGCTCAACGCGCTCAACCGCAGCATGGGCCTGCCCGACGCCTATCCCTTCGCCGTCACGGGCCATGCTCTCGACAAGCTGCGCTTCGTCCACGCGGTGATACGCGCCGAAAGTCGGGGACGGATTTCCAATCCGTCCCCTTCATCTCAACCTGGGGGTCAGGCGGACGCGGGGACAGATTTATAAATCTGCCCCCGAATCTGGCTTGCTGCGTTCACTCCCACTCGAAGCGCGGCAGGTTGCGGAAGGCGTTGTGCAGGCCCTCGTTCCAGCGCGCCTGCAGTTCCTGGTATAACGGCGAGGCGAGGGTGAGCTTCAGCCGGCGCGGCAGCTCCAGCGAGTCACCGTCGTAGATCGCCACCTCGAGCGGCGGCCCGACCGACAGGTTACTGCGCATGGTCGAGTCGAGCGACACCAGCGCGCAGCGCGCGGCGTCCTCCAGCGTCGTGCCCGCCTCGATCACGCGATCGAGGATCGGCTTGCCGTACTTGTTCTCCCCGATCTGCAGGAACGGCGTCTCCGGGGAGGCGCTGATGTAGTTTCCCTGCGGATAGATGAGGAACAGCTCCGGCGGCCGTCCGGCGATCTGTCCGCCGACGATGAAGCTCGCCTCGATGCTGATGTTCGCGTGCTTCATTACGTCCGCGTGCTGGCGCTGCTCGGTCTGGTTCAGCGTGCCGACGTAGTGCGCGATCTCGAACATGTGGCGGGCGCGGCGCAGGTCGAATCCCGCTGCAGGATCCTCCAGGTGGCGCTGGATGTTGTTGATCACCGCCTGCGTGGTGGCGAGGTTGCCGGCCGTGAGCATGATGATCATGCGGTCGCCGGGCCAGATGAAGGAATGCATTTTGCCGTAGGTTGTTACGTAGTCGACGCCGGCGCTGGTGCGCGAGTCCGAGGCCAGCACCAGGCCGCGGTCGACCTTGATCGCGAGGCAGTAGGTCATGAAGGTTTTCCTGTATCGATTTGGAACATTGCGCTTCGTTTTCGCACCTGCATAGTGCGGCGGCGCGGGCAGAGCGGGATCCCGTTTGCAGGGTCCGTTTCCCGTGCTGTATGGTAGAGACATTAGCACGAAAAACGACGGGGAAATACCGCGCTACGCACTATGGCGATCCGCTGGGGCAGTTATAAAGTCAAGGGCATCCATGACGAACTGATACGCGCGACCGGCCGGTCACGGCCCGCCGCCCGCGAGCTGTGCCAGTACCTGAGCGCGCTCAGGGACGAGGAGATCGCGGAGTACAAGGCCGCTGCGGAACTCGCCATCCGCGTCATGGGCATAACCTTCCGGGTGTACACCGAGGCGGAAGGCTCCATCGACCGCGCGTGGCCGTTCGACATCATTCCGCGCATCATCGCCCACGACGAGTGGCGCCGCATCGAGGCCGGCCTGCGCCAGCGCGTGCGCGCGCTCAACCTGTTCATCGACGATGTCTATCACGGACAGCGCGCGCTGAAGGACAGGATCGTCCCGGCCGAACTGATCGCGGACTCGAAGAACTTCCGCCCGCAGTGCGTCGGCATCGACCCGCCGCGCGGCGTGTGGGCGCACATCTGCGGCTCCGACCTCGTGCGCGACAGCGATGGCACGGTGTATGTGCTGGAGGACAACCTGCGCGTGCCCTCCGGCGTGTCCTACATGCTGGAAAACCGCGCGGTGATGAAACGCGTGTTTCCGGAGCTGTTTCAGAGCCACAGCATCCAGCCGGTCGATGACTATCCCTCGCAGCTGTACGACATGCTCGCCTCGCTGTCGCCGCGGCCGGGTCCGCGCCCGGAGGTGGTGGTGCTGACGCCGGGAGTATTCAACTCGGCCTACTTCGAGCATTCCTATCTTGCGCAGCAGATGGGCGCGGAGCTGGTGGAGGGCGGCGACCTGGTGGTCGGTGACGACGATTGCGTGTACATGCGCACCGTCGCCGGGCCCGCGCGCGTCGACGTGATCTACCGCCGCATCGACGACCTGTTCCTCGACCCCGAGGTGTTCCAGTCCGATTCGCTGCTCGGCGTGCCGGGCCTGATGCGCGCGTGGAAGGGCGGTAAGGTCGCGCTCGCCAACGCGCCCGGCGCCGGCGTCGCCGACGACAAGGTGATCTACAGCTACGTGCCCGACCTCATCCGCTATTACCTGGCGGAGGAGCCGCTGCTGCCGAACGTGCCGACCTACCGCTGCGTGAACCGCGCCGAGCGCGACCACGTCATCGCCAACCTGGAGCATCTCGTCGTCAAGCCTGCCAACGAGTCCGGCGGCTACGGCATGCTGATCGGGCCGCAGTCGACCGCGGAGGAGCGTGAACGCTTCGCGCGCCTGATCCGGCGCGACCCGCGCAATTACATCGCCCAGCCGCACCTGACCCTGTCGACGACGCCGACCTTGGTCGGCAACCGCGTCGAGCCGCGCCACGTCGACCTGCGCCCGTTCATCCTGTCCGGGGAGCAGACCTACGTGACGACCGGCGGGCTGACGCGCGTTGCGCTGCGCAAGGGCTCGAGCGTGGTGAATTCCTCCCAGGGCGGCGGCAGCAAGGACACCTGGATCGTGGACGCGGAGGCCTGAGCATGCTGTCGCGGGTGGCGAACAATCTCTACTGGATGGCGCGCTACATCGAGCGCGCCGAGAACACCGCGCGCCTGGTCAACGTCAATACCCATCTGCTGCTCGACCTGCCGCGGCATATCCGCCCGGGCTGGGAGCCGATCATCGACATCACCGGCAGCCGGCCGCTGTTCTTCGCCCAGCACCAGGAGGCGGACGAGCGCAGCGTGGTGCGCTTCCTCGTTGCCAGCCCCAACAATCCGGGCTCGCTGCTCAGCGCGCTCTACGCGGCGCGCGAGAACGCGCGCACCACGCGTGACTTCATCCCGCGCGAGGTGTGGGAGCAGGTCAACCAGCTTTACCTGGCCGCCAAGGAGCAGTCCGGGTTCGCGCTGGTGCAACGCTCGCGCTACGATTTCCTGAACAGCATCATTCGCGGCGTGCAGACCATCACCGGCATACTGTCCGGTGCGATGATGCACGACGAGGGCTACGATTTCCTGCGCCTGGGGCGCAATCTGGAGCGCGCCGACATGACCACGCGCATCATCGACGTGCGCTCGATGACGCTGCTGCCGGAGCTGCACGAGGACCTGACGCCGTTCGAGAACATCCAGTGGATGAGCGTGCTGAAGTCGCTCACCGCCTACCAGATGTACCGCCGTACCATGCAGGTGCGCGTGCGCCGCCCCGACGTACTGCGCTTCCTGCTGCAGGAACGCTGCTTCCCGCGCTCGTTCTATCACGCCGTTTCCGAGGCCGAGTCCTGCCTGCGCCAGCTGCCGCGCCCCGCCGCGCCGCTTGCCGCGCTGCATGAACTGCAGGACAGGGTACGCGCCGCCAAGCCTGACCTGCTGCGCCAGGACGAGCTGCACCGCTTCATCGACGAACTCCAGCTCGGCCTGATCGACGTCAACGACGCCGTGGCCAGGGCGTATTTCTGAACAGGTATACAGGGGGCGGACTCAAGTCCGTCCCCTGTGGCGCTTATAGTCTGTCGAGCAACCAGGTGGGGCGCAGGTGCGCGGGGTGATCCTCCGGGATCGCGGCCGAGACTCCCCCCGCGACCAGCGCCGCGTCGAGACCGAACTCGCGCGCGCCGCGGATGTCGGTGGCGAGCTGGTCGCCGATCATGACCATGTCGCGCGTGCAGACGCGCCGCGCCGCCTCGGCGAAGATGGCCGCGTTCGGTTTGCCGAGCCGCACGAAGCGAAGGCCCGCGCGTCCCGGGTAGCGCAGATCAAGCGCCGCCTCGAACATCCGGGCCATGGTGCCGGCGGCGATGCCGTAATCGCCGGGTGATTTGAGAAAGACCAGGTCGGGATTGGGCAGGATCAGGTGGACGTCCGCGCCGCGGTCGAGGCGGGTGTAGAGCGCGGACAGGGTACGGTCGATGCCTTCGAGGAACGGGAAGCCGTTCTCGTCGCACACCACCAGGGTATCGAAATCCTCCCCAATGGACACGGTCAATCCCCCGGCGCGTTCGACGAAGCGGATGCTGTCCTGCGTCCCGAGGACCGCGCAGCGGGAGCCGATGAGGCCGCGCCCGGCGAAGCAGGCCGGCAGCAGCGTGCCGGCGGAGATGATGCGCCCGGGTTCGATCTCAAGCCCGAAGCCGCGGTAGCGCCGGCTGGCACTCTCAGGCAGCTTGGAGGCGTCGTTGGTCAGGATGTAATAGGGTTTGCGGGCGGCGTTGAGGCGCGCGATCAGTTCGCGCGCGCCAGGCAGCGCGCCCTCGGTTCCCACCAGTACGCCATAGGCGTCGAGCAGCAGTGCCGGGTAGCGCCCGATCAGTTCATCGGTTGTCGTGCGTATCATCGCGGATCCTTCCGGCCGTTGCGGGGCCGCTGCGGGCCGGGCCAGGGCACGCGGGGGAGGAATGCCGGCACACGCCGGCGATAACCGGCGTATTCCGGATGCTGCGCCAGCATGCGCCGCTCCTCCAGGCGCGAACCGAGCACGAAATAGAGTGCGATGCAGGCGAACAGGTTGAGCGAGTTTACGCCCTGCTCCGGATGGGCGAACATGACGAGCATTGCCGCGGCGTACATCGGGTGGCGCAGGTGCCGATAAATCCCGTCCTCGCGGAAGGGCTCGATGCCGTCCCTGAAGGCCCTGATGCCGAGGAACGCCGCGACATCGATGGGCCGCAGCGCGAGCCAGAACAACATCGCTCCGATCGCCTGCACGGCGTGCAGGGCCAGACGCGGCGCTCCTTCCATGCGGTACAGAGGGGTATCCGGCAGGCCACGCACGAAGCCCAGCCACAGCGCGGTCGTGGCGAGCGCCAGCGCGACGTACATCAGGCGGTAAGCGCGGGGTGGGACGCCGAGGGCGCGCAGGCCTGCCTTCGCCGGGGAGGTGGCCAGGGTGCTGTGCAGCGCCGCGAACAATGCGCCCGAGGCCCATATGGACATGACGGGATGTGACTGGATGAATGTTAGCATGTCGATGGCGCCGGCCGCGTCGCGGGCGCGCGCGTACGATTCACTATATTTGACCGGCTGTGGCGCGCCGTCCTCCGGCCTGACGCCGGATGCGTCGACACGATGGTATTGGCAGCAGAGATGAAAGGCAATCGTCCCCGCGGTTTCCCGGGCCGGACAGGTCCGATAGATAATCCATTGCCCGGCATACCCGTCACGCGAATCCTGCTGCGAACGGCCCGCCACCCGCGCAGACTCGATGGGCGCGCGATTCCATGATGCACTGGTTTCCCCTTGCCATGATCAGCGCCGTGACCCTGGGCGCGGCGGACGCCCTGACCAAGCGCTATTTCCAGGATTACCAGGGCTGGGAGATGGTGCTGGTCCGGATCGCCGTGCCGGGCCTGATCCTGCTGCCGCTCGCGCTGGCCCGGCCGATCCCGGCGGTGCCGCCGGAGTTCTGGAGCGGCATGCTCGTCCTGGTACCGCTCGAACTGTTCGCGATGTGGCTCTACATGCTCGCCATCCGCGACAGCCCGCTTTACCTCACCCTGCCATATCTCGCCTTCACACCGGTGTTCAACGTGCTTACCGGTTACCTGATGCTGGGTGAGACCATCAGCGCGCGCGGCTTCGCCGGCATCCTGTCAGTGGTGCTGGGCGCCTGGCTGCTCAACCTCAATCATCCCGCGACGCCGCTGCGCGGCTGGTTCGTACCGTTGCGCGCGATCGCCCACGAGCGCGGGTCGCGCCTGATGCTGACCGTGGCCCTGGTCTACAGCGTGACCTCGGCGCTCAGCAAGCAGATGATGCTGTACACCACGCCCGAGAGCTTCGGCGCGTTCTACTTCGTCCTGCTCTGCGGCGCGGTGCTGGCGGCGACCGCGCTGTTCCGGCCGCACAGCCTGCGTGTCCTGGTTGAGCGGCCGCTGCCCCTTGTCCTGGTCGGCGTCCTGATGGCCGCCATGGTGGTGACTCACTTCATCGCCATCGCGGGAATCGAGGTGGCCTATTTTCTTTCGGTCAAGCGCAGCAGCCTCGTTTTCGCTATCCTGTTCGCCATGATCCTGTTCGGTGAACGACCCGGCCTGCGCCACCTGCTCGCGAGTCTGCTGATGATAGCCGGCGTCGCCCTGATACTGTCATGAGGAATGCGGCGGCGAATCCGCGGCCGTGGCGTGATCCGGCCCGGGCCCGGGGGTGGTGGAGCCTGCTTCTCGCGGCGATGCTCGCGGTCGGCGCGGCGGAGGCGCGCGGGCAGGACCCGGCGGAGACCCCGGCGCCGGACTCCCCGGAGAACACGCCGCAGCGGGTGTACCAGTCGCCGCTCGACAAGCGCATCGAACTCGAGCAGATGTCGCAGGACAACCCTTTCGTGCTGACCGCGCACAAGCCGACCTACTTGCTGCCGATCGCCTACAACAGCCGCCCCAACGGTGAGGCGGTAGGTGAGGATGGCGGTGATCTCGACCACATCGAGATGAAGTTTCAGGTCAGCCTGAAGTTTACCGTGTGGCGCCACCTCTTCGGCGACAATGGCCATCTCTCGCTCGCCTACACGCAACAGGCCTGGTGGCAGTCCTACAATGATGCGATCTCCTCGCCGTTTCGCGAGAGCAACCACGAGCCCGAGGCCATACTCACCTACTATACCGACTTCGACGTGCTCGGCATGCGCAACCGAATGTTGGTCTTCGGTTTCGTGCATCAGTCGAACGGAAGTACTGAGGGGACCTCGCGCAGCTGGAACCGCCTATACGCGAATTTCATCCTCGAGCGGCGCAACCTCGCGATCAGCTTCCGGCCATGGTACCGCATCCCGGAGTCGGATAAGGACGACGACAACCCTGATATCGACGACTACCTCGGTTACGGCGACCTGGGACTATCCTACGAGAACGAGCGCAGTGTCTACAGCCTGCTGCTCCGCAACAATCTGCGGTTCGGCGACAACCACGGCGCGGTGCAGCTCGACTGGAGCTTTCCGCTCAAGGACAGGATCAAGGGTTATGTGCAGGTATTCAGCGGCTACGGCGAGAGCCTGATCGACTACGACCGCTCGGTCACGCGCCTCGGCCTTGGCATCATGCTGAACGACTGGCTGTAAGAAAAGACGGAGGACTCAGGGGTGAGTGCTGAGTAAAATATCAGAACAACTGAGATACATCGCAGGGGATCCGGGAATGCCTGATTTCGCAGCATTACAGCCTGAACCATGCCTGGGTTTCTTGCTCTCCCGTGTTTAGTCGCGCCGGATCCTCGTAACGCCACTCGCCGGGCGCGAGGCCGTCCAAAGTGATGCCGCCGATCGAGCAGCGGATCAGGCGCAGGGTCGGATGGCCGACCGCGGCCGTCATGCGCCGTACCTGGCGGTTGCGCCCTTCGCGGATGGACAGCCGGATCCAGGCGGTCGGTATGGCGGCGCGGTGGCGGATGGGCGGGTCGCGCGGCCACAGGCCGGCAGGTTCTGTCATGCGTTCCGCCCGGGCCGGCTGCGTCAGTCCGTCGTTCAACTCGACGCCTGCCGCGAGCCGGCGCAGGGCGGCGTCGTCCGGGACGCCTTCCACCTGTACCCAGTAGGTCTTCCACAGCTTGAAGCGCGGATGCGCGATGCGCTGCTGCAGCTTTCCATCATCCGTCAGCAGGACCAGGCCCTCGCTGTCGCGGTCAAGGCGTCCCGCGGGACGGAACCCCGGGGCGCGCAGGCAGTCGGCCAGTGTCCGCCGCGCGCCGCCGGTATCGCTGAACTGGCATAGCACATCATAGGGTTTGTTGCAGGCGATCAGCCGGGTGGTCATGCGGTGATTATTGCAGTTTCGTGTCGGGCCGCGTACAGGCATGCGGCCCGTCCCGCGCGTCGGCGAGCTGTTGCGAGGCCGCAGATGGCCTTTCCCTGCGGCCGCCCGGATATGATCTGGGGATATTGTCGACAACTGCTAGGAGCATCGGCGGGGTATGGATTAAGATGGGCCAGTTCATCGATGTACAGCCTGGGAGAGGGAGACCATGACGGGATCCGCGTATGTGCTTCGATTGAGTGTGCTGCTGGGAGTGTTGTTGCTGTCGCTGCCGGCCGTGGGGGTGCGGGCGGACGTTACAGATCCCGGGATCGTGGCGGCGCGCGCGCTCTTTTACCAGGGTGTCGACGGCGATAAACGCGCGGTGCGGGAGGCGCTGCGGCAATTCAGGGGGCTGAAGGCGGGGCAGCCGGACAATCCGCTCGTCCAGGCCTACATCGGCGCCTGCGCGGCGCTGCTCGGCAGGGACGGCAGCAACGTGACGGCCAAGCGCACCAACACCGGCCAGGGGGTGCGCGACCTCGACGCGGCGCTGGCCATGCTGGCCCGCCTGACGGCGGACGACGGCGCGGGCGTCACAGCTTCCGCCATCCTGGAGACCAAGCTCGTCGTCGCCAATGCCTTCCTCCACATCCCGAGCTTCTACAACCGGCTGCAGGAAGGCGAGCGCCTGCTCACGGAACTGCGGCAGGATCCCCGCCTCGACTTCATGTCGCCCGGCTTCCGCGCCTCGGTCCTGGTGTCGGCGGCCGCGATCGCGCAGATGAACGAGCGGCCCGACGATTCCGCTTCGCTGCTGAAACGCGCGCAGCAGCTCGACCCGGCGGGGCGCGAGGGTCGGCGCGCGCAGCAGATGCTGGCGGCAGAAACCGAGTGATCGCCATCATCCACCCGCAAGACCGGGAAGACTTCGTGGTACCATAGGCGGCCGCATAGGTCGTATGCGGCGGATGGCGGCGCACGCGCAGGTGGCGAAACGGCAGACGCGCTGGTTTTAGGTACCAGTGGGGCAACCCGTGAGAGTTCGAGTCTCTCCCTGCGCACCAGTCACCGCCATCCTCATGACCTGATGCGCGCGTTCCCGCAGCATTCAGCCGCGGAATGCCTCTTCAGTCGCCAGATAGGCGGATTCCTCCCCGGTGTTTTCCCGCCCCAGCGCCTGGTTTCGATGCGGAAACCGCCCGAAGTGCCGGATGATCTCGCGGTGGTGCAGGGCGTAGCGCGCGTTGTCGAGGCCTGCCGCGGTGAACAGGCGCAAGGACTCGTCCTGGTCCTGCAAGGCTTCGCTGTGCATGAAGGGCATGTACAGGAACGCGCGCATCCAGTCGTCCAGCGCCTGGTCGAATCCGCGCGCGATCGCGGCACGCATGCGCATCGTTCGCGTAGGCATCCCTGTATCCGCGATTGAAGTTGCGCGAGCACTGGTCGAGCAGGATGACCAGGGCGAGCACCCCTGCGGGGGTGTCACTCCAGGCGTCGAGATCGCCGTTCGTGGCGCGGCGGTGCAGGGAGCCGAAGCGCTGTGCAAGGTCGCGGTCGAAATCCTCCGAGGCGCGGAACCAGTGGACTCGGGCGGGTTCGGAGAACCAGTAGTCGAGGAGCGATTGGGCGGCGGGATCCGGGTTCATCGGTTTATTCGGGGACGGAGTTAGACGTCCGTCTCCGGCGGCGCGTTCCCCGGTGATGACGATCCGGCCCCGTCATGCGCGCTCCCGCCACCAGGCGGGCAGGGCGGCGACGGACGGGAGTACGGCGTCGGGTGTGATGCCGAGTTCCATGTCCTGCGGGCGGAATTTTCCGCTCCGGACCAGCAGCGTGCGCAGGCCTGCGCGCTGCGCGGCCTCGATGTCGGTGCGGATGTCGTCGCCGACCATCCAGGTGTCCGCGGCGGTGGTGCCGAGCAGGGTGAGCGCGGTGTTGAAGAAAGGCGCCGCCGGTTTTCCCGCCACCACGGCCTCGACGCCGGCGGCGTATTCCAGCGCCTTCGCGATGGGTCCGGTATCCAGGCGCAGCCCGTCCGGCGCCCGCCAGTAGCGCGTGAGCCCGAGGGTGACGAGACGCGGCCGCGGCTCCGTCATCAGCAGGCGGAAGGCCTGGTTTATGCGATCGAAGGACCAGTGGTGGCCGAGGTCGCCAATCACGACCGCGGCCGGGTGATCGGCGTACTCGGGATCGACCAGGGGCAGGCCGTCGAACTCCTCGCGCGTGGCGTCCGGGACGAACAGCGCGCTGGGTCCAGATGCATGCTCCTTCAGCCAGAGGGCGGCGGCGAACGGCGGGGCGAGTATGTCCTCGGGTTTTGCCGCGATGCCCATGCGCGCGAGCTTCGGCACCAGGGCGCGGCGTGGCCGCGATGTGGTGTTGGTGAGGAAGAGGTGCGGAATGCCCTGCGCCCGGCACCAGGCGACGGCGTCGGCCGCACCAGCGATGGCGCTGTCGTCTTCGTAAAGTACGCCGTCCATGTCGAACAGGATGCCGGGCATGGGTTTATCTAACCCCGGATCGCGAGTGGAGTCAAAGCCGGTACGTGTCCGGCGCGGGCGGGCACCGGTACTCGAGGCGCAACAGCTCCACCGCTATCCCGCACGATTGCCGGGGACACGCCGTTACGGGTTTGGGGCTCGTCAGCGCAGGATGCGGCGGCGGATTCATTAATCCGCCGCCGCATCCTGCGCGACAGTGAATTCGAAACGGAGCCCCCATCCTCTGCTAGAATAGCCGGTGTTGCTGGAATCAGGAGGTGCCCAAGCGTGGCAGACGAGCAAGAAGAAGCGACTTTCGACGAAGCGGCCTGGCGGGCCGTCGATCTCGGCAACCAGTTGGCCCAGGAGGACGAAGAGACTGATGTCTGGGACATTGCCGACGGCTTGCTGGCGGGCGCCATCCAGTACTGGCTGTATTCGCGCGAACCCTGCGACAATCCCCGCTGCGAGGATTGCGCCCCGGTCAGCACGGCCGAGCAGCGCCTCTCAGAGCTGGTCAAGCTGGTGCGCCAGTATGCCGAGGAAAGCGAGTACTACCACTCCCAGAACGACGCCAACGTCGGGCGCGCCTGACCAGCAGCGGCACGGCCGCGAAACGTAAACTGGGTGATGCCGGTCGCTGTTCCGGCACCCTCCCGGAGATTCCAGGTCCGCACAGCCGTCATCGCCGACCCTCCGGCCGTGACGCGGCTGCGCGGGGGTGGCACCTGACTATTCGTCTTCCTCGTCAGCCCATTCTTCTTCACCCAGACTGTCAACATCCGCGTCCACGGGGGTGTGGGATTCCTCGTCGCCGAGCGGTTTCCTGTCATTCGGGCTGCGCGCCTGTTTCCGCACCGGGGCGGCAAGCACGCGGTCGGGGTTGAATTTGAAGATGCGGCGCGCCTTGGCGTAGGCGTTTTTCAGTTCTTCGGCGAGACCGGACTCGTTGGCGCGCAGTTCACGCAGCTTCGGTTCCACCAGTTCGCGGCTGTATTGCAGGATCTCGTCGCGGGCCAGATTGTAGAGATAGATGGTCTTCGGATTGCCGGTCTCAAGGCGGTCGTCACGCAGTACCGCGCTGCTTCTGTCGCCGGCTTCCAGGTACCCACACCAGAGTGGAGTTTTGGCCATGGTTATACGCTTATGCTGTCAATGTGATGAGTCGATTGTCATTCCTGGCGCCTCCGTCACGATGCCTTCGAACAGCAGGGCCGTCGACGGAAGGCGCTGGAGCGGCAAATAGTATTTCCGGAATCGATATAAAAGCAAGCGCTTGTCCCGACGCGCGGGTCGTGCGGGATCCGGAAGGGCACCTCTGGGCGTACGTTCCTGGCGGTCCCGCGGTTAGGTTTCCCCGCAGGGCGGTCGTATAATCCGGACAAGCGGCGGCCCTGCGTCGGAACCGGCCGCCGGGGTGCGGCCGCGGTGTCTCGGCGGTGCGGCCGGAGGCGATATGATCCACGACCCTGGGAGATATGCCCATGGCGAACATGATCACGTCCTTGCGCTTCATGCTGTTGTTCCTGCTGGTGGCCATGATTTACCTCGCGCCGGCGCCATGGCTTCTGCTTGATCCGGTCCTGCTGATCCTGATCATCGCCCTCGATGGACTGGACGGATATGTCGCCCGGCGGCGCGGCGAGAGTACGCTTTTCGGTTCGGTATACGACATCGCGGTCGACCGCATCGTCGAGAGCACCCTGTGGATCGTGCTGGCGGATGTCGGGCTCGTTCCCCTGTGGGTGGCGCTGTTCTTCATCACGCGCGGGGTGCTGGTGGATTCGATCCGCGGGCAGGCCGCCGCGCGCGGCGTCGGCGCCTTCGAGATGATGCGCTCACCCCTCGGGCGATTCCTGGTGGCGGGCCGGCTGATGCGGGGCCTGTACGGGGCGGTGAAGGCGGTCGCCTTCGCCTGGATCCTGTTATTCCATCCCGTCCCGGAACTGTGGCCGGGCTGGTGGGAGGCGTGGCAGGATGCCGTGGAGGCGGTCACCACGGTGCTGGTGTACGTCGCGGTGGCGATGTGCCTGGTGCGCGGCGTGCCGGTGGTGGTCGAATTCTACCGCGCCGAGGGACAGCCGCGCAGGGCGCGCGTGACGAGGTAGCGCGTGCGCCTGGTCCTGGTCGACCTCGACGGCACCCTGCTCGAACTTCCGAGCAGCGAGCGGCGTTTCATCCGCTATCTGGCACGCCGGAGGAGACTCGGCGCGCGGCAGTGGCTGGCCGCCGGACTCTTTTTCCTGCGCTGGGGCTGGAGATTCGGCCGCGCCGCCGGTCGCAAGAACAAGGCCTACCTGAGCGGTCTCGACGTCGCTGAGGTCGCGCTGGCGGCACGCGCCTTCGTCGTCGGGGAGATCCTGCCACGCCTGCGTCCCGCCGTGGTCGAGCGCCTGCGCAGGCATGCGGCTGACGGCGATATCCTCGTCCTGCTGACGGGCGCACCGGACTTCATCGCCATCCCGGTGGCGCGTCACATCGGGGCGGAATGCTGTGCGACCGAACCCGACCGCCGTGACGGGCGCTACACGGCGCGGCCGCCGCGGCGCCATCCGCTCGGCGTGGAAAAGCTGGCCCTGGCACTGGTGCTTGCGTTGGGCGCCCGCACCGAGCTGCGCCACTGCGTCGCCTATGCCGACAGCGGGGACGACATCCCCTTGCTGAAGTCGGTGGGGCGGGTCGTCGCGGTGGATCCCGATACCCGGCTGGCGCGCGCGGCCGAAGCGCGCGGCTGGGAAGTCATGCGGCCCGCGCAGCCGGGGCAGGAAGTTGTCGGGAACGGATGTGTGGATACTACCGCTTCGAGGAAGGGGGCGGATTTAACAGCCCGAGATCCGGACATAATGATGGGCGAATAGAATCTGGGGCCGTAACGCCGTGTTGACTATCAAGGAATCCTCATGCCCGCACCGGTAACGCCGCTGCTCGCCGCCGACGTGATCATCGAACTCGAGGACACGGGCCGCGGCATTGTGCTGATCGAGCGCAGAAACCCGCCGCATGGCTGGGCCCTGCCCGGCGGCTTCGTCGACATCGGTGAAACGGTTGAGCAGGCGGCGGTGCGCGAGGCGCTGGAGGAGACAAGCCTGGCCGTGACGCTGCGCTGTCTGCTCGGCTGCTATTCGGACCCGGCTCGCGACCCGCGTGGCCATACCGTGAGCCTGGTCTTCGTCGCCCGCGCGCGGGGTGAGCCGCGCGCGCGGGACGATGCCATGAGCGTCCGGGTGGTCGATCCCGGCGCCATCGCGGAGACGCTGGCCTTTGACCACGCGCGCATCGTGGAGGATTACCTCTGCTACCGCGAGTCTGGCTTCTCGCCCGCCTGGTTCCCGCGTGGTGTCTAGCCGGGAAATCCTGCGGGATCACCCGGCGATCTCCGCTGCCCGGATTCATATGGCTTGACCGGTGTGCATGCGCGCGCTTTTAATGACGGGGCGACTGGATGAATTCCCCGGGAGGACGAATGAAGATGCGCCGGATATCGGTTGGCCATGGTTTCGTTATCGCGTTGTGTCTGGCGGTGTCCCTGCCGGCGGCCGGGGCGGATCGCTCAGCAGCGCATGGCGAGTATGTGTTTTCCGCGAACCAGGCCGACCATAACCTGTCCGCCTATCGTGTCGAGGACGAGACCGGTGCGCTCGTACCCCTGGCGGGATCGCCGTATCCGACGGGCGATTATCCGGTGTCGGTCAGCGTATCACCCGGCGGCCGCTTCATCTATGTGACCAACCAGGGATCCGGTTCACTGTCCGGTTTCACCGTTGCAGGCGATGGCCGCTCGCTTGCGCCCCTGCCCGGATCGCCGTACGCCGTCGGTCCGTATCCGGACGCGGTGGCGATCACCCCGGACGGCCGTTATCTCCTCGTGAATTATGAGGACGACGGCGTCGTCGAGACCTTCGGGATCGATCCGGGCTCCGGCGCCCTGCGCCCGATGGGGCAGCGTGCCGGGACG
Organism: Gammaproteobacteria bacterium; assembly: GCA_016712635.1. Classification (NCBI taxonomy): domain Bacteria; kingdom Pseudomonadati; phylum Pseudomonadota; class Gammaproteobacteria; species Gammaproteobacteria bacterium. The sequence goes on along the minus strand of JADJQS010000002.1, from coordinate 396,991 downwards.
GGACGCCACCCGATCGCCATTGCGGTCGCGCCAAACGGACGCTTCGCGTACGTCTCGAACTATGACGATGACAGCGTCGGCGCTTATCGCATCGACGGCGCCAGCGGGGCCCTCGTCCCCGCCGGCGTTGCCGCGAAGGCGGATTCCCATCCGATCTATATCGCGATCAGCACCGACAGCAGGCATCTCTACACGGCAAACTACGGTTCGACCACGGTGTCGGCCTACCGCATCGATCAGGTGGACGGCACGCTCAGTCCGGTGCCGGGCTCACCCTTCGTGGCGGGGGCCAAGCCGTATTCGGTCACGGTCGATCCGGCACGGAACTTCCTGTACGTCGCCAACTGGGCCGGACACGACCTCGGCGTGTTCGCCCTGGATCGGGAGAGCGGCGCGCTCACCGAGGTCGCCGGTTCGCCGTTCAAGGCCGGCTCGTATCCGTATTCCGTGGTCGTCGATCCGCGCGATCATTATGTTTACGTCGCGAACAACGGCGCGGCTACCATCACGGCGTATTACATCGAGGATCGATCCGGTATGCTCAGGCCGCTGAAGAACTCGCCGTTCACCACCGGTCTGGGGCCGTATTCCCTGGCAATCGTCATGGAGTCCGGCGATTGAATTTGCCCGCCGGAACCGGTGCGACGATGCGTCACGCCGCCGTTCTGGCGGCGCTGCTCGGGGCTGTCTGTCCGCTGGCCGCGGCCGAGCCCTGGCTGCTCGTCGACAGCGAGAAGAACACGCTCGCTGTGATGGAGGACGGACAGGCGGTGCGCGTATTCAGTCACGTCGCGGTGGGGCGCGGCGGTGTCTCGGCCTACCGCCGCGCAGGTGACGGCAAGACTCCGCGCGGCGAGTTCCGCATCGCCTGGGTCAACCCTCAAAGTGAATATCATCTGTTCTTCGGGCTCGACTATCCCGACGCCGCCCACACGGAGGAGGCCTATCGCAACCGGCTGATCGATGCGGCGACGTACGAGCGCATCCGCCGTGCACGCGACCTGGGCGAATTGCCGCCGCAGGACACTGAACTGGGCGGCTACATCGGCATCCACGGAGTCGGCGCGCTGAATGCGGGGGTCAATCCGCGCTACAACTGGACGCGCGGCTGCGTCGCCTTGTCCAACGAGGAAATCGATCACCTGGCGCGGTGGGCCGGCATCGGGACACGGGTGGTGATCCGCTGACAAACCCGGAGATGGCGCGCATTCATGATCGCCCGGGATTTGCGTTCTTTACTCAGGGCTTTTCCTTAACCATCTGAATATGCGGATGTAAATGCCAGACAGGTTTGCGATGGCGGCCGCGGGATGCGGTCTTGCCATTGAAACGGTGCCGGTTCCTTGTATAGCATTGAAATCGTCGCTGGTATCAATCAAAGGATGGTTGCCGCCATGAAAGACCGCGATGAGGAGTTGTTGAGCGTGCCCTCCGCTCCGCGGACGGAGAGGATGGGTGGACCGGATTATTCCGGCCGCGCGCGGGGCCGGGTGAGCGGCCTCGAAAGGCGGCTGCTGGCGTATATGTTCGACGCCATCGGCAACCCGCCGGTGCAGCTCGTGATGTGGAACGGCGAGCGGTTCAGCTTCTCCCGCGCGCGCGCAATCGCCCGCGTGCACATCCATGACCGCAGCGCGCTGCTGCGCCTGATCCTCGATCCCGAGCTCTCTTTCGGCGACGCCTACACCAGCGGCAACATCGAGGTGGAGGGGGACCTGGTCAAGTTCCTCGAGAGCATTTACCGCAGCATGGCACGCGCCCGGATGCGCAAACCCGTGCGGAAATTCCTGCTGCGCTGGTTTCACCGGCCTCGCGCCACCGGCATTGCCGCGGCGCGCGACAATATCTACAGCCACTATGACATCAGCAACTCGTTCTACCGCCTGTGGCTGGACGAGAACATGGTGTACACCTGTGCCTATTTCCCTGCACCCGGGGCGACGCTGGAGGACGCGCAGGTGGCGAAGATGCACCATGTCTGCCGCAAACTGCAACTGCGGCCGGGCGAGAGCGTCGTGGAAGCGGGTTGCGGCTGGGGTTCGCTCGCGCTGTTCATGGCGCGCCACTACGGGGTGCGGGTGCGCGCCTACAATATCTCGCGCGAGCAGATCGCCTATGCGCGCCGCCAGGCGGAGCTCCAGGGTCTGGACGCCCAGGTGGAGTTCGTCGAGGACGACTACCGCAACATCAGCGGCGACTACGATGCCTTCGTCTCGGTCGGGATGCTGGAGCACGTCGGCCAGCGGTTCTACCGCACGCTTGGCGCGGTGATCGACCGCGTACTCAAGGACGACGGCCGCGGGCTGATCCACTCGATAGGACGCATCCGGCCGGGACAGATGAACGCGTGGATCGAGAAACGCATCTTTCCCGGCGCCTGTCCGCCAAGCCTCGCCGAGATGATGGAGATCTTCGAGCCCGCCGGCCTTGCCGTGCTCGACATCGAGAACCTGCGCCTGCATTACGCCCGCACCCTGGAGCACTGGCTGGACCGTTTCGACCGTGCGCAGGACAGGATCGAGGAGATGTTCGATGAACGTTTTGTCCGCGCCTGGCGCCTCTATCTCGCCGGGTCGATCGCGGCCTTTTTGAGCAGCGAGATGCAGCTGTTCCAAGTGGTGTTCAATCGCGGCTCCAGCAACGAGGTGGCGTGGACGCGCGATCACCTGTACCGGGACGGCCCGTGGGAGAAGCGGGTGTCCGGAGAGGTCGCCGCAGAGGCGCAAGCGCGTGAGTCAGCGCCTGCATGAGTCCTGCGATGCGCTGATCGTCGGCGGCGGGCCGGCGGGATCGACCTGCGCCCGCGTGCTGCGCCGCGCCGGCCTCGATGTCCTGGTGATGGACAAGCATGAATTCCCGCGCGACAAGGTATGCGCCGGCTGGATCACTCCGGCAGTGGTCGATCTGCTTGAGCTCGACGTGGATGATTACCGGCGCGCGCGCGTCTTCCAGCCGATCACGTCCTTTCTGACCGGTCCCGAGGATGGGCCCCAGGTCGCCACCACCTACCGCCGCGAGGTCAGCTTCGGAATCAGGCGCTGTGAGTTCGACCACTATCTGCTACAGCGTTCCGGTGTGCGGCTTGCCCTCGGCGAGGCGCTTGATTCGATGCGGCGCGGTGAGCACGGCTGGATCGTCAACGAACGCATAGAAACCGGCCTGGTGATCGGCGCCGGCGGACACTTCTGCCCGGTCGCCCGCCAACTGGGGGCCCGGCCGGGACGCGGCGAGGTCGCCGTGGTCGCACAGGAGATCGAATTCGAACTGGATGCCGACCAGCAGCGCGAGTGCCGCATCGAACCGCATAGGCCCGAGCTGTTCTTCTGCGGGGACATGAAAGGCTACGGCTGGTGTTTCCGCAAGGGTAATTTTCTCAACGTCGGGCTCGGTCGTGAAGGCGGCCATAAGCTGTCACACCACGTACAGGCGTTCCGCGCCTCGCTCATCGCCCAGGGCAAGATCCCGCGCGGCACGCCGGCCGATTTCCACGGCCACGCCTACCTGCTGTATTCCAGCGCGCGGCGTGTGGTGGTCCACGACGGTGTGCTGCTGATCGGCGATGCTGCCGGTCTGGCCTATCCCCAGAGCGGAGAGGGAATCCGGCCGGCGATCGAGTCTGCGCTGATGGCGGCGCAGACCGTGTGCGCCGCGCGGGGCGATTATCGCCGCGACAGTCTGGCCCCGTATCAGCGACGGCTGGACGCGCGTTACGGCCTGCGCGCGGCGCCGCCGAAGCGGGGACTGCTGCCGGAGCGGCTGAAGCAGGCGCTGGCGGGCCGGCTGCTGGCGTCACATTGGTTCTCGCGCCATGTCGTATTGAACCGCTGGTTCCTGCACGAGCACGAAGCGCCGCTGTCGACCATCTCCTTTTGATCCATTCATGCGGCCGCGCGAGATCCGGCCGGACAGTCGTCCTGACGCAGGAGGCAGGAAAACAGGAACGCCGCGCCGGTCACGCGGCGCGGCGTATTTTTCGCAAGGAGGGATCAGGCACTCTTCTTCGCCGGAGCGAACAGATCGAAGTCGGCCGTGCTGGTGTGCCACTTTCCGTTGCTCACCGTGACCTCGATGATGTCTGAATCCTCCGGCTCGGCTTGTGCCGGCGGCGGAGTGGCGGAGGACTTCATCTGCGACTGGCGGTGACGACGAAGTATTTTGTCGCGGGCGCCGGCATACACCTCTTCCGTCAGGATGCCCTGGTCCCGCAACCGCCGATGCTCACGCAGCTCCGCGCCCAGTTTCTGGTCCAGTTTGCGCCGATCGCAGCGCTGTGCCGCCTGAATGTGCTGGACCAGCTCGCGGGCGAAGACCTCGAATTCCCTGCGGTTTGGCGCGTTATTGTACATTTCCAGCAGTACGGCGTCGCCGTTCTGGCTGTGGAAGCGGACCAGATTCTGCGAGCGATGCACAAACACGAGCAGGGCGATCACGGCGGCGCACAGCGACAGCAGGGTGAGCGGGCTCCAGGCATGCGCGTACCACGGCATGCGCGAAAACACGCTTACGAGTGTGAGGATCGCGCAAAGTCCGAGCATGCCGCCGGAGGTGTACAGCGAGTGGCGGTCATTCTTGACGAAGAAATGCGGGGTGGAATCGATCAGCGCGAGATCAATCCAGTATTGACGCGCCTTCCCGCCGAAGTGCTTGCGATAGACCGACAGGAAGCGGCGGTCGAAGATAGTGTAATGCGAGGTCTGCGCCCGCAGATAACTGACCTGCGACAACTGGATCAGGATGGACGGACGTGCCGCGCCGCGTTCAGCCTCGGCGGCTATCTGGATCGTTTCCTCGGCGGGCTGCCTGTTTTCCGTTTCATGCATGACTGTCGTGCTGTGCTCCATGGTATTCACCGGCCTCCATTGACGCTGTGGTTATCAGATGCAGCCTGGCACCGTTGCCGGCTCCTGCCGGAAGGACGGAGCGCATCAGCCGCGCTTGGGAAGGTGGCTCGACTTGGGGATGGCTTTATTATCAACAGCGCGCGGAGGGATTCTGTGACCGGTGCGGCATTTCGTGCCGCCTGACCCGGGATAATTCGTGCCGTCGTCTATGCGCGCATCGCGCGCCGCAGCGTGGCGGCCAGCAGCGCGGCCAGGTGTTGCCGGGCGGCGGCGTCGCGACGCAGGAGGCGCTGGTTTATCTCCAGCTCGATGCCTGCGTAGCGCGCGGCAGGGAAGCGGGCGCGCAGATGGCGGGTGAGCCCGTCGCTCACGCCGCGGTAGGGATAATTGCGCCGCACAGCAAGCCCGCCGCCGCTGCTTTCCCGCAGGTCGGTGCACCAGCGCCGGCACAGGGCGGCTTCCATCCGGCGGGCAGGATCGTACAGCAACCCGATGTCGGCACGGCGCGGGACGCCGTCCAGCACCGGGGTGAAGCTGTGTACGGCGACATGCACGACGCGCCGTCCCGCTTCGATGCGCGCGTCCACCCAGTGTTCGATGCGCGCGCGGTGCGGGTGATAGTAACGCGCGAGCAGGCGCTCCTTCTCGGCCTGGGGCAAGGCGCAGGTACTTTCGGAAAACAACGCGGGATGGCCGGGGGAACGGTTGAGGTCCACCAGCAGGCGGCTGTAGCCGGCGGCGATCAGCGGTGCGCGCAGGCTGCGGCCGAGGGTGCGCGCGCAGGCGTGCGCGCCGAAGTCGTACGCGCGATGACCTGCGAGCAGCGAACGGCGGTCCCGGAACAGGCGCCGGTACTCGTGCGGAATACGGTTGGCGGCGTGTTCGCAGCTCAGCAGCAGGACCGGTGTGTCAGCCATCGAACAGGACGCCCTGGGTCAGGCAGTCGCACAGGCGGCGATAGGTCTCGGCCAGCTGGTCCGGCGCCGGCGCCTTCCCAAGCGCGTCGGAGATGCGCCGTGCCAGGCAGCCGCGCCGCAGGTAGAGCCGATGCCAGTCCCGCCATTCCGCTGGCGCATCGGCGCCCTGTGCGAACAGGGTTTCGATCAGGTGCTGCCACAAATCGCGTGCGCGGCAGGGCCCGCGTTCCGGAAAACCGAAGACGGCCCTGTAGCGGTCGTCTTCGATCACCGCGTGGTCCGCCTGCTGCACGGACTGCATGAAGAGCCGCTGCAACGGTCCGCTGTCCCATTTCTGCAGGTGGCGCATGCTGCACCAGTGCTCCTCCGTCAGGGCGCGCACCGCCTCGACGATGAGCCCGGCCACCGCGATGTCGGCGGCCGGGCATTCCTGCGTGTCGAGCACGCGGATTTCTATGGTATTGCGCTCGAAGCGTGCGATGGCCCCGCGCGCGTTGACCCATTCATGCTGCAGCACACCTTCCGGGTCGAGCGGGGCGAGATCGCGGTAGATGCGCTGCAGGATCTCCGCCTCGTAGGCCCGGCGCGACCAGGCGGGTTCGGGGATGATGCGGCCGCTTACCGAGGGGATGCGGGCGCAGTTGTCGCGATATACCTCCAGGCGGTTGTCCAGCACGCCGGTGAGACGGCCTTCCATGACGGGTGAGCTGGCGGCGAGCGCGGGCATCAGCGGCATCATCATGCGCACGGCCGCGTGCAGGCGCGCGAATTCATCGTCATCGGAAAACGGCAGGTTGATGTGCATGCTCTGCAGGTTCGACCAGCCATGGCCCTGGCAGCTGAAGATGCGGTCGAAAGCCTGGTAGATCGCGCTCTGGCCGTGCGGCCACAGATGCGTCTCGCGCGCCGGATCCATCCAGGGGTGCATCGCGGTCGGCATCAGGCGCCCGCCGAGCGGCGCGAGCAGCACATTAAGACGGGCGACGTCACGCTGGATGGTGTGGTGCAGTCCGGCGAGAGAACGGACCGGGCCGTTGGTCTTCAGCTCGATGACGTGCAGCGCCAGCTCGTTGGACCAGGCGAGCGCGCCGGTCTCCACCTCGTTGACGAACTCGCCGGCAACCGCGTGGAGGACGCGGTCGGCCGCGGGCAGCACGCACAGACGCTCGCCGTCCACGATCATGTACTCCAGCTCGATGCCGTAGGCGTCGAACAGGCCGAGCTCAAGGCGTTCGTCAGCGCGGTTTGCGTTCACCCTTTCTTTCCTCGATGCGGGCCAGCATGCCGCGCATGATGCGGCTGTAGAGATCGAGCTGGATGATGCCGTCCTCGAGGCCGGAGTCGATATTGGGATTGTCGTTGATTTCGATGACGTAGACCTTGGAGTCGATTTCCTTGACATCGACGCCGTAAAGGCCGTCGCCGATCAGGTTGGCCGCCTTGAGTGCGGTGGAGACGATGTTGCGCGGGACCTGCTCGATCGGGATGGCCTCGGTGCGGCCCTCACGCGGCTTGCCGGCATTGTTGTGGTCGATGATCTGCCAGTGGCCGTGCGCCATGTAGTACTTGCAGGCATAGAGCGGTTCGCGGTTGAACACGCCGATGCGCCAGTCGAACGCCGTCGGCATGAATTCCTGGGCGATGATCAGGTCGGACTTTTCCAGCATCCGCGTGGCCTCGGTGATGAACTCGGCCTTGCTGCCGACCTTGATCACGCCCTGCGAGAAGGCGCTGTCCGGCTGCTTGAGGATGCACGGCATGGCGATCGTCGCGGCCACCGCCTGCATGTTGCCGCGATTGACGATGCTGGTATTCGGCGTCGGGATCTTGTGGCGCGACATCAGTTCGGCCAGGTAGACCTTGTTGGTGCATTTCAGGATCGAGAACGGGTCGTCGATCACCACCAGGCCTTCCGCGACCGCACGCCGCGCGAAGCGGTAGGTGTGGTGGTTTACCCCGGTGGTCTCACGGATGAACAGGGCGTCGAACTCGGCGATCCGGCCATAATCGTTCTTGGTGATCATCTCCACGTCGAAGTCGAGCTGCTGTGCCGCCTTGATGAACTTCTTCAGCGCCTTGGCGTCGGACGGCGGCTGTGGCTCCGCCGGGTTGTGCAGGATGGCGAGGTCGTAGCGCATGACCTGCTGCGTGCGCCGGCGCAGGCCCTTGCCGGCGAAGTGTTCGCTCGCGGTCTGCAGCAGGAACGGCTTGTGGTCGTCCGGGATGTCGTTGCCGGCGATCGGGCCGATGCTCTGCAGCTGCCAGGTGCGGTTGTGGATGAAGCGCGCGCGCAGCAGCGGCGCCGGGAACAGGTTGAACAGCGTCAGGCTGAGTCGCTCGTAGCGCTTGGCGAAGTTGCGCCCGAAGTAGATGCTGAGTTCGTATTCCTCCGACTTGATCGGCGCGAGCGTACGCTGGATCAGCTCGAACAGGTCGTCGGAGACGAAGCGCGTCATGGTCTGCGATTTCATGTCCTGGATCGTGTTCACGTTCGGCAGCGGCTTGTGTCCGCGCGCCTCTGCGAGGAGCGAGACATAGTAGCCGACGCTCTGGTAACGGTAGGACCGGCACAGGTTGAAGATCTTCAGTCCGCGCAGGTCGCTGAAGCGCGGGTCGGAGAGATAGGTCTTGGCGGCGATCACCTCCGCCCCATGGATGTTCAGCGGCCAGTCTTCCGGGTTGTTAACGACTATGAATATCGACATGATGGGGCTGCGCGGGTTTCCCCTTTGGCTCGATGATCAGGAGGTTGGCGTCGTGGGTCAGGACTCCGAGCAGGATCGCGCCGAGCACGCGGTCGATGCTGATCTCGTAGACCTGGCCCGGGGCCAGCGGGTTGGGGTGCAGCGGATCCATGATCAGCACCGAACGCGTCTCCGCTGCGTAGCCGGCCAGGATCACGAAGTGCCCGCTCGGTTTGCCGCGCACATCGTCGTAGACCGGGCCGTGCTCGCGCGTCGAATGATACAGGTAGGTGGCGCTGAGTCCGGTCAGGATCGGGATGCCGCGCTTGAGATAGCGGCGGATCAGGCTGCTGGTCAGGTCCTCGAAGCGCAGCACGCCGCCCTGTTCGATGAAGTCCAGGTAGGCATCGGTTGCGACCTTGAAGCTCGACGAGTTCTTGAATACCAGCTGCCGGCTCAGGCGGTCGCCCAGATCCGCGTCCTGTCCGCTGAACCAGGAGGGGTCGAACATCTCCAGGTTGTAGGTGAAGATTTTCGCCCGGTAGCCGCGCCGCAGCGCGTGGCAGGCGAGGAACACCGCGAGTGTACCGCCGTCGCGCAGGCTGGGGATCTCGCCGATCATGCGGTCGAGCGGCATCTCGTCGCTGAAGTATCGGTAGAGCGCATGCAGGCAGGTGGGGCCGCACGTCGTCTCGTCGGGCTGCGGCAGGATGTCGAGGTTGAGACGATGCTCCATCGCGCGATGATACTATCTTGCCGGCGCGTGTCCAGTGACCGGCCGGGGCACGTCCCGCGCGGCGGGGCGGAATGAATCCGGAACCGGGGTCATGGGGCTAGTCGGAGGGCGGGTTTGCGGCGGCGTCCGTGCCGTCCTGGATACCGGCATCGTGCGGCGCGTTATCCGCGCCATCGTTTCGTGTCCGCTCCGCGTAGAATTCGTCGATGCACCGGTCGATGAAGGCGTCGACGCGGTCCTCGCTGATTCTTTCCTCTGCCGCACGCTGCAGGCATTGCTCGATGAACGCGATGTCGCGGTCTTCCGCCACGTCGTTCATGTCCTGCGCAGCGGCGGTTGAGGCCGCGCACAGCGGGAGGAGGCCTGCAAACAGGAGATGGACGCGCCGTGACGTCATTCGATGTCCGTGATGTTCGGGCGACCGCAACACGCGCGCCTCATGGAACCGTTCCGCATGGCGCGATTATAGCGTAATCGCCGCGCGTGGAAAGGTCGTTACAGCCGGCGCCGGTGGCGGCGCAGCGTGCGCCGCAGCAGGGTGCGCTGCCGCGCCCACGGATCGCTCCAGTCCAGGTCCCTGCGCATCAGACCGCGGCACAGGCGCAACAGCCCCGCGACGTCGCGCGTGCTGACGAATTCCGGCGCCGGACCCTCCGGGGCCGGGCAGTCCGGGCCGCCCTCGAAGCCCTGGTTGTGGTAATTGCCGAGCGGCACCGAGATGCCGATGGCGGGCAGTCCCCAGGCTGTCGCGGCCGTCGCCTCGCAGGCGCCGCCGTCCATGACGCGGCGTTGATGACAGCCGGGCAGGACGCGGGCTGCCGTGTCGCTCAGCACCTTGAGGCCGTCGGGCTGGAACACGGTGCGGCGGTCCCCGAGGCGGACCACCGGTCCCTTGCCGACGACCGCGCCCGGCAGCGTGCGCGATGCCTCCAGGCTGACAATGACCAGCGGGCGGGTATGGGGCCGCAGCCAGCCGAGTTCGAAGTGCGCGACCGCGCCGACGAAACCGACCTCCTCGGCGCGCGTCAGCAGTCCGAGGAAGGGCGGGCGCGCGCGCGGCGCGCGCCACAGGCGGCGCGCCGTCTCCATGATGGCGAATACGCCGACGAGGTCGTCTGCCGCGGGGCAGTACACCCGGTCGCCCTGTCGCCAGACCGGGGCGCGGAATTCAAAACCCCCGCTGAGGGAGCGCGCCGCACGGCCGCGCAGCGCGCTTGCCTGTGCCGGGGTCAGGCGGATCTCGGCGCTGTCGATGCCCCAGCCGGACGGGTTGGCGCGCACGCGTGCGAAGGTGCCGCTGCCGGCGACGCCGTCCGGACCCACCAGGCGCGCGCGGGCGCCGGCGACATGCCTGACCGGCGAGCCGCCGTACCAGCGCACGGCCAGGCGATTGTGAGCCAGCCAGCGCACGCCATGGAAACCGGGATGATCCATGTGCGCGACGAAGACGCGCACCGGCTGGTCGCCGCGGCCGCGCAGCAGGTCCGCATAATCGCGCCGCGACTCGGCGCCGACCACCAGGTTGCCGTGCGGGTCGGCGAAGAACGGCACATGGTGGCGGTGGAAATAGCGGCTCACGTGTTCGATGACGTGGCTTTCCCGGAACGGAGCCGTCGGTTGCGCCAGCAGCGTGAAAAGGCGCTGGGTCAGGGCCGGCGACAGTTCTGGGGCTGGTGTGCGCATGGGTGTCCTTTGCCTGCTAGAATCCGGTCTGTAGCGGTCTTCATGCCGCCGCCTAATGATACTGCAGTTCCGGCCGCGGCGATGCTCCGGCCGCAGGGCCTGCGAGGGGATGGCCATGAGTGCAGACGACAGAGAAGACGCGGGCGATATCGTGGCGGAGGCGGAGCGCTTTCGTGCCGGCTTCCGGTACGTGATGCTCGCGACCGTCGACGCGGACGGTGAGCCGGAGGCGAGCTACTCCCCGTATGTCACCGGCGCGAACGACTGTTTCTACCTCTGCGTGAGCGGTCTCGCACGCCACACCCGCAATCTGGCGCGGAGCGGGAGGGCGGCGCTGCTGTTCCTCCAGGAGGAGGGCAAGGCCGCCAACCCGTTTGCCCGCGTGCGGCTGAGCTATGCCTGCAAGGCAGAAGCCGTCGCGCGCGATGCGCCGGAGTGGGCGGAGGTGATGGACCGCTTCGAGACGGAGTTCGGCGCCATCGTCCCGGTCCTGCGCGCGCTGCCCGATTTCCGCGTATTCCGCCTTACCCCGCGCTCCGGCCGCTATGTGCGCGGTTTTGGCCAGGCCTACGACCTGGAAGGAGCCGGCCTGTCCGCGCTCCGGCCGATTGTGCCGGACCGGCCGGGGTGAAACGCCCCGTCCCGCCCCCCGGTGTCATAAATATTTCATGCGGGTGACACCCGGGAGACACACGTCCCGGTTAGTTTGGCGGCGTGCCTGTGCGGACGCGACGTCCCCCGGCGAAAACGAGGCGAACCCATGCAGATCTATGTCAAGGAATGGCCGAACCGCGCCGCCACCCTGTATACCGAGGCGGGTGAGGAATTGTGGACCTTTCCCAGCATCGAGAGTGCGACAGCGCTGTGCCTTGACAGGTCCGCAGCCCTGGGCGAGATCCTCGGCCGCGGCGACATCGGTTCGCTGCGCGCCCTGATCGGCGGTCTGACCGCCGCCTGAATCCGGCACTTACCCGTCCGTCCTGCGCCACGGTGGGCCGGATACTGGGCAGGTATATTTCCGCCCGGGCGGATTGTTTGCTATCCTGCCGGGCTATGACACCGAGCATCCGTCCGTAAGCCCCCAACGCATCCCGTGTCCGCCGCGCAAATCATGAGCCGGGTGAGTCTGCATGACTGACCGTTACGACGTGATCGTGATCGGGAGCGGACCCGGCGGCGAGGGCGCCGCGATGAAGGCCGCCAAGGAGGGGAAGCGGGTGGTGATCGTCGACGGCCTCCCCGAGGTCGGCGGCAACTGTACCCACCGGGCGACCATTCCGAGCAAGGCGCTGCGCCAGGGCGTCCAGCAGCTTATGGACAGCGGACGCCACAACGGCACCCGTTACCCGGACCTGATGCAGGCGGCGCGCGGCGTCATCGAGAAGCAGGTGAGCATGCGGCGCGGCTTCTATAGCCGCAATCACGTCGACGTTATACACGGATTCGCATCCTTCATCGACGCGCATACCATTGAGGTGGCGAAGTCGAACGAGGGCAGGAAGCGTCTGCAGGCGGACGCCTTCATCATCGCATCCGGGTCGCGGCCCTATCGTCCGGCCGACATTGATTTCACCCACCCGCGTGTCCGCGACAGCGACACCATCCTCGATCTCGACGATAGCCCGCGCTCCATCACCATTTACGGCGCCGGCGTGATCGGCTGCGAGTACGCCTCGATTTTCCGCTGTCTCGGCATCAAGGTGAACCTCATCAACACGCGCGGGCAGCTGCTGTCCTTTCTCGATGACGAGATCATCGACGCGCTGGGCTACCACCTGCGGGAGCAGGGGGTGCTGATCCGGCACAACGAGGAGTACGAAAAGGTCGAGGCCGACGCGGAGGGCGTCACGCTGCACCTGAAGTCCCAGAAGCAGATCCGCACCGATTACCTGCTGTGGGCGCAGGGGCGCGCCGGCAACTCGGACGGTCTCGGGCTGGAGGCGATCGGCGTCGAGCTCAACCGCCGCGGCTCCATCGTCGTGAACCCCTGCTATCAGTCGACGCGCGAGCACATCTACGCCGTGGGCGACGTCATCGGCTATCCCAATCTGGCGAGCGCCGCCTACGACCAGGGCCGTTTCGCCGCCACGCATCTGGTGGAGGGCAGCTGTTCGGCCTACCTCGCCGAGAACATTCCGACCGGGATCTACACCCTCCCCGAGATCAGCTCCATCGGCAAGACCGAGCGCGAGCTCACGGCGGAGAAGATCCCGTACGAGGTGGGCCATTCCCTGTTCCGCCACCTTGCGCGCGCGCAGATCTCGGGCAAGACCACCGGCATGCTCAAGATCCTGTTTCACCGCGACACGCTCAAAATCCTCGGCATCCACTGCTTCGGCGCCCAGGCCTCGGAGATCATCCACATCGGCCAGGCGATCATGGCGCAGCCGGGCGAGGCCAACTCCCTCATGTATTTCATCAACACCACGTTCAATTACCCGACCATGGCTGAGGCCTATCGCGTGGCCGCGCTGAATGGCCTGAACCGCGTGCACTGAAGCCGGGTGTACCGGCGCCGCGGCCGGGCGTACAATGTGCCCGCTGTCTTGACGATCGCGTGGCGAAGAAGGATGGAATGAAGGACCTGCTCAGATTCCTCATCTATGGCGGTGGTGCGGCGCTGGTGATCGGCCTGCTCTCCCTGCTGGCGACTGGCGACCTCGTCTCGCCGGACGCGCTAGTCGCCATCTCGGTGCTGCTGGTGATCGTGCTGCCGGTGATCTTCGGCGTCATGCTGGGACGGCGGGAACGGTTGCAGCGCGACAAATCTCCCGAATAAACGCCCGGACGGCACACCGCCGTGGCCGCCCGGGTTCCGGCGACGTCCCCGTGCTGGCGCTTCAGCGGCCTGCGGCGGGGCCGATATCAGCCGTATGGGCCACGGATACACGCAGGCGGTAATCCTATGAAGCGAAGCTCCTTCGCAGGCTGGCGCGGTCATACCGGCGGCGCCGTGCTGTGCCTCGTCCTGCTGGCACTGTGGGCGATCCCCGCGCCGGTGTACGCCCTGATATATAAATGTGTCGACCAGGAAGGGCGGGTCTCCTTCCAGGAGACGACCTGTGACGGGATGGCGCCCGGCAATGAGACCGCGGCGAAGCTCGACAATGCCTGGCCCGTGGTCGGCAAGCATATCTTCTGGGAGGCCAAGTCCTCGTCCGGGGGCAAGATCTACCTGCTCGGCTCCCTCCATTTCGGCGCCCCCTGGATCTATCCACTGCCGGCAGTCATCAATGACGCCCTCGCCGCGGCCGACGCGCTCGCGGTGGAGGCGAACCTCCTGGAGATCCCGCCCGATGAACTCGCCGCCCGCGTATCCCGGGCGGGGACCTACGGCGACGGTCCCGGGCTCAGGGCCGCGCTTGATCCGACCGAGTGGCAGGCGCTCGAAAACGTGAGCCGCACCTTCGGCCTGCCTACCGCGCTGGTCGAACGCCAGCACCCCTGGCTCGCCTCGCTGACGCTGACTGCCGCGGTACTGAAGCAGCTCGGCTACAGCGCCACGTACGGCGTCGACCTCCATCTCATGCGCGAGGCGGGGCGCAGGATACCGATCGTCGAGCTGGAGTCGGTCGATTATCAGTTCGACCTGCTGAGCGGCCTTGAGCAGAAGGACCAGGTGGCGATGCTGATGCAGACCCTCCACGAGATCGACGACGCCGGCCGCCATTTTGGCGACCTGCTCGATGCCTGGTTGAACGGCAGCGCCGAGAAGATGGACCGTGTGCTGTTCGAGGGGTTCGACCGCATGGTGCGCGGCGACCACCTCTACCGGCGTCTCATCCTGGATCGCAATGTCGAGATGGCGGCTGCCATCGTCAAACTCTCACGCCAGTACGACGTCACCTTCGTGGTGGTCGGTGCCGGCCATCTGGTGGGAAGCAACGGCATCATCGAACGCCTGAAGTCCAGCGGTTACTACGTCGAACAACTCTGAAGCACCCCCCCCTGTCAGCGGATGGTCGCGCGGCACGCGCCGCCGCCGTGCCGTGCCTCGCCAGCGCCCCGTCCTCTCGGGTATAATAGCCGCTCGCCCGGAATCCCATTTGTTTTCATAAGCCTAGGGAAAATATCATGAGCCAGTCCTCGCCCAGCGCGCGCAGCTTCGTCCTCGGCTACTATGCCGGCAACCGCAAGACCGGATCCGTCAGCGTCGTCAGCCGGAGCAACGGCGCGACCCGCGTCGATCCGCTCTCCGTCGAATCCGAGACCGGCCTCGCGGCGGACCTCAAACCGATCTTCGTCGGACTCGCCGAGGACCGGCGCGTCATCCTGCTCGAGCCGCAGAGCAAGCAGATCCAGCTCCGCCCGGGGTTCCCGGCCGACGCATTCCCCGCCCACATCTATTCCGATCCGAAATCGGATCGTGACTGGTTCATGAACGACGGCGACAAGGAGACCGGTAACGACCGCCTCAACTGCGGCGACCAGGGTTCCTCGGTGACGGTGGTGGAAAAGACCGCGAGCGCGCAGGCGAAATTCCTCAAGACCATCTGCGTCGGCCGAGGCCATCACCAGGCGGCGTTCACGCATCCGTCGGCGCAGGCGCCGGGCGTGCCGCTCCGCGCCTACATCAGCAGCCTGAAGGACGGCACCCTGTCCGCCATCGGCAACGATCCCGATGATGCGGCGACGTATCTCAAGGTCGTCGCCACCATCAACCTGTGCGAGACCGACAAGGAACAGGGCATGACTGAGCCCGCGGTGCCGAACAACGCCTTTCCGCACGGACTTGCCTATTCTCCGCTCACCGGCAAGCTGTACAACCTGAACAATGGTTACGGCAACGTCGCCGTGATCGATCCGGTGACGAACAGGATCGAGTCCCGCTTTCCCTTCAAGGGCCACAGTAACCTGTTCATGACGCCGGGCGGGCGCTATATCATCGGCCGCGGGGCCGATCGCAAGTCCGATCCCGATCACGTGATCGCGAAACTCACCGTGCTCGACGTCACCGACAACCGCATCGTTGACAAGCTTGATCTGCCCGATATCTACATCAGCAAGTACTATTTCAACCCCGAGGGCACCAAGCTGTATCTGACCACCTCCGGCTCGGGCAGCCCGGAGCAGGCGGCCAACATCAAGGCCGATGCGCTGCTGGTGCTCGACCTGACCGCGCTGCCGTCGCTGAAGCTGACGCGCGAGCTGCGCCTCGGCTCTTCCTCCGGTTCGCTCGCCTTTCACCAGGCCAATGGCAATACCGCACTGGTATTCTCCTCCCACGGCGAGAGCGGCGCAGTGGCGGTCATTGACGCCGCGCGCGACGAGATGGTCGAAAACGTTACCGTTCCCGGCGGCATGAGCCATTCAAGGGTGTGGGTTATCTGACAAGGAACCGGGGACAGATTAGAAATCTGTCCCCGATGCGTTATCTAAAGGGGGCGGTCTCTAATCCGTCCCCGCACGGCTATCCCCTTCGCATACCGATCAGCAGCCGCCGATCCCGTTTGTTCGGCCGCCGCTGCGGGGCCGGTGCGTTGCCGGCGGTGAGGCGGCGCTGGCTGGCCGCCAGCGCGCGCCGCGTGATGCTGTCGTCCGTCTCCCGATACAGCTTCTGCGCCTCCGGCGCCGGCCCGCGCCGGCCGGTGATGACGAGTACCGTAATCGTGTATTCGACCTCGTTGCGGGTGATGTGCAGGGTGTCGCCCACACGCAGCGTGCGCGACGGCTTGGCGCGCTGTTCGTTGACGCGCACCTTGCCGCCGCTGACGGCCTCGCTGGCGAGTGCGCGCGTCTTGTAGAAACGCGCGGCCCACAGCCACTTGTCGATGCGCAGGGTATCGTCACGGTCTTCCACGGCGGCGCCCGGTTCAGGATTCATGCCGCAACAATGTAGCACGCGGAGGCAATCGCGTTACAATAGCCGTCAATCGCGCGCATGGAGCGGTACCTTGGCGGACATCCTTCCATTCAAGAAGCCGGACCTGAAGCTGAAGGCGAAGGGCAGGACCCTGTGCGGCAACGGCCTGCACAAGTGGCGCATCGTGCAGGAGAAGCAATTCGACGTCCGCCAGGGCCGACTCGTGACCGTGTACCGCTGCAGCCGCTGCAGCGCCGAGAAGAACGAGGCGCGTTAGCCCGCGCCGAAATCCCGGCGTCGGGGACAGATTTATTTAACGCCTGCATTTGGGGCTGATTTTTAAATCGGTCCCCGATAAATAAATCTGTCCCCAACGTTAAAAAACCGTCGTCCAACTGATGCAAGGAACAGAGCCATGACCACTGTCGACACCCTGACCCGGCGTTTCTCCTCCGGTCACCAGCTCAGCTTCCGCGACGTGAATGGACTGATCGTCGCCGACATCGACACCCCGCAGGCCGCGGCCGCGCTGTGCCTGCAGGGGGCGCACCTGATGACGTGGCGGCCGAAGGCGCAGGCCGAGCCGGTGGTATGGCTGTCGAAGCTGGCGAAGCTCGCACCCGGCAAGTCGATCCGCGGCGGTGCGCCGGTATGCTGGCCGTGGTTCGGTCCGCATACGACGGATGCCAGGCTGCCGGCCCACGGCTTCGCCCGCACCGTGCCGTGGGAATTGGCTGAAGCGCGCGTCACCGGCGACGGCACGGTCGAGCTCGTGCTGACGCTTCCCGGCAGCGAGCAGATCCGGGCGCTGTGGCCGCACCGCGCGCGGGCCGAGCTGCGGCTGACGATCGGCGCGACGCTGAAGGCGGCGCTCACCACTGTCAACGAGGACGACCACCCGATCGTGATTGGCGAGGCGCTGCATACCTATTTCCACATCGGCGACATCGGCGCGGTGCGTGTAACAGGGCTCGAGGGGTGCGCCTATCTGGACAAGGTGGACGGCGGCGCGCGCACGCGGCAGGATGGCGCCATCGCCTTCGCCGGCGAGACCGACCGCATCTACCTGGACACTGCGGACGAGTGCGTCATCGAGGATCCGCAACTGCGCCGGCGCATCCGCATCGCGAAGACCGGCAGCCGCTCGACCGTGGTGTGGACCCCGTGGACCGAGAAGGCCGACAAGATGGGCGACTTCGGCCCGGACGGCTGGCGCAACATGGTGTGCGTGGAGAGCGCGAATGCGGCGGACGATGTCGTCACCGTCGCGCCAGGTACGCACCACACGCTGGCGGTGGAGTACCGGGTGGAGAATCAGTGATGTGCGCCATGGCGCATCTGTACTACATGAATCCGCGGGAGGCGGCAATAAAAAAACCCCGCCTGATACATCGGCGGGGTCAAGGGATATTTCGCCGCGATACTGCGGTTGAACTCGTTTTTTAGCCTTTCTTCCGGGTCGCGCCGTGGCGCGATCCGGCAAGGCTGTGGTCGTATTCATTTCTCGGTATCGGGTGATTTCCGATGGCCGCATCGAGCTGGTACGGCAATGTACCGCACTGGTTGCGTTCCGAGAGGTCGCATGTCTTGTAGTCGACCAGCGTATATACCGGGTCCCAGCCGAGAAACGCGGTCAGGCCCGGATAGGTCGACAGGAGCATTGCGATCCCGTGCCACCAGGTGAAGGAGCCGCCGGAGACGACCAGATCAAACGCCGGAGCGGCGAGCAGCGTCGCACTCGCGACCCAGCGTATGCCACGATCCGAGAGCGAGATATTGTGCACGACACGAAGCCTGCTTTTCTGTGCGTTCATGGTGGAGCGGAGGAGGATCGAACTCCCGACCTTCGCATTGCGAACGCGACGCTCTCCCAGCTGAGCTACCGCCCCACGTTGTACTGGCCCCCGTTTATGAGGAGGGCAGATTCTAGCATTGCCCGGACTGCTTTGGCCAGCCGGGCCGGCGATTTACCGGGGCCGGCCGCCGGGATAATCGTCCGTGATGACAGCGACTTGGGTCGAGGGTCTGCGGAGGCTTCAGGCCCTGGCGAGGGGATGCGAGCTGGGCGCCGAGTGGCGCGTCCCCTCGGGTCCATATTCACCGCCGGCGACGACCGGCTGGCCGCGCAGGATCGCCAGCGCCTGCCGGGTGTGTTGCTGCCCGGCCTGGATGATGATGCCGTTGATCAGGTTCTGGCGCTGGCACTCGGCGCCGACCTCGAGCAGGCGGATCCAGTCGCGCTGGATGCCGGTCCGGCGCTGCGGATCATGCGCGTCCAACAGACGGTCCATCGCCTCGCGGTCGCTGCCGAAGCCACCCTCACGCAGCAGGACGTTGCGTTCACCGCCGCAGGCCTGCATCGCGGCGATCAGCCCGTTTTTCAGCTCCACGGCCTCGTTCAGCAGGGCGAGATCGTTGGCGGTGAGCGCCTTGTGTTCGCCGCGCAGCGCCTCGAGCAGTCGTCCTCCCAGCTGGATCTCCCGTTCGAGACAGGTGGCGAGGTTCTGCAGCAGTGCGTTTCCGAGCATGCTGGATCTCCGCTACAGGCCGCGTCCGTACAGCGCGGTCTCGAAGGCCAGCATCTTTTCCGCGACCCGCGCCGGGTCGATCTCGTAGGTGCCGTTCTCGATCGCCTGCTGGATGCGGTTGACCCGTTCCATGTCGACCACCGGGGCGGCGGCGATGGCGGCGTCGAGCTTCTGCATCAGGGTGCCGGCGCCGGTGAGGCTGAGCGTATCCGTGGAACCGGCCTCCTGGCCCGTGCCAGTCTTCGCGCCGGCAGTCGTGCCGATGGGGATGGCCCGAACCGAGGCGCCTTCGCCGGCGGTCCCGGTATGGGCGGTGTTCTGGCCCGTGATTTCGATTGGCATTGCCTGTACTCCTCTGTGCTTGAATTCGTTAAGGGCGTGATCGACGGAATTTTGACACCCAATCCCCTGGCGTCAGGATTACATCGAGACCATCACCACGCCCGGGGCCTCGACCCGGCCCTCTATGATCCGTTTGGAATTTGCATTTCTGACCTTGATGCGGTCGCCCTCGGTCCCGTCCATCAGCGCGCTGCCGTTCATGCGCACCTCGATCTGACCGTTCCGCGACAGGATCACGACCGATTCGCCGCGCCGGATCAGCTTCGCCTTCGCCACCGCCCGCGGCGGGATGATGCGGCCGTCCTGCAGGGGCTGCTTCACGATCATGCCGCCCAGCTGGCCGATCTCCGTCAGGTAGCCGTACGCGCCCGTGGTGACGTCGCGCTCTTCCATGCGCACGTTGTCCGCATCCAGCACGGTGCCGGCGGCGAGGTAACCGGAGGCGACTGCCACTGTCTTGTACACGGCCACGTACGCCTGTACGTAGAGTTTCCAGGGGTGGTTTCCGCGACACTCCACGCCCACGCTGGTGTTGCCGCTGAGTCGCCCGCCGGGGGGAAGGAATCCCTGCAGCGGGAGTTCGCACGCGGTGAGGCGCAGCCGCGCGTCGAGGGCGCCGAGGCGGATCTCCGTCCTGGCATCCTGCGGGTCGATCTGCTCCTCGAGGAACGCCCGCGCCGCGGCGATGATGTTTCCGTGCGCCTCGGCATCGTCGGCAACCCCGATCGGGGCCGTCGCCGCGATTCCGATCGACAGTGCGGCAAGCATGGCGATGGCCGGTCTGTTCAAGGTGATCGCTCCTCCAGTTCAGTTGTGGCCCGTATCCGGACGCATCTTTACGTCTATACGAATACAAGAAGCGTGCCAGTGCCGGGATATGCGGTGACGCGGCCGGCCTCCGGTTTGCAGTATGCAAGCGCGGGGCCGGAATCCGGTGATGGCGCGCCGTGAGGCACACGATGCAGGTCTATATATAGGAACGGCCGGGGCGCCGGACTTGCCGCCCGGCGGAGATCCCTTGCCGGCGCCGGAGCGGTGTGCAGGCATACGCAGGGCCTGTAACCCCTTTCAGCCGCGTGATTCGCTCTTGGCATGTTGATTGCTATCAACTTGCCAGAAGGAATATGGCGGGGACATCAACATGGCTTCGAGGATCGATGATGCATTTGGGATTCATGCCAAGGCGCTGGAGACATTCGGGCGGCGCGCGGAAGTGCTCGCCGGCAATATGGCCAACGCGGACACGCCGGGGTACAAGGCACGCGACGTCGACTTCAAGTCGATCCTCGGCGGCGTGATGAAGAACGAATTGCCGCTGGCAAAGACCGCGGGCGGGCATCTGGCGACATCGGACCGCGGGCTGTCGAACGGGGAACTGCTCTACCGCGTCCCGCTGCAGCCCTCCGCCGACGGCAATACGGTGGATACGCAGACGGAACAGACGCAGTTCGCGCAGAACGCCATCCGTTACCAGGCCAGCTTTACCTTCCTTGACGGCAGCATCAAGAGTCTGCTCAGCGCGATTCGAGGAGAATGACCATGTCCCTGTTTGGAATATTCGACATCGCCGGCTCGGCCATGAGCGCCCAGACCGTGCGCCTGAACACCACCGCGAGCAACCTCGCCAACGCGGACAACCTGAGCGGCAGCGAGGCGGAGGCCTACCGCGCGCGCCATCCCGTGTTCTCGACCTTTCGCGACGCGCTCGACAACAGCACGGCCGGCGTCAAGGTCGACGGCATCGTCGAGAGCCAGGCGCCGGTGCAGCGGGAATACCAGCCCGACAACCCGCTGGCGGATGCGGAAGGTTATGTCTACCGCCCCAACGTCGATGTGGTTTCCGAAATGGCGGACATGATCTCGGCCTCGCGCAGCTACCAGAACAACGTCGAGGTGGTGAACACCTCCAAGCAGCTGCTGCTCAATGTGCTGCGGCTGGGTCAATGACAGGTAATTACTGAAAGGGTAGGCGCGCAATGACGACGATCAATACGCAACTGCTGGACAGCCTCGGACTGAGTGCGTCCACGCAATCGACGCAGGCCAGCGACGTCCTCGGACAGTCGGATTTTCTCAAGCTGATGACGACGCAGCTGATGAACCAGGATCCGACCAAGCCGATGGAGAGCGGCGAATTCTTCAACCAGATCGCCCAGTTCAGCATGGTGGCCGGGGTGGAGGAGCTGCAGACCTCGTTCCAGCAGGTCGCCGATGCGATGCAGTCCACCCAGACGCTGCAGGCCTCCGCGATGGTGGGCCGCTCCGTGCTGGTGTCCGGTGACACGGTCAGCCTGGCCGACGGCGGCTCGGCCGCCGCGGGGGTGACGCTGCCAGCCTCGACCAGCAATCTGGTCGTCGGCGTCGTCGACGCCTCCGGCCAGATAGTGCGCCGCCTCGACCTCGGCACTCAGCCCGAGGGCGACGTCTCCTTTACCTGGGACGGGCGCGACGGCAGCGGCGCAGCCGTGCCTGCGGGCGACTACACCCTGGTCGCGGAGATGGATTATGACGGAGAAACAGTCGCGCTCGACACCCTGGTCACCGCCCGGGTCAACAGCGTGCTGATGGGCAAGAACGGCCAGGGCATCACGCTCAATCTGTCGAACAACGAGCAGGTGTCGCTGGCCGACATCATGCAGATCATGTAAACGCATCACACAGGAGAACCCACATGGCATTTCAAACGGCATTAAGCGGAATCAACTCGTCGGCGGCGGAGCTCAACGTCATCTCGAACAACGTGGCCAACGCGAGCACGACGGGGTTCAAGCAATCGACGATACAGTTCGCCGACGTCTTCGCCACCTCCAACCTGGGTTCTTCCTCGAACGCCATCGGCAGCGGTGTCAGGATCTCGGGTGTCGACCAGCAGTTCTCGCAGGGCAATGTCGAGTTCACCGACAACAACCTGGATCTCGCAATCAGCGGCCAGGGGTTCTTCGTACTGAACGACAACGGCAACAACGTATACACGCGCAGCGGCGCCTTCGGTGTCGACCGCGACGGCTTCGTTATCAATCCGCAGCTCCAGCGCCTGACCGGATACCTGGCCGATTCCTCGGGCAATATCACCGGAGCGCTGGGTGACATCCAGCTCGACACCTCGGACATCGCCCCGCAGGCGACGACCGAGCTGACCTTCGGCGTGAACCTGAACGCCTCCGCCGCCGTGCCGAGCGCGCCGGTGACGTCGGCCACCATCACGCTGGGCAGCGCCGGCGCGACCCAGGTGCTGGACACCGGAGACTCGCCGATCACCACCGCGGCCTTCGACCTCGTCGATACCTACGGACAGCAGGTTACGACCGCTCAGCTGCAGTTCACCAGCACCGGCGGCAACAACTGGAATGTGACCCTGGCCGGCGCGGGCGGGACCTCGACCACGGCCGCGTTGACAGTCGGCACCACGGGCAGCGTCACGCTGACCTGGGATCCGGACGGTGCGGCCGGCAGCCAGGATTCCGTCGATCTGACCTTTGACACCTCCGATCTCACCCAGGTCGCCGGCGGCGGCAACACCGACCTCACGGCGGTTGCCACCGGCGCCGTACAGGGTAGCTTCGACGTCACCGACGCCACCACCTTCAACAACTCCACCACCATGACCATCTACGACTCGCTCGGCGCGTCGCACCTGACCACGGTGTATTACCGCAAGACCGGCATCCCCAATCAATGGGAGAGCTTCGTATTCGTTGACGGCAACCAGATCACCGGCGCCCAGCCCAACGGTTCCGACCTGCTGCAGTTCAGCAGCAGCGGCGCGCTGTCCGAGATCAATGGCGTGACGACGCCGCCGTCCAACTACGCCCTGGCGCCCTACACCCCGAGCAGCGGCGCGACGAGCCTGTCGCTGACGCTGGACTATTCCTCGCTCAGCCAGTACGGCGGCGGCTTCAACGTGAACTCGCTGTCGCAGGACGGCTTTGCGACCGGGCGGTTGAGCGGCATCGACATCAGCGACACCGGCGTGATACTGGCGCGCTTCACCAACGGCCAGTCGAGCACGCTCGCGCAGGTCGCACTGGCCAACTTCGGCAATCCGCAGGGGCTGACCCAGCTGGGTGACACCTCGTGGGCCGAGTCCTTCGAGTCCGGCCAGCCGGTGGTCTCCACGCCGGGATCATCCAGCCTGGGCACGGTGCAATCGGGCGCTCTCGAGAGTTCCAACGTCGACCTCACCGAGCAGCTGGTCAAGATGATCACCGCGCAGCGCAATTTCCAGGCGAACGCGCAGGTGATCTCCACCGAGGACACCGTCACGCAGTCGATCATCAATATCCGTTAACTGATCGGCGCGCGCACGGTAAGGCATTGAGGATGCACTGATGGACCGCATGCTGTACATCGCGATGGCCGGGGCGAGCCAGACCATGCTCGCCCAGGGCGTGAACGCGCACAACCTGGCCAATGCGAGCACCACGGGGTTTCGCGAAGACCTGCTCGCCTTCACCAGCGAAGACCTGGACGGCGACGGTTTCCCGAGCCGGGTGTACGCGACCGCGGACCGGCCCGGCGTCAATCTGCAGCCGGGTTCGATCAACGCCACCGGCAACGAACTGGACGTGGCGGTCAACGGGCCGGGCTGGATCGCGGTGCGCGCCGCCGACGGCTCCGAGGGTTACACGCGTGCGGGCGACCTGCGCGTGCTCCCGACCGGAGAGCTGGTCAACGGCGCCGGCCATGCGGTGATCGGAAATTCGGGCTCACCGATCGCGGTACCTCCGTCGGAGAAGATCGAGATCGGCGTGGACGGGACCATCACGGTGCGGCCGAACGGGCAATCTCCTGCGGCGCTCGCCATTGTCGACCGCATCAAGCTCGTGAATCCCGATCCGGCCCAGCTCGAAAAGGGCCTCGACGGACTGATGCGCCTGGGCGACAGCTCTGCGGCGCCGCCCGACGCTGCCGTGACGCTGGTGTCCGGTGCGCTCGAGGGCAGCAACGTCAATACGATCGACGCGATGGTCAACATGATCGAACTGGCGCGCCAGTTCGAGATGGAAGTCAAACTGATGAAGGCGGCAGAGGAAAACGACCAGGCCTCCACCCAAATGATGCGGATTGCCTGAACGGCAGCGTGAAGAGGAGCAGACGACATGGCTGATGCACTGAGAATTGCCAAGACCGGGCTCGACGCCCAGCAGACCCGCATGGCGGTCATCTCCAACAACCTGGCGAACGCCAACACCACCGGCTTCAAGGCCGGCCGCCCGGTGTTCGAGGACCTGCTCTACCAGAACGTGCGCCAGGTCGGCGCGCAGTCGGCGCAGGACTCCCAGCTGCCGACCGGACTGAGCCTGGGCACCGGCGTGCGCACGGTGGCGACCGAGAAGCTGTTCACGCAGGGCAGCACGGTCGAGACCGGAAATTCCCTGCACATGGCGATCCAGGGCCGCGGCTTCTTCCAGATCCTGATGCCCGACGGCACCCAGGCCTATACCCGCGACGGCTCCTTCCACTCCGACGCCCAGGGCCAGATGGTGACCTCCAGCGGCTACGTGCTGCAGCCGGCGATCACGATCCCCGACAACGCGCAGAGCGTCACTATCGGACAGGACGGCGTGGTCAGCGTGACCACGCCCGGCAACAGTGCGCCGACCCAGGTCGGCTCGGTGCAGCTCGCCGATTTCATCAATCCGTCCGGCCTGCAGCCGATCGGACAGAACCTGTATCTGGAGTCGGGGGCCAGCGGCGCCGCCCAGACCGGGACACCGGGACTGAACGGCGTGGGCACGGTGGCGCAGGGCTCACTCGAGAGCTCCAACATCAACGTGGTGGAGGAACTGGTCAACATGATCGAGGCGCAACGCACCTACGAGATGAACTCCAAGGCGATCTCGACCATGGACAACATGCTGCAGTACGTCACCAACAACCTGTAACGGAGCATCCATGAGAGGAATCCTTCCGATATTGTCCGCTGCGCTGGTGGCCGCGCTGGCGGCGGGCTGTGCCTCGGCGCCGAAACATTCTTCCGGAATTTCGGAGGATATCATCCGGCACGCGGAGCCCGCGCAGCCGGCAACGGCAGGCGCGATTTATCGTGTCGGACTGAGCTCGCCTCTGTTCGAGGATATCCGCCCGCGCCGCGTGGGCGACATCGTCACCGTGGTGGTGGTCGAGCGCACCAACGCCAGCAAGAGCGCCAGCACCAGCACCAGCAAGGACAACAGCGTCGATATCGCCAATCCCACGCTGTTCGGCGATCCGCTCTCCTTCGGCGTCGGCCCCCTGGGTAACAGCCCGCGCACTCTGGAGAACAACCTGGAATCTACCAAGACCTTCGACGGGGAGGGCGAGAGCGCGCAGAGCAACCAGTTGACCGGCAATATAACCGCTGTGGTGACCGAGGTGCTGCCGAACGGTTACCTGCGCATATACGGCGAAAAGATTATCTCGATCAATCAGGGCGACGAGCATATCACCCTGTCCGGGATCATCCGGCCGACGGATATCCTGGCGGACAACACGATCTCCTCCACCCTGATCGCCGGCGCCGAGATCTCCTACGGCGGCACCGGGGTGATCGCCGACACGGGCGACATGGGCTGGCTGGGGAAATTCTTCAATGGCAAGTGGTGGCCGTTCTGAGCGGCAGCCGGCGTGACAACTGACGGGATGATTCTCATGCAAGAACGCAGAAATGCATATCAACGCTGGACGGTCCTGGCGCATCTCGCCGCCGCCCTGCTGCTGGCCGCGGTGCCGGTATCCGCCGAGCGCATCAAGGACATCGCCTCGGTGGCGGGAGTACGCACCAACCAGCTGGTCGGCTACGGCCTGGTGGTCGGTCTCGACGGCACCGGTGACCAGACCAGCCAGACGCCGTTCACCGTGCAGAGCCTGAAGAACATGCTCAACCAGTACGGCATCACGCTCCCGCCGGACGTGAACCCGCAGCTCAAGAATGTCGCCGCGGTCACCATCCATGCGGACCTGCCGCCGTTCGCCAAGCCGGGCCAGACCATCGATATCACCGTCTCCTCGCTCGGCAACGCCAAGAGCCTGCGCGGCGGCAGCCTGCTGATGTCCCCGCTGAAGGGCGCGGACGGCCAGATCTACGCCGTCGCGCAGGGCAACCTGGTGGTGGGCGGATTCGGCGCCGAGGGCGGGGACGGATCGCGTATCAGCGTCAACGTGCCGAGCGTGGGGCGCATACCCAACGGGGCGACGGTGGAGCGCCCGGCGCCGACCAGCTTCGGCGGCGAGGATTATTTCGTGTTCAATCTCAACCGGTCCGACTTTACCACCTCCAAGCGGGTCGCGGACGCGATCAACACCGCCATCGGCGAGGGCACCGCGCTGCCGGTCGACGGCTCCTCGGTGCAGGTCAACGCACCGCGCGCCCAGGGCCAGCGCGTCGCCTTCCTGTCCGTGCTGGAGAACCTCACGCTCGAACCCGGCACCGCCTCGGCGCGCGTCATCGTCAACTCGCGCACCGGCACCGTGGTGATCGGCAGCAACGTACGGGTGACGGCGGCCGCCGTCTCGCACGGCAGTCTGACCGTGACCATCACGGAACGCGCCGAGGTCAGCCAGCCCGGCGCGTTCTCCGGCGGCTCCACCGTGGTGGTGCCGACCAGCGAGATCGCCGTGGAGGAGACGGCCAGCCACATGTTCAAGTTTGATCCGGGCACTTCGCTCGACGACATCGTGACCGCGGTCAACGAGGTGGGCGCCGCGCCGGGCGACTTGGTCGCCATCCTGGAGGCGCTGCGCGAGGCCGGTGCCCTGCGCGCCGAGCTGATCGTGATCTGACGGGGCGGACGTGCGCGTAAACGTCCGGATGCGGATGCCATGATCGAAGCGAAGTCCGGGGCCGCCTCCGCGGCGGCTGTCTACCACGATTTCAACGGCCTGGCGCAACTGCGCCGCGGCGCGCAGGACCAGTCGCCGGAGACGGTGCGCAAGGTCGCGCAGCAGTTCGAGGCGCTGTTCATCCAGATGATGCTGAAGAATATGCGCAACACCGGCGTCGAGGACGAGCTGTTCGGCAGCGACCAGGAAAAGCTTTACCGCGACATGTTCGACCAGCAGCTCTCGGTGGACCTGTCCGAAAAGGGCGCGCTCGGGCTCGCCGACCTCCTGGTCAGGCAATTGACCCGGGAGCCGGGCAGCCGGGATTCCGCTGCGCCCGCGCAGACTGTCGTCGCGCCGAACGCCGCTGCCGCGGCGCCTTCGATGGAGCAGCGCGCGGTCGCCGCGGAGCAGGCGATCGATACGCCGGAGGACTTCATCCGCGTGCTGGCGCCGCATGCCGAGGATGCCGCGCGTGAGCTCGGGGTGTCCCCGCGCGTGCTGCTGGCGCAGGCGGCGCTCGAGACCGGCTGGGGCAGGAACGTCATGCGCACCGCCGACGGCGGCAGCAGCCACAATCTGTTCGGCATCAAGGCCGATGCGCGCTGGTCCGGCGACCGGGTGGTTGCCGAGACCCTCGAGTACGAAAACGGCGTCGCCGTGAAGCGGCGCGAGGCATTCCGCGCCTACGGGTCCTACGCGGACAGCTTCGCCGATTACGCCGCGTTCCTGCGTGGAAGCCCGCGCTACGGCGCGGCGCTGGCGGAGGGCGCGGACGGGGCGGCATTCGTGCAGGGTCTGCAGCAGGCCGGATACGCGACGGACCCGGAATACGCAAGCAAGATCAGTCGCATAGCGTTCGGTCCGGGGTCGCTCCTGGCAGCCGGTTCATTCAAGGAAGCGAGTGTGATGCCGTTAACACATTCTGACAAGGATGCCCTCTGATGACCGCAATTTCCTCCGCTGTCCTGATCACGATTTCATGATACCTGGAGTATAGACATGGCCAGCGGTGTATTGGGTACGGGTCTTACCGGGTTGCTGGCGGCGCAGCGCGCGCTGTCCGTGGCGTCGAACAATATCGCCAATGTAAACACCGAGGGCTACAGCCGCCAGCGCGTGAACCTCACGACGCAGGTGCCGGACCGGATCGGCGACTTCTTCATCGGCACCGGGGTGACCATCAGCAGCATCGAGCGGATCTACGACGAGTTCAACACGCTGCAGATCCGCACCGCCACCTCCGGGTCCGGACAGGCGGACAAGTTTTACGCCCTGGCGAGCCAGATCGACACCATGCTGTCCGATCCCGACGCGGGCGTGATGGCGGCACTGCAGGGATTCTTCGATTCCATCCAGACCGTGGCCAACGATCCCTCGTCGCTCGAATCGAGGCAGGTGATGCTGAGCGAGGCGGAGAGCCTGGCGAGCCGCTTCCAGAGCCACTATCTGCAGATCTCCAGCCTCGACAGCAACGTGAACGACGCCCTGACCGCGGCGGTCGACGAGATCAACAGCCTGGCCACCTCGATCGCGAATATCAACCAGCAGATCGTGAACCTCGGCATCTCCGACAGCGGCGGCGCCAACGACCTTCTGGACCGCCGCGACGAGCTCATCCGCCATCTCTCCGAGCAGGTTGCGGTGACCACCGTGAGCCAGGGCGATGGCACCGTCAACGTCTACATCGGCAGCGGGCAGGCACTGGTGGCCGGCGCGACGGCCAGCCGGATGACAATCGCCTCCAACGCCTACGACCCCGAGCGCAAGGAGGTCGCCTTCGTGACCACCTCCGGTCCCGTGGTCGTCTCGAACCAGCTGAGCGGCGGCGAGGTCGGCGGGATCCTGCAGTTCCGTTCCCAGGTCCTCGACCCGACCCTGAACAGCCTCGGGCAGCTCGCCATCTCCGTGGCGGCGACCTTCAATGCCCGCCATGCCATGGGCGTCGATCTCAACGGCGCGGCCGGCGGCGACTTCTTTGCCCCGATCGACTCCGATGTCACGATCTCGACCGCGCAGGTGCTGGCCAACTCGAACAACTCGGGCCAGCCCGAGGCCCAGATCGGCGTCGTCATCAGCGACGCGGGCGCGTTGACCACGAGCGATTACCGCCTGGAGCGGACCGGCGCCAGCTATTCTCTGGTCCGGCAGAGCGACGGCCGGGTGACCCCACTCAGTGGATTTCCGGGAACCCCCGCCACGGTGGACGGACTCACGCTGACGCTGGACTCCGGGACCATCGCGAGCGGCGACAGCTTCCTCATCCAGCCGACTGTGAACGGGGCGCGCTACTTCGACGTCGCGATCTCGAATCCGAACCAGATCGCCGCGGCGAGCCCGGTGCGCACATCGGCGTCCCTGGCCAACACGGGCGGCGGCGACATCGATGCCGGGGCGATCGTCGATCTGGCGGCCTTCGTCAGCGACAATTACCGCATCGTGGCGGCGAATGCCACCGCAGCCGCGGCCGACGGCGGCGCGACGCGCGGCCAGGTCACGGAAAACGGCGGCAACAATACCGTGCAGTACGAGCTGCGCATCAACGGGGTTCTGGTATACAACCAGGGGAGCGCCGACGCGGCGCTGGCCGACCTCTCCGCGCTGGCGGCCGTGATCAACGACGATGTCGCCGCCACCGGCGTCATGGCCCACGTGAATCCCGGCGGCACCGCGCTGTATTTCGTCAACGTGCCTCCGTCAGCGATGCCGGTCACGGTGACGGAGGCGATCACTACCCTGAGCGGGACGGCGGAGGACGCGGACACTGCGGTCGGCTACTTCGGTGGCGCGACGCTGCAGGGGGCCTCGAATCCGTCCGGAACCTACACCTTCAACAGCGCGGCGGACAGCTATGTCGTACTGAACGGCGTCGGCGCCGCCGTGACGGCGGGGGCCTATGACGACGGCGCCGCAATCCAGTTCAACGGCATCGAGACCGTCCTGAGCGGCGATCCGAACAGCGGCGACGTCTTCACCGTCGGGCCCAACACGAACGGCGTGAGCGACAACCGCAACGCGCTCGCCCTTGCTGCGCTGCAGGATGCGCGCATACTGAATGACGGCACCGCCTCGTATCAGGACCTCTACAGCGGCCTGGTGGCGGACGTCGGCATCAAGACCCACCAGGCAGAGGTCAGCGGGCAGGCGCAGGGCAGCATGCTGGCCCAGGCGGTGGAGGCGCGCGAGTCCCTCTCCGGGGTGAACCTGGACGAGGAGGCGGCCAACGTACTGCGCTTCCAGCAGGCGTATTCGGCGGCGGCACAGGTCATCGCGGCTGCGAACGCCATGTTCGACACACTGATCGACTCGATCCGGAGGTAAACATGCGCGTATCAACCAATCAGATCAACCTGATCGCGTTGAATTCGATCCTCGATCAGCAGACCAGGGTGGCGCGCACACAGGAACAGCTGTCAACGGGAAAGCGCATCCTGTCGCCGTCCGACGATCCGTCCGGCACCTCCGCGCTGATCGGTTACCGCCAGTCGCTGGATACCATCACCCAGTATCAGGAGAACATCACCGCCGCGCGTCAGCGCCTGCAGCGCGAAGAGTCTGCGCTGGGTTCCGTCGGCAATGTCCTCGATCGCATCCGGGAGCTTGCACTGCAGGCGAACAACTCGGCCCTGTCGGCGGAGGACCGCCGTTACATCGCGGTGGAGGTGCGCCAGAACCTCGACGAGATCATGACCGTGGCGAACACAACGGACGCCAACGGCGAATACATCTTCGCCGGGCATCAGGGCCGCATCGAGCCATTCTCGCGCAGCTCCACCAGCGAGTATGTCTACAGCGGAGACAGCGGTCAGCGTTTTCTCCAGATCGGCGCGACGCAGCAGGTCGCGATCGGCGACCCGGGCGAGGACGTGTTCATGCGGATCCGCACCGGCAACGGGTCGTTCAGTGTCAGAAACGACCTTGCCAACCTGGGCAACGGGGTGATCGCGGCGGGCAGCGTGACCGATCGGGCCGACTACGACGGCGATGTCTATACCGTCTCATTTCCGCACGCGACACCGGCGACGGGTACGCTGACCTTCTCCGACAGCGTGGGTACGAACGACGCCCTGGGCTACACACTGAACATCAACGGTACCGACGTGTACTCTGTCGCCGAGGGCGGGACGCCGGCAGCCACGCTCGACGAGCTGGCGCAGCAGATCAACGACGACAGCGCAGCCACCGGTGTGCGCGCCGTGGTCAACGGTGGCGCGCTCTATCTGGTCAGCACCGCGCCGTCGGCCGCACCCATCGTGGTTACCGAGTCGATGAGCGGCGCCAGTGACGGCGACGCAGATTCGATCACCGGCTACTTCGGGTCGGTGTTGACGGGCGCCAGCGCCGCGAGCGCGGTGCTGAACTATGATCCCGCGGACGCCGGCTATTTCATCGTGGAGGACAGCCTCGGCAACATCGAGACGGGCGGCGCCTACACGAGCGGCGTGCAGGTCGCGTTCAACGGCATCCAGACCTCGCTGTCGGGAACGCCGCGAACGGGAGACGCGTTCACGATCGTGCCCAGCGGCCACGAGGACCTCTTCACGACGATCGAGAACCTGGCGCTGACCCTCGAGGGGGGCATCTCCGGAGCCAACGCCGGTGGCGTGCTGAACAACGCCGTCAACCAGTTCCTGTCCGACATCGACCAGGGCATGGAGAACATCCGCTCGGTGCGCGCGCAGATCGGCGCCCGGCTGAACCGCATCGACACCCAGGAAAATATGAACGAGGCATCCTCTCTGCAGATCGAGGAAGCCCGCTCGAGCATCGAGGATCTCGATTACACCACCGCGATCACCCAGCTGACGCAGCAGATGGTGGGCCTGGAGGCGGCGCAGAAGGTGTTTATCCAGGTCCAGGGTCTGTCGCTGTTCAACTACCTCTGAGTCGCATCCCTTGCGGGACCGCCTGAATCGGGCGGCGCTGTTGCATCCGGCCGCCCGATTGGCTCGTCAATTGCATCCGTTGACCGGTTGTACCGCATCGAAAAACGAGGGGTGAATCCGTGGGGCTGGCGCAAGCGATCGAACAGGCGAGGATGTTTATCGACCGTGGCGAGATCCATGCCGCGGAGGAGATCACGGAACGGCTGCGGAAAAAGGCGCGCGGCAATGCCGAGATCCAGTTCCTGGAGGGCTGCATCCACTATAAGAAGGGCGACTTCGCCGGGGCGGTCGATCTCTTCCGGAAGGTGGTGGAGCGATCGCCCGACGATGTCAATGCGCGCGTCAATCTCGGAGTCGCTCTCGTCGGCGCCGGCGCCCCGGCAGAGGCGGTCGAACATCTGTCCAAGGCGCTGGCACGCAGGCCGGATCACTTCATCGGCTGGTATAATCTCGGAAACGCCTTCCGTGTACTGGAGCGTTACGGCGAGGCGCGCGATGCCTATCAGAGGGTGATTGCCTGCCGGCCGGATTATCATCCCGCCCACAATAACCTGGGTTACGTATCCGGCAGGCTCGGCCTGACGGAGGAGTCCGAGACCGCCTATCGTGCGGCGCTGGAACTGCACCCGGCGCCGGATGCCTGTATCAATCTGCTGCAGGTGCTCAAACGCCGCGATCCCGATCGTGTCCATGCGTTCATACACGAAGCCGCGGTCCGTTTCGATGACCCGGAGCTGTATTCCTGCATCTTTCCCAGCGCGGTGAATCTGTGCGCATGGCCGCTCGTCGAGCGCATCCGCGCTAGCGTGCTCGCGTATGCGCAGGCGGATGACTGCAAGGCGGAAATTCTGCAGGATCTCCTGCTGCCGTTCAACTCCAGCCCGGGCATCGCGCCCGCCGTCATGCTGGCGGTACATTGCAACTGGGCGCGACGCAGCGGCTATACGCCGATGACAGCCGTGATCAGTCCTGCCACGCCAGCCCCGGGCGACCGGCTGCGCGTCGCCTATCTGTCGGGGGATTTCACTGGCCACGCCGTCGGCCTGTTTATGCGGAACCTTCTGGCCAGCCACGACCGCACGCGGTTCGAGATCCTGTGTTATTCGACGTCCGGGCAGAAGGACGACATGACACGCGAGATGACCAGGCATGTCGACAGCTTCCTCGATGTTTCGGCACTGGACGACGAGCTGCTGGCGCGCCGCATGCGGGAGGACGGCATACATCTTCTGGTGGATCTGGGCGGGCACACCATGAATACACGCGTCGCGGTGCTGCGCCACCGCCCGGCGCCGGTACAGGTGACGTACCTGGGATATCCGAACACGACGGGCCTGGCGGAGGTGGACTACCGGATCACGGACGGATACGCGGAGGCGGAGGGCGGGACGCGGTATACGGAACGGCTGATGATGATGCCGGAGAGTTTCCTGTGCTTCGGGTCGTTCGCGGAGCGGCCGCGGATGGAAGAGCCGCCGGCGCTGGGCAGGGGTTACGTAACCTTCGGATCGTTCAACCACACGCGCAAGCTGACGCCGGAGGCGGTGCGGCTGTGGAGCGGGATCCTGCAGCAGGTGCCCGGGTCGCGGCTGCTGATCAAGGCGAGCCTGGCAGGGGAGGCCTGCGTGCAGGCGAACCCTGTACGAGGCCTTCGCATCGGCCGGGATCGGGCGGGAGCGGGTGGAACTGCGCGGTTTCACGGCGACGCGGGAGTCGCACCTGGACTGCTACAACGAGGTGGACATCGCGCTGGACACGTACCCGTACCACGGGACGACGACGACCTGCGAGGCGCTGTGGATGGGGGTGCCGGTGGTGACACTGGCGGGGAAGGTGCATGCACAGCGGGTGACGTACTCGATCCTGAAGAACATCGGGGTGGAGGAGACGATCGCGTGGACGGAGGAGGAGTACGCAGGGATCGCGGTGGGCCTGGCGCGGGATCTCGGAAAGCTGGCGGCGCTGCGGGCGCGCCTGCCGGGCGCGGTGCGCGGGTCGATCCTGTGCGACCCGGTGCGCTTCACGCGCCAGCTGGAACAGCTTTATCTGGATATGTGGCAGGAGAAGGCCGCGGCGCCGTCCGATGCGGTCGAACCCCGCGCGGATGTTCCCGCCGCCATCCCGGACGAACCGCAGTCAAGCAACCTTCTTGTGCAGGCCAGGACACTGCTGATCGACGGACGGGCGGCCGAGGCGCTGATCCTGGCCGGGCGCGTGCTGCAGGGGGAACCGCGCGACATCAACGCCCTCTTCATAGCCGGCACCGCCTGCCACAGGCTCGGAGAACATGACCGCGCGATCGAGACCTTGTCCGGCATCATCGAACGTGCCCCGGATTTCCTTGATGCCCGCCTGAATCTCGGCGTGGCGTTTAACGAGGCCGGGCGGCACGCCGAGGCCGAGGCGCAGTATCTTGCCCTGCTCGCCGCCGATCCCCGCCACCCGATCGCACTCAACAACCTGGGCAAGCTCTATCACGGCCAGCTGCGCCTCGATGAGTCACGGCGCGCGCTCGAGTCCTCGATCCTCATCCGGCCGGACTACTGGATCGCGCATCTCAATCTCGGCAACGTGTATTCGGCACAGGGTAATTACGAGATGGCGGCGCGTTGCCACCGGCGCTCGCTGGAAATCGAACCGCACCCGGAGACGTACGCGGCGCTGATCAGTGTGCTGAAGAAGGCCGGTGCCTTTGAGGAGGCATACCGCCTGGCCTGCGAGTTCGTGGAACAGATGGGCACACCGGTCGATGCCCTGCTTCCGGTGTCGACGATCCTTTACCAGGCCTGTGCCTGGCGGATGCTCGAACGCCTGCAGCCGGCCGTGCTGGCGCTCGCGACCGACGTCAAGGCGCGCAATGCCTATCGGGAAAATATCCTGCTCGATCTGAATGCACGTCCCGATATCGATCCGGAGCGCCAGTTCGATCTGCACCGCCTGTGGGGCGAGCGGGTGCCGCGGCCGGCGAATCCCCGCCGGGAATACCCGGCGGCCGGACGCGGCGACGGTCGGCTGCGCATCGGCTATCTGTCGCCCGATTTCCGTTCTCATTCGGTAGGGCTGTTCATCGGCGCCGTCATCGCCGCGCACGACACGGAGCGATTCGAGATCAGCTGCTATTCCAGGTCCGCCGCGCTGGACGGCCTGTCGGAACAGATTGCCGCACGGGCGCGCAGCTTCATCAACGTGAGCGCCATGAGCGATGAGGCGATCGCGCGCCGTGTCCACGAAGATGGTATCCACATCCTCGTCGATCTGGCTGGACATACCGCCGAAACCGGGCTGCCGGCTATGGTCTATCGCCCGGCACCGGTACAGGTGACGTACCTGGGATATCCGAACACGACGGGCCTGACTGAGGTGGATTACCGGATCACGGACGGGTACGCGGAGGCGGAGGGCGGGACGCGGTATACGGAACGGCTGATGATGATGCCGGAGAGTTTCCTGTGCTTCGGGTCGTTCGCGGAGCGGCCGCGGATGGAAGAGCCGCCGGCGCTGGGCAGGGGTTACGTAACCTTCGGATCGTTCAACCACACGCGCAAGCTGACGCCGGAGGCGGTGCGGCTGTGGAGCGGGATCCTGCAGCAGGTGCCGGGGTCGCGGCTGCTGATCAAGGCGAGCCTGGCAGGGGAGGCCTGTGTGCAGGCGAACCTGTACAAAGCCTTCGAATCGGCAGGGATCGGGCGGGAGCGGGTGGAACTGCGCGGTTTCACGGCGACGCGGGAGTCGCACCTGGACTGCTACAACGAGGTGGACATCGCGCTGGACACGTACCCGTACCACGGGACGACGACGACCTGCGAGGCGCTGTGGATGGGGGTTCCGGTGGTGACACTGGCGGGGAAGGTGCATGCGCAGCGGGTGACGTACTCGATCCTGAAGAACATCGGGGTGGAGGAGACGATCGCATGGACGGAGGAGGAGTACACGGGGATCGCGGTGGGCCTGGCGCGGGATCTCGGAAAGCTGGCGGCGCTGCGGGCGCGCCTGCCGGGCGCGGTGCGCGGGTCGATCCTGTGCGACCCGGTGCGCTTCACGCGCCAGCTGGAACAGCTTTATCTGGATATGTGGCAGGAGAAGGCGCAGGCAACCCAGGAAATAATCCGGCCTGCCCGGCCGGGATGCTGGGTCGATCACGTGCTGGACAAGCCGTACGTCGTACCACTCCTTGCATCCTGGCAAGGCTATCTGGAAAAACACGCAGGCTCATGGCACTGGCTGCAATACCAGCAGGCGCTGGACTTGTATCTGGAGGCGCTGACGATGGATGACATCAAGGATCGCCGCGCCAGACTGGACTGCGCGTACCGCCTGCTGTCGCAGTCCCTGCAGGAACAGCCCGGTCTGTCTGTCGCGCAGAGTTTCGTGCGCGTCGCCGTCGAGCTGGGCGAGACGGAGCGGGCGATGGCCGTGACACAGGAGATGATCGGCGCGGTGCTGGCACACTCGGAGGTTGTTGAGCTGCCAGAGCCTTTTCTGCCGGTATTAGCCGGATACGAACAGGTCGCAGCCCGAGGCGAACTGAAATGGTGGCTGCTGACCGCGCTGCTGGAGCTGCGTGATCGTCTCCTTGCCGACGGCGCGGAGTATACCGGCGGTGACGCGGCGGAGTCATTGAATCTGATCGACCGTCTCGGTTATGGCAACGACTATGTGGCAGGGCGCTGCCGGGCGCTTCTGAAGGCCGCCCGCAGCTGAACCAGCATCGGCCGTTGTACTGCATCCGGAGCGACGAGTTGACACCGGTATAGCGAAACGCGCGCTTTTCGCAGGGCAGGCATGTTCTCCATGCCTGTTCTCAAGGATGAATTTCGATTTGACGGCCATCTCCTTAATATATAGTCCCTATCCCATTTCCTGTTGATCACGCCGTCCCGGTTGTCGGCGTGCCTGCGCCTGGTCAGGTAACTATCCGAAGCAGATTCATCCCGGATTCATCGCGCGGTCCGCAGCGTGGGTCCTGTCCGGGGCGGCCATCCATTCTCCTCAGCGCGTTGAGGTGATCGAATATTATTAATTTATTTATTTGTTTTGAATGAATAATTTTATTTGCATGGCAGCCGGTCACGTTTTTGAAACCACCCAATGTGGCCTGGGTTCGATTTCTTAAAGAAAGATGCGGTAGGGCCGATAGCTTCGTCGGGAGCGGTAAATACTGCCAAACGCATGGGGAGTATATCCGCTGTAGACAACTTCTTCCGGGTAGCATGGGTCTGCCAGGAATCTAGGAGAATAGAAAATGCCGCAAATTATTAATACCAACGTTGCTTCACTGAATGCACAGCGCAACCTGAACAAGACCCAGGGCGACTTGGCTACGTCGCTGCAGCGTCTGTCTTCCGGTCTGCGCATCAACAGCGCCAAGGACGACGCCGCCGGTCTCGCGATCTCCGAGCGGTTCACCACTCAGATCCGCGGTCTCAACCAGGCGATGAGAAATGCGAACGACGGTATCTCGCTCGCCCAGACGGCCGAAGGCGCACTCGGGGAAGCGGGTAATTCAATGCAGCGTATCCGCGAGCTGGCGATTCAGTCCGCCAACTCGACCAACTCGGTATCGGACCGCGCCGCTCTCAACGCAGAAGCCCAGCAGTTGCTGAGCGAGATTCAGCGCAACGCCCAGACGACCTCATTCAACGGGCAGAAGATCCTTGACGGCTCCTTCTCGGCGGCTCAGTTCCAGGTCGGCGCGGAAGCGAACCAGACCATTTCCCTGAGCATCTCCGGTGCGACCACCAACCTGCTGGGCGCCTATCAGGCGACCGGGGTCCAGGCGGTCAGCACAGTAGCTTTCGATGGCGCCGACCTGAGCATCAATGGTGTGGCGGTGGCCGCTTCGGCCCAGACCACCTCAGCGGGCGTCACCGCGGGCAGCGCCGCCGCCAAGGCGACGGCCATCAACGCCGTGACCACCCAGACCGGTGTCACCGCAACGGCCTCCACCACCCTGACGGGCGTCGCGCCGGTTGCCGGCGTCAGCCTGGGTAACGGCGAGCTGCTGATCAACGGCGTTGCCGTCGGATCCATCGCCTCGGCCGCGACCTCGGTTCAGCAGGCGAACAACGCCGTGACGGCGATCAATGCGGTCTCCAACCAGACCGGTGTGAGCGCCGAGGCCAACCAGTCGACCGGCGTGCTGACCCTGAATGCCGCGGATGGCCGCAACATCACCATCTCCGCCGGCGGTGCCGGCACGGCCCAGGTCGTGACCGATATCTTCAACGCCGTCGGTCTCGATGCAGCCAGTGAGACAGATCCGACCGGTAACAACACCCAGACCCTGACCATCGACACCGGCGCCACCTTCGTAACGACCGGTACCGCCAACACCGCCGAGGTTATAGCGGGTGACACGGTGACGGTCGACGGCCTGATCTACGAGTTCTACAACTCGGCTGGCAGCTACAGCGGTTCCAACATCGGCGTCGGTGTAGCGGTTGCCGGTGACGAGAGCGCCATCGCCACGGCCCTGACCTCGGCAATCAATGCGCAGCGTGCCCTGGGCACGACCACCGCCTCCGCCAGTTCGGCTGCCGGCGTGGTCACCCTGACCAACGACAAAGTCGGTTCCGAGACCCTGGGTTATGCGGAGACCGTGGCCGACGGTGCCGGTGTCATCGTGCAGAGCACGGAGTCGACGGGTACCGACGCTGCCGGCGCCACTGCGGTGGTGACGGGCGGTACGCTGACCCTGAGTTCCGACAAGAACTTCACGTTCACCGGTACGACGGCGCAGTTGACCGCGGCCGGCCTGCAGTCCGCCTCCACGGCGCTGACCCAGCTGGCCTCTGTTGACATCTCCGATGTCGACGGCGCGAACTCGGCAATCTCGATCATCGACGGCGCACTGGCACAGATCTCGACCATCCGCGGCAGCCTGGGTGCAATCCAGAACCGCTTCCAGTCGACGATCTCGAACCTGTCCGCCACGGTGGAAAACCTGAGCGCCGCCCGTTCGCGTACCCTCGACACTGACTTCGCGGCGGAAACCGCCACGCTGACCAAGGCGCAGATCCTGCAGCAGGCCGGCGTGTCGATCCTGTCCCAAGCCAACTCCCTGCCGCAGCTGGTCCTCCAGTTGCTGCAGTAAGTCGGTAACAAACTGGCTAATCCGGGGTGGCATCTGCCACCCCGGATACGCCTTCCACGGACATCGCTACAGGCGAGGGGCCGTGACCTGCGGTTCGCGGCACGTTATGCCGAAACGGCGGGGCTTTAGAAGCAGATTATATACACGAGGTCCTGTTTCATATTACCGCCGGAAGCGGCCATCATTATTTCCGCGAGGACTTCGTATGCATCAGACCCGATCATCCCGAGCAGATATCCCTATGCGGCAAGATCTTCCGGCCGGCGGCAATCCGCAGCCGACCGCATCCGAATCCCGTTCATTGTCAGCGGGCGACGCCAAGCTTACCGAGGCTGTCAGCCGGCTGAACGACTATATCCAGAATATCAATCGCAACATCGAATTCACCGTCGATGCGGAGGTAAACCGCGTCGTGG
Source organism: Gammaproteobacteria bacterium (assembly GCA_016712635.1). Taxonomy (NCBI): domain Bacteria; kingdom Pseudomonadati; phylum Pseudomonadota; class Gammaproteobacteria; species Gammaproteobacteria bacterium. The sequence continues at coordinate 357,262 of JADJQS010000002.1, read as the reverse complement.
TCAAGGTATACAACCTCGAAACAACGGAGATCATCCGCGAAATCCCGGCGGAAGAGGTATTAAACATGTCGCAGTATGTCTCGAGGCAGAAGGCGTGGCTGTCAAGTATGGGGTTGTGACGCCGGATTGGTCCTTATTTTGCATTCAGGAACTGCAAGGTACCGGAAGGATTAAGCGAGACGGGAATGGCGACCATCACATCACCAGGCATTGGCAGCGGTCTTGACATCAATTCGCTGGTTACCCAGCTGGTCGAGGCCGAGAAGGCCCCCCAGACGGCCCGGCTTGACACCAGGGAAGCCGTGCTGCAGGCAAGACTGTCCGCTTTTGGCACCCTGAAGGGCGCCCTGTCCTCGCTCCAGACCTCCCTCTCGGGTTTGACCTCGCTCTCGACGTACCGCGGTCGTACGGCGACTTCGAGCAACCCGGATGTGCTGACGGCGAGCGCCGGGACCACCGCAGCCGCCGGGAGATATCAGGTCGGTTTCACCGGGCCAGCCACAGAACACAAGCTGGCAACCGATCCGGTCAACCAGGAAGGCGCGCGCTTCACCGCCGTGACCGACACCATGGGCACGGGCACGATCACCTTCACCTTCGGTACCTCGGTGTACGACGGCGATACCGACACCTACACCTCGTTCGAGCAGAATCCGGCGCAGCCAAGCTATACGGTGGAGATCACGGACGGAAGCCTCCAGGGTATACGTGACGCCATCAACGGGGCCGAGATGGGGATTACGGCGTCGATCATATTCGACGGTACACACCAGCGCCTGGCGCTGTCGACCGAGGACACCGGAGCCGCGAACAGCCTGGAAATCACCGTCGCGGACGATGACGGCAACGACGCAGATGCCGCCGGGCTGTCTCTGCTCGCGTTCAACAGTGGCGCCACGCACATGATCCAGACCCAGGCGGCACAGAATGTGTCCGGCCTGACCATAGACGGCATCGCCGTCACCAGCGCAAGCAATACCCTGACGGACGTGATCAACGGTCTCGCGATCGACCTGCTGGAGCCTGGAACTTCCACCTTGACCGTTTCCTATAACAAGGACAGCGTGTCGAGCGCGGTCAGCAGCTTCGTGGAAAAATATAACGGCCTGATCAGCACGGTCAGGGATCTGTCGAGCTACAACCCCGATACCGGCGAGGCAGGCCTGCTCAACGGCGACGGCGTGCTGCGCAATATCGATGCGCAGGTGCGGCGCGTGTTCAGCCAGACGGTGAGCGGACTGAGCGGACCGTATCGCCAGCTGGCCGATATCGGTATCACGCGCAGCGCCAGCGACGGCAGCCTGGTGCTGGACAATGTCAAACTGGAAGCCGCGATCGAAGACAATTTCGATGCCATCGCCGGAATGTTCACCGCCTACGGCTCAACCAGCGATTCGTTGATCCAGTACCAGTCGTCGACCGCAGTAACCCGGGCCGGTGAGTACGACATCAACATCAGCCGGCTGGCGACCCAGGCCAACTTCGCCGGATCGGCTGCGGCGAACCTCACCATCACGGCGGGCGTCAACGATGGCCTGACGGTATTGATCGACGGCGTCTCGACGAACATCACGCTGTCGGCGAAGACATATGCCTCAACGGCGGCGCTGGCGGCTGAGCTGCAGTCCAGGTTTACCGCCAGCGATGACCTGAAGAAAGCGGGCGTCACGGTGCAGGTCGCCGAGTCGGGCGGGGTGCTGACCGTGACCTCCGATTCATACGGATCCGGATCGAAGGTTTCCGTCACCGGCGGCAACGCCAGAAACGGACTCTTCGGGCTGGCGCCTGTGTCGACCGACGGTGTTGACGTCGCGGGCACCATAGGCGGGGTCGAGGCGACGGGCGACGGACAGAAACTGATCGGGCAGGGCGTGGCGCTGGGACTGGAGCTGATGGTGGTCGGCGGTGTGACGGGGAACCGCGGCAGCGTCGCTTTCTCGCGCGGATACGCCGAACAGTTGGACAACGTACTTGATCAACTGCTGGCTGGCGACGGATTGTTCGATGCCGTGACCGACGGCATCAACCGTAATCTCGGCACCATTGAAACCCAGCGTGAGCAGGTGGAACTCAGGTCGCTGGCCTACGAGGAGAGGATCCGGGCGCAGTTCACGGCGATGGACATTCTCGTCGCCCAGTTGAACACCACCAGCGATTTTCTCACCCAGCAGCTGGAAAGCCTGTCGCAGCTGGTATCAAGACGTTCGGAATGATGTGCAACGAAAACGCTGTAATGTACGCCCGGCGTGGTCCGGGCCGATATATGGAAACACAATCATGACGGGGAGGTCATGTAGATGAACCAATTTGGCTCGAAAAATAATCAGGCGATGCAGCAGTACCGGAGTCTTGGCATGCGTACTGCGATCGAGGACGCCACGCCGCACCGCCTGATCCAGATGCTGATGGACGGCGCGCTGGACAAGATCGCGGCGGCGCGGGGTTTCATGGAGCGGGGCGAAATCGCTCAGAAGGGCGCTCACATCAGCTGGGCGATATCGATCATCGACGGCCTGCGCGTCAGTCTGGACAAGTCCGTCGGGGGCGAGATCGCGCAGAATCTCGAGGATCTCTATAACTACATGATGGTCAGGCTTGCCGAGGCGAACCTGAAGAATGATGCCGCATACCTGAACGAGGTGTCGGGCCTGCTGCGCCAGATCAAGGAAGGCTGGGACGCGATACCGCAGGAGATCATCCGCGACCATGCCGCGGGCAAGGGTTCACCCCAGTCCGGACAGGCCTACGGCCAGTGATGGCCTTCGGACGGAATGTTTCCCGTCTCGACCCGCAGGCGGCGCGATGGCCTTCGCTGATCTGAACGCGATTCTGGCCCTGAGCCGGGAGATGCTGGAAAAGGCGGAAACAGGCGCCTGGGAAGATCTCGCCGGCCTCGAGAACAGGCGCGCTGTCATGCTCGCGGAATACTTCGAGGCCATCCGCGCTGCCGGCCCTGACGCGGGCGACGGCGACGGGATCCGTGCTGTACGCGAGCTCAACGAACGTATCCTCGAGCTTGGAAAAATCCAGCGCCATCGACTGGTCAGTGAGATGTCGGACAGCAGCCGCCAGCGCCAGGCAGTCTCCCGATACAGGCAGAACAGGATCGGCTGAGCGCCATCCGGCCGATTCCATATCGCTTCTTTGTCCAGCCCGCGCTGTACTTCGTGACGCCTCGGCTTGTTGTCTGATGCGGCGGGATCGAGTATCTTTGCCTGCATGGATAATGACGGTGCTTCTCAATTCGGCGAGGGCCTGGTCTACGAAGATACCGTACCGCTCTGCTGGCGCGAGCTGGGGAACGATATCTCGACACCGGAGCTGTTGAGAACGCATCAGTCAAATGAGCGTGTTCTGCGGTATTTCGCCGCGCTCGATGAGTATCGCGGCGAGGCCGCCGACGAGGAGCACGGCCACGTCGCACATGAATTGACCCGCCTCGAATTCAAGACAAATCTGTTGCTCGACATGGTTGCCCGCCTGCTGGTCGAGCATGTCTCCATGCCGGCCGCGGTGCCGGTCAAGATGAGCGGCGCCGGTATCCAGTGGTACTCGCAGGTGGCTCCCGCCGTCGGAGGCCTCCTCAGCGTCGATATCTACCTGAACCAGAGATATCCGAGTCCGATCACCCTGTACGGAGAAGTGAGCCGTGTCCTGCCGGTGGAGGGGGGGTTCCAGGTGGATCTGAGTTATCGGGATATGAGCGATACACTCCGAAGCTGGCTCGAAAAGCTGATCTTCCGGCATCACCGGCGACTCGTCGCCCATTCCCGTCAGCAGGGTCGTGTATGATATTCTCCACTAATATCACGGTGTTGGAGGGCAGCATGGAAGGGCGCCGAGTTTTTGACATCATAGTTAAAACGGGTTAGGCTGTAGGTCGATTTCTGGACCCTGTACCTAATATATATAAAGTAAAAACAATCCTGCATAACGCAGCTTAGGAGAAGGGGAAGGCCGAATGGAATCCGTTCTGGTCATCGATGAGGATCAACAACGATCCGAATGTCTGAAAGCTATTCTGAATTTCGTCGATTTCGATAGCGTCCAGGTGGCAAATCCGGCGCAGTGGAAGGCAACCGGGCTTACGCCTGAAGCTGTCGGTGCTGCGGTGGTGGCGGCGGACGCGGCGGACGAACGCTGGGTCGATACGGTCAGGGCGCTCCACGAATGGGACGCCGGTATGCCTATCATACTCATCGGTAACGGCGCCAAGAGAAAATTACCGGCTGACATAGAGCCCATTGTCATCGGCCAGCTGAAATTCCCTCCGAAATACAAAGAACTCACCGGTATTCTCCAGCAGTCGGCGGTGTACCGCGCCAGCCGGCGGGAGAAACAGGACGATCATTCGCCCGAGCTTTTCCGCAGCCTGGTCGGCAACAGCCGGCCGATACGCATCGTGCGTACCCTCATCGAGCAGGTGGCGGATTCGGACGCCACCGTGCTGATCCTGGGCGAGTCCGGCACCGGCAAGGAGGTGGTTGCGCGCAATATTCATTATAATTCCGTGCGCCGCAACAAGCCGTTCGTGCCCATCAATTGCGGCGCCATCCCGGCCGAGCTGCTGGAAAGCGAATTGTTCGGGCACGAGAAGGGTGCCTTCACCGGGGCGATCAGCGCGCGCCAGGGGCGCTTCGAGATGGCCGAGGGCGGCACGCTGTTCCTCGACGAGATCGGCGACATGAGCATGCACATGCAGGTGAAACTGCTGCGCGTGCTACAGGAGCGGACCTTCGAGCGCGTCGGCAGCAACAAGACCATCACCGCCGACGTGCGCATCATCGCGGCAACCCATCGCAACCTCGAGAAAGCGATCGCGGAAGGCAAATTCCGCGAGGATCTGTATTACCGCCTCAACGTATTCCCGATCGAGATGCCGCCGCTGCGCGATCGTTCCGAAGATATCCCGCTGCTGATCAAGGAACTTATTACGCGCATGGAACATGACAAGCGCGGATCGGTGCGCCTGACGCAGTCGGCCATCATGGCGCTTTCGCAATATCACTGGCCGGGTAATGTGCGTGAGCTCGCCAACGTCATCGAGAGGCTGGTCATCATGCATCCCTACGGCGTTGTCGACATGCACGATCTGTCCGAGAAGTACCAGCCGGAGCCCGGCGGTCTGAAGGACGCTGTAATCGCCGAGGAGAATCTGATCACCGTCGGCGTGCTCGACATCCCGCGGCTGCCGCGTGACGGGATCGACCTGAAACAGCACCTGACCAACCTCGAGTGCAACCTCATCAAACAGGCCCTGGACGACGCCGACGGTATCGTCGCGCATGCCGCGAACCGCCTGGGCCTGCGCCGGACGACGCTCGTTGAGAAGCTGAGAAAGTACGGTTTGCATCGCACGGACGAAGTGACGTGAATTTGACGTTACGGTCAGTAGCAATATTCAACTATTTGTAATCCATAAAAAATAAAATCCGGCACGGTTATTGCTCCCTGTCTTGCCGGCGGGGTCGATCGGCGATCCCGCCGCTAATTCGACACTGCGACTGGGACGGGAGTGCATGGATCAAACCGCGACACGCCAAGCGCAACGCTTGACGGATGCCTTCGATCATTTCAATCGCGTTTCGGAACAGCTGACCTCTTCCTACCAGCTGCTGGAACGCCATCTGGCTGAGATTACCCGCCGCTTCGCCGCCGGGACGGCCGCCGCACCGTCTGCCGCCGCGGCGCAGGTCCATTCCATCCACCACGTGCAGCCGATCCTGGACGCCCTGCCGGCCGGGGTCGTCGTGCTCGACGGCGACGGCCGCATTGCCCATTGCAACAGGGTCGCAGCCGATCTGCTCGGCGAGCCACTTAACGGCCTCAGCTGGTTCGAGGTCATCCGCCGTGCATTTGCCGCCCAGAGCCGGCTCGGCGACCTGCGTCTGGTTGACGGGCGCATGGTCGCTCTCGCCACCAATCCCCTCGAGGGCGAACCGGGACAGGTAATCCTGATCAACGAAGTGACCGACGCGCGTGCCGTGCAGGCCCTGGTGCAGCGCCAGCAGCGTCTCGCATCGATGGGCGAGATGGCCGCCTCGCTCGCTCATCAGATCCGCACCCCGCTGGCCACCAGCCTGCTGTATGTCTCGCAGCTCGAGAACTGCGGCCCGACTTCGGCGGCGCAGCGGCGCGGCATCGGCAAGATCCGCGCCAGTCTCGACCATCTCGACAAACTGGTGCGGGACATGCTGATGTTCGCCCGCGGCGGTTCGCTGGCGACGGAGAACTTCAGCGCCGCCTCCCTGGTCGACGCCTTTCGCAACATGTCGGCTCCCCTGGTACATGCCGCCGGCTGCCGTCTCGAGATCATCGACGACAGCGGTGACGCGATGCTGCGCGGCAACCAGGAAGCCCTGACCGCGATTCTGCAGAACCTGCTTGAGAATGCGATCCAGGCCTGCACCGGCGGAGAGCGCGCGACGGATGGAGGCGATACGGGCGCAACGGAGCATCGGCGCGGCCATCTCTGCTTCATGGCGCGCCGGCTCGCCGGGCTTGAATCCATCGAATTTCTGCTCAAGGACGATGGCCCCGGCATCGATGCGGCGGTGCGGGGACGCATACTCGAGCCGTTCTTCACCACCAAGCCGCACGGGACCGGGCTCGGCCTCGCCGTGGCGCAGGCGGTCGCGCATGCGCATGACGGTGTGCTGTGGATCGAGTCCGAGCCCGGGAGCGGGACCGTCGTGGGCATACGCCTGCCGCTGGCGGCTGCGGGGAATTCCTGACGGTCGGCGCGATATCCGGTCCGTGAGCCATGCAATGGAAGATGGGGTATGACCATGAACAATGCCACTGTGCTGGTTGTTGAAGACGAGCCGGGTCTGCGCGAGGCGCTGTGCGATTCGCTGGACCTCGCCGGCTATCCGGTGACCGCGGCGGACAACGGCCTCGAGGCCGTGCGCGTGCTGACGGAGCACCCCGGCGGCATCGGCATGGTGATCAGCGATGTACAGATGAAACCGATGGACGGCTACGCGCTCCTCAGCCATATCCGCAGCAGCCGGCCCGACATCCCGGTGCTGATGATGACCGCCTATGGCACTATCCAGCAGGCCGTGCGGGCGATGCAGGCCGGCGCGGTTGATTACCTGGTCAAGCCGTTCGATGCCGTGAAGCTGGTGGAGATGGTGGAGCGCCACATGGCGCACCTCGTCTCCGATCCCGGTGACATGGTGGCGATAGATGCGGGCAGCCGCTATGTCGAGAATCTTGCGCGCCGCGTCTCCGCCACCGACGCGAGCGTCATGATCACCGGGGAGAGCGGCGTCGGCAAGGAGGTGCTGGCGCGATACATCCATCGTCACTCGCCGCGCGCGCAGCAACCCTTCGTCGCGATCAATTGTGCCGCGATTCCGGACAATATGCTGGAGGCGACGCTGTTCGGTTACGAGAAGGGAGCGTTTACCGGCGCCTGCACCGCCTGCCCGGGCAAGTTCGAGCAGGCGCAGCACGGCACCCTGCTGCTGGACGAGATTTCAGAGATGGACCTCGGCCTGCAGGCGAAGCTGCTGCGCGTCCTGCAGGAGCGCGAGGTGGAGCGCCTGGGCGGGCGCAAAATGATAGCGCTTGATGTCCGCATCCTCGCCACATCCAACCGGAACCTGCGCGATGAGGCGGGCGCCGGCCGTTTCCGCGAGGACCTGTTCTACCGTCTCAACGTCTTTCCGCTCCATCTGCCGCCACTGCGCGAACGCCGTGCGGACATCCTGCCGCTGGCGCGCAGGATGCTGGCGCACGGCGCCCGCGCGCAGGGCCGCACGGTGCCGGAACTGACCGTGGACGCCGAGAACCGCCTGCTCGGGCATTCATGGCCGGGCAACGCGCGCGAACTCGACAACGTCATGCAGCGCGCACTGATACTGCAGACCGGCACCGTGATCGATGCGGGTGACCTGCAGATCGAGGAGGCGCGTCCGGCGCCATCCGGTATGACGCCGGCGGGCGCCGGACCCGCCGCCCTTGGCGAGGATCTGCGCGGACGCGAGCAGCAGCTGATCCTGGAGACGCTCGGCGACGTGCACGGGAGCCGCCGGGCAGCCGCGCAGAGGCTCGGCATCAGCGAACGGACACTGCGCTACAAACTCGCCCGCCTGCGCGAGGCCGGCGTCGAGCTTCCGGACTGACTGGCTCGGAACATGCATAAGTCGGCACATGTACAGGAACGAATCGATCACGGTGATCCAAGACGGTCGGCGTACGCGCCGCGAGGAGGTTGAATCATGACGGATATCAACGCCACCCAGCTCATATCCCAGATGCGGTCGATGGCCGCTGCGGCCGGCGGTTCGCCGGCGGATGGCCAGGTCTCTGCGGGGGGCAACTTCTCGGACCTGCTCTCCCAGGCGGTCAACAACGTCAACGATGCGCAGCAGCAGTCAGCCGAACTCAAGGAGGCGTTTCAGCGCGGCGAGGAGGGCATTGACATTTCGCGTGTCATGATCGCGTCGCAGAAGGCGAGCATCGAGTTCCAGCTCATGATGCAGGTGCGCAACCGCCTGATCAGCGCGTACCAGGACGTCATGAACATGCAGATCTGACGCGGGGGACGGGCCGGGCGTACCGGGCAGATCTATGGGAGATGATTCAGGCGAGGATGGGATTCTGGAGGCAAGATGGCGGTAGTGACAAAGGACAATATGGTGATGCCGGCGCGGGGATTTTACGGACTGTCGATGTTGCGGCAGTTCGGCCTGATGGCGGGCCTTGCGGCCAGTGTGGCGATCGGTGTGGCGGTCGTGCTGTGGTCGCAGAAACCGAGCTACCGCATGCTGTACAGCGGGCTTGCCGAGCAGGATTCGGCCGCCGTCGTGCAGTCGCTGCAGAAATCGGGAATTCCCTACGAGATCGCTGACGGTGCCGGTACGGTCATGGTGCCGGCCGACGACGTGCACGAGGCGCGCCTGAAGCTCGCGGGCGAGGGACTCCCCAAGGGTGTCGGTGCGGGGTTTGAGCTGCTCGACAACCAGAAGGGCTTCGGCGTCAGCCAGTTCATGGAGAACGCCCGTTATCAGCGTGCGCTCGAGGGCGAGCTGGCGCAGACCATCGCCTCTATCAGCTCGGTACGCGCGGCGCGCGTCCATCTCGCGATACCCAAACAGACGGCCTTCGTACGCAGCCAGAAGAAGCCGACCGCCTCGGTCACGGTGGACCTGTATGCCGGGCGCGGCCTGGACGAGGGCCAGGTCGCGGCGATCGGCCACATGGTCGCCGCCAGCATCCCCAACCTCGACGTCGACCAGGTGACCATCATCGACCAGCAGGGCCGTCTGCTGACGCAGCCGGAGGCGGGCGACGACATGCGCCTGACCGCCACGCAGTTCGATTACCGCAAGCGCGTCGAGGCGTATTACACCAAGCGCATCGAGGACCTCGTGACACCGATAACCGGCCTCGGCGCGGTCAAGGCGCAGGTCAACGCCGACATGGACTTCACCGTGACCGAGGAGACGCAGGAGAGCTTCACTCCGAATCCGCCCGCGGTGCGCAGCGAACAGACGGTGGACGAAAAGACCCTGCTGTCGCAGCAGGCGGGCGGTGTGCCCGGCAGCCTGTCCAACCAGGCGCCTTCGACCGGCGCCGCAGCGGCCGCGGGTGATGCCGCAGCCCCCACCGGCAGCTCGGTGCAGCGCGCCACGCGCAACTACGAGATCGACAAGACGATCAGCCACACCAAGCGCAACGGCGCGGCGATCAGGCGCCTGTCGGCTGCGGTGGTCCTCGACGACCGCACGTCAGTCGACGAGGACGGCGAGACGGTGCGCGAGGCGCTGAGCGAGGAGGATATCACGCGCATCACAAACCTGGTCAAGGAGGCGATCGGATTCGACGCCGAGCGCGGCGACAGCGTCAATGTGATCAACCAGTCGTTCACCCAGCCGCCGGTGCCGGAGGAAGTGCCCGAGCCGTCCATGTTCTCGGCCGTGAACATCTGGGACATCGCCAAACAGGCGCTCGCCATCGGCGCCGTGGCATTCCTGATCTTCGGCGTCCTGCGCCCGGTGCTGCGCGAGCTCGCCGCGAAGGGCAAGGCGGCGCCGCAGCCGCTGCTTCAGGGAGACGGGCAGATGACGGAGGACCAGCTGACCCTGAGCGGCGGCATGCGCCCGGCCGGCTTGCCCGCCGGGGGCGGCGGCTACGATACCAACCTGAACGCGGCGCGCACGCTGGCCTCGCAGGACCCCAAGCGCACCGCGCAGGTGGTCAGAAACTGGGTGGCGGCGGAGTAATGCGGAGCACGGATCATGGCGGATAAGAAGCAGGCTGCAGAAATCAGCGGGGTCGAGAAGGCGGCGGTGCTGCTGATGAGCCTCGGTGAACAGAACGCGGCCGAGGTATTCAAATACATCGGCCCGAAGGAGGTTCACCGCCTCAGCGCCGCGATGGCGGGCCTGAAGAAGGTCTCGACCGAGCAGGCCAATACGGTGCTGAAGGAGTTCGTGCAATCGGTCGGCAAGGAAACCTCGTTCGGCATGGCCTCGCAGGACTACCTGCAGACCGTGCTGGTGAAGGCGCTCGGGCAGGACAAGGCGGGTAACATCCTGAACCGCGTCATGCTCGGCGATTCCGCCTCGGGTCTCGAACAACTCAAATGGATGGATTCCCACGAGATCTTCGAGGTGATCAAGATGGAGCACCCGCAGATCATCGCGGTGGTGCTTTCCTATCTCGACAATGACCAGGCGGCCGATGTGCTGTCGCTGCTGTCGGAGAAGATCCGCGCGGACGTTCTGCTCCGGATCGCCGTACTCGACCGCCTGCAGCCCACCGCGCTGCAGGAACTGAATCACGTCATCGAGGAACAGTTCCGCGGCAATTCCAACGTCAAGTCGTCGACCGTCGGCGGGGTCAAGGTCGCCGCCAACATCCTGAACAGCATGGATTCCGCGCTCGAATCCGTGATCATGGACCAGATCAACGAATTCGACAAGGAGCTCGGCGAGAAGATCCAGGATCTCATGCTGGTGTTCGACGACCTCGCAATGGTGGACGATCGCGGCATCCAGGCGCTGCTGCGCGAAGTTTCATCCGAGACCCTGGTGGTGGCGCTGAAGGGATCGGAAGAGGCCCTCAAGGAGAAGGTGTTCAAGAACATGTCGAAGCGCGCCGGCGAGATGCTGCGCGACGACCTGGAGGCGAAAGGTCCCGTGCGTCTCAGCGAAGTGGAGGCCGCGCAGAAGGAGATTCTCGCCATCGCCCGGCGCCTGTCCGAATCCGGCGACATATCATTAGGCGGCAAGGGTGGAGAAGAGTACGTTTAAGGTCATCAGCGGCGCGGCGGCGGATGCCTGCGAACGCTGGGAGCTGCCCAGGGTAGGCGGCGCAGCGCCGGGCGATGCCGCGGCGCACAGCGGCTATCTGACCGCGACCCGCATGGAGGAAATCCAGCGCCAGGCCTATGAAGAGGGATTCGAACTCGGGCGGCGTGAAGGTATCGAGAAGGGGGCGGCGCTGGCCAGGGAAAAGGCGGAGCGGATCGAGGCGATACTGAACCTGCTCGCGCGCCCGCTGCACCAGCTCGACGACGAGGTGGTGAAGGAAGTTTCCAGTCTCGCGCTCACCGTCGCGCGCCATGTCATCCGACGCGAGCTGAGGACCGATCCCGGCCAGGTCATCGCCGTGGTGCAGCGCGCGTCCGCGATCCTTCCGGTCGCATCGCGCAATGTCCGCCTGTTCGTCAACCCGGCCGACGCGGAGACGCTGCGCGAGGGGCTTCCCGCGCCGCAGGGCGGGGAGTCCGGCTGGCAGATCCTGGAGGACCCGGCACTCGCGCGCGGCGGATGCCGCATCGAAACGGAGAACTCGCGCATTGACGCCAGCGTAGAGCGGCAGTTCGCGGCGATCGCCGCCGAATTGCTCGGCGGAGAACGGGAAGGGGATGCCGATGCTGTCTGAAACCAATCGCGCCCCGGCATGGCGCCGGCGCATCGCCGAGTGTGCCGCGGGCCTGAAGGCCGCGCCGCCGCTGGTGGTGGAGGGCAAGATCACGCGCCTGGTCGGACTGACGCTGGAGGCGATCGGCTGCCAGGCGGCGATCGGTGACCGCTGCCTGATCGACAACCCTGCCGGCCATCCGCTCGAGGCCGAGGTGGTCGGCTTCGCCGGCGACAAGACCTTCCTGATGCCGAGCGGCGAGATCCGCGGTCTGATGCCGAATGCGCGCGTCACCCCCACCGGACGCGTCTACGAGGCGGCGGTCGGCGACGGCCTGCTCGGACGCGTGCTGGACGGTACCGGCAATCCTCTCGACGGGCGCGGCCCGGTGCGCAGCGAGACCACCTATCCGCTGCTCGGCCGGCCGATCAATCCGCTGCAGCGGCGCGTCATCAGCGAGCCGCTCGACGTCGGCGTGCGCGCCATCAACAGCCTGCTGACCATCGGCCGCGGCCAGCGCCTCGGACTGTTCGCCGGCAGCGGCGTCGGCAAGAGCGTGCTGCTCGGCATGATGACGCGCTACACCGACGCGGACGTCACCGTGGTCGGGATGATCGGCGAGCGCGGCCGGGAGGTGAAGGAGTTCACCAACCGCATACTCGGCGCGCACGGCATGGCGCGCGCGGTGGTGGTGGCGACGCCGGCCGACACGCCGCCGATGCTGCGCCTGCATGGCGCCATGCTGGCCACGAGCATCGCGGAGTATTTCCGCGACAAGGGGCTCAAGGTCCTGCTGCTGATGGACTCGCTCACGCGCTATGCGCAGGCGCAACGCGAGATCGCGCTCGCCATCGGCGAGCCGCCGGCCACGCGCGGCTATCCGCCCTCGGTGTTCGCCAAGCTGCCGCAACTGGTCGAACGCGCCGGAAACGGGGACGGCAACGGATCCATCACCGCGCTGTACACGGTGCTGGCCGAGGGCGACGACCAGCAGGACCCGATCGCCGACGCCGCGCGCGCCATCCTCGACGGCCACATCGTGCTCAATCGTGAACTGGCGGACGCCGGGCATTATCCGGCGATCGACATCGAGTCCTCGGTGAGCCGCGTCATGACCGAGGTCGTCAGCCCCGAACATCAGCGCCAGGCCATCCGCTTCAAACAGCTCTATTCCACCTACCGCCGCAACCGTGATCTGATCAGCGTTGGCGCCTACGCCAAAGGCAGCGATCCGCGCATTGACGAGGCCGTCGATTACCATCCGCGCCTGACGCAGTTCCTGCAGCAGGGGATCAACGAGCGCGTGACGTTCAAGGACGGTCTGCGCGGCCTCGGTGAGCTGCTCGGCGGCGGCGTGCCGCAGAAGACGAAGAAATAACGGACTGACGAAGCCTGTGTACAGGAGGAGGCGCTATGACTAGATCGGACCGGCTGGAGCCCATCGCCAGTCTGCAGCGTGACAAGGAGATCAAGGCGACGCAGGTGCTGGGCGAATCGCAGCGCCGCTATCTCGCCCAGGAACGCCGGCTGGCCGACCTCGAGCAGTTCCAGCGCGAGTATCAGCAGCGCTTCCAGTCACTCGGCCGCAGCGGCGCCACGATCGACCGCTTCAAGGAATACCGGCATTTCAACGAACGCCTGAACGACGCGATCCAGCAGCAGAAAAAGCTTGTGGAGGAATGCCGGCACGAGCTTGAGCAGAAGAACCGCTACTGGAGCGAGGTGAGGTCGAAGCGGAGCGCTCTGGACAAGGTCATCGACCGATTCCGCTGCGAGGAAACGTCACTTGCGCGGCGGCGCGAACAGCGCGAGAGCGACGACCGCGCGCAGCGCATGCGCCCGCTCATCGACGGTGAGGGATGAGGCCGGGCCCCCCGGTTTTGCTGGCATGGATATTGCCTTTTTCCCGGACGATACGTCCGTCGGCGTGAATCAACGGAGCGGGGTGGAGTCATGGCGGTATCTGCAGGTGTGAGTCTTTCTTCAATTCCCCGTGTCATGGACACGGCGGTTCAAGGCGTCGCCGCGGGCGACTCCCTGCCTTCGGCGGCGGACTCCGAGCCGGGGAATGCGCAAGGCGGATCTTTCGGCAACCTGATGAATTCCCTGCTCGCCGCGCCGCGCCTGCAGCAAGGCGCGGCCGCCACGGGCGACAGATCCATGACCCCGCTGCCCGCCGCGACCGCCGGCGATGAACCCGTATTTCAATCGGCGCCGGATGGCAGCCCGTTCGACATACTCGTTCCGGATCCACCTGCGTCGGCGGCGATGCCCCTGCCTTTGTCTCCGGATGCATCATTGCCGCCCGCCGGCAAGGCCTTGCCGCCTGTGTTCGCTGAGACCGCTGAGGGCGAGATCGCCGTGAACGAAATCGAGGCGGCCATGGCGGCGGAAACGCATGACGATGGCGACGGCGATCCGCTGCAGTGCACGGCCGCGCCGCAGATTGTGCCATGGGATACCGTGCCCGGATCGGCGGCGGACGCTGAGCCGCGCGCAGCGATGGACGGAGCGGCGCTTGCGGACACCGGCGCATCACCCGCGGCAACCGGGCAAATCCAGGCCCCGGCGCCGCTCCCTGCGCCGGCCACGACCATGTCCGCAGTTCCATTACCGTCCTCGCCGGCGGGTTCACTGACAACCGTTGCCGCCCCGTCCGCCCCGCCGGCGCAGATCACGCCGGAAGCGGGCGCGGCACGTGACGCCGCCGCCCCGCGGACTGACGCGGCCATGCGTTCCGAACAGATAGCCGTCGCATCGGCTGACACGCAGCCTGAGGCGGGGTCGGATCATGATTCCACGCCGGACGGCGGCACGCGCCTGCAGGAACTGCTTGCCAGGATAGGTGCGGGTGATGGCGCGGCGCGCACCCGGAGCGAGAGTTTCACATCCCTGCTGCAGGCTGCCGACAGCGGCTCCCAGGGAGGCCCCGCCGCATTGACATACGCCCAGGCCGGCATGTCCGGCGGTCCCGTTCGTGATGCGGCACCCGGCCTCGCCGTGCACACGCCGCTGCGCCATCCGGAGTGGAGCGACGAAGTCAGCCAGCGCATCCGCTGGGCGATCGGAAATCAGGTGCAGTCCGCGGAGATGAAGCTCAATCCGCCGCAGCTGGGTCCGCTCGAGGTGCGCGTCAGCGTCGATTCCGACCGGCAGATGACCGTAACGCTGAGCAGCCAGCACGCCCTGGTGCGCGAGACGCTGCAGGAAAATCTCCCGCGGCTGCGCGACCTGATGAGCGAGCAGGGCTTCGGTGCGGTGAACGTGGACATCTCGCAGCATTCCTCGTCGGATGGCAGGAAACCGGCGCCGCAGCAGGCGGACACGGACGCCGCGCCGCGTGCGGAAGCCGCGCCGACCGGCGCGGCAGACGCCGGTCCGGGCCGGCTGCGCGAGACCCGCAGCCTCGTCGACCTGTACGCCTGATTCACACCCTCCCGTGCCGGCGCGCCGGCGCCGCCCCGGGCCGTCCTGCCCGGTCTTATCCCCTTCTCATGCGGCATGCGGCCAACGCCTTTCCGGCGCCGCGGCTCCGGACCGCCCATGGAGGCCGTCAAGATGCCGTCATGACTGCAATTTGCCTAAATAACATCATGTAATTACTTATAAAAAATCTCGCCTCCCCGGTGGCACGTGTCTTGCTAAATCTGAGCAGGACGTTATTACGAACTCCGTGCACAAGGGAAGGGACCGAGATGGCGAGAAAAGACGAAGAAATCAACGAAGACGAAGATAACGAAAAGCCCAAGCCGAAAAAGAAATCGGGGATCCTCAAGATCGTGCTGATCGTTGTCTCCGTGATTGTGCTGATCGGGGCGAGCGTGGGTGCGACGTTGCTGCTGACCGGCGGCCCGGGCAAGCACGACGCGGAGGAGGTGGCTGCCGCCGATGCAGGCGGTGAGGAAGGCGCCGAGGCTGCCGCCGACGAAGCGCCCAAGGCCAAGCCGAAGAAGTCCAAGGAGAAGAAGTCGTCGAAGGAGCCCAAGGCCGCCCCCCATCTACGTCGAGCTGGGCGATCCCTTCGTGATCAACTTCGTCGAAGGGGTCCAGATCCGTTACCTGCAGGTCAAGATCGAGGCGATGACGCGGGACCAGGTGGTTTCGGAGGCCATCAAGACCCATCTGCCGCAGATCCGGAACAACCTCGTGATGATGTTCGGCAACCAGGACTACGCCTCGCTCAACACCGCGGAGGGCAAGCAGAAGATCCGCGACCAGGCGCTCGTTGAAATCCAGAACATCCTCAAGGAAGAAACGGGCAATACCGGGGCGGAAGCCGTCTATTTCACCAGCTTCGTGATGCAGTGACGGCCATGGCGGTTAACGACATTCTGAGCCAGGACGAGATCGACGCGCTGCTCAACGGCGTCACCAGCGGCGAGGTCGAATCCGAGTCCGACCAGCCGGTCGCGGCGGGAGACATCGCCGACTACGACTTCACCAGCCAGGACCGCATCGTGCGTGGCCGGCTGCCGACTCTGGAGATGATCAACGAGCGCATGGCGCGCCAGCTGCGCATCAGCTTCTTCAACCTGCTGCGGCGCAGCGCCGAGATCGCGGTCGGCAATGTGCAGATGATCAAGTTCAACGAGTACGTCCACAGCCTGTTCATGCCGGCGAGCCTGAACGTGATCCGCGTGCCGCCGCTCAAGGGCATGGGGCTGCTGGTGATCGATCCCAAGCTGGTGTTCAGCTTCGTGGACAACTTTTTCGGCGGGCGCGGGCGCTTCAACGCCAAGATCGAAGGGCGCGAGTTCACGCCCACCGAGCAGCGCATCATCAAGATCATCCTTGATATGACCTTCCTCAACATCAAGGAGGCATGGAATCCGGTCGTCGGTGTCGACATCGAGCTGGTCAGCACCGAAATCAATCCGAACTTCGCCAATATCGTCAGTCCGAGCGAGGTGGTCGTGGTTTCAAGCTTCCACATCGAGTTCGAGGGCGGCGGCGGAGACATCCACGTAACGCTGCCGTACTCGATGATCGAGCCGATCCGGGAGATGCTGGAGTCGGTAATACAGAGCGACCGTGTCGAGCTCGACGAGCGCTGGACCGTGTCGCTGCGCAACGAGCTCATGCATGCGGAGGTGGATCTGTCCAGCACGCTGACGGAGACCCGGATCAGCATGCGCCAGCTGAACGCCCTCCAGGCCGGGGACATCATACCGATCGAGATCCCGGAGTCGATCACCGCGATGGTCGAAGACATCCCGGTGTTCCGCGGCATGTTCGGCAGCGCTGACGGCAAGAACGCCATCAAGGTTACAGAGCTGGTCCAGAACCAGCGCGGCAGGCAGTTGATGACTATCACAGGAGCGGCGTGATGAACGATGCAACGAAGACGGAGAGCGGCGCGGTGGAGGCCCAGGCCGGCATGGGACAGGGCGAGGATTACGCGCGCGCAAGTTTCCAGAACCTGCAGGATGATTCCTCCGGCGCCTCCATAGGAGATAAAAGTCTGGACATGATCCTGGATATCCCGGTCACGGTGGCGGTCGAGATCGGACGCACCAAGATCTCCATCAGCAACCTGCTCAAGCTCAACCAGGGTTCGGTCGTCGAGCTGGACCGACTCGCCGGCGAGCCGATGGATGTCACGGTGAACGGTACGCTGGTTGCGCACGGCGAGGTGGTGGTGGTGAACGAGAAGTTCGGCATCCGCCTCACGGACGTGATCAGCGCGACCGAGCGCGTCAAGAAACTCAAGTAGTCCGCGCCGGAGCATGGGAATGTCAGGACGGAATCCGCTCACCATGGGCCTGCGCGTGGCGTGCGCCTGCCTGCCGCTGGTCGCACTGCCCGCGGTCGCGCTGGCCCAGGGCGCCGACCCCGCGCTTGCCCACAAGGGCGCGGTGTCGCTCGCCGGTGTGCTGCAGATGATCACCGGGCTGATCGCCGTGCTTGCGCTGATCTTCGCCGGCGCCTGGGCGCTGAAGCGTTTCGGGCGCATGCAGGGGGGCGAGCATGAACAGCTGCGGCTGGTCGGCGGCATCAATCTCGGCCAGCGCGAGCGCATCGTGATCGTGCAGGCCGGCAGTGACCGCCTGCTGATCGGTGTCGCGCCGGGCTGCATCAGGACGCTGCATGTGCTGGAGCCGGCCTCCGAAGGCGGGGCGGATCCTGCGGGCGCCGGCCCGGCCGCGCCGGCCAGCTTCCTTGGCCGCTTCAACCAGGAGCTCAGAAAGAGAATATCGCTGTCATGACAAGACTCATCCTCCTCGTCCTTCTCGCTCTGGCTCCCTGCGCGGCCGCGCTCGCCGACGCGGGCCTGGCGGCGGTCACCGTGACCACGGCCCCCGACGGCGGCAAGACCTACAGCCTCAGCCTGCAGATACTGGCGCTGCTGACCGCGATGTCCCTGCTGCCCGCGGGCCTCATGATGATGACTTCGTTTACCCGCATCATCATCGTGCTGGCGATCCTGCGCCAGGCGCTTGGCACGGCGTCGACACCGACCACCCAGACGCTGATCGGTCTGGCGCTGTTCCTGACGATCTTCATCATGATGCCGGTGTTCACCGACGTCTATGACAACGCCGTGCAGCCCTACACCGAGGAGAAGATGACGATGAAAGAGGCGCTCGACCGCGGCAGCGTGCCCATCAAGAAATTCATGCTGGAGCAGACGCGAGACTCGGATCTCAGCCTGTTCGCCGGGATCTCCGGCAGTCCGGGCGTGGAGTCGCGCGAGCAGGTGCCTTTCGCTGCTGATGCCGGCCTTCCTCACGAGCGAACTGAAGACGGCCTTCCAGATCGGCTTCATCATCTTCATCCCTTTCCTGATCATCGACCTGGTGGTGGCGAGCGTGCTGATGTCGATGGGTATGATGATGCTGTCTCCCCTCATCATCTCGCTGCCGTTCAAGATCATGCTGTTCGTGCTGGTGGACGGCTGGGCGCTCATCCTCGGGACGCTTGCCGCGAGCTTCTCCGCATGAACGCCGCGCCGCAGTGCCGCACTGGAGAAAGGCCATGACACCGGAATCCGTCGTCACCATAGGACAGGACGCCCTCTACGTGACCCTGATGATCCTCGCGGTCCTGCTGCTGCCCGCGCTCGGGATCGGCCTGCTGGTCAGCATGTTCCAGGCGGCCACCCAGATCAACGAGCAGACGCTGAGCTTCATACCCAAGCTGTTCGTGGTTCTGGTCGTGATGATCGCCGCCGGACCCTGGATCCTGAGGTCGCTGGTCAATTACACCGAGGGGCTCATCCAGAGCATACCGTCGCTCATAGGATGAGTGTCCGGCCCGGCGGGACGATGCAGAAATGAACTTCACCGAACAGGAGCTGACGCAGTGGATCACGGGTTTCATCTGGCCCTTCTTCCGCATCGCCGCCCTGATCATGGTTGCACCCATCCTGGGCGTGCGCATCGTGCCGATGCGCTTTCGCGTCGGCCTCGCGCTTGCGCTGACCCTGGTCATTGCACCCGTGCTGCCGCCGGGTCCGCAGGTGGATCCCGCAAGCGTACAGGGCATCCTGATCTCCGGCGCACAGATCATGATCGGGCTTGCCATGGGATTCCTCGTGCGCCTGGTCTTCAGCGCGGTGGAGATGGGGGGGAACCTGATCGGTCAGACCATGGGCCTGGGTTTCGCCCAGATGATGGACCCTGCCAACGGCGTCACGGTGCCCGTGGTGAGCCAGTTCTACACTGTACTTGCCACGCTGATATTCCTCATCCTGAACGGCCATCTGATCCTGATCGAAACCCTGGTCGACAGCTTCCGGACGATCCCGGTGGCGCTTGCGTCGATCAGCGGCGACGGCCTGTGGACACTGCTCGCCTGGAGCGCATGGATCTTCAAGGGAGCGCTGATCATCTCGCTGCCGGCGCTCGCGGCCCTGCTGCTGGTAAACGCCGCCTTCGGGGTCATGATGCGCGCCGCGCCCCAGCTCAACATCTTCGTCATCGGGTTCCCGATCTCGCTCATGCTGGGTTTCATTTTTATCCTGCTGTCGCTTCCGTTGTTCCCGGCGCAGTTCACCAGCCTGGTCGAGAGCTCCTTTGACGCGGTCAATACGATGATAGCGGAGTAGGGTGATGGCAGAGAATTCCGCACAGGAACGCACAGAACAGGCCACCCCCAAGCGACTGCAGGAGGCGCGCGAACGCGGTCAGGTGCCGCGTTCGCGCGAACTCACCACGATGGCCGTGCTGCTGGTATCGGCGGCGGGCATGATGCTGCTGGGCGACGGCGTCGTGCGGCAGTCACTGCGCACCATGGAGCTCTCATTCGCGGCGCCGCGCGCCGAACTCATGGACGCCGCCTCCATGCTGCTCAAGCTGCAGCAGGCCATCATCGAGTCGGTGGTCGCGCTCGCTCCCTTCCTGATGGTGGTAATGGCGGTCGCGCTGCTCGCGCCGCTTGCGCTGAGCGGGTGGGCCTTCAGCACCAAGGCGATGGCCTTCAAATGGGACAAGCTCGATCCCGTCAAGGGGATGGGCCGCGTCTTCGGCGTGCGCGGTCTGGTTGAGCTGCTCAAGGCCATGGCCAAATTCGGCGTCGTCCTGGCGATCGCCATTCTGCTGCTGCTGGGCAATGCCGAGGATCTGCTCGGTCTCGGCGGGATGGATGTCAATACTGCCATCGCCGGCGCCGGCAGCTTGCTGTTGCATGCCTTTCTCCTGCTGAGCGGCGCCATGATCGTGATCGCCGCGATCGACGTCCCGTTCCAGCTGTGGGACCACAAGAAGCAGCTCCGCATGACGCACCAGGAGATCAAGGAAGAATTCCGCCAGACCGACGGCAGCCCGGAAGTGAAGCGCCGCATCCGCGAGATCCAGCACGAGCAGTCGCGCCGCCGCATGATGGATGCGACACCGAAGGCGGACGTCGTCATCACCAACCCGACGCACTATGCAGTGGCCCTGCGCTACGACCAGAGCAGAATGTCGGCCCCGGTGGTGGTGGCAAAGGGCAGGGATCTCGTTGCGCTGGAGATCAGGAATATCGCGCTCAGGCACAAGGTTCCGATCCTGTCCGCGCCGCCGCTCGCGCGCGCCATCTATTACAGCACGCGCCTGGAGCAGGAGATCCCGTCGGGCCTGTTCCTGGCGGTGGCGCAGATCCTGGCCTATGCCTTCCAGCTGCGCCGGAAGCCGCGCCGCGGGCAGGGGACGAACAGGGACTTCAACGATCTCCCGATACCGGACGACCTGCGCCGGGACGATTGAGTCCGGCAGACGGCGGGATACGGGCAATGAACGCAAGAACGCATACGAGGAATGCATATGGCTGAGGCAAACGTACTGGGAAGCATCCGTGACTTCGGCCGCCACGGCGCGCTGGGGGCGCCCCTGCTGATGATCGCGCTGCTGGCGATGCTGGTGGTGCCGCTGCCGCCGCTCATGCTCGACGTCTTCTTCACCTTCAACATCGCGCTGTCCCTGGTCGTGATCCTGGCCTGCGTGTACACCCAGCGTCCGCTCGACTTCGCCACCTTTCCCACCGTGCTGCTGCTCGCGACACTGCTGCGCCTCGCGCTCAACATCGCCTCGACCCGGGTGGTGCTGCTCGAGGGGCATACCGGTGCCGACGCGGCCGGACACGTCATCGAGTCCTTCGGCTCCTTCGTCGTGGGCGGCAACTACGCCGTCGGCATCATCGTATTCGCGATCCTGGTCATCATCAACTTCGTGGTGGTGACCAAGGGCGCCGGCCGCATCTCCGAGGTCAGCGCGCGCTTCACCCTGGATTCAATGCCCGGCAAACAGATGGCGATCGACGCCGACCTCAACGCCGGCATCATCGGCCAGGAGGAGGCCAAGCGGCGGCGCGCGGACGTGGTGGCGGAGGCGGATTTCTACGGCTCCATGGACGGCGCCAGCAAGTTCGTGCGCGGCGACGCCGTCGCCGGCATCCTCATCCTGTTCATCAACATCATCGGCGGCCTCGCCATCGGCATGATGCAGCACGACATGGCGTTCGCCAACGCCATGCACAACTACACCCTGCTCACCATCGGCGACGGACTGGTGGCGCAGATCCCCGGCCTCGTGCTGTCGACCGCGGCGGCCATCATGGTGACGCGTGTGTCGAGCGAGCAGGACATGGGCAAGCAGCTGCTCAGCCAGCTGTTCGACAGCCCGCGCGCGCTCGCTGTAACGGCTGGCGTCATGGGCCTGCTCGGCATCGTTCCGGGCATGCCCAACGTCGCCTTCCTGACCCTGGCCGGTATCGCGGGGGCGGGTAGCTACATGATCCAGCAGCGCAGGTCGCAGCCCGCGCGCGCGCAGGAACAGGCGCGCACGGCGGCTGCGGCGGAACAGAAGCCGAGCGAGCCGCGCGAACTCAGCTGGGAGGACGTGGTGCCGGTCGACACGGTCGGACTCGAGGTCGGTTACCGCCTCATCCCGCTGGTGGACAAGAACCAGGGCGGCCAGCTCATGAGCCGGATCAAGGGCGTGCGCAAGAAACTGACGCAGGAGATCGGCTTCCTGATCCCCTCGGTACACATTCGCGACAACCTTGAACTGGCGCCGAGCGCCTACCGCGTCACCCTGATGGGCGTCACCCTGGGCGAGGCCGAGGTCTTCCCCGACCGCGAGCTGGCCATCAATCCGGGTCGCGTGTTCGGGAAGCTGGCGGGAGTACAGACCAAGGACCCGGCCTTCGGCATGGACGCCGTGTGGATCGAGGCGAACCAGCGCGAGCAGGCGCAGACCATGGGTTACACGGTCGTCGATACCAGCACCGTGATCGCGACGCACCTCAACCACATCCTGCAGACGCATGCGCACGAACTGCTCGGCCGCGAGGAGGTGCAGCAGTTGCTGGACAACCTCGCCAAGGTCTCGCCGAAGCTGGTCGACGGCCTGGTGCCGGATTCGCTGCCGCTCGGCACCGTGCAGAAGGTGTTGCGCAACCTGCTGGAGGAGAAGGTACCGATCCGCGACATGCGCACAATCGTGGAAAATCTGGCGTCCGCCTCGGCCAGCAGTCAAGACCCCGGCGTTCTCACCGCCTCCGTGCGCGTCGCCCTTGGCCGCCTGATCACGCAGAGCATCAGCGGTCTCGGCAGCGAGCTGCCGGTGATCACCCTGGATCAGACGTTGGAACAGTTATTGCACGAGACTCTGCGCACCCAGGGGGCCGGCGGCATGGCCCTCGAACCGGGACTGGCCGACCGGCTGCACCAGTCGCTGCTGGAGGCGGCGCAGCGGCAGGAGATGGCGGGACAGCCGGTGGTGCTGCTGGTATCCCCGGGGCTGCGCATGGTGATGGCGCGCTTCACCCGCCACACGATCCCAGCCATGAACGTGCTGTCGTACGACGAAATACCGGACAACCGGCAGATCAAGATCGTCGCCAACATCGGACGGCCGGACCGGTGAAACGGCGATAACCGCCGCGCAAGATGCGCGGCGCTGAACGAGGCGAACGATGAAGATAAAACGATTTTTTGCCCCCGACATACGCCAGGCCATCCGCATGGTGCGCGATGAGCAGGGACCGGAGGCGGTGATCCTCTCCAACAGCCGCGTCAATGGCGGCGTGGAGATCGTCGCTGCAGTCGATTACGACGAGACGGTTTTCAAGGCGGTAAAGACCGAAATCATGGGCGAAACCCGGACGCAGGAGGTTCCCGCGCCGGCCGTCGCTGCCGCCCGCAGGACGGTCGAGGCCGTCCAGCCCGCCGCGCCGGCCGCCGAGGCGCCCGACAACATCTGGAGCCAGGAGCCGACGCTGGTCGAGCTGCGCTCCGAACTCAGCCATATGCGCCTGATGATGGAAAACCAGCTGTCGAGCCTCGCCTGGGGCCATTTCAGCCGGCGCGAACCGGCCGCCGTCGAGCTGATCCAGCGTCTGATGCATTTCGGCCTGACCGCAGCCCAGAGCCGCAGTCTCGTCGACGGTCTCGGGCATCTCGATGACGACATCGAGGGGCTGTGGCAGCGCGCGCTGAACCTGCTTGCGAATGACATCCCGCTGTACGGACACGACATCCTCAACGACGGCGGCATCGTCGCACTGGTCGGCCCGACCGGCGTGGGCAAGACCACCACCGCCGCGAAGCTCGCCGCGCGCTATGCGATGCGCCACGGCAGCCGCCAGGTGGCCTTGATCACCGTCGACAACTATCGCGTCGGCGCCTATGAGCAGCTGCGCACCTACGGCCGCATCCTCGATGTCCCGGTCAAGACTGCCGACAGCCGCGACGAACTGCGCAAGGTGCTCAACGACCTGTGCGACCGCCGCCTGATCCTGATCGATACCACCGGCATGGGCCAGCATGACAGCGCGCTGCTGAAGCAGGCGGAGCTGCTCGACAAGTCGCACATGAACAAGAAGACCCTGCTGCTGCTGTCCGCCACCACGCGCCTGTCCGGGCTGGGGGATGTGGCGGGCGCCTTCGGCGCGT
The DNA here is from genome assembly GCA_016712635.1 of Gammaproteobacteria bacterium. Taxonomy (NCBI): domain Bacteria; kingdom Pseudomonadati; phylum Pseudomonadota; class Gammaproteobacteria; species Gammaproteobacteria bacterium. Next base: position 333,009 of record JADJQS010000002.1, on the reverse strand, counting down.
TCCATCCGGACGGATGCATCCTGACCAAGCTGGACGAGGCCACCTGCATCGGCGGCGCCGTCAGCGCGGCGATCAGTCACGCGCTGCCGGTGGCGTACTACAGCGACGGCCAGCGCGTGCCGGAAGACCTGCATCAGGCGCGCGCCGGCACGCTGGTGGCACGCGGTGTGCAGACGATGAAAAACTCGGAATCCTCCATCAACGAAGATCTGATCGCACTCAGTTTCGGAAAGGAAGTGGCCAATGCTTATGTCTGACAAGGGACTGTCCCAGGTGGCCGGTCTGCGTGAATTCTCCCGCCAGACGCCCGTGCGCGTCATCGCGGTGACGGGCGGAAAGGGCGGCGTCGGCAAGACCAACGTCTCGGTCAATCTCGGCGTGACGCTCGCCATGAGTGGTGAGCGGGTGCTGCTGATGGACGCCGACCTCGGCCTCGCCAACGTCGATGTTCTGCTCGGCCTGCAGCCGAGCGTGAATCTGTCGCATGTCGTCAAGGGCGACTGTTCGCTCGACGACGTGCTCATGGAGGGGCCGCACGGCCTGCGCATCATCCCCGCGTCCTCGGGTGTGAAACGCATGGCGGAACTCAGCCAGGCGGAACATGCCGGCCTGATCCGCGCCTTCAGCGCCCTCAGCTTCAATCCGGAGATCCTGCTGGTCGACACCGCGGCGGGCATCTCCGACAGCGTGGTGACCTTCGCCCGCGCGGCGCACGAGGTTCTGGTGGTGGTATGCGACGAGCCCGCATCGATCACCGACGCCTACGCCATGATCAAGATCCTGCACCGCGAGCACGGTGTGGACCGGTTCCGCGTGCTGGCCAACATGGTGCAAAGCGCGCAGGAGGGGAGCGAGCTGTACAGAAAGCTCGCCAAGGTGGCCGACCGCTTTCTCGACGTCAATCTCGACTATGTCGGCGCGATCCCCTACGACGAATTCCTGCGCAAGGCGGTGCAGAAACAGCGCGCCCTGGTGGATGCGTATCCGCGCAGCAAGGCGGCGCTCTCCTTCGGCAAGATCGCGCAGAAGGTGGCGCAGTGGCCGACCCCGCGGGCGGCAAGCGGCTGTATCGAATTTTTCGTGGAAAGACTGTTCGTAAACAACAACGGCGGCAGGACAACTGTGGGCATATCATGAATAAACCAGCCATGTATACACCGATAGACAACGAGGATAAAGGGTATCAGGAAGTGGTGACGCAATACGCTTCACTCGTGAAGCGCATCGCCTACCACATCATGAGCAGGCTGCCGCCGAGCGTTCAGGTCGACGACCTGATCCAGGCCGGGATGATCGGCCTGCTCGAGGCGGCGCGCAACTACGATGCCGGCCAGGGGGCGAGCTTCGAGACCTACGCGGGCATACGCATCCGCGGCTCCATGCTCGACGAGATCCGCAAGGGCGACTGGGCGCCGCGCTCGGTGCACCGCAAGGCGCGCCAGGTCGCCGATGCCGTGCGCGAGATCGAGAACGCCACCGGCCGAGACGCCAGGGACCATGAGGTGGCCAAGGTGCTCGGCATGAGCCTGGACGAGTATCACAAGACGCTGCAGGACGCGAGCGGCTGCCGGCTGCTGAGTTTCGAGGAGATGGGCATGAGCGAGGATGCCGTTCCCTCGCGCTTCGGCAAGGGTGACAACGGGCCGTTCGAGGGCGTGCAGCGCGATGATTTCAAGCGCAATCTCGCGGAGGCGATCTCCGGATTGCCCGATCGCGAACGCCTGGTCCTCACGCTCTATTATGAAGAGGACCTCAACCTGCGTGAGATCGGTGCGGTGATCGGGGTCAGCGAGTCGCGCGTCAGCCAGATCCACAGCCAGGCGCTGGTCCGGCTGCAGACCCGGCTCGGCCACTGGCGGACGAACGACTGAATCGCGCCGCCGGCGCAGGGATCGCACTGCACAGGGAAGGTGTGCCGGGACGCATGCGCGTCGCCGGCAGGAACGGAACGGGGATTATGCACAGGCCAGGCGGAACTTACGGATTGACGGGCGCGGGGACCGCCCGCAACCTGCCTGTCGCATGGGAGCGATAGATCTTGGATATGCTGACCATAGCCGGTGTCGCGCTCGCCTTCATCGCGATACTCGGTGGCAACGCGCTGGAAGGCGGGCACCTCTCGTCGCTGTTGCAGCTGACGGCGTTTCTCATCGTGTTTGGCGGCACCACCGGCGCCGTCCTGATCCAGACCCCGTTCAACATCTTCATGCGTTCGCTCAAGATGACCATGTGGGTCGTCTTCCCGCCCAAGGTCGCCGCGGCGGAGGCCATACAGAAGATCGTCAACTGGAGCAATATCGCGCGCAAGGAGGGCCTGCTCGGCCTGGAGTCGGTCACCGAAAGCGAGCCCGATCAGTTCGCCCGCAAGGGATTGCAGCTGCTGGTGGACGGCAGCGACCCGCAGGCGATCCGCGCCATCATGGAAGTGGAAGTGGGCGTCCATGAATATCACGACACCCAGGCGGCCAAGGTGTACGAGGGCATGGGTGGTTACTCCCCCACGATCGGCATCATCGGCGCCGTCATGGGTCTCATTCACGTCATGGCGAACCTGGCCGATCCCAGCAAGCTGGGTTCGGGCATCGCGGTGGCATTCGTGGCCACGATCTACGGCGTCGGCCTCGCCAACCTGTTTTTCCTGCCGATAGCCAACAAGCTCAAGGGCATCGTGCACGTCCATACGCAGTTCCGCGAGATGATCATCGAAGGCATCGTGTCCATCGCCGAAGGGGAAAACCCGCGCAACATCGAGACCAAGCTGCAGGGCTACATCCACTGACGGTCCGCCCATGGCGCGCAAGAAAAAGCATGAGGAGCACGAGAATCACGAGCGCTGGCTCGTGTCGTACGCGGATTTCATCACGCTGCTGTTCGCGTTCTTCGTCGTCATGTACGCGGTTTCTTCGGTCAACGCCGGCAAATACCGCGTCCTGTCCGATTCACTGGTGGCGGCCTTCAACGAACCCAAGAAATCCTTCGAGCCGATCCAGGTGGGCGAGATCGTGAAATCCGCCACCAATGCCTCGATCGAGATCGTCAGCAAGCCCACGCTGATCAAGGTCCCGATCGTCACCCTGAGCAACCAGGATACGGACAAGGGCAACCTGCCCGGCGCCGGCTTCACATCGTCGCCGGAGAACGCGCGCGACATCCAGAAGATTGCGGACGAGGTAGCCGAGGCCATGCAGAAGCTGGTCGACATGGGACTGGTCGCGATCAGCGTGACGGACCTCTGGGTCGAGGTGGACATCAAGGACAGCGTGCTGTTTCCGAGCGGCAGCGCGCGGATCCGCCAGGAGGCGATCGAGGTGCTCACCCGCGTCGCGGCCATCCTGGCCGATTTCTCCAATCCGGTCCGCGTGGAGGGATTCACCGACAACGTGCCCATCAATACCCCGGTCTATCCGTCGAACTGGGAACTGTCCTCCGCGCGCGCCTCCAGCGTGGTGCGCCTGTTCGAGGGTCACGGCATCTCTTCCACCCGTCTGTCGGCGGTCGGCTACGGCGAGTATCGTCCGGTCATCGCCAACGATACTGCTGAAGGCCGCGCGAAAAACCGCCGCGTGGTACTGGTCGTGCTGGCCGACAAGGAGGTCGAATACCTCCTCGACGAACGCCTGCGCCAGTCCGCTGTCCCGGAGGAGGCAGGGTCCACCGCGTCTCCCGCAGCCACCGACATAGCGCCGCTGGCGACGGAACCGGCGGATTCCGTTCCTCTGTCGCCGGCCGGCGTAGCGGAGCCCGCGGAAGTTCCGCCTGCCACGGCGCCGGGCTTCACCGCGCCCGCCGCGCCGCCGGCGGTGCCGCCAACCCCGGCCGCCACGGCCCCCGCGCAGGCCGGCGTGAAGCCGCCTCGTCCGCCGAACCCGCGACCGCAGCGTGCGATCACACTGCCGCCCGTCCCGGCGCTCCCGGTGCGACCGCTGGAACTGGCCCCGCCCGCAGCACAGCCCAGGGTGGAGATCGGCCTGCCTCCGCTGCTGCCGCGCGGGGCCAGCATCGCCGGCCGGCAGCCGGACGCGCGATCGCCCTGACGCGGACCGGGTCACGGCACCCTGGCACGAAATGTGCAAATTTACGGATATTCGGACGGCCAATGGAGGTCGACGGAATGCCGGATATCGGGGACATAAAACCGACGCTGCCGACCTGGGGCAGGCGCCCGGTTGACCGTATCGGGCCGGATTCCGGTCAGCCCCGGCCGCCGCGCAGGGAAAAGACGCCTCCGCGGGACGAAGACGGGGAAAACAAGGATGACTCCCGCGGTGGACAGGTCGATGAATATGCCTGAGGTGAGCTTCGATGAATCTTGATATGACCGGACAGATCGTGGCGGCCACCGTCGCCGCCGCCGTGCTGGTGCTGGTGCTGCTGCAGGCGGCGAGCGTGATCCGTCTGCGCCGCGCCTACCGGGCGCTGCGCGCGGAATCCGCGGCGCTGCAGAACGAGTTGAGTGCGCTGTGCGCAGGCGCCTCCGGCGTGGGTGCGCACCTGAGCCGGCTGGATCAGCAGGTCATGCGGCTGGGCGAACGCCAGGACAACCTGGAGGCGCACGACTCGATGCACCGCGAGTACGACCGCGCGGTCAAACTCGTGCGCAACGGCTCCGGCGTCGAAGAGATCATGGCGCAGTGCAATCTTATCCGTACCGAGGCCGAGCTGCTGATGCGCCTGCATGGCGGGGCGCAGGATCGCCGGCACGCCGCGGTCTGAGACTCGTAGCCCGGATGCAGGCGCGGAGCGCCGGAAACCGGGGTAATGAATAAAGCATTCCCGGATGCCGCTGCGCTGTATCCGGGCTACAGAAGCTGTTCAGGGCAGGTTAAAGATAAAAAAGTCCGCAGATTCGGGCTGAATGTGCTGGGCTGCGCGTTGCTCAGCCCAGCCCGCAGCAGCTTGGTATGCCGGGTTTTACTCAGTCCTGAGTCCCAAGCCCTCGGTCCTTTGGTTCAGCCCGGCGGGATCTCCGGCATCGGTTCCCCGATGAAGTTGCCCTGCGCGCGGTTGACGCCGTACTCGCCGAGCAGGGCGAGGATCTCGGCATTCTCGACGAACTCCGCCACCACCACCTTCCCCAGCGTGCGCCCGACCTCGATCATCGACTTGACGAGGCGCTGGTCGACCGGATCATTGAGCAGGTTGCGGATGAAGCTGCCGTCGATCTTCAGGTAATCCACCGGGAACTGCTTCAGGTAGTTGAAGGAGCTGAAGCCGGTGCCGAAGTCGTCCAGCGCGAAGCGGCAGCCCAGCTCGCGCAGCTGGTTGATCATGTTGCGCGTCTGGTCATAGCTCGCCACCGCCGCCGTTTCGGTGATCTCGAAGGTGATGCGTTCCGCCGCCACCCCGCTGCGCGCGAGCTTGTCGCGCACCAGCGGCAGCAGGGCGTGGTCCTGGAAGGCGTGGATCGACAGGTTGACGTTGAGGGTCAGGTGCGACTGCTCGCGCGGCAGGCGCGCAAGCACGTCGATCGCGTACTGCACGACCCACAGGTCGATGTCGTGGATCAGGCCCATGCGCTCGGCGACCGGTATGAAGCGGTCCGGCGTGACCAGCGAGCCATCGGCCTCGCGCATGCGTATCAGCGCCTCATAGCCGACCACGCGTCCGCCGGGCAGCTCGATCACCGGCTGGAAGAACATGCAGAACCGGTCGTGCGCGAGCGCCTCGCGGATGCGCGGCACCCAGTCGGCCGCGTTGCGCAGGATGTTCGTCTCGACGTCATCCTTGTTGAACAGGTGCACCAGGTTGCGCCCGTGCGTCTTCGCCTCGAAGCAGGCCTGGCTGGAACGCGCCAAGGCCTCGCTCGCGTTGATGTCCTCGTGCGGCAGGATCAACGTCACACCGATGCTCGCGCACACGTGATAGTTGCGGTCCTCGGTGCGGAAGCGGTACTCGTCGATGGCCGTGCGCAGGGTCTCCGCCCGCGCCAGCGCCTCGGCCTCGCCGGTGTCCTCGATCAGCACGGCATACTCGTCGGAGCTGATGCGGGCGAGGATGTCGTGCGCGCGCAGCTGCTTGCGCAGGATGTTGGCGATGCTCATCAGGAGCCGGTCGCCGACCGCGTGGCCCTCCAGGTCGTTGATGACCTTGAACTGGTCGAGGTCGACGTAGAGCAGGGCGGCGGTGTTTGAGTTCGCGCGTGCGCTCGCGATAGCATCCTCCAGCGCGAGCTCGAGCCGGCGGCGGTTGAACAGGCCGGTGAGGTCGTCGTGCGAGACCAGATACTGCAGCCGCGCCTCCATCACCTTGCGCTCGGCGAGCTCGGTCTCGAGTTCGCTCTCGTGCTGGCGGCGGATATCGCGCTCCTTCTTCAGCAGCAGGGCGGAGATCACGCGCGGGATCAGCTCGGCGCGCTGCACCGGCCGGAACAGGATGTCGGTGGCGCCGGCGGCGAAGCTGCCCGGCAGCATGTCCTCCTGCCAGGCGGTGCGCTGCCGGATGAGGATGATCGGCATGTCGATCCAGGCCGGCTGGCGGCGGATCGCGCGGCACAGCTCATGGCCGTCGAACTGCGTCGTGGCGACGTCGAGCAGCAGGAGATCGATGGGGCGGGAGCCGAAGTCCAGGCTCCCGCGCAGCGCCTGCAGGACCGTGTCGCCGTCCGTGGCGGTGACGACGCGGGTGAAGCCGTTCTTCGCCAGCATGACCCCGATCGGCGTGGCGTCGCCGTCCGCGGCCGCGGCCACCAGGATGCCCATGGCGCGCAGTTCGTCAAGACGGGAATTGATGTCCTGCTGTTCGTTCAGGGCTGGCGGGTGGTCGGCGGCGGTTGCCGTCGCCGCCCGGGTATCGCGGCTGGAATTGTGCGCGGAGCTCATACTGACGGTTGTTTCAAATCCCTTTCATGCCATGCCGATATCGATTCTGGCATCTGTCGTGCATATTGAATTGCCTGGCATTCCGGCATCTCGCGATGTCCGGGTCGTTGCGTAGCATACTGTATATTAATTTCATGTTGAACATAAAGGTTTTTTTCGGGTGTCCAGGGGTCGCGGCGGCGGGCGGTGGTCCGGCGCCAGCGCGCCGTTGGACCTGTAGGACGCTGACGGGCGCAGCAGCGTTTCCCGGGTTGTCGGGTGGCGGTCATGCGGCCGGATAAGACGCAGCACCAGCTCTGGTTTACCCGGCGCGGCGAGGCCGTGCAGGGCCCCTTTCCTGCCGGCCAGATCATGCGCTATGTCATCCTCGGCCGGGTGCTGCTGTCGGACGAGGTCAGCACGGACGGGAAGGTCTGGGTGCCGCTGAGCCAGGTTCCGGAGATGATTCCGGAGATCGTGCAGTCCGACGCCGACGACCCCGCGCTGAGCCAGCGCCTGCAGGCGGCGAAGCGCTGGGAGGATGAGCGCGGCCGGAACCGGCGGCGCGACGAGGCCGCGATCGACGCCGACCAGCGGGGTGCGGAGGACCGGCGCAAGCAGGCGGCCTCCGCCGCCCGGCGCCCGCGCACCGCGCGTCCCGACCGCCTCGGTGAGCATATCGCGCAGAACAGGCGCCACCGCCTGGTGTCGGCGCTGATCGCGGTCGGCGTGCTGGCATTCCTCGGCATGCTGGTGGTGATTTACCGGCCTGCGACGAAGGTCGACAGCACGGGGCTGGACTGCGCGCAGCCGCCCGCGCCCGGCGTGGAATGGAGCAACTGCGCATTCGACGGACGCGGGCTCGCGCGCGCCGACCTTACCGCTGCGCAAATGAAGAACATGCGCCTCACCCGCGCCGATCTCAGCGGTGCAGTGCTGGAACGGGCCGATCTTTCCTACAGCGAGCTGGCGGTGGCGCGTCTGCGCGACGCCCGCCTGGGCGGCGCGGTGCTCGTGGGCGCCAGCCTGCGCGGGGCCGATCTCGGCGGCGCGGACCTCGCGGGCGCCGATCTCTCCTACGCCGATCTGCTCGGCGCCGACCTCACCGGCGCGAACCTGGTCGCCGCGACCCTGGACAACGCCATCTGGATCGACGGCAACATCTGCGCGCCGGGCTCGGTCGGCCGCTGCCAGACCGCACGCAATTAATCGGAAGGTCCTTCGGATGCACGCCCTGCGATTCACGCGTGGCGGTCATGCCCCGGCGCCGCGTGCGAGCGCATCCAGGTATCCGCTCCGGATCACGCCGGTGGTATAGCGCGCAAAGCGCAGCGTGTCCGACCAGTATCCCGGCGCCAGGCCGGCCTTGCGCCGCAGCTCGCGCAGGAAATCCTCCGGCTCCGGCAGCGCCTCCCACACCTTGGGCAGGAAGGTCGCACGGTGGCGCGTCCCTTCCTCCAGCACCACCCCGTCGGTGTGCGGGCGCAGCCGCCCGATCAGCTCGGTTTCGCTGCCGCAGACGAGGACCTCAAGCGGATTCAGCACCGCCACCTCCACGGTCAGCAGCGCCGCCTCGGCGCCGGCGAGCGGCGGGAAGCGCGGATCGAGGAAGGCGGCCGCGTAGGCGTTCATGACCAGGTCGTGCGCCAGTGCGCGAAACGGTTCGAGGGTGCCGATGCAGCCGCGCAATTCGTCCCCGCATGTCAGCGTGACGAAGCTCGCGCCGGGCCGGCGCAGCTCGGGCGGGTACTCGGCGAGACGCAGCGCCGGGGGTTCGCCGTGCGCGAGCCCGTGCGCGATCGCGGCGGCGGCGATGGACAGCAGCCGTACGGGCGCGCCGGCCGCGGTGTCCGCCTCGTGCGGCCGGCTATCCATCGAAGGCGAAGGCGCCGTAGCCCACCACGCGGTCGCGCGTGCCGGCGGTGTCGCCGGAGTTGCGCAGGTCGAGTACGCGGGCGTGCAGACCGTGCCGCTGCGCACACAGCAGCAGGCCGTTAACCGGGTTGCGGCCGCAGGCGTCGTCGTAGCGGATGTCCTGCGGCTGCAGCGCCTCGATCGCGCGCGAGGTGGCGGCGTCGAGCCGCTGCGCCGTGGCGTAGTCGCGGTAATGGCTGAGGTCGCTGCTGATCACGACCAGCGTCTCGTCGCCGCCCCATAGCGCCTCGATCACCTCGCTTACCTCTTCGGGCGCGGCATCGCCGACCACCAGCGGTATCAGCGTGAAATCGCCGAGCACTTCCTGCAGGAAGGGCAGTTGCACCTCCAGGCTGTGCTCCATGCGGTGCGCCTCGTCCAGGATGCGGACCTGCGGCAGTGTCAGCAGTTGCGCAGCCGCGGCGGTGTCAAGCGGGATCTCGCCCAGCGGCGTGGCGAAGGCCGTTGCGCTGCTGAGCGCCAGGCCGTCGAAGGCAATGCGATGGGCAGGGCCGAGCAGCACGACGCGCCGGATGCGCCCGCGCGCCGGGATCAGCCGCGCGTAGAGGCTCGCCGCGACCGGGCCGGAGTAGACGTAGCCGGCGTGCGGCGCGATGACGGCCTTGGGTACGGATCCCGCCGCGGGTTCCGCCGCGGCGAGCAGTGCGCGGACCTGGGCGCGCAGCTCGCGCGCGTCCGCAGGGTAGAACATGCCGGCGACGGCCGGGATTCTGGCGGTATGCATCGTTGTCTCCCTCCGTGAAGAGGCTGGATGCCAGCAACAATGGGGACGAATTTGTTTATTTACAGCACCCCGGCGTTATGGGATTGTCCTTGCTGAAGATAAATCCGTCCGTATACCTCCCGATGATGTGCCCGGGAAGTCCGGCAGGCAAGCGCGGACTTGCACTATGTGACCGCCGCCCCCATTTCCAGCGCCATGAAGCTGAATCATGCGTATAGTCGAGGGCAGCGGGGGGAGATTGCGCCATGACTGCATCCGCCGGTGTTGAGCTCGAGAGCGCGGCCACCGTGCCGACGCGCTACTGGCACGCGCTGGCCGACGGCCGCGTGCAGTGCGACCTGTGCCCGCGCTACTGCAAGCTGCACGAGGGGCAGCGCGGACTGTGCTTCGTGCGCGCCTGCCAGGACGGACGCGTCGTATTGACGACCTATGGCCGCTCCAGCGGCTACTGCATCGACCCGATCGAGAAGAAGCCGCTCAACCACTTCCTGCCCGGCACGCCGGTGCTTTCCTTCGGCACCGCCGGCTGCAACTTGGCCTGCAAGTTCTGCCAGAACTGGGACATCAGCAAGTCGCGCGAATTCGATACCCTGGCCGATGCCGCAGCGCCGGAGACCATCGCCCGCGCGGCGCGCGAACTCGGCTGCCGCAGCGTGGCCTTCACCTACAACGACCCGGTGATCTTCCACGAATACGCCATCGACGTCGCGCAGGCCTGCCGCGAGCAGGGCATCAGGACCGTGGCGGTCACCGCCGGCTACGTCTGCCCCGGGCCGCGCGCCGAGTTCTACCGCCACATGGACGCGGCCAACGTCGATCTCAAGGCCTTCACCGAGCGTTTCTACAAACACGTCACCGGTTCGCAGCTCGCTGCGGTGCTGGATACGCTGGTCTATCTCAGGCATCAGACGCAGGTGTGGTTCGAGCTGACCACGCTGCTGATCCCGGGGGAAAATGACTCCGCCGCCGAGATCGACGCCATGACGCGCTGGGTGGTGGAGCACCTCGGGCCGGACGTGCCGATGCATTTCACGGCCTTCCATCCGGACTGGAAGATGACGGACACGCCGCCGACCCCGCCGGCCACGCTGACGCGTGCGCGCGAGATCGCCCGCGCCAACGGCGTGCGCCACGCCTATACCGGCAATGTGCACGACGCCGCGGGCGGCAGCACCTTCTGCCATCACTGCGGTGGGCTGCTGATCCAGCGCGACTGGTATGTTCTGGGGGAATGGAACCTGGATGCGCGCGGCCGTTGCCGTAGCTGCGGGACGCCGTGCGCCGGGGTGTTCGAGCCGAAGCCCGGCGCCTGGGGCGCGCGGCGGCTGCCGGTGCGGCTGAAGGATTACGCCATTAGTGAAGAGCGGGGACAGACTTAAGTCTGTCCCCATGCACCGGCGGTCACGGGGACGGATTTAAAATCCGTCCCCGATGTGTTGAGCGATGCGCCGGTTGATCTCCGCGGCGATCACCGCGGCGTCGACCGGCCCGCCGGTATCGATCCCGATGGCGGCGTCGCGTTCGTCCGCCGTCAGCGCCTCCTGGTTTTCCAGTTGCCGTTCCAGCACTGCAAGCGTGGCCTCCGAGGCGTCGCGGCCCGCCTGCTCGCGTGCACTGACGCGTTTCCTCAGGCTCGCCTCGCTCGCCTGGAAATCGAGGATCATGAACGGGACCCGCAGTCGCGCGGCGAGCGTGCGGAACTGTTCGCGCTGCGCCTGTTTGAGGAAGGTCGCATCCACCAGCGCCGTGAAGCCGGCCTCGATGATCGCCGATGCGAGTCCGGCGAGGTGTTCATAGGTGCGCGCGCCGGCGTCGCGGCTGTAGAGGCCGGCGTCGAGTCCGGAGCGCGTGCGCGCCTCGGGCGCGTAGCCGAACAGGCGTTTGCGCTCGACGTCGGAGCGGACGCGGATCATGCCGCAAGGCGCGAGCAGGGCGGCGCTGTGCACGGTCTTGCCCGAGCCGGACAGGCCGCGGGTGATGACCAGCGCACGCGGCCGTGGACGGGTATAGTCCCGCGCCAGCCTGATGTAGGCGCGCAGGCCGTCCCAGGCGGCGGTCTCCGCCGCGCCGGTCTGGCCCAGCCGGATGCTCTCGACCTTGGCGCGCACCAGGGCGCGATAGACCTGGTAATAGCGCAGCAGCGCGAGGCCTGCATAATCGCCGCTGTGGTGCAGGTATTCGTTCAGGAAGCGCAGGCCGAGGTCGCTGCGCCCGTGCTGGTCCAGGTCCATGACAAGGAAGGCGATCTCGCTCATGACGTCGATCCAGCGCAGGCGGTCGTTGAACTCGAGGCAGTCGAACGCAAGCGGCTCGCCCTGATAGAGCGTGATGTTGCCGAGGTGGAGGTCGCCGTGGCATTCGCGGATGAAGCCCCCGGCCTTGCGCCGCTCCAGCAGCGGTCGCAGATGCGTGTGGATGCGCGTGCTCCAGTCGTGCAGTTCCCGCAGCATCCCGCTCTCCGCGGCAAGGGATGGCGGCAGGCGGATCTGCGCGAAATTCTCCTCCACCGGCGCGGCCACCGCCGCCGGCGAGCCGTAGGCGTCGTCCGCCTGCGCGCGCGCGATCCCGGCATGAAAGCGGGCGAGGCCGGCGGCGAACCCCGCGAGTTGCTCCGGCGTCAGACGGCCGGCGGCGAGCAGGCGGTCGAACTGGGCGGCGGGGTCGAACTGCACCATCTGCACGGCGTATTCGATCGGCGCGCCGGCGCCGCCCGGGCGGGGATGCTGGGCGGTCCCGGTGATTGGCAGCACCGCGCGATAGAGCGCGGGCGCCAGGCGCCGGTTCAGGCGCAGTTCCTCCTCGCAGTAGAAGCATCGTTGCTCCAGCGTGGAGAAGTCGAGGAAGCCGAGATTGACGGCCTTTTTGATCTTGTAGGCGTACGGGCCCGTGAGCAGGACCCACGAGATATGCGTCTCGATGACGCGGAAGCCCGCGACCGGGTGATCGTAGAGCGCCGGGTCCTGCAGCGCCTGTATCAGTGAGGGATCCTGCGCGTTCATGTCGCGTGGGCTCGTCGCGATCTCGACGGGGACAGATTATACAATCTGTCCCCGTGCTCGGTTTGTGCCGCCGTTTCGGGGACAGACTTGAAGTCTGTCCCCGATCATTCCGGCATTATAGCCTCCGCACGACATGCCGCATCCTTAATGCTAGAATCGCCCCAATAAATACCTGACCGGACTGCCGTGGAATTTTATTCCGTCGACAAACTCATCGCCGAGGCCCGCCGTATCGCCGCGGCCTATCGGCGCACCACCGGGCGGCCCCTCTCCGGGGTGAGCGCCGAGATCTGCCAGCACGACGCCGCGCGCCTGCTCGACCTTGAGCTCTGCCAGCCGCCGGTGAACGGCTACGACGCCGTCGGGCGCGGCACGCGCTCCGGCAAGCGCATCCAGATCAAGGGGCGCGCCATCTTCGACGAAGGCAAGGGCGGTCACCGCATCGGCCAGCTCAAGGTCGAGCAGGAATGGGACAGCGTCGTGCTGGTGCTGATGGACGAGAATTTCGAGCCTTTCGAGATCTACGAGGCGGAGCGCGCGGGCATCCTGGAAGACCTGGGCCGTTCCGAAAGCCGGCGCAGCAAGCGCGGCGCGATGTCCGTGGCCCGCTTCAAGAACCTCGGCCGCCTCGTCTGGGAGCGCGGGAGCGGGACGGTGGACGGCGAGGTGTGGGACAATCAGGCCGGCGCCTGATCCGTCCCGCGCGCCATGCCGGATTTCCTGCCGGGCCCCGCTGAGCTGCTCGGCCGCGACGGACCGCTGGCGCGCGGAATCCCCAACTTCGCACCGCGTGCGCAGCAGCAGGCCATGGCCGTGGCCGTGGCCGAGACCCTCGATGCCGGCGGCCTGCTGGTCGCCGAGGCCGGCACCGGCACCGGCAAGACCTTCGCCTACCTGGCGCCGGTGTTCCAGCGCGGCGGCAAGGTCATCATCTCGACCGGCACCAAGGCGCTGCAGGACCAGTTGTTCCAGCGCGACATCCCGGTGGTGAAGCGGGCGCTCGCGAGCCCGCTGCAAGTCGCCCTGCTGAAGGGACGCTCCAACTATCTGTGCCTGTACCGCCTCGATCTGGCCGGCCAGTCGCGCGAGGCCGCGGTCCCGCGCGCGGCGGTGCGCCTGCAGCAGGTGCGCGCCTGGTCCGGGCGCACGCGGAGCGGCGAGATCAGCGAGGTCGCCGAGATCCCGGGCAACGATCCGTTCTGGCATCAGGTCACGTCGAGCGCCGAGAACTGCCTCGGCCAGGACTGCCCGGCGTACGCGGACTGCCACGTGGTCAAGGCGCGCCGTGCGGCGCAGGAGGCCGACGTGGTGGTGATCAACCATCATCTGATGTTCTCCGACATCCTGCTGCGCCAGGAGGGATTCGGCGAGCTGCTGCCGCAGGCGCAGTCCTTCATCATCGATGAGGCGCACCAGCTGCCCGAGCTTGCCTCGCGCTTCTTCGGCACCGCGCTCGGCGGGCGCCAGCTCGGCGAACTGGCGCGCGATTCGCAGCGCGCCCTGTACGCGCTGAGCGCCGACATGCCGCAACTGGAGGCCGGCGCGCGCGCGCTCGAGCAGTGCGTCGAGGCGTTCCGCCTGGCGCTCGGCGAGGGCCAGCGCCAGGCGGCGTGGCCGGCGGCGTCCGTCCCGCCGTCGCTCGACGCCGCCCTGCATCGCCTGCAGGACGGCGTGCTCGCGCTGCTCAGAACAGCTCGAGGCGGCGGCCGGGCGCGACAAGGAGCTGGAGAACTGCTGGCGCCGCGCGCAGGTCCTGGGTTCGCGCCTGCGCCTGTTCGCCGGCGGCGCGGACGCGGAGGAGGAGGCGGGGCAGGCCGAGAGCATCACCTGGTTCGAGACCGGCGCACGCTCGTTCACCCTGCACGTCACCCCGATGGATTTCGCCGCCACCTTCCGCGCCAGCATCGACCAGTACCGCAGCGCCTGGGTATTCACCTCGGCGACACTCGCGGTCGGCGAGGATTTCAGCCATTTCAGCGCGCGCCTCGGCATCGACGACGCGCGCACCGCGCGCTGGGACAGCCCGTTCGATTACGCCGCCAACGCCCTGCTGTACCTGCCGCGCGAGCTGCCCGAGCCCGGCACGCCGCGCTACACCGCGGCCGTGGTCGAGGCCGCGCGACCGGTGCTCTCGGCGAGCGGCGGGCGCGCCTTCATCCTGTTCACCAGTCACCAGGCGCTGCAGGAGGCGGCGCGGCTGTTCGCGCGGATGGATGGCTTCGACTACCCGGTATTCGTGCAGGGCACGCTGCCGCACAATGAACTGCTCGAGCGCTTCCGCCGCGCCGGCAACGGCGTGCTGCTCGGCACCGGCAGCTTCTGGGAGGGCGTAGACGTGCGCGGTCCGGCGCTGTCCTGCGTGATCATCGACAAGCTGCCCTTCGCCCCGCCGGACGACCCGGTGTTCCAGGCGCGCGCCGCCCTGATGAAGGCGCGCGGCGGCAATCCCTTCCGCGATTACCAGCTGCCGGCGGCGGTGATCGCCCTGAAGCAGGGCGTAGGCCGGCTGATCCGCGACGTCGACGACCGCGGCGTGCTGATGCTGTGCGACCCGCGCCTGCTCACGAAATCCTATGGGCGCACCTTCCTGAACAATCTGCCGCCCATGCGCCGCACCCGGGAACCGGGGGATGTGGAGCGGTTCTACACGGACCAGCCGGGGCGGGAAGCGGCGGCCGGCGCCTTCAGCGCGCCTGCCTGACGGGTTAACCCGGAAATAATTCTTTCAGATCATTTCCGCGCTGTCGCAAATCCAGTAATCTGTTTGACAAGCCACGCCGGATTCGTGGCTGGAAATGCTTCAGGTCCGGAAACAATAATAATTTCGCGCTCCATCGTACCCTCGTCTTCATGAAACTGCTCGCCATCGATACCTCGACCATCGCCTGTTCCGCCGCGCTGTTCGATGGAAACGACCTGCACGAACGCTTCGAGATCGCCCCGCGCGAACATGCCGGGCTGCTGCTGCCGATGCTCGACACGCTGCTCGCCGAGGCCGGCTGGTCGCGGGAACAACTCGAGGTCATCGCCTTCGGGCGCGGCCCCGGCGCGTTCACCGGCCTGCGCATCGCCGCGGGCGTGGCGCAGGGCATCGCCTTCGGGCTCGATATCCCGGTGGTGCCGGTCTCCACGCTCGCCGCGCTCGCGCACGGCGCCGTGCGCGACGGCAAGGGCACGCGCATACTCGCCGCCATGGATGCGCGCATGCACGAGATCTACTGGGGCGTATACGAGCAGGAGGACGGCGGCGCGCTGGCGCTGCACGGTGCGGAGCGGGTCTGCGCGCCGATGGATGCCGAACTGCCCGCGGGCGCCGGCTGGTTCGGCGTCGGCGATGCCTGGGACGCCTACGGCGAGGTCATGCGCCTGCGCCTCGGTCCGCGCCTCGCCGGCTGGGACGCCGGGCGTTATCCCCGCGCCCGCGACATCGCCCTGCTGGCGGCGCCCATATATAAGGAGGGCGGCGGCCTGCCGCCCGAGCAGGCCCTGCCCGTCTACCTGCGCGATAACGTCGCCCAGCCCAGGCGGAAACCCGGCCCGGCGGAATAATCCCGCGCCCGGGCGCGTCCCCTGCGCGTTTGGCCGTCCCCGCGGGCTTGCCGCGCCGCGACCCGATGGGGGATCATACCTGTCTGATCGGGGGCGGACTTCAGTCCGTCCCCACCCCGTCGTCAGTTAACAAAAAGGTGAGCAACGATGAACAACTGCCTGTTCTGCAAGATGATCCGGGGCGAGATCCAGCCGAACAAGGTCTACGAGGACGATCGCGTGCTCGCCTTCCGCGACATCAACCCGCAGGCGCCGACCCACGTGCTGGTCATCCCGAAGGAACACATCGCCACCATCAATGACCTGCGCCCGGATCACGCTGCGCTGGTCGGCGAACTCTACCTCGCCGCGCAGGAAGTGGCGCGGCTCGAAGGCCTGACCGAATCCGGCTACCGCACCGTCATGAACTGCGGCCGCGACGCCGGCCAGGCCGTGTTCCACATCCACCTGCACGTGCTCGGCGGCCGGCCGCTGAGCTGGCCGCCGGGGTGATGCGCGACCGGACGGACGCTGCTGGAAATCAGCCGGATTCATTCGTCATGCCCGTGCAGGCGGGCATCCGGACGCGCGTTGATGTCACAGTGACCGCATCCCCGCCTGCGCGGGAAAGACGGAATCGTGATGGCGGTTCTCGGATCCTGTGCGGTCACACTAGCCCGGGAAGAAGCCGCCGGATAATCGCAGTCCTCGGGTCGAAGCGATCACCTTGCGCACCGTCAGGGCCGGAGCCAGCTGCTGCATGATCTTCTCCGCCGTCGCCCGGTAGGCGGTGAGCTTCCCCCCGTAGATCGTCAGCACGCGCGGCCGGTCCGCGCGGTCGGTATGCAGCACCGTGTCGCGCGGGCGTCTGAAGGCGGCGCCGTCGCGGGGCAGGACACGCAGGCCGGCGAAGGCGTCGAGCACGCGCGCCGGCGCGGATCGATAGCGCGGGAAGTAGTGTGCGAGGGTTTCCAGCAGATAATCCTGTTCCTGTGCAAGCGGCGCGACGGCGGAGGGATCGCCGGCGTAGGGTGTCTCGGTGGTGCCGAGCAGCAGCCCGCCCTGCCAGGGCATGGCGAACACGGCGCGGCCGTCGCGCGGGGCCTCCATGTAGTAGATGCCGCGGCGCAGCGCGCCGTCGATGAGGAGGTGTGCGCCCTGCACGAGCTCGATCGCGCGCGGCTCCATGCGCGGACGGATCTTCTCCAGCACCGCGTTGACCCAGGGGCCGGCGGCATTGATCAGCACGCGGGCCTCGCAGTTGTGTTCGCCGCCGGCATGGGTGTACGTGATCGCGCATCCTCGGTCCGATAACCCGGCGCCGGTGAAGGTGGCGGGCAGGATGAGCCGCGCGCCCAGCGACTGCGCCGAGGCCATCACCGCGCGGGTGAGCAGGCGGTCGTCGGTCTGCGCATCCCAGTACCGGAACACCTGCTGCAGGCCGCGCGTCTCCAGGCCATCGAGGTTTGACCACTCGCGGCGAGGCAGGCTGCGGAAGCGGTTCGCGGCACTGAACCCGCCGAGCGCGGCGTAGAGCGCGAGACCGATGCGCAACTGCGCCGGCCGCCTGCGTGTGTCGGCGTATACGGGGAGGTGGAACGGCTGCAGCCGGACGAGATCGGGCGCAAGCCTGAGCAGCAGCGCGCGCTCGCGCAGGCATTCGCGCACGAGGGCGAACTGGCCGGACTCGAGATAGCGCAGCCCGCCATGGATCAGCTTGCTCGAGCGGCTGGAGGTGCCGCTCGCGACGTCCGCCTGTTCCAGCACCAGCACGGACTGGCCGCGCGCGGCGGCGGCCTGCGCCACGCCGGCGCCGTGGATGCCGGCGCCGATCACGACGACATCATAATGGTCAGGGCTCATCGGCGATCGTGAGCGACCACGGCGGTCCCGTGAAGGCGTCGAGCGCCATGGTCTCGACCAGGGCCGCGCCGCGCCGCGCGAGGTCCAGCGCGAGCGCGGGATCGGTGACCTCGTAGAAGGCCCATTGCCACGGACCCGGCCACAGCGGCGTCGGGTGGTCCGGGAGCCTGGTGTGGTTGCAGAACAGGAAGTCGGGGGCGAGCGCCTCGGCGATGTTCCGTTGCACATCGTCCCAGGCGCCCACCACCCAGCCGATGCGCGGCGCGCCGGCGGCGCGCGCGCGCCTCAGCGCATGTTCGTCGAAGGAGATCAGGATGCAGCGATCGAGGCAGGGCGCGAGGACGTCGAGCACGCGCGCGATGACGGCATCGATGCCGAAGGCGTCCAGGCTTTCGCGCTTGAGCTCGACGAAGGCCCGCGCCGCGGGCCAGGCGCGCAGCAGTTCCGCGAACTCCGCCAGCGTCGGGATCATCGTAGCGCGGAAACGCGGACCCAGGCGCGCGGTCTCGCCGGCGCGCAAGCCCTGCAAGGCGGAAAACGCGGTCCCGGTGATGCGCCCGGCGGCGCCGGTGGTGCGCGACAGGTCGGCATCGTGGAACAGCACCGGCACGCCGTCGGCGGTGAGCTGCACGTCGATCTCCACACAGGATACCCCGGCGCGCAGCGCGGCCGCGACCGCCGGCAGCGTGTTCTCGGGATAGCGTCCGGCGTAACCGCGGTGTGCGACGAGGGTCGGCAGGCGCGCGTTCATGTCTTGAGCGCCTCGCGCAGGGCGGTGCGCCAGCGCAGATAACGTTCGTATAAGGCGGCATCGTCATGCAGTGGAAAGGTGTACGCCTCCGGCGCGGCATCTCCCCAGGCGGATGCGTCGCCGTGATCCCGGGTGGCTGCATGCAGCAGAAAGGCGAGGCCGCGCGCGGTCGTCTCGACGCGCCCGCCGCGCCGTACGGGCAGGCCGCTGAGGGAGGCGATGCGCCGGCACAGCCCGTCATAACGCGACAGGCCGCCGCCGATCTCGATGCGCGCGGCGGGCGGGGTCAGGCGGCCGATCTCCTCGATGTTCATCTGCAGCAGGAAGGCGATGCTCTCCGCGACGGCGACGGCCCGGGCGGCCGTCCCGCCTGCGCCGATGAAGCGGCTCTCGAAGTGCGGCTGCATGAACGGTGTGCCCAGCCCCGATACACCGTTGAGGAACAGCGGCGGCTGCATGTCCCCGCCCGCGTCAAGCCAGCGGTGCAGGGCGTTGACGATGCCAGAGGCGGGATGCTGCGCAGCCAGCCAGTCCAGGGCGCTGCCGGCGCCATTAACGGTCCCTTCGAGTGCGTAGGTGGTCGCATCGCGGTCCGCGAATATGACGCCGTGCAGCAGCCGGTGCGAGGCCGGGCGTTCCGCGCCGGTCGGACGCAGCACGAAGGCGCCGGTGCCGAGGGTGATGTAGAGGGTGTCGGCGGCGGGCGGGCCGTCGGCGCAGAGGGCGGCGTTCTGGTCGCCGGTGACGACGAGCAGCGGGACCGGGGCATCGTCCCGGTCGAGGGTGCCGAAGGCGTGCCGGTTTGGCGCGGGCTCCGGCAGCGGCGCGCGCGGCAGCTCAAACAGCCCGAGCATCGCCTCGGACCAGTCGGCGTGCGCGATATCCCACAGCAGGGTGCGCGCCGCGTTGACCGGGTCCGCGTACAGCGGGCGCTCGCGCGCCAGGTGGAACAGCAGGTAGCTCGCCATAGGTCCCCACGCCAGCCGGCCCGCGCCGAGCGCGGCCGCCACCGCAGGTATATGTTCCAGGCACCAGCGCAGCTTGCCCGCGCCGTAATGCGCCGACAGCAGAAGTCCGGTGATGCGGTGCGCCATGGCCGCGCGGTCGCGCAGCCGTTCCACCGTGCGTGCCGCGCGCCGGTCCTGCCAGCTGATCACCGGGGAGAGCGCCGCGCCTGTCTCGCGGTCCCAGCACACCACGTTCGAACGCTGCGTCGCGAGGCCCGCTGCACACAGGCGGCGGCGCGCACTGCCGAGGTCCGCGAGCGCGGCATCGACCGCGGCGGAGACCGAGTCGAGCAGCTCCACCGCGTCGTATTCCATGCGGCCGTCGGCATGGATCCGCAGCCGCGCCTCGCGGTGCGCCGCGGCGACCGTGTTGCCGCGGCTGTCGAAGACCAGCGCGCGGCTCGCGTGGCCGCCCTGGTCAATGCAGAGATACAGCGCGTCCGGGGCGGATCTGCGGGGATGAGGCATGGCAGCGGGCGGTGCGGTGCGGGCGTGCCGTTGGGACGCCCGGAGATGATGGGGATGCGCGCCGGATAGACATCGCACCCATCTTACTGCAGCACCCTGCCGGCCGCATCCGGATTTTTTTCCGGGCGCGGCAAGGCGGTGCGGGCGGCGGTGTATACTGCTCGGCGACCGGCAGTGCAGGCGGGGCTGATCGATGGCGGGGTCGGGACAGGAATGGAGGCATATTACATCAGAATCTTTCGCGGTCTGTTCGTGCTCGTGTTCGCGGCAGTGGCATACCTGTCATTGGTGCAGATGCCGGAGACGGGCCTGCAGCAGGTGTCGGACAAGGTGCATCACGCCTTCGCGTTCTACGTCCTCGCCCTGCTGCTCGATTTCGCCCAGCCGCGCAGCGAGTTCGGCCCGGGCAAGTTCAGCCTCCTGATGGCGTACGGCGTGGCCATCGAGTGCGCACAGTATTTCCTGCCCTGGCGCGAGTTCTCGCTGCTCGACATGGTGGCCGATGCCGTCGGCCTGCTGCTGTACGTCGCCGCCGTCCCGCTCCTGAAGCGGGTGCCGGTGCTGCGGAACAGGTGGCGTTAGGGGACGGACTTCAGTCCGTCCCCATCCAGATACAGGGACAGATTGAAAATCTGTCCCTGTTCATGTCTGTCCGTCCCCGCCCAGCTGCAGGGACAGATTTTTAATCTGTCCCTGTTCATGCCCGTCCGTCCCCATCCAGCCGCAGGGACAGATTGAAAATCTGTCCCTGGTCATAATTCAAGCCAAAATCTGTCCCCGTACATTAACAACCCGAAACGGATTTCAAATCCTCCCTCGTACAATTTATACTCGCCGCAGCGATCAACTGCCGTGCGCGGCGCCGCGCCGTATCATTGGGGTGTCTCATGGAATCCATCATTATCAAGCTCGTCGTGATCTCGCTGCTGGTGGGCGTGCTCGTCTTCATCGCCCTCGGGGACCGGCGCATCCGCAAGGAACGTGAACGGGAAGAACGGGAGAGAGTGGCGAACGGGAATTCCGAGTAGCCTTCCGCTACTCCTGTTCATTGCCGCTGTCAAGCAATAGCATGGCCGCGTCGTGCGCGAGGATCGCGCTGACCCAAATGTCGTAACCCGGTGGTATAATTTGCCGTGTCATACGGGCGAGATCCTGCGCCCGATCCGAAGCAGGCAGAGAGAAGTCCACCACGGCGATGACGATACGGACGGCGCACGGGCTGCAGAGCCTGATGCCGATTTACGAAGGCAATTATCGAAGCCTTGCGCAGCTGGTTCCCGGCCTGCGTTCGATGCAGTATCCCGCCACCTTCATCCTGAGCGATCTGCCCCGCATCCGCATGAGCGTGGTGGAATGCTGCAAGTATACTGCGCTGCTCGCGTTCACCCATTCGCTGATGCCCGACGCGCAGCGGGTGCCCGATCTGGCGCTGAAGGTGCGCATGTGCCACGACGCGCGCGTCGCCGAGGTGATCGGGTATCAGGGGCGGTCCCGCTTCGCGGCGGTCTATGCCTATCCCAACAGGGACATGCACGGGATGTTCGAAAAGCGCCAGGTCAACCTGTTCCTGGGCGAGTGGCTACGCTTCTGCCGCTGCAGCGATCCGCTGCCGGTGGCCGCCGCCGGCGCAGGGCTGAGTCCGTTCCCTGATGAAACATAAAGGCAGGGGACAGACTTAAGTCTGTCCCCATCCGATTGATCCTCTGTCGGGACCTTGATCTGACAGGCGGCTTCAGGAGTGCCCTTTAACTCTCCGGCGTCCATGGTTTTTCCCCGAAACCCGAGCGACGCTGGCGCGCGCAGCACCGCGCGTGCGCGTGGACACGCGAAAGCGTCCTGGGTTAGAATCGCTACGCTTTGAAATCTGGTTCAATTCCGGTTATTTGAAAACGGGAGGGGTGAGGCCGCTTCTCCCGTTTTGCGTATCTGTAAGGAGGGGTTCTGCTTTGCATCAACCGGCCCTGTTAGCGCTTGCGGACGGTAATCTGTTTCGGGGTGTATCTATCGGTGTCTCGGGACAGACGGTCGGTGAGGTGGTGTTCAACACCGCCATGACGGGGTATCAGGAGATCCTGACCGACCCGTCATACAGCCGCCAGATCATCACCTTCACCTATCCCCACATCGGCAATACCGGCACCAATCCCGACGACGAGGAATCGACCCGCGTCTACGCGAGCGGCATGGTCGTGCGCGAGCCCTCGCCCATCGCGAGCAGCTGGCGCGCGCGCGAGCGGCTGGAAGACTACCTGCGCCGCCACGAAGTGGTCGCCATAGCCGACATCGATACCCGGCGCCTGACCCGGATCCTGCGCGAGAGCGGGGCGCAGAGCGGCTGCATCATGGCCGGCGAGCATGTCGACGAGCACGCCGCCGTCGAGGCCGCGCGCGCCTTTCCGGGCCTGAACGGCATGGACCTCGCGCGCGTGGTATCGACCGAGATCCGCTACGAATGGGCGCAGGGCAGCTGGACGCTGGAGCCCGCCGCCGCTTCCACCGCCGGTCGCGCGCAGCCCTACCACGTGGTGGCCTACGATTATGGTGTCAAGCGCAACATCCTGTGCCTGCTGGTCGATCGCGGCTGCCGCGTGACCGTGGTCCCGGCGCAGACCCCGGTGGAGGAGGTGCTGGCACTGAAGCCGCACGGCGTATTCCTGTCCAACGGCCCCGGTGATCCCGCGGCCTGCGGCTATGCCGTCGAGGCGATCCGCGTGCTGCTGCAGCGGCGCATTCCGCTGTTCGGCATCTGTCTCGGGCACCAGCTGCTCGGGCTGGCGAGCGGGGCGCGCACGATCAAGATGAAGTTCGGCCACCACGGCGCGAACCACCCGGTGCTGGACCTCGACAGCAAACGCGTGATGATCACCAGCCAGAACCACGGCTTCGCGGTCGACGAGGCGACGCTGCCCCCGACCCTGCGCGTCACGCACCGTTCGCTGTTCGACGGCTCCAACCAGGGCATCCACTGCACCGACCGCCCGGCGTTCGGATTCCAGGGCCACCCCGAGGCGAGCCCCGGCCCGCACGATGCGGCGCCGCTGTTCGACCATTTCATCGCGCTGATGCAGCAGCACGGCCGATAAAGCGCAACTGAAAGCACATGCCGAAACGTACCGACATAAAAAGCGTTCTGATCATAGGTGCCGGGCCGATCGTGATCGGGCAGGCGTGCGAGTTCGACTACTCCGGCGCGCAGGCGTGCAAGGCGCTGCGGGAGGAGGGTTACCGCGTCATCCTGGTCAACTCCAACCCGGCGACCATCATGACCGATCCCGGCATGGCCGACGCCACCTACATCGAGCCGATCAAGTGGCAGACCGTGGCCAAGATCATCGAGAAGGAGCGCCCGGACGCGCTGCTGCCCACCATGGGCGGCCAGACCGCGCTGAACTGTTCGCTCGACCTGGTGCGGGAGGGCGTGCTCGAGCGTTTCGGCGTGGAGATGATCGGTGCCTCGCGCGACGCCATCGACACCGCGGAGGACCGCGACCTGTTCCGCAAGGCGATGGCCGAGATCGGGCTCGCCTGCCCGCGCGCCGCCGTCGCCCACAGCATGGAGGAGGCGCTGCAGGTGCAGGCGCCGATCGGCTATCCCACCATCATCCGGCCGTCGTTCACGATGGGCGGCAGCGGCGGCGGCATCGCCTACAACCGCGAGGAATTCGTCGAGATCTGCGAGCGCGGCTTCGATCTCTCGCCGACCCGCGAGCTGCTGATCGAGGAGTCCGTGCTCGGCTGGAAGGAATTCGAGATGGAGGTCGTGCGCGACCGCCATGACAACTGCATCATCGTCTGCTCGATCGAGAACCTCGACCCGATGGGCGTGCACACCGGGGACTCCATCACGGTCGCGCCGGCGCAGACGCTGACCGACAAGGAATACCAGCTGCTGCGCAACGCCTCCATCGCGGTGCTGCGCAAGATCGGCGTCGACACCGGCGGCTCGAACGTGCAGTTCGCCATCAGCCCGGAGGACGGCCGCTGCCTGGTGATCGAGATGAACCCGCGCGTGTCGCGCTCCTCCGCGCTGGCCTCCAAGGCGACCGGCTTCCCGATCGCCAAGGTGGCGGCCAAGCTCGCCGTCGGTTACACGCTGGACGAGCTGCGCAACGAGATCACCGGCGGGGCGAGCCCGGCCTCGTTCGAGCCGTCGATCGACTACGTGGTGACCAAGGTGCCGCGCTTCGCCTTCGAGAAGTTCCCGCAGGCCAAGCCCGTGCTCACCACGCAGATGAAGTCGGTGGGCGAGGTCATGGCGATGGGGCGCAATTTCCAGGAATCGCTGCAGAAGGCGCTGCGCGGACTGGAGACCGGCATCGACGGGCTCGACGAGATCATCGACCCCGCCGCGGCGGACGTCGAGGCGGTCATCGTGCACCAGCTGCGCACGCCGGGGCCGGACCGCATCCGCTACGTCGCCGACGCCTTCCGCAGCGGCATGGCGATCGAGCGCGTGCATGAACTCTCCCGCATCGATCCCTGGTTCCTGGTGCAGCTCAAGGAACTGGTCGATCTCGAGGCGGGCGTGCGCGGACGCGCGCCGGCCGCGCTCGATGCCGCCGCCCTGCGCGCGCTCAAGCGCAAGGGCTTTTCCGACCGCCGCCTGGCGCGCCTGCTCGGCGTGGGCGAGGACGAACTGCGCGCGCAGCGCCACCGCCTCGGCGTGCGCCCGGTGTACAAGCGCGTGGATACCTGCGCGGCGGAGTTCGCCACCTCGACGGCCTACCTCTATTCGTCCTACGACGAGGAATGCGAAGCCGCGCCGACCGGGCGCAGGAAGATCATGGTGCTCGGCGGCGGGCCCAACCGCATCGGCCAGGGCATCGAGTTCGACTACTGCTGCGTGCACGCCGCACTCGCCCTGCGCGAGGACGGCTACGAGACCATCATGGTCAACTGCAACCCGGAGACGGTCTCGACCGACTACGACACCTCCGACCGCCTGTACTTCGAGCCGCTGACGCTGGAAGACGTGCTGGAGATCATCGAGGTCGAGAAGCCGTGGGGCATCATCGTCCAGTACGGCGGACAGACGCCGCTCAAGCTGGCGCGCGCGCTGGAGGCGGCCGGCGCGCCCATCATCGGCACCTCGCCCGACGCGATCGACCTCGCCGAGGACCGCGAGCGCTTCCAGCAGCTGATCGAGCGCCTCGGCCTGCGCCAGCCGCCCAACCGCACCGCGCGCACCGTCGAGGCGGCGCTGGTTGCGGCGGCCGAGATCGGTTATCCGCTGGTGGTGCGTCCGTCCTACGTGCTCGGCGGCCGCGCGATGGAGATCGTCTACAACGAGGAGGACCTGGCGCGCTACATGCGCACCGCGGTGTCGGTGTCGAACGAGTCTCCGGTGCTGCTCGACCGCTTCCTCGACGATGCCATCGAAGTCGATGTCGATGCGGTGAGCGACGGCACCGACGTGGTGATCGGCGGCATCATGGAGCACATCGAGCAGGCCGGCGTGCACTCGGGCGACTCCGCCTGCTGCCTGCCGCCGTTCAGCCTGCCGCGCAGCCTGCAGGACGAGATGCGGCGCCAGGCTGAAGTGCTCGCGCGCAACCTGGGCGTGGTCGGCCTGATGAATATCCAGTTCGCCATCAAGGGGACCGACATCTACGTGCTGGAGGTCAATCCGCGCGCCTCGCGCACCATCCCCTTCGTCTCCAAGGCCTGCGGTGTCTCGCTCGCGAAGGTGGGCGCGCGCTGCATGGCCGGCGCGAGCCTGCGCAGCCAGGGCGTCACACGCGAGATCATACCGTCGTTCTATTCGGTCAAGGAGGCGGTGTTTCCGTTCGCCAAGTTCCAGGGCGTGGATCCGATCCTGGGGCCCGAGATGAAGTCCACCGGCGAGGTGATGGGCATCGGACGCAGCTTTGCTGAGGCCTTCGCCAAGTCGCAGGTGGCGGCCGGTATCGATCTGCCGACGGGCGGGCGCGCCTTCATCAGCGTGCGCGACGCGGACAAGGCGCGCGCCGTCGAGGTGGCGCGCGAGCTGGTGGCGCAGGGATTCGAACTGCTGGCGACGGGCGGTACGGCGAAAACCCTTGAAACCGCGGGGGTGCCCTGTGCTAAAGTGATGAAGGTCGGCGAGGGACGTCCCCACATCGTCGACATGATCAAGAACGACGAGATCAGTCTGATCATCAACACCACGGAAGGCAAGCAGGCGATCGCGGACTCTTACGAGATTAGGCGGGCGGCGCTGCATCACAAAGTCACCTACACCACCACCATCGCCGGGGCGCGCGCGACCAGCATGGCGCTCAGGCAGTCGGGTGATTTCACGGTAAACGCCTTGCAGCAGCTGACGGAGCGGAATTCGTATGAACAAGGTACCGATGACGGTTCAGGGCGCCGAACGCCTGCGCCTGGAACTGCATGAACTCAAGACCGTCAAGCGCCCGCGCGTGATC
Source organism: Gammaproteobacteria bacterium (assembly GCA_016712635.1). NCBI lineage: Bacteria > Pseudomonadati > Pseudomonadota > Gammaproteobacteria > Gammaproteobacteria bacterium. The sequence continues at coordinate 306,530 of JADJQS010000002.1, read as the reverse complement.
CAGGCCATCGCCGAGGCGCGCGCCCACGGCGACCTGCGCGAGAACGCCGAGTACCACGCCGCCAAGGAACAGCAGTCCTTCATCGAGGGACGCATATCCGAGCTGGAGGAAAAGCTCGGCAACGCGGAGATCATCGATGTCCTCAGGCTCAACGCCGGCGGCAAGATCGTGTTCGGCGCGACCGTCGACCTGATCGACGAGGCCTCGGGCGAGGAGGCGACCTACCAGATCGTCGGCAACGACGAGGCGGATATCAAGGAAGGGCGCATCTCGCTCAGCTCCCCCATTGCCCGCGCACTGATCGGCAAGGAGGAAGGCGACCTCGCCACGGTCCATGCGCCGGGCGGCGTGAAGAAATACGAGATTGTGGCCGTCCGCTACGTCTGAGACGGGAGGCCGCGGCCGGCCGGCGTCAGTCCGGCAGGGCGATCTGCGGCTTTGTGGCCGGACGGTACAGGACGGCGATATGCCCGATGCTCTGCACCCACGCACAGCCGGTCGCACGGCAGATCTCCTCCGTCATCGCCTGCCGGTTCTCCCGGTCGGGGGCGTTGAGCCTGACCTTCACCAGTTCATGATGACCGAGCGCCAGCTCGATCTCGCTGACGACGGCGGGCGTCAGCCCGCGCTGCCCCGTGCTCACCACGGGCTTGCGCGCGTGGGCGAGCCCGCGGAGATAGCTCCTCTGTCTGGCGCTGATTTCCATGGTGCGGCGCATTGTAATGGCAATCCGCCGCGATCGTAAGGGCTGTATATGAAAAAGACCCCCAGCAGCCGGCGCTGGCTGCAGGAACACCACAGCGACGCCTTCGTGCTCCAGGCCAAAAAGGAGGGCTACCGTTCGCGCGCCGCCTACAAGCTGCTGGAGATCGACAAGCGCGACCGCCTGTTCCGCCCCGGCATGGTGGTGCTGGACCTGGGTGCGGCGCCTGGCGGCTGGTCCCAGATCGCCGCGCGCCGCGTCGGCGCCAAGGGGCGCGTGATCGCACTCGACCGCCTGGACATGCCGCCGCTGCCCGGGGTGGAGTTCCACCTGGGTGACATCGACGATGAGGAATGCATGGATAAGGTGTTGAAAACACTGGGCGGCCGCGGCGTGGACCTTGTAATATCCGACATGGCGCCCAATATCAGCGGGGTGGATGCGATCGACCAGCCGCGTTCCCTCCATCTGGCGGAACTGGCCCTGGACGTGGCGCGTAAAGTTCTCGAACCGGGAGGCGATATGCTGATCAAGCTGTTCCATGGATCAGGTCTGGACGCCTATATTAAGGAGCTGCGCCGGTCGTTTCGCAAGGTGATCCATCGCAAACCCCAGGCCTCGCGCGCGCGGTCCCGCGAGGTGTACGTCCTGGGGCGGGACTTCCACCGCGAGTGACACGCCGCATGGTTGGTTAATGCGGGCAAAGCAAGTAAGATGGAAAAGGCGGGCATACAGGTACAGTGCAACGTTAGCCGGGGAGATGCAGGACATTGAGTGACATGGCGAAAAATATCATCCTGTGGGTCGTGATCGCGGTCGTGCTGATCTCGGTGTTCAACAACTTCAGCCCGCCGCAGGTCTCCTCGCAGCAGCTTCCTTATTCGGAATTCATCCAGCGCGTCGAGAACGGCGAGATCAAGGAAGTCGTTATCGACGACCGCACCATCCACGGCTCGACCCAGACCGGCGAGAAGTTCTCCACCTACAGCCCGGGCGATCCCGGCCTGGTGGGCGACCTGCTCGACAACAAGGTGCTGATCCAGGCGCGGCCGCGCGAGCAGCAGAGCGTCCTGATGCAGATCTTCATCTCCTGGTTCCCGATGCTGCTGCTCATCGGCGTGTGGATCTTTTTCATGCGCCAGATGCAGGGCGGCGGTGGTGGGCGCGGGGCGATGTCCTTCGGCCGCAGCCGCGCGCGCATGCTCGGCGAGGATCAGGTCAAGATCACCTTCGCCGACGTGGCCGGGGTCGAGGAGGCCAAGGAGGAGGTGGTCGAGCTGGTCGAGTTCCTGCGCGACCCCAGCAAGTTCCAGAAGCTCGGCGGCAAGATCCCGCGCGGCGTGCTGATGGTCGGCTCACCCGGCACCGGCAAGACCCTGCTCGCCAAGGCGATCGCCGGCGAGGCCAAGGTGCCGTTCTTCACCATTTCCGGTTCCGACTTCGTCGAGATGTTCGTCGGCGTCGGCGCCGCGCGTGTGCGCGACATGTTCGAGCAGGCCAAGAAGCACGCGCCCTGCATCATCTTCATCGACGAGATCGACGCCGTCGGGCGTCACCGCGGGGCCGGTCTCGGCGGCGGCCATGACGAGCGCGAGCAGACCCTCAACCAGCTGCTGGTGGAGATGGACGGTTTCGAAGGCAACGAGGGCGTCATCGTCATCGCCGCGACCAACCGCCCCGACGTGCTCGACCCGGCGCTGCTGCGCCCGGGCCGCTTCGACCGCCAGGTGGTGGTCCCGCTGCCGGACATCCGCGGCCGCGAGCAGATCCTCAAGGTGCACATGCGCAAGGTGCCGATCAGCGAAGACGTCGAGCCGGCGATCATCGCGCGCGGTACGCCGGGATTCTCCGGCGCCGACCTCGCCAACCTGGTGAACGAGGCCGCGCTGTTCGCCGCCCGCGGCAACAAGCGCACGGTCGAAATGGGCGACTTCGAAAAGGCCAAGGACAAGGTCATGATGGGCGCCGAGCGCCGCTCCATGGTGATGAGCGACGAGGAAAAGCGCCTGACGGCCTATCACGAGTCCGGGCATGCCATCGTCGGCCGGATGGTGCCGGCGCACGATCCGGTGCACAAGGTGACCATCATTCCGCGCGGCCGCGCCCTCGGCCTGACCATGTTCCTGCCCGAGGGGGATCGCTACAGTTACAGCAGACAGCGCCTCGAGAGCCAGATATCGACCATGTTCGGCGGCCGCATCGCCGAGGAGCTGGTGTTCGGGCCGGATGCCGTGACCACCGGAGCCTCCAACGACATCCAGCGCGCCACCGAGATCGCCCGCAACATGGTGACCAAGTGGGGCCTGTCCGAAAAGCTCGGGCCGCTCACCTACAGCGAGGAGGAGGGCGAGGTGTTCCTCGGCCACTCCGTGACGCAGCACAAGAACGTATCGGATGAGACCGCGCACGTGATCGACAAGGAAATCCGGGCCTTTATCGACCGCAACTACGAACGCGCGCGCAAGATCCTGACCGACAACATCGACAAGCTGCACACGATGGCGGAGGCGCTCATCAAGTTCGAGACCATCGACAGCCATCAGATAGACGACATCATGCAGGGCAAGGAGCCGCGGCCGCCCCGCGACTGGGGCCACTATGAGGGTCCCAAGGCCGGCTCCGGCATGGGTGGCGAGAAGCCGGGCGAGAAGGACAAGCCGGCGGCCGACGGCACCATCGGCGGACCGGCGGGACAGCACTGATCCCCGGCTTCCGGCGCGACCACCGCGGGCGCAGCGCGGCATGCAGGCCACGACGATACACCCCGCCAGACAGCCGGCGGGCGGGCGTACGCTTCAATGCGGCGACCGTTCGCTGGATCTGACCCGTCCCCAGGTCATGGGCATCCTCAACGTCACCCCCGACTCATTCTGGGACGGGGGTGATTTTTTTTCGCCGCAAACCGCGGTGGCGCGCGCACTGCGCATGACTGGGGAGGGCGCCGCGATCATCGATGTCGGCGGCGAGTCGACCCGCCCCGGCGCGGGCGCGGTGGCGGAGGCGGAGGAAATTGAGCGCATTATTCCCGTCATCCGGGAGATCCGCGCCGCCGTGCCGGCAGCGGTGATATCCGTCGACACCAGCAAGCCCGCCGTGATGCGCGCGGCGGTCGCCGCCGGCGCCGGGCTGATCAACGACGTGCGCGCGCTGCGGGAACCGGGCGCGCTGGAGGCGGCGCGCGAGCTGGGCGTGCCGGTCTGCCTGATGCACATGCAGGGCGAGCCGCGCACCATGCAGCAGGCGCCGCATTATGACGACGTGGTGCGCGAGGTCATGGAGTTCCTTTCCGCGCGCATCGAGGCCTGCCTGCGCGCCGGCATCCCGCGCGCGCGCCTGCTGGTCGATCCTGGCTTCGGCTTCGGCAAGACCGCGACACACAACCTGGAGCTGCTGCGCCGGCTCGACCGGTTCCGCGAGCTGGACTGCCCGCTGCTGGTCGGGCTTTCGCGCAAGTCGCTGATCGGCACGGTGCTCGGGCATCCGGTGGAGGGGCGCCTTTATGGTAGTATTGCCCTGGCCACGCTGGCGGTGTGGCAGGGGGCGTCGATCGTGCGTGCGCACGACGTCGCCGCCACCGTGGACGCGGCGCGGTTGTGCGGCGCGGTGATGGAAAGTATCTGATGGGGACGGATTTGAAATCCGTCCCCTACCACCGCAGGAGGGGACAGATTTCACAATCTGTCCCCGGATTATATGGGGACAGATTACAAATCCGTCCTCGGAGTGCAGCGATTTGATTGAGGAGGCGGAGGACGGATTTTAAATCTGTCCCCTATAATGAACAGCCGGCGCTATTTCGGAACCGACGGTATCCGCGGACGGGTGGGCAGGGAGCCGATCACCGCGGAATTCGTGCTCAAGCTGGGCTGGGCCGTCGGCCGCGTGCTGGCGCCGCGCCAGCACGGCAAGGTGCTGGTCGGCAAGGACACGCGCATCTCGGGCTACATGTTCGAGTCGGCCCTGCAGGCCGGCCTGTCCGCCGCGGGTGTCGACATCCTGCTGCTCGGTCCGATGCCCACTCCGGCAATCGCCTACCTGACGCGCACGCTGCACGCACAGGCCGGCATCGTGATCAGCGCGTCGCATAATCCCTATTACGATAACGGCATCAAGTTCTTCTCCGCGCGCGGCCACAAGCTGCCGGACGAGACCGAGGCGGCGATCGAGGCGATGCTGGAAGAGCCCATGGTCACGCGCGAGTCAGCCGAACTCGGCAAGGCCGAGCGGGTGGTGGACGCGGCGGGGCGCTACATCGAATTCTGCAAGAGCACGATTGCCTCCGGGCTCGAGCTGCGCGGCCTGAAGATCGTGGTCGACTGCGCGCACGGCGCCACCTATCACGTCGCGCCGAGCGTGTTCAGCGAACTCGGGGCCGAGGTGGTCAGGATCGGCGTCGCGCCCAACGGCCTCAACATCAACGACAAGTGTGGCGCGACCCAGCCGCAGCACATCCAGGCCGCCGTACTCGAGCACAAGGCCGACCTCGGCATCGCGCTCGACGGCGACGGTGACCGCGTCATCATGGTCGATCACCGCGGCGAGGCGGTGGACGGCGACGAACTGCTGTACATAATCACGCGCGCGCGCCTCAAGGCCGGGCACGAACTCGGCACGGTGGTGGGCACCGTGATGAGCAACCTCGGGCTGGAGCACGCGCTGGCGGAGCTGGGGGTGTCTCTCAAGCGGGCGCAGGTCGGTGACCGCTACGTGATGGACCTGCTGCTGCAGGGTGGCTGGTCGCTGGGCGGAGAATCCTCCGGCCACATCATCTGCCTCGACCGCACCACCACCGGAGACGGCATCGTCGCCGCGCTGCAGGTGCTCGAATTCATGGTGCGCTCCGGCTGCACCCTGCACGAGCTCAAGGCCGGAATGGCCAAATACCCGCAGCACATGATCAACGTCCCGATAGAGAAGGGCTTCAGCCACACGCGTTCGCCGGCCGTCACCGCCGCTGTCGCCGAGGCGGAGTCCGCCCTTGGCAGCGAGGGCCGCCTGCTGCTGCGTCCCTCGGGCACCGAGCCGGTGCTGCGCGTGATGGTGGAAGGGATTGATCCCCAGCAGGTCAAGGCCATCGCGCAGCGTCTCGCGGCCGTCATCGGCGAGGAGCAGGCGCGCCAGTCCGGCGGCCGCACCGGCAACGCCTGAGCATTCCCCGCATCCCGCGCGTATCCGCTGCGCCGCCGAATTGATTTATTCCGGCGGTGGCGGTAAGCTTCAGCGTTTTCCGCGACACCACAAGGGTTTTTCGAGGATGCGCCGACCTCTGGTTGCAGGCAACTGGAAGATGAACGGTACTCGTGCGGGCATCAGCGGCCTGCTCGAGGCGGTGCGCGCGGGCGCCGCGCGGACCCCGGGAGTGGACATCGCCGTGTGTCCGCCCTTCGTGTACCTGGCGGAGGTCGAGTCCGCGCTCGCGGGCGGAGCGGTCGCCTGGGGCGGCCAGAACCTGTGTCAGGAGTCCGCGGCGGGCGCCTTCACCGGCGAGATCTCCGGCGCCATGCTGCGCGACTTCGGTTGCCGTTATGTCATCATCGGGCATTCCGAGCGGCGCACCCTGTACGGCGAGGGCGACGCCCTGGTGGCGCGCAAATTCGCCGCCGCGACTGCGGCGGGACTGGTTCCGATCCTGTGTGTCGGGGAACTGCTGGAGGAGCGCGAGAACGGCACGACGGAGGCGGTGATCGCACGCCAGCTTGACGCCGTCCTCGATGCGGTGGACGCGCCGGCCGCGCTCGAGCGGGCCGTCGTCGCCTACGAACCGGTATGGGCCATCGGCACCGGACGCACGGCATCGCCGGCGCAGGCGCAGGAGGTGCACGATTTCATCCGCCGGCGCATCGCCCGGCGGAACAAGGATGCGGCGGCCGCGCTGCGCATCCTGTACGGCGGCAGCGTCAAGGGATCGAATGCCGCCGAGCTGTTCGCCATGGAAGACATCGACGGCGGCCTGATCGGCGGCGCCTCGCTGAAGGCGGAAGATTTTCTGGAGATCTGCCGGGCGGCGCAGGCCGCCTGAGATTCCGGCGCTGTCGCGCGTCATTGCTAACAGGTAAATGAAATGTTGCCGTTCCTGATCGTGTTGCATATCCTGATCTCCGTTGTGCTGGTCGGCCTCGTGCTGATCCAGCGCGGCCGCGGCGCCGATATCGGGGCGGCCTTCGGCAGCGGCGCCTCGCAGACGGTGTTCGGCGCGCGTGGTTCCGCGTCCTTCCTCACGCGTGCGACCGCGGTGCTGGCGGCGCTGTTTTTCATCTCCAGTCTCGCGCTCGCCTATGTCTACAGCCAGCGCACCGAACGCGGAAGCGTCACGGATCTGTCGGCGCCGGCGCCCGGACAGGAGCTTCCCGCCGGACCCGCAGACCTGCCGCCGCTGCCGGACGAGCCTCCCTCCGCGCAGGAAGATTCCCCCGGGCAAGCCGGGCAGCAGTAAAGCGTCGGGCTCCGCCACGGAGTCCGCCACGCGCCGCGGTGCGGCGCGCGAGTAAATTGCCGATGTGGTGAAATTGGTAGACACGCCGTCTTGAGGGGGCGGTGGCGCAAGCCGTGCCGGTTCGAGTCCGGCCATCGGCACCATCTGCGGGGGCATCGCGCCCCTGTTCAGCATGAAGTCTAAATACCTTCTATTTGCCTGTTTATCCAAATAATTCCAGGCTGTTTCCGGCTTGACACCGCGCGAAGCGCTGGCCTAGACTGAACAGCTCGTGGCCGTAAAGATCGCGGCCAAACATAATAAAAAGCAGTTCAGTCCATTTGCAGGGGGGAGTCTTCTTCGAGAGGTGAGCCGTGCTACGGTGCGCCTCGGCGCAAGACCATCCGGGCCTTAACAATCCGACTGTAACCATGCTGGAAAATTATCTGCCAATACTGGTTTTTCTCGTCCTCGGGCTGTTCTTCGGAATCGCGCCCCTGGTCGCGGGTTTCGTGCTGGCGCCGCACCGCCCCGACAGCGAGAAGCTGTCACCCTACGAGTGCGGCTTCGAGGCGTTCGAGGACTCGCGCATGAAGTTCGACGTGCGTTACTACCTCGTCGCCATCCTGTTCATCATCTTCGACCTCGAGATCGCCTTCCTGTTTCCCTGGGCCGTGGTGCTCGAGGAGATCGGCATGTTCGGCTTCATCTCGATGGTGGTGTTCCTCGCCATTCTCGTCGTCGGCTTCATCTACGAGTGGAAGAAGGGTGCGCTGGAATGGGAATAGAGGGCGTTTTCAACGAAGGAGTGCTCACCACCACGGCCGACAAGCTGATCAACTGGGCGCGCACCGGTTCGCTGTGGCCGATGACCTTCGGGCTCGCCTGCTGCGCGGTGGAGATGATGCATGCCGGCGCCGCGCGCTACGACCTCGACCGCTTCGGCGTGGTGTTCCGGCCCAGCCCGCGCCAGTCCGACGTGATGATCGTCGCCGGCACCCTGGTCAACAAGATGGCTCCCGCGCTGCGCAAGGTCTATGACCAGATGAGCGAGCCGCGCTGGGTGATCTCGATGGGTTCATGTGCCAACGGAGGCGGGTATTATCACTATTCCTATTCCGTGGTGCGCGGCTGCGACCGAATCGTGCCGGTCGACATCTACGTGCCGGGCTGTCCGCCGACCGCCGAAGCGCTGCTGTACGGCATCATCCAGTTGCAGAACAAGATCAAGCGCACCAACACCATCGCCCGCTGACACGCCATGGCCGATTCCCTGCAGACATTGAGCGAACGCGTGCGGCAGCGGTTTGGCGGCGCGATTGATTCCTGCGTCCTCGCGCTCGGCGAGCTTACCGTCGAAGTCGCGCCCGCGCAGCTGTTCGAGACCTGCCGCGCGCTGCACGACGAGCCCGAGTTCGCCTTCAGGCAGCTCATCGACCTGTGTGGCGTGGATTATCTGGATTACGGCGACGGCACCCGCGGCGGCCCGCGCTATGCCGCGGTCTACCACCTGCTGTCGATCGACCATAACCGGCGCATCCGCCTGCGCGCCTGGCTCGATGATGACTACCCGCGCGTGGATTCGGTGATCGGCGTGTGGGCTGCGGCGAACTGGTACGAGCGCGAGGCCTTCGACCTGTTCGGCATCCTGTTCGACGGGCATCCCGACCTGCGCCGCATCCTCACCGATTACGGCTTCATCGGTCATCCGTTCCGCAAGGATTTCCCGCTCTCGGGCAATGTCGAGATGCGTTACGACCCGGAAAAGCGCCGCGTGATCTACGAGCCGGTGAGCATCGAGCCGCGCGTCAACATCCCCAAGGTGATCCGGCACGATCACCGCTACCTGGTCAGGAACGGAACGGGACGCGAGAATGGCTGAGATCCGCAACTACACCATGAACTTCGGCCCGCAGCATCCGTCCGCGCACGGCGTGCTGCGGCTGGTGCTCGAGCTCGACGGCGAGGTGATCGAGCGCGCCGATCCGCACATCGGCCTGCTGCACCGCGCCACCGAGAAGCTGGCCGAAAGCAAGCCCTACAACCAGAGCATCGGCTACATGGACCGGCTCGATTACGTGTCCATGATGTGCAACGAGCACGGCTATGTGCTGGCGATCGAGAAGCTGCTCGGCGTCGAGCCGCCGCTGCGCGCGCAGTATATCCGCGTCATGTATGCCGAGGTCACGCGCATCCTGAATCACCTGCTGTGGGTCGGCGCGCACGCGCTCGACATCGGTGCGATGACGGTGTTCCTGTACGCCTTCCGCGAGCGCGAGGACCTGCTCGACTGCTACGAGGCGGTATCCGGCGCGCGCATGCATGCGACCTACCTGCGTCCCGGCGGCGTCTACCGCGACCTGCCGCCGACCATGCCGCAGTACCGCGAATCGCAGTGGCACAACGCGAAGGAGACCACCGCGCGCAACCGTGACCGCCAGGGGTCCCTGCTGGATTTCCTGCAGGCCTTCACCGAGCGTTTCCCCGGCTACATCGACGAATACGAAACCCTGCTGACCGACAACCGCATCTGGAAGCAGCGCACCGTCGGCATCGGCGTGGTGAGCCCGGAGCGGGCGCTCCAGCTCGGCTTCACCGGCCCCATGCTGCGCGGTTCCGGCGTCGAGTGGGACCTGCGCAAGAAGCAGCCGTACGAGGTGTACGACCGTCTCGACTTCGACGTGCCGGTGGGCGTGGCCGGCGACTGCTATGACCGCTACCTGGTGCGCATCGAGGAGATGCGGCAGTCCAACCGCATCGTCCGCCAGTGCATCGACTGGCTGCGCGCCAACCCCGGCCCGGTGATGGCCGACGACCACAAGGTGACGCCGCCGCAGCGCACCGACATGAAGGGCGACATGGAGGCGCTGATCCACCATTTCAAACTGTTCACCGAGGGTTACTGCGTGCCGGCGGGCGAGGCCTACGCGGCGGTCGAGCATCCCAAGGGCGAGTTCGGCGTGTACATCGTCTCCGACGGTTCCAACAAGCCCTATCGGCTCAAGATCCGCGCGCCCGGTTTCGCCCACATCGCCGCACTCGACGAGATGGTGCGCGGCCACATGATCGCCGACGTGGTGGCGATCATCGGCACCCAGGACATCGTATTCGGGGAGGTCGATCGCTGATGAGCGGCAGGGAAGGCACACATGACCTGATATCCGCGCACGCCCGCGGCGAGATCGACGCCTGGATCGCCAAGTACCCGGCCGAACGCAAGCGCTCGGCGCTGCTGCCCGCGCTCAGCATCGTGCAGGAGGAGAACGGCGGCTGGCTCAGTACCGGGCTGATGGACGCGGTGGCGGAGTACCTGGAGCTGCCGCCGATCGCGGTGTACGAGGTGGCGAGCTTCTACAGCATGTACGAGCGGGAGCCGGTCGGCCGCCACATGGTCTCGGTGTGCAATAATATCTCGTGCATGCTGGGCGGCGCCGACGATATCCTCCGGCACATCGAGCGCAAGTACGGCGTCAAGGTGGGCGGCACCTCGGCGGACGGCAGGTTCACGCTCAAGCGCGAGGAGGAGTGCCTGGCCGCTTGCTGCGGGGCGCCGATGATGGCGGTCGACGGGCATTATCACGAGAACCTGACGCCGGAGCAGGTCGACGCGGTACTGGGCTCGTTGAAGTGACGCGGCAGGGAGAGATGTGATGGCCAACGAAGTCTGCTTTCGAACCCTGAAACACGCCGTCCCGTGGTCGTTCGAGACCTATCTCAAGGAGGACGGCTACGAGGCCTGGAAGAAGGTGCTGGCCGAGCGCATCCCCCCCGAGGAGATCATCAACGAGCTCAAGAAGTCGGCGCTGCGCGGACGCGGCGGCGCGGGCTTTCCGACCGGCCTCAAGTGGAGCTTCATGCCGCGCAGCTCGCCCGCGCAGAAGTACATCGTGTGCAACTCGGACGAGAGCGAGCCGGGCACCTGCAAGGACCGCGACATCCTGCGCTTCAATCCGCACGCGCTGATCGAGGGCATGGCTATCGCGGGCTACGCGATCGGCGCCACCGTCGGCTACAACTACATGCGCGGCGAATTCCATCATGAGCCCTTCGAGCGTTTCGAGGCCGCCCTGAGGGAGGCGCGCGCCGCCGGACTGATCGGCCGCAACATCCTCGGTTCGGGCGTCGATTTCGAGCTCCATTCGCACCTCGGCGCGGGCGCCTACATCTGCGGCGAGGAGACCGCCCTGCTCGAGTCGCTCGAGGGCAAGAAGGGGCAGCCGCGCTTCAAGCCGCCGTTCCCGGCCAACTTCGGCCTGTACGGCTGCCCGACCACGATCAACAACACCGAAACCCTGGCCTCGGTCCCGTCCATCATCCACAACGGCGGCGAGTGGTTCCTCGAACTCGGCAAGCCGAACAACGGCGGCGTGAAGATCTTCTCGGTATCGGGCCACGTCAACAAACCCGGGAACTACGAAGTCCCGATGGGCACGCCGTTCCGCGATCTGCTCGAAATGGCGGGCGGGGTGCGCAAGGGCCGCAAGCTCAAGGCGGTGATCCCGGGCGGATCCTCCATGCCGGTGATGCCGGCGGCGGCGATCATGGAGTGCAACATGGATTACGACTCGCTGTCCAAGGCGGGCTCCGCGCTCGGTTCCGGCGGCGTGATCGTGATGGACGACTCGACCTGCATGGTGCAGGCGCTGCTGCGCATCTCGCGCTTCTACTACGCGGAATCGTGCGGCCAGTGCACCCCGTGCCGCGAGGGCACCGGCTGGCTGTGGCGCGTGGTCAAGCGCATCGAGGAGGGCGCGGGCCGGCCGGAGGACCTGGATCTGCTGAAGAAGACCGCCGGCCGCATCGAGGGGCGCACGATCTGCGCCTTCGGCGATGCCGCGGCGTGGCCGGTGCAGAGCTTCCTGAAGCATTTCCACGATGAATTCGAATACCACATCAGGCACAAGCGCTGCCTGGTCGGTGCGGCGGAGCGGGCGGCATGACGGCGGCGACGGAACCGGTGCGGGACCCGAACGCGGTCAGCCTCACGATCGACGGCGTGCCGCTGAGGGCGCGCCGCGGCGACATGATCATCGAGGTGGCGGACGCCGCAGGCATCACCATCCCGCGTTTCTGCTACCACAAGAAGCTGTCCATCGCGGCCAACTGCCGCATGTGCCTCATCGAGGTGGAGAAGGTTCCCAAGCCGCTGCCCGCCTGCGCCACGCCGGTGGCGGAGGGCATGAAGATCTTCACCCGCTCGCCCAAGGCGATCGAGGCGCAGAAGGGCACCATGGAGTTCCTCCTCATCAACCACCCGCTCGACTGCCCGATCTGTGACCAGGGCGGCGAGTGCGAGCTGCAGGAGATGTCGATCGGCTACGGCTCCGACCGGTCCGAATACGCCGAGGCCAAGCGCGTGGTCAAGGACAAGGACATCGGACCGCTGGTCGAGACCGAGATGACGCGCTGCATCCACTGCACGCGCTGCGTGCGCTTCGGCGAGGAGATCGCCGGGCTGCGCGAACTCGGCGCCACCGGACGCGGCGAGAACATGCGTATCGGCACCTATATCGAAAAGGCGGTCAGCTCCGAGCTGTCCGGCAACGTGATCGACCTGTGCCCGGTCGGCGCGCTGACCTCGAAGCCGTTCCGCTACACCGCGCGCGCCTGGGAGATGCAGCGCCGGCCGTCGATCGCGCCGCACGACTGCGTCGGCTCGAACCTGACGCTGCTGACGCGCGGCCACAAGGTCATGCGCGCGGATCCGCGCGAGAACGAGGCGGTCAACGAATGCTGGATCTCCGACCGCGACCGCTACAGCTACCAGGCCCTGGGCGGCCCCGGGCGCCTGCTCGCGCCGATGATCAAGCGCGACGGCCGCTGGGAACAGACCGACTGGAACGGCGCGCTGGCGTTTGCGCGCGACCGGATCCGGCAGGTCATCGACGCGAACGGGCCGGGCGCACTCGGCACTCTGGTCGCGCCGGGCGCGACGCTGGAGGAGATGTACCTCGCGCAACGCCTCACGCGCGGCCTCGGCAGCCACAACATCGACCACCGCCTGCGCCAGGTCGACTTCCGCGACCAGGATTTCGCGCCCGTGTACCCCGCGCTGGGGCAGCCGCTGGCCGCCCTGCAGGATGCCGGCGCCGTCCTGCTGATCGGCTCAAACCCGCGCAAGGAGCAGCCGCTGGTCGCGCACCGTTTGCGCAAGGCGGCGCTGCGCGGGGCGGCGGTGATGTGCGTCAATCCGGTTGCCTACGACTTCAACTTCCCGCTGGCGGAGAATCTCGCCGCCGGCCCGGCCGGCATGGAGCGCCATCTGGCCGCCATCGCCAACGCGCTGCTCCCTCTGACCGGCAAGGCGGCGCCGGCGGAACTCGCCCGCGTGCTGGACGGGGTCACGATTCAGGATGTCCACCAGTCCATCGCCAGGCGGCTGGCAGCGTCGAAACGCGGCACCGTACTGCTCGGCATGACGGCCTTCATGCATCCGGCCTTCGCCACCCTGCACGCGCTCGCCCGCCTGATCGCGCAGAGCGCCGGCCTGACCCTGGGCTATCTCACGGAGGGCGCCAACACCGCGGGGGCCTGGCTCGCCGGTGCGGTGCCGCACCGCGAGGCCGCGGGCGCACGCGCGGTGAAACCGGGCATGGCGGCGCACCACATGTTCTCCGCCCGCCTGAAGGCCTACCTGCTGCTGGGTGTGGAACCCGAATACGACGCGGCCGCGCCCGCCGCCGCAGTGGCGGCGCTCAAGGCGGCCGAGTGCGTGGTCATGCTGAGCGCCTTCAAGGGCGGCGCGATGCTGGAATACGCCGACGTGCTGCTGCCGGTCACGCCGTTCAGCGAGACCTCCGGAACGTTCGTCAACATCGAGGGGCGCTGGCAGAGCTTCGCCGCCGCCGTGGCGCCGGCGGGCGAGGCGCGGCCCGGCTGGAAGGTCCTGCGCGTGATGGGCAATCTGTTCGAACTCGCCGGTTTCGACTACATGTCGTCGGAGGACGTGCGCGAGGAACTGCGGCTCCAGGTCGGCGATCCGGCGCCGGCGAACCCGCCGGCAGAGTGGTTTTCCCCTCCGCCCGCGGACGTCGATCCGATACTGACGCGGGTCGGCCACGTGCCGATCTACGCGGTCGATCCCATCGTGCGGCGCGCAGACGCGCTGCAGCAGACCGCGGATGCGCGCGGCCTCGCCGCCGCGTCGCTGTGCGCGGCGACTGCGGCGCGGCTCGGCCTCACGGCCGGCGCGCGCACGCGGTTCCGCCAGGACAATGGCGAGGCGGAACTTCCGGTGGTGATCGACGAACGGGTGCCGGAGGGCTGCGTGCTGATCCCGGCCGCCCTGCCGGAGACCGCCGCGCTCGGCGCGGTGTTCGGATCGCTCGCGCTGGCCGCGGCGGGGCGGGGGTAGGCGATGATCGATACCGCGCTCGCGCTGTGGACCGGGGTGCCGCCGTCGCTGCAGTCGCTCATCGTGATCGTCGCGAAGATCGTCGCCATCGTCGTGCCGATCATGCTGTCGGTCGCCTACCTGACGCTCGCCGAGCGCAAGGTGATCGGCTACATTCAGGTGCGCATCGGCCCCAACCGCGTCGGACCCCGCGGCTGGCTGCAGCCGATCGCCGACGGCATCAAGCTCGCGTTCAAGGAAATCATCATCCCGACGCGCTCCAACCGCTTCCTGTTCGTGTTCGCGCCCTTGCTGGCGCTGGCGCCGGCGCTGGCCGCCTGGGCGGTGATCCCGTTCGACGACGGCATGGTGCTGGCCGACATCGACGCCGGATTGCTGTATGTGCTCGCGCTCAGTTCCATGGGGGTGTACGGCATCATCATCGCCGGCTGGGCCTCCAATTCGAAGTATGCCTTCCTCGGCGCGATCCGCTCCGCCGCGCAGATGGTGGCCTACGAGATCGCCATGGGCTTCGCCCTCGTCGGCGTGCTGATGGCGGCGGGCAGCCTGAACCTGGGCGAGATCGTGCGCAGCCAGCAGGGCAGCCTGCTGCACTGGTTCTGGCTGCCGCTGCTGCCGCTGTTTTTCGTCTATTTCATCGCCGGGGTCGCGGAGACCAACCGCGCGCCGTTCGACGTCGCCGAGGGCGAATCGGAGATCGTCGCGGGATTCCACGTGGAGTATTCCGGCATGACCTTCGCGCTGTTCTTCCTCGCGGAGTACGCCAACATGATCCTGATCTCCGTGCTGACCGCGCTGATGTTCCTGGGCGGCTGGCTGTCGCCCTTCGAGGGCGTGCCGCTGCTGGGGCCGCTGTTCGCCTGGGTGCCGGGCATCTTCTGGCTGCTGGCGAAGACGGCGTTCTTCCTGTTCCTGTTTCTCTGGTTTCGTGCCACGTTTCCGCGCTATCGTTACGACCAGATCATGCGGCTGGGCTGGAAGGTGTTCATCCCGATCACCATTGTGTGGATACTGGTGATCGGCGTGGCGATCATGGCGCAACTGGGTCCCTGGTTCGACTGAGCATGGGTGAGGCACGGTGAAAGACCTCCAGTTCTATTTCAAGAGCTTCATCCTGTGGGAACTGTTCCGCGGCCTCAAGCTGACCGGAAAATACCTGTTCGCGAAGAAGATCACCGTGCAGTACCCGGAGGAGAAGACGCCGCAGTCGCCGCGCTTCCGCGGCCTGCACGCGCTGCGCCGTTACCCCAACGGGGAGGAGCGCTGCATCGCGTGCAAGCTGTGCGAGGCGGTGTGCCCGGCGCTGGCGATCACCATCGAGGCGGAGCCGCGCGAGGACGGTTCGCGCCGCACCACGCGCTACGACATCGACCTGTTCAAATGCATCTACTGCGGCTTCTGCGAGGAGGCCTGCCCGGTGGATGCCATCGTCGAGACGCGCCTGTTTGAATACCACTTCGAGAAGCGCGGAGAGAACATCATGACCAAGGACAAGCTGCTCGCGGTCGGCGACAAATTCGAGGGGCAGATCGCCGCAGACCGGGAGCAGGACGCCCGGTTCCGCTGACGCGGACGGCGCGGCGAGGGCGCACCCCGGCGGGGTGGCGGATCACAGGACAGGCGGCTGCGACATGCGGCGACAGCGGATATAACAAGAACAGGCATGAACATAGAACCGGTACTCTTTTACCTCTTCGCGACCATCCTGATTGCCGCTGCGGTGACAGTGATCACCGTGCGCAACCCGGTGCACGCCGCGCTGTTCCTGGTGCTGGCCTTCTTCACCAGCGCCGCGATCTGGCTGCTGCTGGAGGCGGAGTTCCTCGCCATCGTGCTGGTGCTGGTCTACGTCGGCGCGGTCATGGTGCTGTTCCTGTTCGTCGTAATGATGCTGGACATCAACATCGTCCCGCTGCGCGAGGGTTTCATCCGCTTCCTGCCGGTCGGCGCGCTGGTCGCGCTGCTGATCCTGGCCGAGATGGCGCTGGTGGTGGGTCCGGAGCATTTCGGCCTGGACAGCGTCGCCGAGCCGGCCCGCCACGCCGCCGACTACAGCAACACCAAGGAGCTGGGCAGCCTGCTCTACACCGTGTACGTCTATCCGTTCGAGATCGCCGCGGCGATCCTGCTGGTGGCCATCGTCGCCACGATCGCGCTGACCATGCGCCGGCGCCCGGAGACCAAGTACCAGAACCCCGCCGAACAGGTCGGTGTGCGGCGCGACGACCGCGTGCGCATCGTCAAGATGGCTTCGGAAAAGAAGCCGGACAAGCAGTCCGCACCCGGAGGGAAGCCATGATCGCCCTGTCTCATTTCCTCATCCTCGGCGCCGTGCTGTTCTGCATCAGCATGGCGGGGATATTCCTCAACCGGAAGAACCTCATCATCCTGCTGATGGCGATCGAGCTGATGCTGCTCGCGGTCAACATGAATTTCGTCGCCTTCGCGCACTATCTCGGCGACACCGGCGGCCAGGTCTTCGTGTTCTTCATCCTGACGGTGGCGGCGGCGGAGGCCGCCATCGGTCTGGCCCTGCTGATCGTGCTGTTCCGCAACCGGCGCACCATCAACGTCAACAACCTGGATACCCTCAAGGGCTGACGGCGCCATGACGATGATGGAAAAGGTATATCTCGCCATCCCGCTCGCACCCCTCGCCGGGGCGCTCGTCGCCGGCCTGTTCGGCCGCCAGATCGGCCGCGCCGGCGCGCACTGGGTGACCATACTCGGCGTCGCGGCGTCCTTCCTGCTGTCGCTGGTCGTGTTCAAGCACATCGTGCTGGACGGCAACCCGGCCTACAACGGCGCGGTGTACACCTGGCTGGTGAGCGACGGCATCCGCTTCGAGGTCGGCTTCCTGGTCGACCGCCTGACCACCCTGATGATCATGGTGGTGACCTTCGTCTCCCTGATGGTGCACATCTACACCGTCGGCTACATGCACGACGACCCGGGTTACCAGCGCTTCTTCAGCTATATCGCGCTGTTCACCTTCTCGATGCTGATGCTGGTGATGGCCAACAACTTCATGCAGCTGTTCTTCGGCTGGGAGGCGGTGGGCCTGGTGTCCTATCTGCTGATCGGGTTCTGGTACCAGCGCGACAGCGCCATCTACGCCAACCTGAAGGCGTTCCTGGTCAACCGCGTCGGCGACTTCGGTTTCCTCCTCGGCATCGCGGCCATCCTGGCCTATTTCAATACGGTGGACTACGCCCAGGCGTTCGCCGCGGCCCCGCTGATGAAGGACGTCACGATAGAAATCATCCCCGGCCAGCCGTGGTCGCTGCTGACGGTGATCTGCATCCTGCTGTTCATCGGCGCCATGGGCAAGTCCGCCCAGGTCCCGCTGCACGTCTGGCTGCCCGACTCGATGGAGGGTCCGACGCCGATCTCGGCGCTGATCCACGCCGCGACCATGGTGACCGCCGGCATCTTCATGGTGGCGCGCATGTCGCCGCTGTACGAGCTGTCGGCGACCGCGCTCAGCGTGGTGCTGGTGATCGGCGCGATCACCGCCTTCTTCATGGGCCTGCTCGGCATCGTGCAGAACGACATCAAGCGCGTGGTCGCCTATTCGACCCTGTCCCAGCTCGGCTACATGGTGGTGGCGCTCGGCGCCTCGGCCTACGCCGCCGGCATCTTCCACCTGATGACGCACGCCTTCTTCAAGGCGCTGCTGTTCCTCGCCGCCGGCTCGGTGATCATCGCCATGCATCATGAACAGGACATCCGCCGCATGGGCGGGCTGAAGAAATACATGCCGGTCACCTACTGGACGGCGCTGATCGGCTCGCTCGCGCTGATCGGCTTCCCGGGCACCTCGGGTTTCTTCTCCAAGGACGCCATCATCGAGGCGGTGCACGCCTCGCACCTGCCGGGGGCCGGCTTCGCCTATGTCGCGGTGCTGCTCGGCGTGTTCGTCACCGCGCTGTACTCCTTCCGCATGTTCTTCCTGGTGTTTCACGGCGAAGGGCGCATGGACCACCATACGCGGGACCACCTGCATGAATCGCCCTGGGTGGTGACCTTGCCGCTGGTCTTGCTCGCCGTGCCCTCGCTCGTGATCGGCGCATTCACCATCGGGCCGCTGCTGTTCGGCGGATGGTTCGGCTCCGCCATCGAGGTCGATCCCGCGCACGACACCCTGGCCCACCTGGGCGAGCATTTCACCGGGGCGGCCGGCTTCGTCCTCCACGGCCTGCTCGGGCTGCCGTTCTGGTTCGCCATGGCCGGACTCGCCACCGCGTGGTTCGTCTATCTGAAACGCCCCGGCATCGCCGACGCCGTGCAGCGCCGCTTCGCGCTGATCAACAAGGTGCTGGAGCACAACTACGGCTTCGACCAGTTCAACGATTTCTTCTTCGCCGGCGGAGGGCGCCGCATCGGCCGCCTGTTCTGGCGCGCGGGTGACGTCACGGTAATCGACGGAGCCATGGTGAACGGGACCGCGCGCGGCATCGGCTGGATCGCGGCGCGGGTCCGGCACATGCAGAGCGGATTCCTGTATCATTACGCCTTCGCGATGATCCTCGGGCTGCTGCTCCTGCTGTTCGTATTTGTCATCGTCTGACGGAAAGGGAGACCCGATTCAGGGATAGCTGCATGCCGACGGAACTTCCTCTGCTGAGTCTGGTAATCTGGCTGCCGATCATCGGCGGCGCCCTCGTCCTCGCGCTCGGCGCCGGCCGAAACAGCGACAATGCCGTGCGCTGGGTCGCGCTGCTGGTCGCGCTCGCCACCTTCCTGCTGTCCATCCCGCTGTTCACGGGCTTCGACCGCGGCACCTACCACATGCAGTTCGAGGAGCGCGCGGCCTGGATCCCGGTATTCGACATCTATTACCACCTCGGCGTCGACGGCATCTCGATGCCGCTCATCCTGCTCACCACCTTCTTCACCGTGGTGGTGGTGATCGCCGGCTGGGAGTCGATCGAGTTCAGGCGCGCGCAATACATGGCCTCCTTCCTCATCATGGACGGCATGATGGCGGGCGTATTCGCCGCCCTCGATGCGATCCTGTTCTACGTGTTCTGGGAGGGGATGCTGATCCCGATGTTCCTCATCATCGGAATCTGGGGCGGGCCGCGTCGCGTCTACGCCGCCATCAAGTTCTTCCTCTACACCTTCCTCGGTTCCGTGCTGCTGCTGGTTGCGCTGATCTACCTCTATTTCCAGACCGGCAGCTTCGCGATCCTCGATTTCCACGTCCTGCGCATCGGCATGACCGCGCAGACGCTGATCTTCATCGCCTTCCTGGTCGCCTTCGCCGTCAAGGTCCCGATGTGGCCGGTGCACACCTGGCTGCCCGACGCCCACGTCGAGGCGCCGACCGGCGGCTCGGTGATCCTGGCCGCCATCATGCTGAAGATGGGTGCCTACGGCCTGATCCGCTTCTCCATGCCGATCGCGCCCGACGCGAGCGCGGAGCTCGACGGCTTCATCATCACGCTGTCCCTGATCGCGGTGGTGTACATCGCGCTGGTGGCGCTGGCGCAGGAGGACATGAAGAAGCTGATCGCCTATTCGTCGATCTCGCACATGGGTTTCGTCACGCTCGGCTTCTTCGCCGTGTTCTCCATTTTCGAGACCAGCGGCAGCCTGCGCGGCGCCGCCCTCGGCGTGGAGGGCGCGCTGGTGCAGATGATCTCGCACGGCTTCATCTCCGGCGCCCTGTTCCTCTGCGTCGGCGTCATGTACGACCGCGTCCACAGCCGCCTGATCAGCGATTACGGCGGCGTGGTCAACACCATGCCGGTGTTCGCGGCGTTCATGGTGCTGTTCGCGCTCGCCAACACCGGCCTGCCCGGCACCTCCGGTTTCGTCGGCGAGTTCATGGTCATCCTCGGCGTGTTCAAGGCGAACTTCTGGTACGCCCTGCTGGCGGCCACGACCCTGATCCTGGGCGCGGCCTACACCCTGTGGATGGTCAAGCGGGTGATCTTCGGCAAGGTCGCCAACGACAAGGTGGCGGGTCTCACGGACCTCAATGCGCGCGAGACCCTGGTGCTCGGTTCGCTCGCCGCGCTCGTGCTGCTGGTCGGCGTGTGGCCGGCGCCGCTGGTGGACGTGATGCACGCCTCGGTCAACCACCTGCTGGCGCATGTCTCGGAATCCAAACTGTGATGGACACTTCCCCGGAGCGCCCATGGATTTCATAAGCCCCAACCTCACGCCGGCGTTGCCCGAGATCTTCCTGCTCGGGATGATCTGTGTCGTGATCGTCGCCGACCTGTTCGTCGACGACAATAACCGCATCATCACCTACCTGCTCGCGCAGGCGAGCCTGCTGGGCACGGCCGTGCTGACCGTCGCGCTGCATTCGCCGGCCCCCGTCGTCACCTTCGCCGGCATGTTCATCAGCGACAACATGAGCGACGTGCTGAAGGTGTTCCTCTACCTGGTCACCGCGGTGGTGTTCCTCTATTCACGCGAGTACCTCAGCGTGCGCGGCATCTTCAAGGGCGAGTTCTTCGTGCTCGGGCTGTTCGCGCTGCTCGGCATGATGATCATGACGTCGGCCTACAACATGCTCACAATCTATCTCGGCCTCGAGCTGCTGGCGCTCTCGCTGTATGCCATGACCGCGTTGAACCGCGACTCGATCGCCGCCTCGGAGGCGGCGATGAAATACTTCGTGCTGGGGGCGATTGCCTCCGGCATGCTGCTCTACGGCATGTCGATGATCTACGGCGCGACCGGCAACCTGGGCCTTGCCGAGATCGGCGACTATGTGCGCCGCAGTCCGGCCGACGACAAGGTGCTGCTGTTCGGCATGACCTTCGTGGTGGTCGGGCTGGCCTTCAAGCTGGGCGCCGTGCCGTTCCACATGTGGATCCCCGACGTCTACCATGGCGCGCCGACGGCGGTCACGCTGTTCATCGGCACCGCACCCAAGATCGCGGCCTTCGCCATGGTCATGCGCCTGCTCGCCGACGGCCTGGGCGGCCTGCACGTCGAATGGCAGACCATGCTGATGGTGCTGGCGGTCCTGTCGATCGGCATCGGCAATGTGGTCGCGATCGCGCAGCGCAACCTCAAGCGCATGCTCGCCTATTCCACCATCTCCCACGTGGGGTTCCTGCTGCTCGGCATCCTGGCCGGCACGCGCGCCGGCAATTCTGCCGCCATGTTCTACATACTGGTCTATTCGCTGATGACGCTGGGCGCCTTCGGCATGGTGATCCTGCTCAGCCGGGCGGGCTTCGAGGCGGACGAGCTGGAGGATTTCAAGGGGCTCAACGACCGCAATCCCTGGTTCGCCTTCATGATGCTCATCATCATGTTCTCGATGGCGGGGGTGCCGCCGGCGGTGGGCTTCTACGCCAAGCTCTCCGTGCTGCGCGCCGTCATCGACATCGGCCTGGTGTGGCTGGCGGTGTTCGCGGTGCTGTTTTCCGTCATCGGCGCGTTCTACTACCTGCGCCTGATCAAGTTCATGTATTTCGACAAGCCGGACGACACCGCGCCGCTGGCGGTCAATTTCGACATGCGCGCGGTGATGAGCGCCAACGGCCTGCTCATCCTCGGGCTGGGGATATTCCCGGGGGCGCTGATGGGCCTGTGCGCCGCGGTGATGAATTAGCCGGCTCACCACCGGCGTGGCTTGTGCGGTCCCGCCAGTTCAGGGCAAAATGCCCGCCATGATAACCGGTTATATCCGCCGCCCCCGGCCAGCCGTGGGGCGCGCCGAAGTGTCCCGCCCATGAAGATCCTGATCAGCAACGACGACGGCTACCGCGCCCCCGGCCTCGCGCGCCTGGTGGAGGGACTGGCCGGCATGGGGGAGCTCACTGTGGTGGTGCCCGACCGTGACCGCAGCGGCGCCAGCAATTCGCTCACCCTTGAGAACCCGATCCGCGCCCAGGTGCTGGACAACGGCTTCATCCGCGTCAACGGCACGCCGACCGACTGCGTGCACCTCGCCATCACCGGGCTGCTGGAGCAGGAGCCGGACATGGTGATCTCCGGCATCAACGCCGGGGCGAACCTGGGCGACGATGTGATCTATTCCGGCACCGTGGCCGCGGCGATGGAGGGGCGCTTCCTGGGCTATCCCGCCGTCGCGGTCTCGCTGGCGGGCCGGAACCTCGAGCATTACGCCACGGCGGCCCGGGTGGCGCAGCGCATCGTCGCCCGCCTGCAGCACGACCCGCTGCCGCCGGACGTGATCCTGAACGTGAACGTGCCGGACCTGCCGTGGGAGTACCTGGCGGGCTTCATGGTGACGCGCCTCGGCCACCGCCACAAATCGGAGCCGGTGATCATGACCGCGGACCCGCGCGGCCGGCCGATCTACTGGATCGGCGAATCGGGTGCGGAGCAGGATGCCGGGCCGGGCACCGATTTCCACGCCGTGCGCAACGGTTACGTCTCGGTGACGCCGCTGCAGGTCGACCTGACGCGCCACTCAGCGCTCGAGCGCCTGCAGGCCTGGATGAAGGACATCGGGGCATGATCCAGCACGAAGGCATCGGGATGACCTCGCGACGCACGCGCAGCCGCCTGATCGAGCGCCTGCGCAGCCAGGGCATCGTCAACGAGGCGGTGCTGGAGGCGATCTGGGAGACGCCGCGCCACATCTTCGTGGACGAGGCGCTCGCGACGCGGGCCTACGAGGACACCGCGCTGCCGATCGGCTTCGGCCAGACCATCTCGACGCCGGTCACGGTGGCGCGCATGACCGAGGCGCTGCTGCTGGGCGGTCCGCTGCGCAAGGTGCTGGAGATCGGCACCGGCTCCGGATATCAGGCGGCGATCCTGGCGCGCCTGGTGCCGGAGGTCTACACGGTGGAGCGCATCATGGCCCTGCAGCGCAAGGCGCAGCAGCGTTTCCACAACCTGCGCCTGCGCAACATCCGCCTGAAACACAGCGACGGCAAGCAGGGCTGGCCGGAATACGCGCCGTATGACGGCATCATCGCCACCGCCGCGCCCACCGCCGTGCCGGAGCCCCTGCTCGCGCAGCTCGCCGTGGGCGGCCGCCTGGTCATCCCGATCGGCAGCGGCGGCCACCAGGAGCTGAGGCTGATCGTCCGCACCGAGGACGGCTACCGGGACGAACGGCTGCACGAGGCCACCTTCGTGCCGATGCTGACGGGGGACAAGTGAGCGCCCGCGCGGCCGTCCTCGCCCTGGCGCTGATCCTGGCGGCGGGTTGCGGCGCGCCCGTCTATCACATGGTGCGCCCCGGCGAGACGCTGTACTCGATCAGCTTCCGCTACGGCAAGGATCACCGCCAGATGGCGCAGTGGAACAACATGGCGGAACCCTATCAGGTGAATGCCGGGCAATACCTCCGCATCATCCCGCCGCGGCGCGAGGCCTTCGCATCACGTCCGCCGGCGCCCCCGGCGCCCGCACCGCAGGCCGCGGCCGCGCCGGCGGCGGCGCCGCCCGCCGGCGCGGTCGAGGTGTACGGGCTCAACGAGGCCCCGCGGTCCGCGGTCGCGCCGGCGAGCCCGCCGGTCGAGACGGCGCCGCCCGCCGCCGCGGCCGCCCCCGGCTGGCAATGGCCGACTGCGCGCGCGCCGTCCCGTTCCGCGGTGACCTCCGGCACCGCCAACCGGGGCATCGACATCCCCGGCGAGCGCGGCGAGGCGGTGCGTGCCGCGGCGTCCGGGCGCGTGGTCTACAGCGGCAACGGCATTCCGCATTACGGCAATCTGCTCATCGTCAAGCACGACGAACACTATCTCAGCGCCTATGCGCACAATGACCGGCTGCTGGTGGGAGAAGGTGCAGACGTCGCGGCCGGCGAGCAGATCGCCGAGATGGGCGACAGCGGCACCGGGACCGACGCGGTGAAGCTGCACTTCGAGATCCGCCGTGACGGCGAACCGGTCGATCCGCTGAAATACCTGCCCGGGCTGTAGTCCAAGGACTGAGGACTGAGGCGGGCGGGAATACCTGCTTCAGAATCGTAGCCCGGATGAAGCGCAGCGGCATCCGGGGGCGGTGCGTGACACTCCCCGGATTGCGGCGCCAGGCGCCTTCATCCGGGCTACCTGTCGCCACTGGCGCGCGAGTGTCCGGCGCGGCGGGGCATGCTAGAATCATGCACCCGACGCCGCGTCAGGGCTCGATCATGAGCAGGGCGGCGGCGACGCGGCGGCGGTCGGACATCAGGAAATTGAAGGTGCGGCAGGCCGAGCCGGTGTCCATGACCTCGACCCCGATGCCGCGGTCGGTCAGGGTGGACAGCAGCGCGGGATGCGGCCGCTGCAGGCGGGCGCCGGAGCCGAACAGCACGACCTCGGGGGAGAGCGCGGCGAGCAGGTCGAAATGTGCCCGCTCAAGTTCCTCGAAGCGCTGCGGCGGCCAGTCGCCGATGAGGCGGTCCGCCATGATCACCAGGCTCCGGCGCAGCACTTCCCGCCGCAGCGGGCCGTTTTCACCCTCCGCCGGCGCGGCCGGGTCGAAGGGGAAGGTGACGGTCACCTGTCCCGCGGAGTAGGAATGGATGCTGTAGCTGTCCGGGTCGAGATTGCGATTTACCTGCATCAGAGCGCATCTCCGTCACGCAGAGCGGCGCCGGCGGGCCGCCGTGCCGGTCGCGACAGCTTACCCCAGGTCGGCGGCGGGTGAAAGGCTCGGCTTGCCTGCCGGATGGAAATGAAACGATAATAGCGGTCTTTAAAATTCACCGACTTAAACCCACATGTTCGAAGAATTTGCCAGGATCAAGCGCCTCCCGCCCTACGTTTTCAACATCGTCAACGAGCTGAAAGCCAAGGCGCGCGCGCGCGGAGAGGACATCATCGACTTCGGGATGGGCAACCCCGACCAGCCGACGCCGCCCCACATCGTGCAGAAGCTGATCGAGGTCGCGCAGCGCGAGGACACGCACCGCTACTCGGTGTCGCGCGGCATCCCGCGCCTGCGCCGCGCCATCTGCCGCTGGTACAAGACGCGTTTCAACGTGGACCTCGACCAGGAGAGCGAGGCCATCGTGACCATCGGTTCGAAGGAAGGCCTGGTGCACCTGGCGCTGGCGACCGTCGGTCCCGGCGACGCCGTGCTGGTGCCGAATCCCGCCTATCCGGTGCATCCCTACGGTTTCGTCATCGCGGGCGCGGACATCCGCCACGTGCCGCTGGTGCCGGGCGTCGATTTCTTCGGCGAGCTGGTCAAGGCGATCAAGGATTCCTGGCCCAAGCCCAAGATGCTGGTGCTGAACTTCCCCGGCAACCCGACCACGCAGTGCGTCGACCTGCCGTTCTTCGAGCAGGTGATCGAGATCGCGCGCGAGCATCAGATCTGGGTGATCCACGACCTCGCCTACGCCGACATCGCCTTCGACGGCTACGTCGCGCCGTCCATCCTGCAGGTGCCCGGCGCGAAAGAGGTCGCAGTGGAGTTTTTCACGTTGTCCAAGAGCTACAACATGCCGGGCTGGCGCATCGGCTTCATGTGCGGCAACCGCGTGCTGGTGTCGGCGCTGGCGCGCATCAAGTCCTATCTGGACTACGGCATGTTCACCCCGATCCAGGTGGCGGCGATCGCCGCGCTGGAAGGCCCGCAGGACTGCGTGCGCGAGATCTCCGAACTCTACCGCGTGCGGCGCGACGTGCTGTGCGAGGGGCTCAACTCGATCGGCTGGGAGGTCGAGAAACCGAAGGCGACGATGTTCGTGTGGGCGCAGATCCCGGAGCAGTACCGCCACCTCGGTTCGCTCGAGTTCGCCAAGAAACTCATCGAGGACGCCAAGGTCGCCGTGTCTCCCGGCATCGGCTTCGGCTCCTACGGCGACGACCATGTGCGTTTCGGCCTGATCGAGAACGAGCACCGCACGCGCCAGGCCGTGCGCGGCATCCGCCAGATGTTCCGCAAGGACGCCAGCAAGCCCAGGACGGCCTCGGCATGAAGCGGCTCGAACCCGTCCGCGTGGGCCTGCTCGGCCTCGGCACCGTCGGCGGCGGCACCGTCAACGTGCTCAGGCGCAACCAGTCGGAGATCGCGCGCCGCGCCGGCCGCGGCATCGTGATCACGCATGCGGCGGCGCGCGAAACCAGCTTCCCCGGCGTCGACAGCGCCGGCATCGAGATCGGCGCCGACGCCTTCGCCGTCGTCGACCGGCCCGACATCCAGATCGTGGTCGAACTGATCGGCGGTTACGAGCCGGCGCGCGAGCTGGTGCTGCGGGCGATCGCCAACGGCAAGCACGTCGTCACCGCCAACAAGGCGCTGATCGCGCGCCACGGCAACGAGGTCTTCGCCGCGGCGCAGAAGCACGGCGTGATGGTGGCGTTCGAGGCGGCGGTCGCCGGCGGCATCCCCATCATCAAGGCGCTGCGCGAGGGACTGGCGGCGAACCGCATCGAGTGGGTTGCCGGCATCATCAACGGCACCACCAACTTCATCCTGACCGAGATGCGCGACAAGGGCCGCGCCTTCGCCGACGTGCTGGCCGAGGCGCAGCAGCTCGGTTACGCCGAGGCCGATCCGACCTTCGACGTCGAAGGGATCGACGCGGCGCACAAGCTGACCATCCTCGCCGCGATCGCGTTCGGCATCCCGCTGCAGGTCGACAAGGCCTACACCGAGGGCATCAGCGTCATCACGCCGGAGGACGTCGGCTACGCCGAGCAGCTCGGCTACCGCATCAAGCACCTCGGCATCACGCGCCGCACGGACAAGGGCATCGAGCTGCGCGTGCACCCGACGCTGGTGCCGCAGCGGCGCCTGATCGCCAACGTGGACGGCGTGATGAACGCTGTGCTGGTCAAGGGCGACGCGGTCGGGCCCACGCTGTACTACGGCGCCGGCGCCGGGCGCGAGCCGACCGCCTCCGCGGTGGTCGCCGACCTGGTCGACGTCGTGCGCACGCTGACCACCGACCCGGGCAACCGCGTACCGCACCTCGCCTTCCAGCCGGACCGCCTGTCCGACATCCCGCTGCTGCCGATGGAGGAGGTGGAGACCGCCTATTACCTGCGCATGCGCGCCGCCGACCGCCCCGGCGTGCTGGCGGACGTGACGCGCATCCTGGCCGATTCCGGCATCAGCATCGAGGCCATGCTGCAGAAGGAGCCGGGCGCCGGCGCGCCGGAGGCGACCGTCATCATGCTGACCCAGCGCGTGCTGGAGCGCCGCATGAACGAGGCGCTGCGGCGCATCGAGGCGCTGGACACCATCGTCGGCAAGGTGACGCGCATCCGCCTGGAAACGCTGGCCGCCACCTGATCCCGCGCCGGCGCGCGCCCGCATCGAACCGTCGAGAACACAGCCGTCCTGAGGTAAAGCCCATGCGTTACACCGGTCTGATCGAGAAATACCGCAACCGCCTGCCGGTCGGTCCCGACACCCGCATCATCAGCCTGGGGGAAGGCGCCACGCCGCTCATCCGCCTCGACAACATCCCGCGCCTGATCGGCAAGGAGGTCGAGATCTTCGTCAAGTTCGAGGGGCTCAATCCGACCGGCTCGTTCAAGGACCGCGGCATGACCATGGCGGTAACGAAGGCGGTGGAGCAGGGCACCCGCGCCGTGATCTGCGCCTCCACCGGCAATACCTCGGCCTCGGCCGCCGCCTATGCCGCGCGCGCCGGAGTCAAGGCCTTCGTGCTGATCCCGGACGGCAAGATCGCCCTCGGAAAACTGGCCCAGGCCATGATGCACGGCGCCTGCGTGATCCAGATCAAGGGCAATTTCGACGCCGGCATGGAGCTGGTGAAGCAGATCGGGCGCGAGGCGCCGATTGCGATCGTCAACTCCATCAACCCGTTTCGCCTGCAGGGCCAGAAGACGGCGGCCTTCGAGATTGTCGAGGAACTCGGCGACGCGCCCGACTACCACTGCCTGCCGGTCGGCAACGCCGGCAACATCAGCGCCTACTGGATGGGTTACAAGGAGTATCACGCCGACGGCATCGCCCGGAAGCTGCCGGTCATGGCCGGCTACCAGGCGGCCGGCGCGGCGCCGTTCCTGCGCGGGCACATGGTCGACAACCCGGAGACCGTCGCCACGGCCATCCGCATCGGCCACCCGCAGAGCTGGGACCTGGCCTGGCAGGCGAACCGCGAATCGGGCGGCTGGTTCGACGAGTTCACCGACGCCGGGATCCTCGAGGCGCAGAAGCTGCTCGCCGACCGGGAGGGCATCTTCTGCGAACCGGCCTCGGCGATCTCGCTCGCCGGCGCCCTGCGCGACATCCGGAGCGGGCGCATCCCGGAGGGCAGCCGGATCGCCTGCACCCTTACCGGGCATGGGCTCAAGGACCCGGATACCGCGATCAAGCAGTGCGCGGGTTCGGTGCTGACGGTCGAGGCGAGGCTGGAGGAGGTCAAGCAGGCCATCCTGGGCCGCCTGGACTGAGTCCCGGTCCGCCTGGGACGCGATCCAAATTAATATATCCAGGTCAATACATTATCAATAATAGTTCAAGTCCGTTCACGTCAGGGTCCGCGCCCCCGCGCGCACCGCGCGGCCCGACTGTGATCACGTCCCGCCCTCATCCGAATTCGTTATCCGATCCAAGCCGTTAGAGCGGCATTTCGCTAACACTCACCCCGCCCGGGACCGATATAGGGAGCGGGATCAAGGCTGGGCCTGCCACAGGCGCGGCGGCGGGGGCGGAGTGTCTGCACCAGAGTGTACGAATCGGGTTCTGAACGAGGACAGCCTGCCGGTCCGGTTCCTCACCTTCCAGGTGGTGGTGCTGGCCGCCGGCATCGCCGTATCCCGCCTGCTCGCCTTCCTGGTGCGCGACTGGGAGTACGCCATCACCCAGGCGGAGTTCGAGTTTCTCGCCGGGACCCATGCCTCGGACATCACCAAGGAGGTGGAACGCCACCTCGACCTGATGAATTCGCTGGTCGGCCTGTACAGCGCCTCGGATAACGTCACCCGCACCGAGTTCCGGCGCTTCGTCGATCACAACCTCGCACATCACCGGGACCTCCAGATGATCGCCTGGGTGCCCCGCGTCACCGCCGCAGCGCGCGCGGACATGGAGGCCGGGGCCGCACGCGCCGGGTTTGCCGGCTTCCGGTTCACCGAACTGAGCGACGAGGGCCGGTTCACCCCGGCCGCGGCGCGTCCGGCCTATTTCCCGATCTATTTCGCGGAACCCGTGCAACAGAACAGCCACCTGCTCGGCTATGACCTGGCCTCGGATCCCGCCATGCGCACCGACCTGGAACAGGCGCGCGACACGGCGGACTGGGTCAATGCCGAGAAGCTGGTGTTCGACAACGGCGGCTCCGAACAGTACGGCGCCCTGCTGGTGCAGCCCGTGTACGCACGCGGCGCACAGCTCGACGGCGTGGACCTGCGCCGGCGACATCTGCAGGGGTATCTGCTCGAGGTGTTCCGGATCGGCGACATGCTGCGGGAAGCCTTGCGGGACAGCGCGGTGCAGGGCATCGACATCTGGGTCTATGACGAGAACGCTGCCGTCGACGAGCGCTTTCTGTACCGCTACCGCGGTACGGATGCACCGGTCCCGGTGGACGCGGGACTGGTGCCGCAGGATGCGCCGGGTCCGGCGCGTTTCACCTGGGAGACCGACCTCAGCATCGGCGGCCTGCACTGGTCGCTGGTATTCAGGCCTGCGCCCGCCTATCTGGCCGGCCGGGTCTTCTGGCGCGCCTGGGCGGTGCTCGGTGTCGGGATCACGCTGAGCATGCTGCTGTACCTCTACCTGCGCGTGATCGCGGCACGCGCGCAGCGGATCGAAGCGCTGGCGGTCGAACTGGGCGCGAGCAACGCGGAACTGGAGCGCGAGATCGCGGAGCGCCTGCGCGCCGATGCGCAGATGCGGAAGCTGTCCAGCGCGCTGGAGCAGGCGGCGGACTCGGTCATGATCACCGATGCCGGCGGCACGATCGAATACGTCAATCCCGCCTTCACCGGCATGACCGGCTACGCGCGCGAGGAGGCGATCGGGCGCCGGCCGGACATTGTCCGGTCCGACCGCCACGATGCGGATTTCTTCCGCCGCCTGTGGGAGGCGCTCAATGCCGGACAGGTGTTCCAGGACATCTTCGTCAACCGCAAGAAGGACGGCACCCTGTATTACGAGGAGAAGACCATCACGCCGCTGAAGGACGCCGGGGGCAGGACCACCCATTTCATCTCCAGCGGCAAGGACATCACCGAGCGCATGCAGGCGGAGGAACGCCTGCACCGCCTCGCCTACCACGACGTGCTGACCGGGCTGCCCAACCGCGCGCTGTTCATGGAGCGCCTGGTGCACGCGCTGAACCGGCGCGGCCGGCAGAAACTGATGGCGGTGATGTTCCTCGACATGGACCAGTTCAAGACCATCAACGACACGCTCGGCCACGACGTCGGCGACCGGCTGCTGCAGGCGTTTCCCGGGCGCATCGCCGGCTGTATCCGCCAGGGCGACACCATCGCGCGCTTCGGCGGCGACGAGTTCGCAATCCTGCTGGAGGACGTCGAAGGCGGAGACGCGGCGGTGCACGTGGCCGGCAAGATCATCGAGCAACTGGCCCGGCCCTTCGCGGTTGACGGCCACGAGCTGTTCGTCACCACCAGCATCGGGATCAGCCTGTATCCCGACGACAGCGGCGACGTCTATACGCTGCTGAAGCACGCGGATTCGGCCATGTACCGCGCCAAGGAGCTCGGGCGCAACACCTACCAGTTCTACTCGCACGAGATGAGCGCCAAGGCCTACGAGCGCCTGTCGCTGGAGACCAGCCTGCGCCATGCCCTCAACCGGGGGGAATTCGAGCTGTACTACCAGCCGCAGATCGATCTGGCGGACGGCCGCGTGACCGGCGCCGAGGCGCTGGTCCGCTGGATCCATCCCGAGATGGGCATCGTCAGTCCGGAACGCTTCATTCCGCTGCTGGAGGAGACCGGCCTGATCGTGCCGGTGGGGAACTGGTCCTGCGTTCGGCCTGCGAGCACTGGGCGAGTCGAGCGCGCGGCCGCTGCGTGTCGTCCACCTGTCGCCGCCAGCTCCACGACCTCGGCTTCGGCGATCGATGCGATCTCCGCCGCTCCGGCGTCGATCCCGCCCTTCACCGAGAAACGACCTGCCTGCCTGTCCGGTTCGCGATCGACGACTTCGGCACCGGATATTCCTCGCTGAGCTACCTCAAGCGCTTCCCGGTCCACACCATCAAGATCGACCGCTCCTTCGTGCGCGACATAACGCTGAACAGCGACGACGCGACCATCGTCAACACGATCATCCTGATGGCGCACAGTCTCAAGCTCGCGGTGGTCGCGGAGGGCGTCGAGACGAGCGCGCAACTGGATTTCCTGCGGCGCTGCGGCTGCGACCTGATGCAGGGCTACCTGTTCAGCCCTCCCCTCACGGTGCACGAGATGAAACGGCTCCTGCTGGACGGCAGGGGTCTCGACCTGAGCTCCGCCGCCTGAGCCGTCCCGCGCCCCGGGCTAGGAGGGATTCTCCGCCAGCCTGCCCGCCCAGTAGTCGGCCTGAGCATCGGCCTTGGGTAACCCGAACCAGCCTTCCCGGTATGCCACGTACATGTATTCCTGCGCCTCGCGGACGCCGTTTTCCGCCGCGGCCCGATACCAGTCGACCGCCGCCGCCTCGTTGGGATCGACGTAGAGTCCGCCGTGATACATGAGGCCGAGGTTGAACTGGGCGCGACCGTCGCCGCTCATGGCCAGCGGCTTCCACACGTCATAGGCCGTGCGGTAGTCGCCGGCGAGGGCGAGGTCGTAACCGGCGGCGTAGGGATCGGTGGCGGCCGTCGATGCGAAGGCAAGCGACGGCAGTAGGGCGAGAAGTGCATACTGCAGGCGGGGGCGAAACGTATTCATTGCGGTAACTCCTTCCGTGCCTGATGAACTGTGGTGCAGTAAATTGAGATCACCTTTCGGTGGCCGTTCCTCCGCTACTCCTCTCCACATAAGATAGACGCCCCGCACGGGGTCCGGGTTCCCCCGCCTTTTCCGCGGTGAGAACTGTTTCGCGCGGCGAACGTCTATTCCAGCCCGATGTATCCGGCGGCCGTCCACGCGGCGGCGCCATAGTTGTCCGCAACCGGGTCGACGAGCGTCGCCAGGTCGAGGCCCCGGGCGACGCCGGCGTGGTCGCTCCACGTCACGCGGATCTCGATGCGCGCGGTGTCTCCCGAGTCGTCGACGGACCAGGCGCGGGTGTACATCGGCGTCGTATCCGCGTCCGCGGGTTCGAGCGCGGCGGTCCAGGCATCCATGCCGTCGGATGCCGCATCGGTCCCGGCGACGGAGATCGCGCCATAGAGCATCTCCAGGCGCTGCTCGGCCAGCAGTACGGCCTGGGTACGCGCCCTGGCCTGCGTGTCGCCCCGGAACAGTTCCCCCTGGAGGCGCATCAGTGCGCTCAGCGCGAACAGGCTGATGCCGAGCGTGATGAGGACCTCCAGCAGGGCGAAACCGCGCGCGCCTTTGGCGGTCGCGCCGCGCGCTCCGGGGCTGGCGGCGGAGCGTGACATGTTCACAGGTCGATCCAGCTCCCCGGGACGAAGGCGTAGCGTCCGGACTGATGCAGGGATTCCAGGTGGCCGGCGTGATAGATGAGCTCGGCCGGGCCGGTGTCGACGGCATCGCCCGCGACGACGACGGCGCCCTCCACCGCGAGCGGCGCGCCGCCCGCGGTCCAGTCGCCCAGCACGAACAGCAGTCCATGGATCCTGAGCGCGCCCGCCGGCGCGAAATCGCCGGCGACGATCGCGACGACCGGGTGTTCCTCCGTCCCCAGCTCACCCGCCGCGATCGTGACGGGCGCGCCGTCGTTCTCGAACCAGACGAGCCGGGCGCCGGACGGCGCCGTGGCAGGATCGCACGCGGCGCAGCGCGCGACATGGGCGGCGGAACGCATGGCCTGCGGCGCGCGGCCGAAGGTGTTGGCGAAAAACGCCTCCGGCGTCAGCGCGCCGATGCGGGCGTCATCCGCGCAGATCCCGGACGGCGGACAGGAGGCGGGCGCGGAGAATTGCGGGTCGAGCGCGCCGCCGGGCGTGTATGCGCCTCCGGTCCACGCGCCGACCGGACGTTCCAGGTTCACCAGCGTGAGCGGATCCGCGGGCGCCAGGCCGCCGCGCGCCACCAGCGGCGCGGGCGGCACGTTCGGCAGCAACGGGGCGAACGCCGCCAGCAGCGTCGCCGATCGCACGCCGCCGCCCGCGCCGGTGGAGCCCTCTGCCTCGAGGCGGAGCAGCCTGGAGTCGTACGGGATCAGCGCACGGTTGTGCGCCTCCGCGCGGTAGTCCGTGCCGTTGGGCAGGGTGGCGGCGCCGGCATCGAGCGCGGTCCAGCCATCGGCGTCGTATTCCAGCGACGCGCGGTCGAGCGCGGCGAGACCGTTCAGCGTGTGCTCGAGGCCGGCCTGCGCGGCGGCGAATGCCGCGCGCGCCTGCTCATCGTTCGCCGCGAGACGCTGCTCGACGACGCCCACGCGCGCGGCGTAGAGCGTCATCAGGCTCAGCGAGAACAGCAGCATGACGGTGACGACCAGCGTCGCGGCGCCGCGCTGGGTGCCGGCGGCGCGGACCGGTTCAGCGGATCTCATGGTTGCGCACGCTGACGCTGGTATCGAGCCGGTGGCGCACCGCGGGATCGTGCGCGATCTCGCCCTCCAGGCGTATGCCGATCTCGCGCGCCACGATCTCGCGTCCGGTGCCGTCGAAGGGCTCGGCGCGCTCGGCGAGGGAGAAGGACAGGGCGGTGACGCGGACGCCGTCCGGGTCGTTCATCAGCCACCAGGTGCCGCTGCCGCAGTCCGCGCAGGTGGTTCCGCCGCAGGCATCGTCACTGGTCTTGAGCTGGACGCCCGCGCCTGACAGGCGGAAGCCGTGCTGGTCCCCGGGGTCCGGCGCGCCGTCCGCGTCGTCCTTGTCCTCGTCATAGCTGTACAGAAGGCAGTCGCCGTCGACGAGGCGGATGGGGGCGTAGCCGTTGGCGGCGGTGCCGTCGAGGGTGAGCTCGGCGCGGCTCCAGTAGCCGGCGCGCCGCACGTCGTCCGCGATGAGTGCCATCAGCGACCACAGCGTCTGCTGCAAGTGGGCGGTCTTGAGCACGGCGGCATTGGCCCTGACCACCTCCGCGTGGAGATAGGAGACGCCCGCGAGGACGAACAGTCCGAGGGTGATCGCCACCATCAGTTCGACCAGGCTGAAACCGCACTGGCGTACGCGCGTCAGCATGGCGGATACCCTCCCAGGTGGTCGGAGCAGAGCCTCACCCGGCCGAGCGCGCTCAGCACGACGTCCACCGCCTGCGCGCCCGCAGTGAGCGTCACCGTGCCTGCGTTGACCGTGCCGCGCGCGGGCTGGAACGTCGCCGTCTCCTGGCGCAGGTTGGTGGCGAGCGCGATGCGCCGGAACCGTTCCGCGGAAGCGCCGTGCACAGGCGCGTCCGCGACCCGGCAGGCGCCGTCCGCCCGGCAGTCACACGGACCGGCGTCGCTCAGGCCGTAGCACCAGTGTGCGTCCTCCGTGTCGATCCGGAACGAGACACTGACCGGGAGGTTCAACCGCAGCGCCTCGGCGCGCGCGAGCAGCAGGTCGCCGCGGAGGTTTTCCGCGGCCCCGCGCAGGCGCTGGCGGTCGAGCAGGTCGAGCAACGAGGGGGCGGCGGTGACCGCGAGCACGGACAGCACCGCGAGCGCCAGCATCAGCTCGATGAGGGTGAAGCCGTGTGGTAGAGTGCATCGCATAGCAAATCCGTTTGCCAACGATCCGACGCATACCGGCGGTCAGGGAGACTGCCGCAGCCGCGATCCGTGCGGCTCGTCGTAGTCTAGCGCCGCGCCGGGCGCGAGACAATCGGTGCCGCGGCAGGCGGACACAACCCAGGGAGGAGGGATCATGCCGCGCCGGGACAGGGACGTACACGGACACGGGAAGGACGGTTTCACCTTGATCGAACTGCTGGCCGCGCTGGCCATCCTGGGCATATTGATCACCATCGCCTTCCCTCGTATCACGACATGGTGCGCAAGAGCCGGCGCACGGACGCGACGATGGAATTGTTCAGGATCCAGCTTGAGCAGGAGCGCTATCGCGCCACACATCAGCATTACGCCGAAGGGCTTACGGCGCTGGGCTGGCCGGCCGAGGAGGTCGATTCTCCGGCCGGCCATTACCGCATCACGCTGGAGGCAGTGGTGGACCCGATGACCGCCTTCCGCGCCCGCGCCACGCCCCGTACCGGGACCGACCAGGTCCACGACGCGTGCGGGACCCTGACGATCGACCAGAACGGTCCCGGTCTCGACGATCCGGAACAGGCGGGATGCTGGCCGCGCTGATGCCACAGGGAGACTGAGGTGGGGGCTGCAGCGCCGGAGCTGGTTCTGTTGATCCCGGCCTGTTCGGCCCGCGCGGCGCGGCCGGGGATGATGCGGCGGGGGCGGGCGCACTGACCCGTTTGCTAGCCCGCGCCGAGGCGCAGCCGGCCGGACGCGGCGGGCTGACGGCCGACCTGTTCAGCGCCTTCGGCATCGGTGCGCACGGCGCGGCCGAACTGCCCGCGGCGCCGCTGACGCTGCTGTCCGACGGCGGCAGCCCGGGGGGCGGCTATTGCCTGCGCGCGGATCCGGTGCACCTGCGCGTCGGCCAGGATCGGGTGGTGCTGACCGGGGCGGGACCGGTGCGCCGGGAAGAGGCCGCCGCCCTGTGCGGGGAAATCGGGCGACACCTTGCCGATTCGGACCTGGCGCACGCGGTGGTGCCGGAGGCGCCTGACCCCGCGCGCTGGTACCTCCGTCTGCCGCAGGCGCCTGCCGTGGACTTCACTCCCCTCGACATGGTGCTGGGACAGGACATCCGGCCGCACCTCCCGCAGGGCGAGGACGCGCGCGCCTGGCGCCGGCTGCTCAACGAGATCCAGATGCTGCTGCACGCCAGCGAGGTCAATCAACATCGCAAGGCGCGCGGGGAGGCCGAGATCAACAGCGTATGGTTCTGGGGCGGCGGCACCCTGCCGGCGGCGGGCCGGCACGCATTACTCAGGTGTGGAGCGAACATCCGCTCGCACGCGGGCTCGCCCTGAATGCGGGACTCGCGCCGCGCGGCCTGCCGGCGGACGCCGCCGCCTGGTTCGGCGGCGCCGGCGCCGGCCGCCACCTCGTCGTGCTCGACCGCCTCGCCGCGCCGGCGCTGCTCGGCGACGTGGAGGAATGGTACGCGGGGATGCGGGCGCTGGACGAGCGCTGGTTCGAACCGCTGTGGACCCTGGTGCGCGGCGGGAGGGTCGCCGCTATCACCATAGGCGGGGGCGGCGCGCTCGATTATCATGTCACACCGAAACTGGCGCGGCGCTGGTGGCGCCGCGCGCGGCCGTTCACCGCCTTCGTCCGGGAATCGCGCCGGCACCTGGAAGGACAATAATGACAAATTTCCTCATTCAACGCCGGCAGACCGCTGCGTCGGACGCGGAAAACGGTTTCCCGGCCGACCTGCATCCGGTGCTGAAGCGCATCTACGCCGGCCGGCGTATCGGCACCGCGCGCGAACTCGAGCGCTCGCTCGAAAGCCTGCTGCCGGTGGAGCTGCTGTCCGGCTGCGATGCGGCGGCGGAACTGCTGCATGAATTGCTGGAATCCGGCGGCCGCATCCTGATCGTCGGCGATTTCGACGCCGACGGCGCGACCAGTTGCGCGCTTGCCATGCGCGCCCTGCGCATGATGGGCGCGCGCTCGGTCGACTACCTTGTGCCCAACCGCTTTGAATACGGCTACGGTCTCACGCCCGAGATCGTCGCGCTCGCGCAACGCCAGAATCCCGAGCGGCCACCCGAACTGATCATCACGGTGGACAACGGCATCTCCAGCGTCGAGGGCGTGGCGGCGGCGAACCAGAGCGGCATCCGCGTGCTGATCACCGATCACCACCTGCCGGGACGGCAGCTCCCGGCAGCCGCCGTGATCGTGAACCCGAACCAGCCCGGCGACGCGTTTCCGAGCAAGTGCCTGGCCGGCGTCGGCGTGATCTTTTACGTCATGCTGGCGCTGCGCAGGCGGCTGCGCGAGGCGGGATGGTTCGCCGCGCGCGGGATCAACGAGCCCAGGCTCGCCGAACTGCTCGACCTGGTGGCGCTCGGCACCGTGGCCGACGTGGCGGTGCTCGACCAGAACAACCGCACCCTGGTGGCGCAGGGGCTCGCGCGCATCCGGCGCGGGGCGGGCTGCGCGGGCATCCGCGCGCTGGGCCGGGTGGCGAAGCGCGATGCGGCGCGGCTCACCGCGACGGACCTCGGCTTCGCCCTCGGTCCGCGCCTCAATGCCGCCGGCCGGCTCGAGGACATGTCGCTCGGCATCGAATGCCTGCTGTGCGACGACGAGGCCGCCGCCCTCGCGATGGCGGAGCGGCTCGACGAACTCAACCGCGAGCGCAGGCGCATCGAGGGCGAGATGCAGGTCCAGGCCCAGGCCTGCCTCGGCCTCCTCGCCGCCGACGCGCGGCCGGACGCCGAGGGCGTGAGCCTGTGCCTGTACACGAGGACTGGCATCAGGGCGTGATCGGGATCCTGGCGTCGCGCCTGAAGGAACAGTTGCATCGCCCGGTCATCGCCTTCGCGCCGGGTGGGGATGGCGAGATCGGGGCTCGGCGCGCTCGGTCGCCGGCCTGCATATCCGCGAC
The DNA here is from genome assembly GCA_016712635.1 of Gammaproteobacteria bacterium. Taxonomy (NCBI): domain Bacteria; kingdom Pseudomonadati; phylum Pseudomonadota; class Gammaproteobacteria; species Gammaproteobacteria bacterium. The sequence goes on along the minus strand of JADJQS010000002.1, from coordinate 268,492 downwards.
GCGCTCGACGCGGTGGCGACGCGGCATCCCGGACTGATCATCCGCTTCGGCGGACACGCGATGGCGGCCGGCCTGACCCCCTGCGTGCGGAGGATTTCCCGGCCTTCCGGGACGCCTTCGAGGCGGAGGTGCGCCGCCATCTCGATCCGGCCGAGCTGCGCGGGGTGATCTACAGCGACGGCGAGCTCGCCGCGGAGGAGATCTCGCTCGACCTTGCCGAGCTGCTGCGCGAGGCTGGCCCCTGGGGACAGGGCTTCCCCGAACCTGTGTTCGACGGGCGCTTCGAGATCACGCAGCGGCGCCGCGTCGGGGAGCGCCATCTCAAGCTGGTGCTCCGGCTGCCGGGGACCATGCGACATGTGGACGCCATCGCATTCAATACCGGGACGGAGGCGCTCCCGGCGGGACAGGGCGAGATCCGCATCGCCTACCGGCTGGACGTCAACGAATACCGCGGCCAGCGCAGTCCGCAACTGATCATCGAGCACATCGTCGACTGAGGATCGCCGCGGAATGTCCAGCAGTTCGTCATGCCCGCGTACGCGGGCATCCAGGGTTTCCCGCGCATTCTGGATTCCCGCTTCCGCGGGAATGACGACGCTACGGGATTTCCGTTTGGGATTTCCGGTGTAGTACAATGCCCTGCTTCATTTCATTGGCGGACAACATGCTCGAACTCAACCTCGTATTCACGCGCATCAAGGACATGCAGGGCCGCCTCGCGGACCTGGGGAGGTATCTTTGACCTCGCTACCAAACGTGAACGGCTGATCGAGGTCGGGCGCGAGCTGGAGGATCCGGCGGTGTGGAACAACCCGCAGCGCGCGCAGGAACTGGGACGCGAGCGGGTGCGGCTGCAGGAGGCGGTGGGCGGAACCGACAGGCTCGAGGAAGGCCTGGGCGAGGCGCGCGAACTGCTCGAGCTCGCCGACGCGGAGGGCGACGCGGATACCGCCGCCGCGGTGATCGCCGACCTGGACGAATTCGAGCGCCAGCTCGCGGCGATGGAGTTCCAGCGCATGTTCCCGGGCGAGATGGACTCGCAGCAACGCCTTCCTCGACATCCAGGCCGGCGCCGGCGGCACCGAGGCGCAGGACTGGGCGCAGATGCTGGAGCGCATGTACCTGCGCTGGGGCGAGGCGCACGGCTTCCAGACCGAACTGATCGAGGCCTCGGCGGGCGAGGTGGCGGGCATCAAGAGCGCGACGGTGAAGTTCGACGGCGAATACGCCTACGGCTGGCTGCGCACCGAGACCGGCGTGCACCGCCTGGTGCGCAAATCCCCGTTCGATTCCGGCAATCGCCGCCACACCTCCTTCGCCGCGGTCTATGTGTCGCCGGAGGTGGACGACGACATCGAGATCGACATCAATCCGGCCGACCTCAAGGTAGACACCTATCGCGCGAGCGGCGCCGGCGGCCAGCACGTCAACCGCACCGAATCGGCGATCCGCATCACCCACGTGCCGAGCGGCATCGTGGTCGCCTGCCAGAGCGACCGCTCCCAGCACAAGAACCGCGCCACCGCGATGAAACAGCTCAAGGCCAAGCTCTACGAGCGCGAACTGAACGCGCGCAGCGCGGTGAAGCAGGCGCTGGAGGACAGCAAGAGCGACATCGGCTGGGGCAACCAGATACGTTCCTACGTGCTCGACCAGTCGCGCATCAAGGATCTGCGCACCGGCATCGAGACGGGCAACACGCAGGCGGTGCTCGATGGGGCGCTGGACCAGTTCATCGAGGCCAGCCTCAAGCAGGGTGTATAGGGGACAGACCCCGTTTTTTCGTCTTTTTCAAAAAACGGGGTCTGTCCCCATCCAGGAGCGTCATGACGGAAGAACACGACGAACAGGAACAGGTCGCGCAACGGCGCGACAAGCTTGCGGCCCTGCGCGAGCGCGGCAACCCGTTCCCGACCGATTTCCGCCGCAACGTGGTCGCCGGCGAGCTGCACGCGGAATACGATGCCGCCGATGCGGAGGCGCTCGAGCACGACGCGCGGCGGGTGAAGGTGGCCGGCCGCATGATGACGCGCCGGCTGATGGGCAAGGCGAGCTTCGTCCACCTGCAGGACATGTCGGGACAGATCCAGCTCTACATCCAGCGCGATGTGATCTCGCCCGAGGCCTACGACGAATTCAAGCGCTGGGACATCGGCGACATCCTCGGCGCCGAAGGTGTGCTGTTCAAGACCAAGACCGGCGAACTGTCGGTGAAGGTCGATGCGATCCGCCTGCTGCCAAGCGCGCTGCGCCCGCTGCCGGACAAATACCACGGCATCGCCGACCAGGAGCTGCGCTACCGCCAGCGCTATCTCGACCTGATCATGAGCGAGGTCACGCGGCGCACCTTCCGCGTGCGCACCGCCGTCGTCGATTACATCCGCCGCTTCCTCACCGAGCGCGGCTTCCTCGAGGTCGAGACGCCGATGATGCAGCTCCTGGTGAGCGGCGCCGCGGCGCGCCCGTTCAAGACGCACCACAACACGCTCGACATCCCGCTCTACCTGCGCATCGCGCCGGAGCTGTACCTCAAGCGTCTGGTGGTCGGCGGCTTCGAGCGCGTGTTCGAGATCAACCGCAACTTCCGCAACGAGGGCCTGTCGACGCGCCACAACCCCGAGTTCACCATGCTCGAGTTCTACCAGGCCTATGCCGACTACCACGACCTGATGGATCTGACCGAGGAGATGCTGCGCGGACTGAGCCTGCACGTGCACGGCGCGACCGCCTTCGAGTACCAGGGCGCACAATTCGACTTCGGCCGCCCGTTCCGCCGCCTGAGCCTGCCCGAGGCGATCCTGCACTACAACCCGGAGATTCCGGCGTCCGGTCTCACTGATGCGATGAAACTGCGCGCCCTGCTGCGCGCGCGCGGCTTCGCGGCGAAGGATGACTACGGCCTCGGCAAGCTGCAGCTCGAGCTGTTCGAGCAGACGGTGGAATCAAAGCTGCACGAGCCGACCTTCATCACCCAGTATCCCACCGAGGTGTCGCCGCTGGCGCGCCGCAACGACGCCGACCCGGCCGTGACCGACCGTTTCGAGCTGTTCATCGGCGGTCGCGAGATCGCCAACGGCTTTACCGAGCTGAACGACGCCGAGGACCAGGCCGAACGTTTCCGGGCGCAGTTGCAGGCGCGCGAGGCCGGCGACGAGGAGGCGATGCTGTTCGACGCCGACTACATCCGCGCACTGGAGCACGGCATGCCGCCGACCGCCGGCGAAGGCATCGGCATCGACCGCCTGGTGATGCTGTTCACCGATTCCGCATCAATACGGGATGTGCTGCTGTTTCCGCATATGAAGCCGGAGTAGGGACCGCGCATTCTGTCGCCAATCAAAGGCTGGTCGACCAGGATTATCCCGTGGCGGGTGGTGGTCTACGACTTATCGAGCAAGCCGTCGGGGACGATTGAGTAGAGTAGGGATCCGAAATGGCTGCAAATCAGAACAACGTGGCTGGTCGCTAAAAAATAAGTGCAAACTATTATTATCCTGTGTACCTTACGCAAAGTTTAATTGTGCAGTGAGAATAGTAGGTTGAGTCATGTTGCAATTACTTGGCGGCGCCGCGATGATGGTCCCTTTCCTGATTATCAATATCGCAGGATTGGTAATTTCTCTTAAGAAACGCCCCTACCATAAGCATGCCGCCACGATCGCAGCGCTTGCCTATGCTGTATTGATTATGCAGCTCTTGATAAACCGCTCGATATTCATATGGCTTGAATGGGCGAAGGTGCATGATGTCGCGATTTTTCCGCAAATGACAGATATCGAGCGCTTGGGAAATATAGTCAGATATGCTGGATATGCTGCCTATGTGGCGATTATGTGCAGTGTATTTATTGGTAGAAAAGCGACGGGCGGATCCTTTGAGAAACCTTCCATTATTGTGGCAGTCAGCGCGGCACTCTTAGCGCTTAGTCTCACTCTTGACCTCAGTCAGTCTCCCAACCTTGCTATGGCATTATCATTTGCCAGAATAGGCGCCAGTGCAGCATTGCTGTGGGCGCTCTGGGGTTGGCGTAATGATGCAGATTTGCTGCCGACTCCTGAGGTGCAACTGGCAGACCAGGCTGGCAAGCCAGCGGGCGGGATGTTTGAAGAAGTGGATTATGTACCCTTCGTCGCGGGCGTGCTGGTGCTTGCGGGTCTCATAGCGGTGCCCATCCTATGGAGCATGTTTTTGGATATGGAGTATCCGAGCACGCTGTTTTCATCGCTTCTCTCTTGCGGCATTTTTATCTATGCGCACGACAAAAGAGGCAATTTCTCAATTATAAAATTTCTGTTTGGCATGGCATTTATCCTGATTCAGATAATACGCACTGCCAACCAGTATGGTGGCGGTCCCCCATGTTTGTTGCCGGAGGTGTTGTAGGGCTTGTGGTTATGATGGCATGTGGATGGGTGGGAATTTTAATCGCACGCTATATCCGGCGTGCACTTGCGCGCCGTTAATCCTCGCGCGCGAGCAACTCAATATTGCCACCAATGGCTGCTGTGTTAATGGTCAGCGTGCGTTCGGTAACAAAACGCGTAAGGTAGTGCGGCCCGCCTGCTTTGGGGCCTGTGCCTGAAAGCCCTTCGCCACCGAAAGGTTGCACGCCCACAGTAGCCCCTGTCATGCTGCGGTTGAAATACATATTGGCTGCGCGTATGTGTTTTGCAACCAGCTGCATATTATCTTCAATGCGGCTTTGCAGGCCGAAGGTGAGGCCATAGCCGGATGCGTTAATCTGCATGCAGATGGCCTCCAGTTCCTGGGAGCGATAGCGGATGATATGCAGCACCGGTAGGATCTCAGAATTATCAATCTGAATGCTTTTGAGGATGGTCCATCTATTGCTCGTGTGGATCCGTGATAAATCCAATACGAGTCATGCCGGCCTTGCCGGCGGCGGCCATGACCTTTGCCACAGACTCATAGTAGGCAAGCCGGTCGGCGTGGATATGTAATTCCGGTTGAGGCTGCAGCGCCGAGGCGGACGCGAGGCGTGAGTCGATATCTTCCAGGTTGACCTGCTCCCCGTTCCAGAACACGGAGCCGTCTTCCTTTATGGATAGTTCGATATGTTCGAGCTGCGTTTGGTTGGTCGTATTGCTGGCCTTGGGCAGATCGATTTTTATCGAATGGGTAAGCAACGGCGCCGTGATGATGAAAATCACCAGCAATACCAGCATGACGTCGACCAGCGGTACGACATTGATTTCAGTGATCGGTGATGACGTGGATTTATTGTTCAGGCTTCCGAAGGCCATGGCATTCCTCAAACGGCTTTGACCAGGGGACGGGCGGGGCGGGGATTAGCACCCTGCGCGGGTTCCGGATCATCGGCCCCCACGGTGACCAGGGTAATCAGATCATGGGCAAATGCCTCGAGCCTGGTCAGCAGGATACGGTTGGCGCGCGTGAAGTAGTTGTAGGCGAGTACCGCCGGAATGGCGACCGCCAGGCCCAGCGCCGTCATGATCAGGGCTTCTCCCACCGGTCCGGCCACCTTGTCCAGCGTGCCTTGACCGGCGAGCCCGATCGAGACCAGGGCATGATAAATGCCCCATACCGTGCCAAACAATCCGATATAAGGGGCGGCCGATCCGGCGGAGGCCAGCAGCGTCAATCCATGCTCGAGCCGGGCCGTTTCCTGGTCGATCGCGTTTCTCAAGACACGCGTCAGGTACTCATTGATCCCGCCCGCGGCCGCGAGTTTCTGCTTCCCGTGACGATCCTGCTGTCCGGCAAGACAGGCGGTATGGGCCAGTTGTGAAAAGATGTTATCCAGGCCTTTTTCGTCGTGGAAAGCCGTCTGGTCGAGGGATTCCGCCTCCCAGAATTTCGCCAGGAAGTCGTCAGCGCGCCGGCGCGCCAGGAAATTCTGCAGGCCTTTGGTAAGGATCAAAAACCAGCTCGAGACCGACAGCAGAAGCAACAGGACGAGAACGACCTTGCCCAGGGTGTCCGTCTGGGTGAGGAAATGAGAAAAGCCCAGGGTAGATTCCATGATGACCTCAATTGATGACGAAATTGATCGATTGGAGGGCGACGGCAGAAGCAGGCTGCCCGTTCCTGGTCGCCGGACGGCAGCGCCAGCGCTGCACCGCCTGTTGTGCGGCCTCGTCGAGGCGAGGGGATCCGGAGGTACGATTGACTTCGGTGCGTACCACGCGACCGGAGGTATCCAGGTAGACCCGCAGGACCACTACTCCCTGCTCCCGCATCCGTTTCGACCAGACGGGATAGACAGGCGCGGCCCGTTGCGGGCAGGCCACGGCCAGTTCAGGTAGAACGACCTGCTCCGATTCGATGGCGACTTCTTCGGGCGCCGCCGACACAGCGACAGGTTCAGGTTCCGGGATGGGTTCCGGTGCCGGCGCTACATAGTCGGTCGGCTCGAAAACAGGCGCCTCTGAGACGATTTGCGGTTTGGGCGGGGGCTCTATTACCGGGCGAGGTTTGGGCTCCGGCGGTGTCGGGACGGGCGTCGGCTCCGCCTGTTTCGAGGGCGTCTGGATCAGCGATACGAACAGGGGCGCCGTCTGTTCAATGGCCAGGCGGATCTGCGTATTCCATAACGCCCAGATGAGACCAGCATGTAACCCAATTACAAGGGTGAGAGGGATCCATTTAGGTGTCGTGGACTTGGGTTGTATCGTGGCAGTATATTTATACATTTGTATAAATCTTCTCTTCCAACTCCTTCTCCTTGTCTCCCGAATAGCGAGAATGACAGTCTCGACTCAGCAGGCCTGGAAACAATCCTTCTGCCTTTGGCACGTTTACACAAAACGTAAGACACCCGCCTACCACGAAAGACAGGCAGCCACACGCGCCTCATCAACGTGCAGCGAAAACGACCAGCCATTGCGCTCACACAGCCGTTGAACAATACCCAGGCCCAGACCATACCCGTGAGACGACGACGTCTCGGCCGGCGCTTGCCGCCCATCAGGGTCACTGCTCACCTGATTGGTGACTAATAGCTCGTGCTCGTTGATGCGAATCGTGATCGGTCCTTGCCCGTCGAGCGTGTGCTCGAACGCATTTCGCACAAGATTATTGACCGCGATAGAAAAAGCCTGTGGATGTCCGCAGACTCTGGGTTTTGCAAGTTCGTCGATATCAACATCGACGAACTTGCCGTTCAGCAGGTAGCGCTGCTGATCTATCGCCCGGCTCACCAGCGGCATCACTAAAAACTGCTCGTCATACAACCCGTCGTCGGTTTCGCGAGCGAGGCACAAGAACATTTCAATCGTGGTTTTCATGTCGAGCGTCGCACGCCTCACTCGATCTACCACTTTCACATCGGCCGCTGACAGGTCGCTTTGTTCCAGCAGCTCAAGCGCGCCTGTTATCACCGTGATCGGTGTCCGCAACTCATGACTGGCTGAATCGGTAAAGTATCGCTCCTCGCAACAAATGCGCTGATACGCTCAAGAGTCTGCTCAATAGTCCCAGCGAGTACGCCAACCTCATCATCACCGAACCGGCTAGACTCTGCGTTTATGATCTTCGGACGATAGATGTTCCAGGTCGATGTCCGCGACCACTTTGGCGAGTTGCACGACAGGGGCGACAGCTCTACGCATCACAACAAGTCCCAGCCCGAAACCAAAAGCACCGAGCGTACCCACGACACCGGTGATAACGAGCAGCCACCACCAATCCTCTGACGACGCAGCCTCAATCCCGGCAACGTCGAAAACCACAAATGCGTGTCGCTGTTCATTATCGGTAGGTATTACCGCGACATGTAATTCTTCGGTCTGGAATTCGTACAATCCCTCATCGGGGTTTGTCTGCGCCCATTCCCTGAGTGATTCAGGCAAGCTACCAACCTCATCGTATCCGCGAAGGTTCATCGTCAGAGAGGGATAGCTTTCGGCGGCACGCTGTAGCTGATGCGCTAGCACACGGTCTTCGCTCAACCTGATCGCAGCGAAGAAAGCGAATCCCCAGGCCACGCTAAGTACAGCAACACACATCGCAAATGCAATTGCGACACGCTTGCGCAAACTGTGCCGGTACATTACTGAGCATCCTCTGCAATTCGGTACTCGATGCGATGCACTGTATGTATTAGCGGGCTATCAAACGGCCTATCGATAGCCTGCCGCAGCTTGTACATGTGCGAGCGAAGCGCATCACCATCGGGGCGCTCGTCAGTCCACAACAAAGTTTCCGAGATCCTCGCGAGCCACAACAGACGGCGCCTCTTCCATCAATCGTTGAAGTAGTCTCATGCCCGCAGGTGAGATCGATGCGCCGCCCCGCGCGAAGCACTTGCAGCGTGGACCTGTTCATAGTCAGATCACCAACAGTTAACAGGTTGCCGGTATTTCGGTGACTACGTTTGTACAGCGCCTGAAGTCGCGCATGTAGCTCTTGTAATGAGAATGGCTTGACCAAATAGTCATCAGCTCCCGCCTCGAACCCCTTAAGTTTATCGTCAAGCGTGTCTCTCGCCGTTAGCATAAGCACGGGAGTTTCTACTTCAGCATCAGCTCGCAGCTTTTGGCAGAAACTTAGGCCATCCATCCTCGGAAGCATCAGGTCTAGAACAATAACGTCGAACCGACTCGTCAACGCCAGGTGCATCGCGTTTATCCCGTCATAGGCAAAATCCATAACATAGCCATGCTTTTCAAGATACGCGGCAATGTTCTCGCAAATGTCGCGGTTGTCTTCGACAATCAACACTCTAATCGGCGCCGCACCAAGCGCGTGTACCATCTTCTGCCCCCTTACCAGGCGTAATCCAGACGCAGACCAATAAGCGGCTCGGCTTCGTTATCGTCTTCCACTTCAACGCCTCGGCGGTAATCAAACTCGGTGTCGTCGCTCGAGGACGCTGCCGTTACGTTGATGACATCGAGAAAGGTTGTTACATCTATGGGGCCAAATGCGCGCCGATAGTCAACGCGAAGGTTCAACAAGCTGTAACTGCTTTTGCGGCCAACATTACGCTCAGTGATCTCTTTCGAGTAGCGTAGAGGTTGTCCGGCTCCCAGCACGTCTGAGTGAATAATAAAGTCTTCGTCTGGCCTGCCAGAAAGATATTTGTAGCGCCCGGCGACCTTCCAGCGGTCGTTGATTTCCCAGGTCAGACCGAGGGTCGAGACATGCTTGCGGCTGAAGTCGGCAGCTACGTCACCGCGACCGTCCTTCCGGTCAACTACGGCATCGTTATAAGAGTAGGTTGCGGTAGCGTAAATGCCTTCTCGAATCGTACGGTTGGCCACGACATCGAAGCCGCGCGATGTGCCGTCACCAATGTTTGCAAATGTTCCGCTAACGCGATCAAGGTCTACAACCAGGCTGTCGAGGCCTTGATAATAGGCTTCAGTCAACACCGACCAGCTGTTGTTCGGGAAATATTCAAAACCTAGACTACGGTGCGTGATTTCTTCGGTCTTGAGGTCGTTCGACTCGTTAGCGGAAAGATCTAAAAATCGCGGCGATTGATGAAAGAGCCCTGCGGTCGCAAAGTATCTAACCGTATTACTCGGCCGCCAATTGACACCGAACCTGGGCGACGCGAAGCTTTCGTCTGCAAAACCGTCCCGTTCGAACCGCACGCCTGTGCGAAAATCCCAATCGCCGCGCTCAAAAACCTGTTCTACATAACCTGCGTAGCTCGTTTCTTTCTGATTTAGTGAAGAGTTGGTGTTGGCGGGAGTCAACACAATATAACGCTGATCGGGGTCTGCCCTGAAATCATCGTCGTCGTAGATAAATTGGATCCAATCGCCATCCAGGACGGTGTCATAGTCCAGTTCAATTTGCGTTACTCGAATACCGGCACTGAACATGCCCCATTGATTCGCCGTCTCGAAGTCGCTTCCCCAGCCGATCTCTGTTTCATCTTCACCGATGGTAATAATGTCTTCCCGTACCGGAAAACTGGACGCAGGTGATCCCGCTGGTACGAGATCAGGAAAAGATTCCCCCTCTGAACTGATCTTGTCGCTTGTGCGGTAGTAAACCTTGTTGGTCCAGACAGCATTTTCACCGATCAATGATCGCAGTGTCAGACCGTGCAAATCACTATCTTGTTCAGAATCTTGAAGTGCAGCATCTTCGAAATTGGGCGACGCAAAAACGTGAGTCACATCGCGGGTATAGTCTTCGTGTGTATCTATCAGTAGGATTTCGAACGTGTGGTTCTGGTTGATTGGTATGACCGACTTTACGATGATGTCTCTTAGCACAGGATCTCCAATGTCCCGTTCTTCGATCGTTTCAAAAAATGCTCCGAAATCAAGTCGTCGGGCGGAAATGAGCAAAGAAGAATCTTCGGTGATACCGGCAGGGCCGTCGTAACCAACTTCATAGCCTGCAAGGTCGAGGCGCAGACTTGCTGAAGGGCTTGGGTTGCCATCGGCGACTTCCAGTTTGAGCAGCGAAGCCGCCCGGCCGCCATAAGCCGCACCCCACCCACCCGGTGAAAATTCTGCCCCGCTGATAACATTCGGTGCGAAAATCGAGAAACGGCCGCCACCACCGACATCTTCTTGTTCACCGAGTGACGCATCAAAGTGCACCGCTTTGTCAAAGGGAAAATCATCAACGAACATCAAATTATCTCTTGGGCCACGGCCGCGTACGCTAAAGTTCGCGAATTCACCGGTGGATGCCAAGCCAGGTAGCCCGTCCAGCGATAGCAGCGGATCTCCGCCACCGCCAACGGCACTTCGCAACGCTTCTCTATCGAGGTAGGTGCTGGAAGCTGATGCAAGCGCATCAGCTTGCCGTGCTTGAACCACTATTTCCTCAAGTACCTGTTCTCTAATTAGTTCGAATGCAACCTGTATATTTTTGCGCGTAATCACGCGTAGGCTTGGCTCATACGATGATGCGAACCCGCTTTTTGCCACGTTCACCGAGTAGAGGCCCGGGTCGAGCTGTTCAACGACGACGCGACCTCCTGCGTCGGTTTCTACTGATCGTGTGGAATTAGTTTCCCGTTCCGTGATTATGATCTGCACAGTTGAGAGTGGCCGGTTGGTATTCGCATCTGTGACAATGACAGTCAGTGCACCGGGCGCCTCTGCTCGCCTGTCCAACGCAAGGGAAATGCCGGCACGACACTCGGCATAGGAAGAATAAAGAACGCCTGGTCCAGTCCGTAAAGAATAAAGTATGCCGTTCCATCTGTCGATCCGGTTCCATGCGGGAATAGAAGTACACCAGCATTGCATGATCGCGAGTTGTCGCTCTGCGATAAACACGCACCCGTTCAACGCTCTACAAACAGAATAGCTCAACATAATGTTGTAGTGGTCTGCGTGGACGTCGCAATGAAAAAGCGGAACCGATCAAATGCAATGCAAGGGCAACGAGGTCGATGTCGTCGGTATAATTGGTTGCATGGCGCAGCAAACTCTCCATTTCGCACAGTTGCAGCGAGAGTGCAACAATACGCCCATCTTTCATCTGGAAATGATTGCCGCCAGCACCCAACACCTGGGAAATATAAGCCCAGAGGCATATGAAGTGCGGATGGCGAAACTAGGCTGAGTGTCTACGGAAACGAAGCAAGTCCATTACCCTTAACTCAACCGTCCGTGATAAAGGGGTAGAGCCCCCCTGCTTTCATCCATGAAAGAGTTAAGAGTATCCTACTGGAGGATACAGAGGGGGGAAGGCATCCGAATGCTATACACAATCGGCCTATCACCAATATGCCGACTTCGTCTAATTAGCTATTGGGCATTCAGGAACAGTCATGCGATCTAGTCAATCAAGAAAGCGCCTTTTAGCCGCTTTTGCTTATGTCACGGCATTTGCGCTCGTTCTGGCAAGTTGTGCCAGTCAACCCTCACCGGAGGCATACGACCCTCCAGGCTTCTTCCTCAGGGTTACTTCACGGCTTCCTAATTCTGTTTAGCTTCATCGGCAGTCTCTTTACCGACATCCGCATTTATTCGTTTCCAAACTCAGGCGGCTGGTATGACTTCGGCTATTTAATTGGCGCAAGCATATTCCTTGGAGGTGGTGGTGCAAGCGCAGGATCCAACTGAGCACATGCCCAACAATGCATTCAAGCGGAAGAGCTTCGCCCGTCGCTTAATTTGAGCGTTGGACCACCATCGGGGGAGAGTCTTGAAAATAAGTGGCGATCAAGGGTTCAGAGTACTTGGAAATCCCTGTTCAAGTACTTTTACCCTTTGATCCACCTTGATCACAATGCACCGCGCACCTTAGCTTCGCGTTATGCTCCGCACTAGACCTGCAACACTTTGCCCGGTGATGAATGGAAAATCAGCACCCTGAACTGAATGACATGGGCTGGGACGTCTGGTTCGAGCAAAGGGCCGGATGCAAGCCCGCGGATACTATCGCCCGCGTAGCAGCCGTCGATCGCGACCAGTGGCTGCTCGTGGACCAGGCCGGCCCTTTCCGCGCGAAGCCGGCCGGCAGTTATATGCATCGTCATCGCCTGTCCCATGAAATGCCCTGCGTCGGCGACTGGGTGTGCGTGGAGAAACACCCGGAGACGACTTTGGCGTGATCCACGCGCTTTTGGAACGAAGGACCGCGCTACGCCGGAAGTCGGCGGGGATGCCGTCGAGTACCAGATGATCGCGGCGAACATCGATTATGTGCTGATTGTGCAGTCCTGCCACGTTGACTTCAATCTGAAGCGCTTGGAACGCTACCTGGTCATGACGCGGGAGGGCGGGGCGGAGCCGTACATCCTTCTCACCAAAACCGACATGGTGGAGCCTGCCGTTGTGTCCGCGCAGGTGGCGGAGGTTCGTGCTGCAGGTATTGCGGCCCCGGTGCTCACCCTGAGCAACGTCACGCAGGCAGGCGTCGATGAGTTCAAGCGGCTGTTGCTGCCGGGCAAGACCTATTGCTTCGTCGGCTCGTCGGGCGTGGGCAAGAGCACGCTGATCAATCGCTTGATCGGTCATGAGGCGCTGGAAACACAGGCGGTGAGCGGGACCGGCGAAGGCAGGCATACCACCGTGCGCCGCGCGCTGATGCGTCTCGAGGGCGGCGCGCTCGTGATCGACAACCCGAGGATGCGCGAGTTCGGCATTCTGGACGCGGAAGGCGGCCTGGGGGACAGTTTCTCCAATATCGCCGCCCTCGCACCCGGCTGCCGCTATCGGAATTGCAGCCATACCAGCGAGTCCGGCTGCGCCGTGATCGCGGCGGTGAATTCCGGAGAAATCAGCCGGGCGCACTATCAGAATTACCTGAAACTGAGGAAAGAGTCCGGGTTCCACCAGTTGTCGTATGCCGAACGGAGAAAGAAGGATCGTGACTTCGGCCGCTACATCAAGTCGGCGAAGGGGAGCCTGGACGATGACTAGTCTGTCGACGGCGGCGCATCACGCCTCACCGCAGGCGCGACGGCGCTGACGGGCCGCAGACCAGATTTACGCGTAATGCCATGTGTTCATCCCGTAAATTGGTTGAGTAATCGTCAGAATTCCTGAAAAGTGGTGACAGGCGGATTGCATGACACGTATTCTGGCGTTAATTCTCGCCTATTTTTTTCTGGCTCTGGCACTTGTGGGTATTTTCCTTCCGGGTTTGCCAACGGTTCCTTTTCTTCTCCTGACTGCATGGTTTGCTGCAAGAGGGTCTGATCGGCTGCATCGCTGGCTGTATGCGCATCCACATCTGGGCAGGTTGCTGATAGATTGGGAGCAAGAAAGAGCGATATCACGCAGAAGCAAAGTCCTGGCCGTAGTAATGCTTATAGGAAGCTGGTTTGTAATGTATCCTCAGTTGGACAATTATTGGTTTCTTTCGGGAATTACTGCATTATTTATCGCGGTGGCAGCGTATTTGATCAGTAGGCCGGAGCCCGGGGAAGTGGCATAATCTGGGACAGACCACGTTTTTTAGAATGCAAGGGTATGCCAGGTTTGAAGATGCGTTGCCGCCAAGGAACGGCAGTTGTCTGAAATTGTGGTCTGTCCCCAAGGAGAGGAGCGTGTGATGGATGTCGCCACCTGGGAGCTCCTGAGTTACATCGTCACGGCAGTCGGCCTGCCGGTCGCGATTCTCGTATTCCTTTACGAGCAGAAGAAGGAGCGCGCCAACGAGGATGAGGAGGTCTACCAACTTGTCTCGGACAACTATCAGGACTTCCTAAAGATTGCGCTCGAGCACCCCGACTTGCTTTGTACTCTGCCAACGAGACGCCGCAACTGAGCGAGGAGCAACGCGAGCGTAAAATGATCATCTTCAGCATGCTGGTCTCGCTGTTCGAGCGCGCTTATCTTCTCCTCTACACGAATGAGATTTCGGGGCCGCACGTGCGGCGCTGGCGATCGTGGGAGGACTACATGCGTGAGTGGTGCCAGCGCAAGGATTTCCCGGTGGCGTTGCCCGCGCTGCTCGAGGGCGAGGATCCCGAGTTCGTGGCGTACATCCGCGCGCTCGCTTCTGAAAGGGGGACAGACCACGGTTTCTTCTCTCTCAATCAATAGCTTCTCGGTTAGAATGATCCCGTCTCGGAGGTGGACATGGAGGTCCGATGCCGCGTCGCGCCCGTATTGCTGTTCCAGGCATTCCCTGGCATATCATTCAGCGAGGGAACAATCGATCAGCGTGTTTCTACGCGTATGAGGATTACCGCCGTTATCTGGATACCCTCCAGGAGCAGGCGGAAAAACATGGGTGCGCGATTCATGCCTATGTCCTGATGACGAACCATGTTCACCTGTTGCTGACGCCTGCGCGAGAGGACAGCGCGGGTCTGCTGATGAAACATCTTGGTCAGCGGTATGTTCAATACATCAATCGCACATATCGCCGTAGCGGTACACTGTGGGAAGGACGTTTTCGCTCCTGTCTGGCCCGCGACCCGGAGTATGTGTTGGGCTGCTATCGGTATATCGAGATGAATCCTGTGCGGGCCGCCATGGTGAGGCATCCGGGGGAATATCGCTGGTCGAGTTACCGCGCGAATGCGGAAGGCGAGCGAGACAGTGTGATTACGCTGCACCAGGATTACCTGCGCCTCGGGAGTTCGGATGAAAACCGCCGCGAGAGCTATCGGGGATTATTCAATGCGCATCTCGATCCGGATCTGGTGGCCAATATACGGAGTGCCACGAACGGAAACTACGTGCTCGGACCGGAACGGTTTCAAGAGGAGATCGGCCGCATGCTCCAGAGGCGGGTGGTTCCGGGCAAATCCGGGAGACCGGTGAAGGCTGACAGCTAAACGATTGAAACCGTGGTCTGTCCCCGATTTTGAGGGTATACGATGCCTCGGTACTTGATTTCGTTTGATGACGGCTCGATGGACCATATTCCTGATGAAGATTGGCCGTCGGTGGGCGCGGCATCACATAAGGTGGTTCGGGAGGCAAAGGCCGCGGGGGTCTGGATCTTCGGCGGCGGTGTCCAGCGCCAGCAATCGACCATTGTTGCGACAGACGGGACGGTCACAGCCGGACCCGTACCGGAGACAAAGGCGGTCATAGGCGGGTTTTCGATCATCGAGGTTGCTTCGCGTGAGGAGGCGCTGGTCTGGGCCGCCAGGTTCGCCGCCGGGTGTCGCTGCGCGCAGGAGGTTCGCGAGATCATGTTCGACCCGGAGTCCTGACAGGAGTGTGCCTGAGTGTGTGGCCTGACAATACATTCAAGCCGTGCCAGGGGACAACAGGGCCCAGTCTGTCCCCGGTATGTGGTAAATTAGACCGCAACCGGATCGGCTCGATTCTTCTGGCCAGATCCGCATCCTCGATCCTTCAGCCTGGGGTTGCGAAACATGAATCACGCCGTATTCATCTCGTCCCGGTTCCGGCGGAGCAGGTAGACCGATGCTCCCGGTACATCCCTATTGGTGGTTCAAGGGCGCGATCTCCCCGGAAGATTGCCGCAGGATCATGGCGCGCGGTCAGGAGGCCCTGGAACAGTTAAAGCAAATCGGGGGCGACACGACCGGCGTCACCCTGGGCTCCACGCACAAGGGCGCGGAAAATGCCGGCGCCAGCGCGCTGGCGGACCGGACGCTGGAGGATGCAGCGCAGGAAGCAGGTGCCTCCCAGCCGGAGGCCACGAAAGGGAAATACATCCGGGACAGCGAGGTCTGTTTCCTCAGCGACGGCTGGATCTACGACCTGGTGTTTCCGCTGATCGCCGAGGCCAACCAGCGCGCCGGCTGGCTTTACGAGGTCGATTTCGCCGAGCCGTTGCAGTTCGCGGCCTACCGGCCGGGCGGATTCTACGGCTGGCACACCGACGGCTTCACCTGCCATAACGGTGCGTACCGCGCGTTCGAGCCCGGTGTCACGCCGCTGGTGAACGGCAAGCCGCCGCCAAACTGCATCGACAATCCGAAGATGCTGGGCAAGGTCAGGAAGCTGAGCATGACGCTGAACCTGAACGAGCCGGGCGCCTATGAAGGCGGGAACCTCAAATTCGATTTCGGCCCGCACGTGCGCCACCGGGAACGCTATCACGAGTGCGAGGAGATCCGGCCGCAGGGTTCGATGATCGTGTTCCCGTCCTACGTGTACCACCAGGTCACGCCGGTGACCTCCTGGATCCGCTATTCCCTGGTGGTGTGGGTGCTCGGAAAACCGTTCCGTTAGCGTAGGGATCGTCTGCGAAGGGCGAGGCGGGATTCCCTTCGGTGCGCACGAAGTCTGGTTTCCACAAGGTGAAGGTATTCGCCGGGCCAGCCGACCAGACGCGGCACGATTCGCAGTGGAAGCGGCCCATCGCGACGGTTTCGCCCGTCTACTTGACCCCCACCGCCACCAGCATCTCGCACGGGCCAACAAAGCCGCCCGAGCCCTCAAATTTCTTCAATTCGCTCTCGATTTCGCGCCAGGTATCGGCGCGTTCGTCCTCGGACAGCGTAGCCATCATCTGATGCAACGCACCGAACGATTCGCGCTCGAAGCGCACGCACTCGGCTGCCGACGCCAGGCGTACCGGTGCGTCCATGTTCTCCACGGTCACATCGCGAAACCCCGCGCGTTCCAGGGCCGTGGCAAGAACACCGTCAGCACCCAGCGAGAACGGCCCCGGCTGGCCCGGCACAGGTGGCGACAGCCTGGCGCGCCGACGGATAATCGACACCGGGATGGAGAAGAAGGCATTGTTCTGCGGCGTGGAATACACGACGGCGCCGATGCGCCCGCCAGGCTTCAGCGCGTGTTTCATGCCGGTCAGCGCCTGCTGCTGGTCGGGAAAGTAGATCAGCCCGACGCGCGAAATGACGGCGTCGAAGGTCTCGGCCGGCAGCACGTCCAGTGCCTCGCCGTCCAGTTCACGCGTCGCGACCTGCGACAACCCCGCCGCGCGGGCCGTCGCGACGGCGTACTCGAGGATCGCCGGCGAGATGTCCGTCGCCAGCACATGACCGGCCGGCCCGACGCGGCGGGCGGCGCGCAGCGTCTGCTCGCCGGCGCCGGCCGCCACGTCCAGTACCCGACTGCCGGTTCGGACAGCGGCGAGGTCCAGCATCCGTTCGGTGGTTGGGCCCAGCCACTCCCCCAGGAGCGGCCCCCAGCGGTGCCAGGCGTCAGCGGCGTTCTCCCACTGCGCCCGAGTCGTATCCTTGAATCTGATCGGATCGAAAGTAGTTACCGCGTTCATGGCGCCTCCTTTTATGATGAGCGGCGACGTGGATTACATCGCTCGAGGCAAAGGATATAAGTGCAGGTTTATCGCCGCTAGTCCAGAATCTGTAGCGCAGCATCGAACTGTTGTAGACTGGCGTCATGACGGACTACGGCCAATTCTGCACCGTGGCGCGCGGCGCTGAAATCTTTGGCGAGCGTTGGACGCCGTTGGTGGTGCGCGAACTGCTATGCGGCAGCGCGCGCTTTAATGATATCCGCCGCGGTTTGCCGCGTATGTCTGCCACCCTTCTGGTCCAGCGCCTGCGCAAGCTTGAGGAAGTGGGTGTGGTGCGGCGTGTGCGCGGCGATGACGGCTGGGAGTACCGCCTCACGCCGGCCGGGGAGGAACTGCGTCCCATCGTCTTGCAGATCGGCCACTGGGGTGCACGCTGGATCGGCAGTCGACTGCGGCGCGATCAGCTCGATGCCGGCTTCCTGATGTGGGATATTCGCCGTTTTGCGCAAATCGATCAGTTTCCGCGCGACCGTCGCGTGGTGATCCGCTTCCATTTCCGTGACGCGGGACCGCGCGAGCGGCGTTGGTGGCTGGTGGTCGAGAACGGCGAGGCCGACCTCTGCCGCGATGATCCCGGCCATGAGCTGACGTTGATTGTGGAGTCCACCGTGCGTGCGCTGACAGAAATCTGGACCGGCGACAGCGACACCAAGGCCGAATTGTCCGCCGGACACCTGCGCGTCGCCGGCACAGAGCGCGACGCGCGCAATTTGTGGCGCTGGTTGGGCCGAAGCATGTTTGCCCCAGGCCGTACCGCCAGATAGCCGCCCGACATCAGCCTGCCAGCAGATGCTTGATCTCATGGATCTGTTCGCGCGCGTCCTTCATCACCGCAATGCTCTCCTCGGGCGTCAGGGCGAGGCGTTCGAAGGCGGGAATCGCTGACCAGTCGAGCCGGGTGTAGGGGTGGTCGTTGCCGATGTAGCTGAGCAGATTGGCCACGGTCACCACGTCGGTGTAATCGGCAGCGGTGCCCGAGTCGCGGGCGAAGTTCTCGTGCTCCGCCGCCACCGTGATCAGCTCCGGCGGGAATTTCCAGCTCCCCAGCACCAGCGCGCCGACCCGCGTGTGCAGCACCTCGAGCAGGCGGTTCAGCGCGTGCTCGTCGGCCGCGATGTCCGGCAGCATCTCGGCGTATTCCAGGATCGGCAGCTTGCCAATGTCATGCACCAGTCCGGCCAGCATCGCCTCGTCGGCGTTCAGCATCGTGTAGTTGTCGGCCAGGATGTAACTGAGCGCCGCCACGTGGACGCCGTGTTCCCAGTTGCGCGCGAGCAGCTTCCGCTTGAGCGGCGAGGCGAGCTTGTTCTGGTAGAGCTGCTCCATGGCGAGGCTGGTCACCACGCTGCGCACGTTGGCGTTGCCGAGGCGGGTGATCGCGCTGCGGACATCCTCGATCTGGGCGTGGGTGCGGTAGAGCGGACTGTTCACGACACGCAGCAGGCGCGTGGTCAGCACGGCATCGGCGCTGATGACGCGCGCGATCTGGCCGGTGGTGACGTTGCGGTCCTCCAGCAGTTTGCGCGTCCGGAGCGCGATGTCCGGCAGGGCCGGCAGGACCACGCGGTTGGCGCGGATGTCCGCGACCAGGTCGTGCCAGAAGATTTCGATTTGGTGCGATGCCATTGCGTGCGTCGATCCGTCGAGGGGTGCGTGAACAGGATATCGGCGAGTCGCTGCCAACTTGATAGCGCGTCGCGCGCCCGGCCCCGCCGGGACGCGCCTTCAGGGGAAGCCGGTCAGGCCGTCGGGTGCCCGCAGGGTGACCTTCATGTCTGAATTATCGTTAAGATACAATGTATTATCCGATGCATGCTCGATAGCGACCACGGCCAGCAGGTCGCAGCCTCCGGCCGGGTCGGAGGCGGATGTGACGACGTGTCCCACCGCCTGCCCGTCGCCGCCGGTGGCATGGAGCGGGGTCCCCGGCGCAGGCGGAGGTTCCGCGCCCGCGTGACCGAGGTACATCCGGCGCTTCACGCTGCCGCGGTAATGCAGGCGCGCGATGATCTCCTGGCCGGTGTAGCAGCCTTTCTTGAAATTGATGCCGCCGAGCAGTTCCAGGTTGACGGTCTGCGGGATGAACTCGTCGACCGTGGCGGGGTTGATGTCGGGGATCCCGGCGAGGATATCGAGCCGGTCCCAGGCGCCGGCGCCGACCGGCGCGGCGCGGGCGGCCAGCACCGTCCAGATAGGTTCCATCTCCGCGGCCGGGCCGTACAGGGCGAAGCGCGGCCGGGTGCCCGGGAGGCGCAGCACGGTCAAGCGCGCCCGGCACACCGCATCGGCTGAGCCGGGTATTTCCGGTACGAGCGCGCCCAGGATCTCCTCGCCGCGGGGCCGGCAAGCCCGACGCCGACGAGGGCGTCCCCGGCGTCTTCCAGTGTCACCTTGGATATCATCACGTATTTCTTCAGGCGCGCCAGCGTGTCGCCGAGCAGGACGCGCGGCAGCAGCAGGTAATAGGAGTCATCGCGGCGGAACACGCGCAGCAGGGCGAGCAGGCGGCCCTTCGGGCTGCAATAGCCGTTGAGCTGGCTGACGCCGGCATCGACGAGACTGATGTCGTTGGTGAACTGTCCCTGGAGGAATTTGCAGGCGTCCGGGCCGTGGACGCCGATCAGGCCGCGCTGGGACAGGTCCGCGATGATGTCCCCGCTGCCCGAGACCTGCAGCTCGCGCAGCGGATTGCCGAAGTGCTCGACGCGGTCATCGGCGAGCGCGGCGCCCGCCTCGAGCAGGAAGTTCTTCCAGCGCGGAATCATGCTGATCAAAGGCGTTTGGATCGGAACAGGGATCATAGCGGAATTCATGTGCGGGTGTAAGGCTGGACGAAAAGTCCGGCTGAGCTACACTAGGCGGCGTGACAGCCCCCAATACGAAACGGCCGGTGTTCCTTTCACTGACGCGCATCCATCTACCGGTGATGGCCGTATTGTCCGTCGGTCATCGCATCAGCGGCGTGCTGCTGGTGCTGTCGATGCCGTTGCTGGCCTATCTATTCGACCGCTCGCTGGCGGACGCGGAGGGCTATGCCGGGGTGCTCGCGCTGCTGCAGGGCGACGGCGCGCGCGTCATCCTGATCCTGCTGGTGTGGGTGTTCGCGCACCATCTGCTGGCCGGGATCCGCTTCCTGCTCATAGACCTCGACGCCGGCGTCGGGCTGCGCGCCGCCCGTGCGAGCGCGTGGGCCGTGCTCGCCGGCGGCGTGCTGGCCATGTTCTGCGCGGCCCTGTATCTGCTATGAACCGTCGCGCCCAGGGATTGCGCGCCTGGCTCTGGCAGCGGCTGAGCGCGGTCTATCTGCTGGCCTACCTGGTGTTTGCCGCCGTGAGCCTGGCGGCGCACCGGCCCGACTCGTATGTCATGTGGCGCGCCTGGATGTCCGATCCGCTGGTCGGCCTGGCCACCGCCTTGTTCTTCGGCGCCCTGCTGCTGCACGCCTGGGTCGGCATGCGCGACGTGATCATCGATTACGCGGGCGCACTGTCCGTGCGTCTGGCCTTGCTCGCACTGACGGGGCTCGGCCTCACGGGTACCGGCCTGTTGGTGCTGCAGACCTTGTATACCCTCCATAGCGGATGAGCGCTTACGCCGGCAATCAGGTGGAACGCCGCCGCTTCGACACCCTTGTCATCGGCGCCGGCGGCGGCGGGCTGCGCGCGGCGCTGCAGCTCGCGCAGGCGGAGGCCTCGGTGGCGGTGGTGTCCAAGGTGTTTCCGACGCGCTCGCACACCGTCGCCGCGCAGGGCGGCATGAATGCGGCGCTCGCGAACGTACTGCCCGACAACTGGCACTGCCATCTGTACGACACCATCAAGGGCAGCGACTGGCTCGGCGACCAGGACGCGATCGAATACATGTGCCGGAGCGCGATCCCCGCGGTGATCGAGCTCGAGCATTTCGGCGTGCCGTTCTCGCGCCTCGACAACGGCAAGATCTATCAGCGCCCCTTCGGCGGCCAGAGCCAGAATTTCGGCGGCGCGCAGGCGGCGCGCACCTGCGCCGCGGCGGACCGCACCGGCCACGCCATCCTGCACGCCCTGTACCAGCAGAACATCCGCGCGAAGACCCACTTCTTCGACGAATACTTCGCCATCGACCTGCTCAAGGACCATGACGGCTACATCCTCGGCGCCCTCGTGCTGTGCATCGAGACCGGCGAGCCGCTGGTGATCGAGGCGAAGACGACGCTGCTCGCGACCGGCGGCGCCGGCCAGCTCTACCGCACCAACACCAACGCCCGCATCAACACCGGCGACGGCATGGCGATGGCGCTGCGCGCCGGCATCCCGCTGCAGGACATGGAATTCATCCAGTTCCACCCGACCGGCATCGCCGGCAAGGGCATGCTGATCTCCGAGGCCGCACGCGGCGAGGGCGGCTACCTCGTCAACAGCACGGGCGAGCGCTTCATGGAGCGTTACGCGCCGCACGTGAAGGACCTCGCCAGCCGCGACGTGGTGAGCCGCGCAATCGCGACCGAAGTGCGCGAGGGACGGGGCTGCGGGCCCGGCGGCGACCATGTCCTGCTGAAGCTCGATCACCTCGGCGCCGACGTGATCCGCAAGCGCCTGCCCGGCATCCATGCGATGGTCAGCACGTTCCTGCGCATCGACCCGGTGACCGATCCCGTACCGGTCTTCCCGACCTGCCACTACACCATGGGCGGGATCCCGACCAATCGCTTCGGACAGGTTGTGGCGCCGGAGCGCCAGGGACCGGAGGAACCGCTGCCCGGTCTGTACGCGGTCGGCGAGTGCGCCTGCGTCTCGGTGCACGGCGCCAACCGCCTGGGCGGCAACTCGCTGCTCGATATCGTGGTATTCGGGCGCGCGGCGGGCAACCACATCATCGAGTACCTGAAGGAGGCGCGCTATCATCGCGTGCTCGACGCGGAGGCGATCGAGCGTCCGCTCGGCCGGCTGGCGCGCTGGGACGGAGCTGCAGCGCGCGATGGAGCATTACTGCGGGGTGTTCCGTACCGAGGATGTGCTGCAACAGGGCGTCGCGAAGGTGCGCGAACTGGAACAGAGATTGCAGCATGTCGGGCTGGGCGACCACAGCCGGGTGTTCAATACCGCGCGCATCGAGGCGCTGGAGCTGGAGAACCTGATGGACGTGGCGCTGGCCGCGGTGACCTCGGCGCTGGCGCGCCGGGAAAGCCGCGGCGCGCATTCGCGCATCGACTATCCGCAGCGCGACGACGAGCACTGGCTCAAGCATTCGCTGTATTTCAGGGACGGCGGCACGCTCGATTACAAGCCGGTGCGCATGAAGCCGCGCACCGTGGAGCCGTTCCCCATGCCGAGGTGTATTGATCATGGAACGCATGCGATTTTCCGTGTACCACTACAATCCGGAGAACGACGCCGGTCCCGTCATGCGCGACTACGAGGTCGACGGCCTCACGCCCGACATGATGCTGCTCGATGCCCTGGCGTGCATCAAGGCGCAGGACGAGACGCTGAGTTACCGCCGGTCCTGCGGTGAAGGGGTGTGCGGCTCCGACGGCATGAACATCAACGGCCGCAACGGCCTCGCCTGCATAACCCCGCTGAAGGACCTGAAACAGCCGATCGAGATACGACCGCTGCCCGGCCTGCCGGTGATTCGCGACCTGGTCGTCGACATGGAGCAGTTCTACCACCAGTATCGCGCCGTCAAGCCGTACCTGATCAACCATGACCCGACCCCGGAGGTCGAGTTCCGCCAGAGTCCGGAGCAGCGCGAACGGCTCGACGGCCTGTACGAGTGCGTGCTGTGCGCCTGCTGCTCCACCGCCTGCCCGTCGTTCTGGTGGAACCCGGACAAGTTCCTCGGTCCCGCGGCGCTGCTGCAGGCGCGCCGCTTTCTTGCCGACAGCCGTGATCAGGCTACCGAGGAACGGCTTGACGACCTTGAGGACGCCTACAAGCTGTTCCGCTGCCACACCATCATGAACTGCGTGCAGGTCTGCCCGAAGGGACTCAACCCCACCCGCGCCATCGGGGAGATCAAACAGATGATGCTGAAGCAGTTCATCTGATGGGCGCCATGGACGAGGCGCATGAGCGCGCGCGACTGCACTGGCAGTGCCGCCGCGGCATGCGGGAGCTCGACCTGCTGCTGCAGGCGTACCTCGATCACGCCTACGATGGCGCAGCGGACGCCGAACGGGCGGCGTTCCGGCGCCTGCTCGACACCCGGACCAGCTGCTGCTGGAATATCTTCTCGGGGCTTGCCGCCGAGCGATCGGGAGGTCTGCGATGTCATCGCCAGGATACGCCGCGCCGCTGCGGCTTGACCTGCGCCGCTCGCGCCGGCTCGCGCTTTACCTGGGCGCAGCGCATGCCGGGGCGCTGGCGTTCATACCGTTTCTGCCGCTCGGGAACGTGACGGGCGCGCTGCTGGCCATCCTGGTCGTCCTGTGTCTTGCACGGAGCTGTTCGGCCCGCGTGCTGATGCGCGGGGACGGCGACGTCGTGGCGCTGGTGTGGGCGCGTGATGGCGAATGGCGCCTGATCGAGCGGGGAGGGCGGACGCGCGTGTGCCGCCTGCGGCCGGACTCCTACGTGCATCCGGAATTGACCGTGCTCAACTTCGCAGGGGGGCGCCGCTGCTCGATCGTCCTGCTGCCGGACAGCCTCGACAGCGACACCTATCGCCGCCTGCGCGTCCGGCTCGGCCTGAGCGGCGCCGATTCCGCCGGGTCGGCCTATCCCGCCTGAAACGCCGCGCCGCCGCGGTGCTTCGGCGTGAGTATGGTGTTGCGCGGCGCGTGCGCCTGGTCGGTTGCCGGATAATCCAGGGTGAAATGCAGTCCGCGGCTTTCCTTGCGCTGCAGCGCGGAGCGGATGATCAGTTCCGCGATGAGCACCAGGTTGCGCAGCTCGAGCAGGTCGCGCGTGACGCGGAAATTGCCATAGTATTCGTCGATCTCATGCTTGAGCAGCTCGGTGCGGTGCAGGGCGCGCTGCAGGCGCTTGTCGGTGCGCACGATGCCGACGTAGTCCCACATGAAGCGGCGCAGCTCGTCCCAGTTGTGCGCCACCACCACCTCTTCGTCCGAGTCCGTCACCTGGCTTTCATCCCAGGCCGGCAGCGCGCGCGGCGGGGCGAACTCCGGCAGGCGCCGCGCGATGTCCTTGGCGGCGGCTTCGGCGAACACCAGGCATTCGAGCAGCGAATTGCTCGCCATGCGGTTGGCGCCGTGCAGGCCGGTGAAGGACATCTCGCCGACCGCGTACAGGCCGTCGATGTCGGTGCGCCCGTGCAGATCGGTCATGACGCCGCCGCACAGGTAATGCGCCGCCGGCACCACCGGTATCGGCTCGCGCGTGATATCGATGCCGTACTCCAGGCAGCGCTCCTGGATGGTGGGGAAGTGGTCGCGGATGAAGTCCGCCGGCTTGTGGCTGATGTCGAGAAAGACGCACTCCACGCCGAGGCGTTTCATCTCGTGGTCGATGGCGCGCGCCACGACATCGCGCGGGGCGAGTTCGCCGCGCGGGTCGAAGCGGTCCATGAAGCGGCTGCCGTCGGGCAGCAGCAGGCGGCCGCCCTCGCCGCGCACGGCCTCGGAGATCAGGAAGGATTTGGCCTTGGGGTGGTACAGGCAGGTGGGGTGGAACTGGATGAATTCCATGTTCGCCACACGGCAGCCCGCACGCCACGCCATGGCGATGCCGTCGCCGCTGGCAATATCCGGATTGGTGGTATAGAGGTAGACCTTTCCCGCGCCGCCGGTGGCGAGAACGGTGCAGCGGGCAGATATGACGCCGACCCCCCGGGCACTTTGCAGGTCGAGCACATAGGCGCCGACGCAGCGGACATCGTCGGATCCGGTCACCTTCTCCCGGATCAGGTCGATGGCCAGGTGATATTCGAAGATGGTGATATTGGGGTGTTCGCGCGCCTTCCGTTCCAGCGTGGTTTCAACCACGCGGCCGGTGGCGTCCGCGGCATGCACCACGCGGCGATGGCTGTGCCCGCCCTCGCGCGTGAGGTGGTAGTCCGTACCGGCATCGGATCCGCTGGCGCGCGTGAAGGCGACGCCCTGATCGATCAGCCACTGGATACACCTGCGGGCGTGTTTGACGGTATACTCGACCACTGTGGGATCGCACAGGCCGGCCCCTGTGCTGAAGGTGTCCTCGATGTGGGATTGGAGCGAGTCTTCCTTGTCGAGCACCACCGAGATGCCTCCCTGGGCATACAGCGTCGCGCCTTCGCTCAGGGCTGCCTTGGAGATCAGGGCGATGCGCGCGAAGGGGGCCAGCCGCAGTGCCAGGCTGAGGCCGGCGGCGCCGCTCCCTATGATCAGTACATCGTAATGCCGGGCCGGATCCATGCGCGGGGGTATTAAGCCTTGATTTTATTATGGTATTACAGATGATTCAGCAGGGTGATCTGCTACAATCCGGTCCACTCGCGCCGGGGACATATGCTATATATCATAAAAGACTGAAATAGAAACGTAATCACCCTGAACTAAACGATAACAATACTGTCAATACCACTTGAGCAAGGCGCAAAGCCTTTGCGGGAGGGGCCAGCCCGGATGGGCGATAATAATGTTGACCAGGCACTGGTCGAACGTGTTCAAAATGGCGACAAGAAAGCGTTTGATATCCTTGTACAGAAATATCAATATAGGCTCACTAAATTGATATCGCGCTATGTCTATGATCAGAGTGAAGTTATGGATGTAGCGCAGGAGGCGTTTATCAAGGCGTACCGCGCCCTTCCGAGCTTTCGCGGCGAGAGTGCGTTTTATACCTGGCTGTACCGCATCGGAGTCAATACGGCGAAGAACTATCTGGTGACCCAGGGCCGGCGGCCGCCCAGTGTGGACATCGATGCCGAGGAGGCGGGATATCTGGAGGGGGAGTCCGAGCTCAAGGAGTACGCGACCCCCGAGCACCTCCTGGTCAGGGACGAGATCCAGAATACGGTGCACAGTGCCATCGAAAAATTACCGGAGGATCTGCGTACTGCGATCACCCTGCGCGAGCTCGACGGTCTGAGCTACGAGGAGATCGCGGAGCGGATGAACTGTCCTGTGGGGACCGTGCGGTCGCGCATATTCCGCGCGCGCGAGGTTATCAACAGCAAGCTGAAGCCCCTGCTGGATTGAATCTGTTCAAAATAACCATAAACGACAGGTGTTGCCCATGATGGAAAGAAACGCGGACAAGGTCTCACTGCTGGTTGACGGCGAGCTCGACGAATGTGACATCCCGCGCGTCGTCCAGCCGATGAAAACCGATGATCTGGCGGGTGAACGCTGGCGAAACTATCATCTGATCCGCGACACGATGCAAGGAAGCCTGCCCGGTCACCTTTCGCGGGATCTGGCCGGGCGCGTCGCGCTGGCCCTGGAACACGAACCCATTCATTTCAATCCGCGTCACAAACCCTCCACTGTCACATCCATCAGGACACCGTCGCACAGAACCCGGGCCACACTGGGATTCGCCCTGGCGGCCTCCCTGTCCGCGATCGCGGTATTCGGGGTGGGCGTAATGGAACTGAACAGCGGATCGCACAACCCGTCCGGGCCGGTCATCGCGTCCGCACGTACGGTTGCAGCCGCGCAGGATCCGGCGACGGACATGGCTGTGGCCCAGACACCGCCCGCAGTACAGATGGCGGCCGCGCCGGCGGTCCGCGCGAAGCAGTCGACGGTCACCGTGCTCGCCGCGGCCAGACCCGCGGAGCAGGCCCCCGCGCGTCGTTCCAGCGTGGCGGTGAGCGAGGATGTCTCGGTGGCGACAACCGACCTGTACGATTATCTGGTGAATTCCCACCGCTACGCCCCCGGGGCTGCGGACACCCAGGCGATGCTGTCCTATGTACAGCTGGTCGGCTACGGATCCGGGAATTAGGGATCGGTAGCCAGATTCCCGGGTTTCCCGTCATCGCCGCCGCTCACATACTGTGACGCATCCCCGTGCAATCCCCCTCTGTAATCCAGAAACACACCGGATGACGCCGCCTGGCGGCGTCCGCCTGCTGACAGTGCTGTCGAACGAAATACCGGGTTATCCCGTAATACCGATGCCACGCTGATGATGACGGAAACGGCACAGGTGATCTCGACCGAGGGGAAATTTGCCTGGGTGGAAACCCAGCGCAAGACCACCTGCGGCAGTTGCGCCGCGCAGAAGGGTTGCGGAACCGGGGTTCTCGCCAAGGTGTTCGGAAACCGCACCAGCCGCGTCCGCGTGATCAATACGATCGGGGCCGAGAGCGGTGAAATGGTCGTAATCGGACTCGAGGACGGCACTTTGGTGCGGACCTCGTTCGCGGTATATGCCATGCCGCTGGTCTTTCTGCTGTTGGGCGGCGCGGCCGGAGGGATGCTGGCGGACGCGCTCGCGTGGGAAACGCGCGAGGGGGCTGCGGCGGTGTGCGGAGTGCTGGGACTGCTGCTGGGCTTTGCCTGGCTGCGCCGTTATACCCGGTCCATCTCCCAGGATCCGCGCCATCAGCCGAGCCTGATCGGCTTTGCGGACGCGGACGATCCCGACCGGACGGTCGCGGTGGATGACATCATGCGCGATTACCGGCGCAAGGACAGAATTGAAGTAACGCAACAACACAGGAGTGGACATGAGTCGTAATGCGGGTTTGATGAAAGGGTGGCGGATGTCGTACGGCGCAGCCTTGGTGATGCTGATGGCCGCCGCGAGCGCCGGGGCGGCGATCAAGGATCTGCCCGATTTCACCGAGCTGGTGGAGCAGAGCAGCCCGGCCGTCGTCAATATCAGCACCACCACCAAGATCAAGCAGGAACAGTTTCGCAACCCGCACGGGGAGTCGATGCCCGAACAGCCGCCGTTCGACGATTTCCTGCGGCGCTTTTTCGGCGACCGCGGCGGCGATGGTGGTGGTGGAGGTGGCGGCGAGGAATTCGACGAGAAATCCCTCGGCTCCGGCTTCATCATCTCCGCCGACGGCTATGTGCTCACCAATAACCACGTGATCCGGGATGCGGATGAGATCGTCGTTCGGCTGAGCGACCGGCGCGAGTTCGTCGCGGAGGTCGTGGGCAGTGACAAGAACAGCGATGTCGCCCTGCTCAAGATCGACGCCGACAAGCTGCCGGTGGTCAAGATCGGCAGCTCGTCCGACCTCAAGGTGGGCAGCTGGGTGCTGGCGATCGGCTCGCCGTTCGGTTTCGAGCACTCGGTGACGGCGGGTATCGTCAGCGCCAAGGGCCGCAGCCTGCCCAACGAGAACTACGTCCCGTTCATCCAGACCGACGTCGCCATCAATCCCGGCAATTCGGGCGGACCGCTGTTCAACCTTGACGGCGAGGTCGTCGGGGTCAACTCGCAGATCTTCAGCCGCACCGGCGGGTTCATGGGGCTGTCGTTCGCAATCCCGATCGATATCGCGATGAGCGTGGTCGACCAGTTGCGCAGCGAGGGGCATGTCACGCGCGGCTGGCTGGGCATCCTGATCCAGGATGTTGACCGCGCCCTGGCGGAATCCTTCGGCATGTCCAAGCCGATCGGCGCCCTGGTCGCGCGCGTGCTGCCTGACAGCCCGGCGCAGAAGGCGGGCGTGATGGTCGGCGACGTCATCGTCGAGTTCGACGGCAAGGAGGTCGAGAGTTCCGGCGCCTTGCCGCCCATGGTCGGCGTGTCCAAGATCGGGGCCAAGTTGCCGCTCAAGGTGATTCGCAACGGCAAGCCGCTGACCCTCAAGGTCATGATCAGCGAGCTGCCGGAGGAGGAGGAGCTCGATCTCGCCGCCGGAGGCGGCGATGGCGACAGCACCCGGATCAAACGCCTGGCGATCACGGTGGCGGACCTGACCCCGGATCAGAAACAGGAGCTGGACGGCAAGAACGGCGTGCTGGTCGATGCGACCGAAAGCGGCCCCGCCTCCAAGGCCGGGATTCGCCGGGGCGATGTCATCCTGCAGTTCAACAACGTCGAAGTGGGAAGCGTGGAGCAGTTAAAGAAGCTGGTGGCGGACCTGCCGGCCGGCAAGGCGGTGCCAGTCCTGGTGCAGCGCCGCGGCAGTCCCATTTTCCTGGCGTTGAAGCTGGAAGAGGACGCGAAGCAGTAAGCTGTCTGATAATTACCGGCTCTGTTATGATAGAAAGGGGAGCGCAAGGCGCGCTCCCCTTTTTCTTTATGGACCGGGAAGAATTCGCCATACATGCGGCACATCCGTAACTTTTCGATCATCGCCCACATCGATCACGGGAAATCCACCCTCGCCGACCGCATCATCCAGCGCTGCGGAGGTTTGAGCGAGCGCGAGATGGAGGACCAGATCCTGGATTCGATGGATCTGGAGCGCGAGCGCGGCATCACGATCAAGGCGCAGAGCGTCTCGCTCGACTATACCGCGCGGGACGGGGTGACCTACCTGCTCAACTTCATCGATACCCCGGGGCACGTCGATTTCGCCTACGAGGTGTCGCGTTCGCTGGCCGCCTGCGAAGGCGCGCTGCTGGTGGTGGACGTCTCGCAGGGGGTGGAGGCGCAGACGGTGGCGAACTGCTACACCGCCCTCGAGCAGGGCCTCGAGGTGGTGCCGGTGCTGAACAAGATGGACCTGCCGACGGCCGATCCCGAGCGGGTGATCCAGGAGATCGAGGATATCATCGGCATCGAGGCGCTTGGGGCCGTGCGCATCAGCGCCAAGACCGGGCTGGGGATCGACGATCTGCTGGAGGAACTGGTCAAGCGGATCCCGCCGCCGCGTGGTGAAGAGAGTGCGCCGCTGCAGGCCCTGATCATCGATTCCTGGTTCGACAATTATCTCGGCGTCGTCTCGCTGGTGCGCGTCATGCAGGGCCGGCTCGATGTCGGCAAGAAACTCACCGTGATGTCGACCGGGCGGGCCTATCCGTGCACGAAGGTGGGAATATTCACCCCGAAGCGCAAGGAAACGCGCTGCCTGAACGTGGGCGAGGTCGGCTTCGTGATCGCGGGGATCAAGGAGGTCGACGGGGCGCCGGTGGGGGATACCTTCACCCTCGCTGAGAATCCGGCGCGCGAGCCGCTGCCCGGCTTCAAGGCGATCAAGCCGCTGGTATTCGCCGGGCTGTTCACGATCAACGCCGAAGACTACGAGGCGCTGCGCGAGGCCCTGGGCAAGCTGCGCCTGAACGACTCCTCGCTGTTCTACGAGCCGGAGACCTCGCAGGCGCTGGGCTTCGGTTTCCGCTGCGGTTTCCTCGGCATGCTGCACATGGAGATCGTGCAGGAGCGCCTCGAGCGCGAATACAACCTCAACCTGATCACCACCGCGCCGACCGTGGTCTACGAGGTGCTGACGACCAAGGGCGAGGTGCGCGAGGTGGACAATCCCTCCAAGCTGCCCGACGTGGGTCAGATCAGCGAGATCCGCGAGCCCATCATCAGTGCGGACATCCTGGTGCCGCAGGCTTATCTGGGGCCGGTGATCAATCTGTGCGTGGAGAAGCGCGGCGTGCAGAAGAAGATGGAATACCATGGCAACCAGGTGATCCTCACCTACGAATTGCCGATGAGCGAGGTGGTGATGGATTTCTACGACCGCCTCAAGTCGGTCAGTCGCGGCTACGCGTCGTTCGATTACAGTTTCAACCGTTATCAGGCCGCCGATCTGGTCCGGCTCGACCTGCTGATCAACAACGACCGCGTCGATGCGCTTTCCGTCATCCTCCATCGCGAGCGCGTCAACCAGCGCGGCCGCGAGCTGACCGAGAAGATGCGCGAACTGATCCCGCGCCAGATGTTCGACGTCGCCATCCAGGCCTCGATCGGTGCGCGCATCGTCGCGCGCGAGACCGTGAAGGCGCTGCGCAAGAACGTCACCGCCAAGTGCTACGGCGGCGACATCACCCGCAAGCGCAAGCTGCTGGAGAAACAGAAGGCGGGCAAGAAGCGCATGAAACAGATCGGGACGGTGGAGATCCCGCAGGACGCATTTCTGGCGGTGCTACATACAGGGAAAAAAGAATGAACTTCGACTTTCAGGCGGTAATGGTGCTCGCCCTGCTGGTGACCGGGCTGATCTGGGCGCTCGATGCCTATGCGCTGCGGCCGCGCCGGGAACGCGCTGCCGCTGCATTGACGCAGAGCGGCGGGCAGGACGCCGGCGAGGAGCAGCTCCAGCGGATCCGCAAGGAGCCCCTGCTGGTGGAGTATGCGCGCTCCTTTTTCCCCATTATCCTGGTCGTACTGGTGCTGCGGTCGTTCCTGGTCGAGCCGTTCCGCATCCCCTCGGGCTCCATGATGCCGACCCTGCTGGCGGGGGATTTTATCCTGGTAAACAAATTTTCCTACGGCATCCGCCTGCCGGTGGTGGGCGCCAAGATCATCGATATCGGTGCGCCCCGGCACGGGGACATCGTGGTATTCCGTTTTCCCAAGGATCCCGCCACCGACTACATCAAGCGCATCGTCGGGCTCCCGGGCGACCGCGTCCGCTACAGCGACAAGACGGTGTATATCAACGGCGAAAGGGCGACGCAGGAATATGTCGGCATCTACGCCGGCGTTGGCGCCGGTCTGGGCATGAGCGGGGCCAGCCTGCGCACCGAGCAGCTGGGCGAGGTCAAGCACGAAATCCTGGTCGAGAACACCCGCCGTATCGCCGAGGGGGAGTTTATCGTGCCGGAGAATCATTACTTCGTGATGGGAGACAACCGCGACAACAGCAACGACAGCCGTTACTGGGGCACGGTGCCGGAAGAGAATCAGGTCGGGAAAGCGTTTATGATATGGATGAACTGGGATTCCGCCAGAGGCGGCATTACCTGGAACCGCATCGGCGACATGCTCAATTGAGTACGATTCACGCCGCGACGTGCGACGCAATGATTGTGGGACAACCAGTCAGGGAGCCCGGGTATGAAACGATTCGATAAACAACAAGAAGGATTGACGTTTCTCAGTCTGTTGATCGTGCTGGCGGTGGTCGGTTTCTTCGCCTACATCGGGATCAAGCTTACGCCCATTTACCTGCAGCATTTCAGCGTTACTTCCTCCCTCCAGTCGCTGGCGGAAGAGGAATCGCAGGGACTTGCGGTCGGCGAGCTGCGGTCGCGGCTGCTGAAGCGGCTGGAAATCAACAGCGTGACCCATGTAACAGAGGACGACATCAAGGTCAGGAACGAGGCAAATTCAAAGACGGTAACCGTGCAGTACGAGGTGCAGGAGCCGTTTTATGGCAATGTCAGTCTGCTGATCTCCTTCGAGGACAGCGTGACATTGTCGGACGATTGAAGCAGTCCTACGACAAGCTGTGCCAGAGGCTCGGGTATCGCTATTCCCGCGAGGATCTGCTGCGCATGGCCTTGACCCACCGCAGTTACGGCAGCCCGAACAACGAGCGCTTGGAGTTCCTCGGCGACGCGGTCCTGAGCCTGGTGGTCAGCGAGAACCTGTACGCGATGTTTCCACAGCAGGATGAAGGTGCACTGAGCCGTCTGCGCGCGAATCTCGTCAACGGCGAGACCCTGGCGCGCCGGGCGCGCGAGCTCGAGCTGGGAGATGAGCTCCTGATGGGGCCAGGGGAGATGAAAAGCGGCGGGTTTCGCCGTGACTCCATCCTCGCCGGCGCAATGGAGGCGCTGATCGGCGCGGCGTATCTGGAATCCGGGTACGATGCCGCGCGCGAGCTGATCCTTGCGGTGTTCAATGCGGAGATCACGAGCGTTTCCCCGGACCGTGCGGCGAAGGATCCAAAGACGCGTCTGCAGGAATACCTGCAGGGGCGCAGGCTGCCGCTGCCGGAATATCAGGTGCTGAACGTTGCGGGACAGGATCACGACCAGATGTTTCGCGTCGAATGCCGGGTTGCCGGACTGGATGAGGTCCTGTCCGGCGAAGGGAGCAGCCGGCGCAAGGCCGAGCAGGAAGCGGCCGGCAAGGCACTGCAGCTTTTGCAGGAGCGGTCCTGACATGTCCGCGATACGAGTAACAGACGCCTGCACCGCGCTCCCGCGGCCGATGTGTTCGGAATCTTCGTGCGGAGTACGGTGATGCATCGCTGCGGTTATATCGCCATCGTGGGCCGGCCGAACGTCGGCAAATCCACGCTGTTGAACCGGATCCTGGGGCAGAAGATCAGCATCACGTCGCGCAAGCCGCAGACCACGCGGCACCGCATCCTGGGGATCAAGTCGACCCCCTCGGTCCAGGCCATCTATGTCGATACGCCCGGTTTGCACCGCGGCGTACGGCACGCCATCAATCGCGTGATGAACCGTGCGGCTACGGCCGCGATCACCGACGTCGACGTCGTGTTGTTCGTGACCGAGTGCCAGAAATGGCAGGAAGAGGATGATCACGTGCTCGATCTTCTGGAATCTGTGAGCGTCCCGGTGATCCTGGTGCTGAACAAGGTCGACCGCCTGAAGGACAAGGAACATCTGCTGCCGTATATCGCCCGGATGAGCGAAAAACGTAACTTTGCCGCCGTCGTTCCCGTGAGCGCGACGCACGGCATGCAGACGGATGCCCTTGAAAACGAGGTGTGCCGGCTGCTGCCGGAGTCTCCGCCGCTGTTCCCCGAGGAACAGGTGACCGATCGCAGCGAGCGATTCCTGGCAGCGGAGCTGGTGCGTGAAAAGCTTACGCGCCTGCTCGGAGATGAACTTCCCTATGCGGTAACGGTCGAGATCGAGCAGTTCAAGGAAGAGGGCGGGCTGACGTCCATCGGTGCGGTGATCTGGGTTGAGCGCGATGCGCAGAAGGCGATCGTAATCGGAAAGCAGGGACACATGCTGAAGCAGATCGGCACCCAGGCCCGGGTGGAGATGGAGCGACTGTTCGGCGCCAAGGTGTATCTGCAGCTATGGGTCAAGGTCAAGGAAAAATGGTCGGACGATGAGCGCGCGCTGCGCAGCCTGGGTTACGGCGACTGAGGCTATGGTGATGGAGGCGCCGTCGAATACGCATGCCAGGGGAGTGCTGGAACAGGCCTATGTGTTGCACTACCGGCTGTATCGGGACAGCAGTCTGATAATAGAATTGCTGACCGCCGGTCAGGGACGCATCGCGCTGGTCGCACGCGGGGCGCGTCGGCCGAAATCGCGCATGCATGGACTTCTGCAGCCGTTCCGGCCACTGCTTGCAAGCTGGACCCTGCGCGGGGAGTTGGGTTCCCTGACCGCGGTCGAGATCCGCGACAGCGCAAGCATCGGCGGGCGCGCGCTCATCAGCGGTTTCTATCTCAATGAACTGTTGATGCGGCTGCTGCACCGCCATGACCCGCATCCGGGGCTTTTCGCCATCTACGAGGCGGCGCTGCGCCGATTGGCTTCGCCGGAGATCGCTGCAGAAGCAGAACAGTCGGTCCTGCGCCAGTTCGAGCTCACACTGCTGCGCGAGCTGGGCTATGGCCTGGTGCTCGACCGCGAGATCATGGGCGGTACCCCGATCCTGCCTGACGCGATGTATTATTATTATCCCGAGCGCGGACCGGTCCACGAAGACGCCGTGGCGATGCCCCATACGGTGCGGGAAGAGGCAGCAGAGTATGCCGCGCATGCGCGGCCCATGCGCCTGCATGGCGGCAGTCTTCTGGCGTTGGCGCGGGGGAGCTGCACGACGCCGTCCATCTGCACGAGGCGAAACGCCTGTTACGCACCGCGCTCGAGGCGAGACTGGGCGGGCGGCCGCTGGCCAGCCGGAAATTGTTCCGGCGGCGGGTCGGCGGCCGAGTGGCGGAGACCGAAACTGAATTGACAATGGAAGGCGGGGGGCGCGCATGACGGCGCTGGACCAGGACATCCTGCTGGGTGTGAACATCGACCATATTGCAACGCTGCGGCAGTCGCGCGGCACACGCTATCCCGACCCGATCCAGGCGGCGATCGAGGCCGAGCAGGCCGGCGCCGATTGCATCACCCTGCACCTGCGGGAGGACCGCCGTCACATTCAGGAGCGTGACGTCGAGGCGCTGCGGGACATCCTGCAGACGCGCATGAATCTCGAGATGGCTGTGACCCCGGAGATGCTGGCCTATGCCGAGCGCATCCGCCCGCATAACTGCTGTCTGGTGCCGGAGCGCCGCGCGGAGTTGACCACGGAGGGCGGTCTCGACGTGGCGGGGCAGGAGGCGAAGATCAAGGTCGCCTGCGAACGCCTTGCCGCTGCCGGCTGCATTGTTTCCCTGTTCATCGACGCCGATATCGCCCAGCTCGAGGCGGCGGTGCGTGCCGGCGCCCCCGCGGTCGAGATCCACACCGGACATTACGCCGACGCCGTCGATAATCGCGCGATGAAGGGAGAGGTGGACCGCATACGGAGGGTGGTGCAAGCCGGGGTCGCGGCGGGCATCCAGGTCAACGCCGGGCATGGTCTTAGCTACCATAACGTCAAGCCGATCGCCGCGATAACCGGGTTGCGCGAACTCAATATAGGACACGCCATCGTGGCGCGCGCACTGTTCACGGGCCTGCAGGAGGCGGTGCGCGAAATGAAACGGTTGATGATCGAGGCGCGCCGATGATCCACGGGATCGGGACTGACATCGTGTCAGTGATGCGCATGCAGACAAACCTTGAGCGGTACGGCGACCGCTTCGCGCGGCGGATACTGACAGAACACGAGTTCGAACAATATCGCGATATTTTTCATCCCGCCCGCTTTCTGGCCAAGCGTTTTGCGGTCAAGGAGGCGGTGGCCAAAGCGCTCGGTACCGGGCTGGGCGCAGGGGTGCATCTGCGGCAGATCTGTGTGGAGCATGATGAGCGTGGGAAGCCAAGCCTGTCCTACAGCGGTCGCGCCGCAACCCTTTGTCACGAGGCGCGTATCTCCTGCAGCCATGTGTCCATTTCCGACGAGGAGCAGTATGCCGTGGCCTTCGTGATCCTTGAGCGCCAGGCGCCTTGATTGGCTGAGGCTTGATAACGGCGCCTGTGTTCTGTACTATAGGCCTCCCAAGTCGGGTGCGGGGTGGAGCAGCCTGGTAGCTCGTCGGGCTCATAACCCGAAGGTCGTTGGTTCAAATCCAGCCCCCGCTACCATCTTTCTTTTGTCATAGCATTTCCGTGGATTTATCAGTCTTATATCCTCACGCCTCGGCATGGCTGCGGCGTCATGCTCGCCATGCGGTATCGATGCGAGACCAAATGTACTGCAGAGACCATCGCAAGTGAGCCTTTAACGTTGATTGCGAGTCCCCACGTAGGAAAGTCCCGGCTGTCGCCATGCATGAGGGCGAGCTGACGGGCGAGGCACCCGCATGTATGAAAGAGCGTCGTGCAGCGTGCGGTCTGTGCATATTGAGTGTGCGGATAACGGAAGATACATTCCCCAGCCTCCAATGAGATCAGTGATCGCATTGAGATAGTCGCTTCAAATACATCACTGCGGTAATAAGTAATTACGTTTCATGTGATATCTCGCTGATACCCGCCGGTTCATCACTTGCATCAATCACGGCACGAATTAGAATAGGGAACTCCGCAGTCTGTTTCGTCGTTATTTATTTCTGTTATCAGCGTGTCCGACATAGTTCAGGGTACGCATAAGTCCATAAATTAGTAACGGTAATGATTGATTTGGAAATCAGGCCACAACCAAGTCAACTGTTTTTCTGCTTTGGTCCTCCCAAGTCGGGGACGACGCTGTTGCAGCGCGCGCTGAATCTGCATCCTCAGGTATCGTGTCCATCGGAGTATGACTCTCGATTCCTGCACGAGGGACTCAAATGGGTGTTTGGGGAATTCAATAAAGTATTGCAGCAGGTAGACAGACGGACCGGCGGGCAGGGGGCCAGCCTGGTGGGGGGCGAAAGCGTCAACATGATATTCCGTTCGGCAATCGAAACCATGATGCGCGACGCGGCAAAAGGCAAGACGATCATCGGGGCCAACGATAACAACATCATTGCCAATCTTGAATTCTTTAACGAGCTGTTTGATCAGCCCGGGCTTATCGCCATCTTCCGCAACCCCATCGATCAGGGTTTGTCGGCATGGCATCATAACCTGCGCCTCGCGCGTGAAGAAAACGATCCGCGCCACAGCCAGATTGTCACCCAGTACGGCGACCTCGCGGGATGGCTGCGCCAGGCCGCGCAGCAATTCAAGCAGAATGTCGCCCGCTGGCATGATTTCGCTGCAGGGCGGAACAATGTGCACCTGGTCTGCTATGAGAATCTGGTGGCAGATCGCAGGACGGTGCTGCAGGAAATATTCACTTTTCTGCACGCAGATACCGATGATGGCGTGCTCGACAGGATCGTTGATGAAACCAGTATCGGGCGCATGCGCGCCACCTCGCGCAATCCCCAGTTTTTCCGGTCAGGAAAGATAGATATGGGCGGTGATCAGGTGCCCCGGCAGGTACGGGAGGAAATTCTTGATATGGTTTCCGAATCGATGGAAATGATCGGTTACCGTGCCATGTCGGCGGCATGAATGCATTCGGGCATTCATCAGGCCGGCAGCTATGTGACTACGCCAGGCGGGACTTCCCGGGCTACACAGAAGGAAAAAATTCAACGGTCGGTCCACCCATCCATGGGCAGAGCCGACCGTTTCTTTCAACTACTATCAGGCTGCAGCTTGACGGATACCCGGCCCTGTCAAGGGCCAGTGGGTGCACCGCCCAGATCCCACAGCGCAGCATCCCAATCCCACGAACCGTTATCGGTGAACGTGGCCGACGGGCCCAGGGACATATAGGTCGATGTGCCGCCCGGGGAGGTGGTGCCCGGATTGGTCACGGCAACCGTGCCCCAGTTGCTGTACCTCTGATATCCGAACTGACGGGCAGTCGCCGCCGCATTTCCGGGCATGTCGGCACCCATCCACACCACGCTCAGGCCATCGGTCGACGCATAGGCGAGTGAGGGCATTACCGTGCCGCCCAGGGTCCCGCCCGCTGTCGGCATGAATGCAGTGCCATCGATGGATGCATAGGTGAACATGCCGGGATTGGTGCCCATGACCTGGTCGATGCGCTGACGCGCATTGCCATTGACGCCATCCTGCTGGAAGGTCTGGCCGGCGCTGCTGATCTGCTGGTTAATATACATTTCAGCGCCGCCGCCGCCGCTGGTCGGGACCGTGATGTCGCCATCACTGCGGAATGAAGCCTCGAAGAGCTTCATGCGGAAGTCCATGCCATTCTCTACGATACCCAGTGAGACAGCGACATTATTGGTATTGACACCGCTGGTCAACGACTGTGTCTCCTGCCAGAACTCGAGGCCGCTCGCAGTGGTTCCGGTCGCGGCTTCATCCACCGTAATGGTGCGGATGAAGGAGACGCCGGTGCCAGGATCGGTGATCTGCTGCATCAGCATGCCCGCGCTGGTGGCATCCAGCGTGACGCAAGTCCAGGTGGTGGAACATTCCGTCGAGGTGTCGGTAATCACACCGCTGGCAACCGAGTACTGATCAAAGCTTAACGGGGCGTTATGTGAGGCGGCAGAGCCGGCCACGGCTGCGTTCGATACAAAAAGTCCCCCTGCCGTTGCCAGCGCCACCTTGAGTAGATACTTACGATTCATATTGTTCTCCTATCGCATTGCGATGTTCGGTACGCCATCAGGGCAGGATGTAGTCGTTGGCGAAGGTGCCGGGGGCATCTGGCGCTCGCAATCCCGCGTTGGTCGAGTTTGCGAAATACTCCTGCGGCTGCGTGCCAAACAACACCGTGTCCCATCCCCACTGCGTGCCGCTGATCTCAAGGTCGGCGCCATTGCTGGTTGCTACGAAAGCACCGACACCGTCAGCATTATTCTGCGAAATGCTTGTGCCGCCGGCGTTGGTCTTGCCGTTAGTCGTTATGGCGGTATATCGCTGAACACCCAGCGTGCGACTCAGGGCGCCAGTCACACCTACACCAACGCCTGATGCGGCCTGCGTCAGCCAGACAGCGGTAACGCTGCCGCCTGTCGCATAGGCCAGTGTTTGTTCATTGGCACCGCCCGGATCGAGGGTCAGCGTTCCGGCCGATGACAGGTTGCCGGAGCGACGTACTGTCACCGCGCCCTCATTTCCTGTGCCCGCGTTTGTGCCGCCAGGACCGTCATCCGCGACACCGCTGGTGGAGTAATGATTCAACTCGAGGTAGTTGACACCGTTCTCATGGAAATGCCAGTCCATCCTGCGGGTGGTTGCACCCAGGCCCTGTTCCTGATCCGCGATAAAGTGTGCTATTCCGATCAGAGTGCCTTGGCCTACTTCGGCTGCGGTCGACATCGCATCGTTGCCAAGCTGAGTGCCGGCCTTGATCACGCTGCGGTTGACATAGTTGCCCGAGCCATCCTCGGCGCCCACCATCCCCTCAATCCTGAAACCCAGCGCCTGTACCGAGGCAAGATCGGTCGCAGTCGCGCCTTCATCCGTCACGATCGTCCTGAAATAGGAGACGGTCGTATCCGCGCTATCCGTAACCCGCTGCTGAAGAATGCCGTTACCCGTCGCATCCAGATTGGAACAGGTATGGCCTGCCGGGCAGGTCGCAGTGATTGTTCCGCTCGATACCGTCCATGCGTCGTAGCCCCCTATGGGAGCCGCCATGGCTGTGCCACCCACGAACAGCGAGGCGGCTGACGCCATGGTTAATGCTGTAATTTTTTTCATTGAGACGCTCTCCTGTATGTATACGCGCACATGACTCTCGAATATGGTTAGCGGCAATTCATGCGCATTTATTAATCACTATCCAAAGCGAAATGCGTGGGAACTTGACCGCGTTTTACCTAACTCAATCAGTCGATCAGCAGATGATCAGTGGATGGTTTCAGGCGTGAATAACTGCCTGAAAACAGGTTCAGGATCATGCGAAAGCGGAGTTCTTTCGGTAGCAGACGTTATGCAGGGCGGTGCGGAAAAATGCAGGACAATTTGTTCCATGCAGCAAGGGTTAGACATTCAGCGAGACAAACATGATGGACATACATGACTCAAATTGTTCATAATGAAAACTCCTCACATTTGAAGCGGCTTGCTATGGACTTGTTCTTTCCGGTAGGAATAGCTGTCTTGCTGGTCCTATTTCTGGTCACCAATTTCGACCTGGTTTCCACGGTGGCCAGCTATCTGCTGATGATCTGCCTTGTCGCAATCGTGGCTGGTGCGATCGGCTACGGGATCTACACCGCGCTGGGTGCTGAAGCCGCGATCCTGCTCGGCCTGGTCGCCGCAGGGTTGATTCTGGTCACGAAAGCCAGAGATTCTCTTGCCGGATTTAACAGGGGATTTGCCGAGGGCTATCGCGCGGGCCCGACCAACAAGGCATGACGGCGATGTAGCCATGGCGCATACAGTTCGCAATCACCTGCTTTTCACTCTGCTACGAGGCTTCTTGTATCCGCCAAACGGTGAAGTTCCGTCGTACGCTGCGGTCCGCGTGCCGGATATCACGGTCGGCTGATCCATCATGTTCCCCTGGGAACTGGTTGTCCTGCTGCTGTTGATATTGCTCAACGGCTTCTTCGCCATGTCCGAGCTCGCGGTACTTTCATCACGTCGTGCGCGACTCAAGGCCATGGCGGATGCAGGGAGCAATGCGGCCCGGAACGCCTTGAGTCTCGCCGAATCCCCCGGG
The DNA here is from genome assembly GCA_016712635.1 of Gammaproteobacteria bacterium. Classification (NCBI taxonomy): domain Bacteria; kingdom Pseudomonadati; phylum Pseudomonadota; class Gammaproteobacteria; species Gammaproteobacteria bacterium. The sequence continues at coordinate 227,357 of JADJQS010000002.1, read as the reverse complement.
CCATTTCTGTCGACGGTACAGATCGGTATTACCATGATAGGTATCTTTGCCGGGGCATATGGAGAAAAGACCCTGGCAGCGTCTCTATCGGGGTGGCTGGCCGGTTTCACGTGGCTTGAATCAGTGAGCGAGATCCTGGCGCTGGCGATAGTCGTGGCGGGAATTACTTATTTTTCGCTCATTCTGGGTGAGCTGGTTCCCAAGCGCATCGCGTTGGCGAACGCGGAGCGCATCGCATCCGTGGTATCGCTGCCCATGCGCGTGCTGGCGTCATTGTTTACACCTATGGTGGTGGTGCTTGATGCTTCCACCCGGTTTGTGCTCCGTCTGCTGGGGCGTCACGCCGTATCGACGCACAAGATTACCGACGAGGAGATCAGATCCCTGATTTCCGAGGCGGCCGACACCGGTGTGGTGGAGCACGCCGAGCGCGACATGATTCGCGGCGTGATGCGTCTCGCCGACCGGCCCATCCAGGCCCTGATGACGCCGCGGGTCGATATCATGTGGCTCGACATCGAGACGGCAGAACAGGACATCCGCCCCCTGCTGCGGGACAGTCCTTATAGCCGTTTTCTGGTCAGCCGGGGAGAGCTCGACGAGGTGCTTGGGGTGGTTCAGGTGCGCGATCTTCTGGCGCAGGTGCTCGACGGACATCCGCTCGATGTGAGGGGAGTGCTGCTGCAGCCTTTGTTCGTGCATGAGGATATCCGGGCGCTCAACGCCCTGGAGCAACTGCGTCAGGTTGAGGTGCCCATGGCCGTGGTGGTGGACGAATACGGCGGTGTGCAGGGGCTGGTGACCGCGACCGATATTCTGACTTCGATTGCGGGTGAAATCGCCGAAAATGTGGAAGAAGGCGAGCCTCAGAGTGTCCGCAGGGAGGACGGGACATGGTTGCTTGACGGCAGCCTGCCGGTGGATGAGGTGCGGGATCTCCTCGGGCTGCACACGCTCCCGCAGGACGCGTCATTCCACACACTTGCCGGACTTGTACTGCACCAATTCGGGCATGTCCCGGCCGCAGGCGAATATTTTTCCCTGGACAACTACCGGTTCGAGGTGGTGGACATGGACGGTCACCGCGTCGACAAGGTGCTGGTGGCGTCGATCGGCGATCAGCTGGAAACGGACATAAGCTCCACGGGATAAAACGGCGCGATCAGGAAGCGGTCCCCATTGTTCTGTCTGCAGTCATAATCCCCCCATGATTGTCCAAATTGCGTTTCCTGCGCTTCAGAATGCCGCAGGATAACTTCATGGTCATCACCCGCAAGACTTGCATGTTCCTGTATGAACCGCATCGGCACCAAGCCGCTCGCCAGTGCTTTCTAAGCTATCTCTGTATCTTGCTGTTACCGCATGACGATGGACCGGGTCGCCGCTTGCCGCAAAATCGGAGATTCAGCTCTGTGTACTTCAGTACCGTGGTGAAGCGGGGAGTTTCCTCGATGAATCCGCTCAGGAATGGGCTGGTCTCTACTATCGCGGGCAGTACGAATTCAATCAATAATTCAAATAGATGACATCAACCTGTCTGCCGGCCGGGCCGCCGACATAGTGTTGATGCTTGCAATCGAGTTCCGGGCACTGATACGATTGAGAATAATTATTATACGCGAATAGGCGTCGGCGACATCACGAGGTTGCCAGCAGACGCAGAATGTCATGAATGCAACGGGAGCAGTATGGCCACCGAGACACTCGCCGTTCCACGCCTCGTTTTCTTGCGCATCGCCGCCAGCCTGCTCGGCGGATATGTATTCACCTGGGGATTTGCTGCGATGGGTATTGCCCTGTTGCCCGCCTTTGGTGTGTCGTTCAATGACGCGTACAGCCTGACGATGATGCTCGCGTTTCTCGTCTTTCTGACCGTATTCTGCTGGTCATTCGCCGCGGAAGGCATCGTGCAGGTATGGGCACTTCTGACCGGCGTGGGTGCTCTGATGACCGGCTCGGCATGGACCATATCGCGATTTCTGATTTGACGTCAGTGAAATCAGTATAGGAGACATCTCCGATGTTCCCGTCCTTCCGTCTCTCGATGGCGTGGCTGCATACCTGGTTCGGCCTGGTGCTGGGGTTCGTGCTGATGGCGGCCTTCTTCTTCGGGGCACTGTCGGTGTTCGACCGCGAGATCGACCGCTGGGCCATCCCCGAGACGCGCTTCGCACCGCAGGCGATGCCGTCGTACGACAAAGTGCTGGCGCCGGTGTTCCGCGATCTCAAGCCTCATCCGGACGACATGGAGGCCACCGCCGAGCGTGTGATCGGCGATCTCCCGCGCCCTGATACACTCAAGCTGTCGTCGTTGTGGGCCTACACCACGCACCGCGATCCGGTGCTGGCCCTCGGTGGCGAGTTTCCGATCCCCAACAAGCCCAAGGATGCATCCGACGAGCACCAGCATGTGCATGGCTGGGCGACCATCGACCCGCGCGACGGCAGGATGCTGCGCGACGACCAGCTCAACATCGGCACCGACTTCTTCTATCCGTTGCACTACAGCCTGCATCTTCACTGGAAGGACCTCGGCTATTGGATCATCGGCCTGGCGGCCCTGATGATGCTGGCGGCGCTGGTCAGCGGCGTGGTGATCCACCGCAGGATTTTCCGCGAACTGTTCACCTTCCGGCCGAAAAAGCAGCCCCGGCGCAGTGTGCTGGACCTGCACAACCTGACCGGGGTGGTGGCCTTGCCGTTCCACTTCTTTTTCGCGTTGACCGGACTGATCATTTTTGCCGGCATATACTTCCCGGTGACCGAGACCATGCTGAAACCCATGGCGCAGGCACATCAGCAGGCCGAGGCGGCAGCTAAGGGACTGGCCTTCGAACCATCCGGAACGCCGGCGGCACTGGCATCGGTGGACGCGATGGTGGACGAGGCCAGGCGACGCTGGGCCGCGCGCGAAATGCCCGGCGACGTGGGCTACCTGGAGATCAATCACCTCGGGGATGCGAGCAGCTACGTCAGCATCTACCGCGCCGGCAGCGACCGGGTCACACTGGTGGGGCAGGGCGTGCACTTCGAGGGCCCCACCGGCCGGGTAATCTACGAGGAACCGCCGGCCACCGTGGTCACCGGCATCAATGATTTCCTTGCCGGGCTGCACCTGCAGCATTTCGAGCACTGGCTGCTGCGCTGGTTCTACCTGCTGGGCGGCCTGGCCGGCTGCGTCTGCATCGCGACCGGCTTCATCTTTTTCGTCGAGAAGCACAAGCGCCAGCATGCGGGCCAAGGCATTTCAGGTTCGCGCTGGGTCGACGCGCTCGCCGTGACCACCGTCACCGGCATGCTGGTGGCGACGCTCTCGATCCTGGTGGCCAACCGGCTGTTGCCCGCCGACCTGGCGCACCGCGGCGATTGGGAGGAACGCATATTCTGGTTCGCCTGGCTGGCGGCGCTCGCGCATGCGTACTGGCGCACGGCGCCGGTCCTGCAGGCGTGCATCGCGCCGGCCTGGGCCGAGCAGTGCTGGGCCGTGGCCGGCCTCGCCGTGCTGGCGGTGCTGCTGAACTGGATCACCACCGGCGATCATCTGCTGCGGACCATCGGGGAGGGCTACTGGCCGGTGGCGGGATTCGATCTCGCCATGCTGGTCAGTGCGGGTCTCGCAGTGATGGCGGCTCTGCGTCTGCGCCGGCGGGCACGTGCCACCGGGACCGCGGCGGAACAGGGCGACATCGTGTCTGATCGCGAGGACATGCTGCCGGAGGCGGATCATGCCTGAGGCACTGCTGCTCGCCGCTGCATTCGTGTGCAATGCACTCGGTCTGGCCTGGCTGGCGCTCGCCATGCAGGCCCATTGGCAGCAGGTCGCCGGCCAGCGTGCCTTGCCGTCGCGCCCGGCGGTGACGATGCGCGTGCTGGGCGCGGCGGGACTGATCGCGTCATTGGCCTTGTGCCTGCTTGCGGACCACGCCTCGATGGCGTCCCTGGTGTGGATCATGGCCCTCGCCGCGGCGGCCCTGATGGTCGCATTCACGCTTGCCTGGCGCCCGCGTACGCTCGCGCCGCTGGTGGCATGCCTCGTCGTCGCCAGGTCACCGCAACTGTAAACAAGGTGATGATTAATGTGTTCCCGTCGAACCGCGTATGCGGGGAAAGCATGGGTACATGCGTAAAACGCTGAGAATCATCGAAACGAACATCCGTGTAACTTTGCCGCAGTGAGGTAGGCGTTCAGTGCAGATGCATCGATATTCGATCCGCAGGCGGGGTTGAGCAGGTACCATCATCATCGTACGAAATAATTACCGAACGTGAGGATAGGGTCAGGCCTGCATGAGTCAACTCTACCGACAACCGCAGGGCGAGCTTGCCTGCGATACGGCGACCGAAGGGAGACATCCAGGCCGAGAGAATGGCGACCGTCTCGGTTCTCCCGCCATGCTGCATCAGGCGGATGATCTGCAGCAGTCGGCCCTCATCACGACTGAGATGGGGACAATGCCTGGTCCTGAAATCAAGCGGTTTGCGCGTCTCGAGCACAATTGCTTCCATCAAATCATGAAACGCCATCATGCCCTCTTTCGACACGCCTGCAGCACCTAGGCCATCGTGCCAGTGAAATGACGTTTCCCTCGCAGCAGGTCCGGATGCTGCAGCAAACCACAAGCGCAATGTCATGACCAGCACGAGTTCAGGCGTGCCCAGTCGTTGTAGATGGGTAACGGCCGGAAAGGGTGACTTGAAATTAGAGCAACTCATAGGCCCGCATTGCCATCTGAGGTTTGGACAGGGGCAGTATATGCAGCCACGGCTTCAAACGTAAATGATTCTTAATAATTATTATGACGGTAGTCGTTTGATACCTGACATTCATCCATAGTTAGCTATGAAGCGATCTGTCGATCCTGTGACCGCGGGATTCCTCTGTCAGAATGACCTGCCGGGAGACGAGGGGGCTGGCGCCCACAACCGCTATTTCCACGCCGCACAGACCCGATGGCGTGCGGTGACGTGTTGATTATCATGGAGTTAACTGTTTGTTGAAATGCATAAGTCATATTCCTATAATATGGCACCCGCCGGGACCATCCTCGCTCCCGGCAACGGACGGGTACGGGGAGCGGGAACTGTAGCAATCGTTTCCGGTCTATACAGGCAGTCGGCGTCGTTCTGGCGCTGGACGGGGGAATTGAAGTGGGCCTTTGGGCCCATTTTTGTTTTTGCGGGGTCGGCGTCATGGGCTTGGAAATTACCGCGCGATTGCGGCAGCTGCTGGAGCCGGCGGTGGCGCTGCACGGCTGCGAGCTGGTTGCCGTGGAGTATGTACCGCAGGGCAACAACCAGACGCTGCGCGTGTACATAGACAAGCAGGACGGCGTCACGGTGCACGACTGCGAGCGGGTCAGCCACCAGATCAGCGGTGTGCTCGATGTGGAAGATCCCATCGCGGGGCATTACATGCTGGAGGTGTCGTCGCCGGGGCTGGATCGGCCGCTGAGCGCACCGCGCGATTTCGAGCGGTTTCGCGGCAGTGAGATACGGCTGCGCCTGCACGCGCCGCTGAACGGGCAGCGTAATTTCAAGGGTCTGTTGATGGGTTTGCGCGGTGAGCAGGTGGTGCTGGAGGTCGACGGCCGGGAAATAGAACTCCCCTTGCGGGATGTCGACCGGGCGCGCCTGGTTCCCGACATCTGATTTGTAGAATGGTCAGGCAGAGGCAACGGATATGAGCAAAGAAATATTGATGGTCGTCGACGCGGTGTCCAACGAGCGCGGCATCGGCAAGGATGTGATCGTGAGCGCGATCGAATCCGCGCTGGCTGCCGCGACCAAGAAGCGCTATGGCGGCGAGATCGACGTGCGGGTATCCATCAACCGCGACACCGGCGATTACGAGACCTTCCGCCGCTGGCAGGTGGTGGAGGACGCGGTCGTGATGGAGAATCCGGACGCGCAGACCCGGCTGGAGGATGCGCTGGACGTCAATCCCGCGATCCAGGTCGGCGAGTTCATCGAGGAGCCGATCGAGTCCATGGCGTTCGGCCGCATCGCCGCCCAGACCGCCAAGCAGGTCATCATCCAGAAGGTGCGCGAGGCCGAGCGCGCCCATGTCGTCGAGCAGTATCACGGGCGCGTGGGCGAGCTGCTTACCGGCGTGGTGAAGCGCGTCGACCGCGGCAACATCGTCATCGACGTCGGCAGCAACGCCGAGGCGCAGCTGTCCCGCGAGGACATCATCCCGCGCGAATCCGTCCGGCCGGGCGACCGGCTGCGGGTGTATCTGAAGGCGGTGCGCCCCGAGTCGCGCGGTCCGCAGCTGCACGTCAGCCGCACCGCGCCGGAACTCCTCATCGAGCTGTTCAAGCTCGAGGTCCCCGAGGTGGGCGAGGGGCTGATCGAGATCGTAAGCGCGGCGCGCGACCCGGGTTCGCGCGCGAAGATCGCGGTCAAAACCCACGATGAACGCATCGATCCGGTGGGCGCCTGCGTTGGCATGCGTGGTTCGCGTGTGCAGAGCGTCTCCAACGAGCTGGCCGGGGAGCGCATCGACATCATCCTGTGGGACAACAATCCGGCCCAGTTCGTAATCAACGCGATGTCACCGGCCGAGGTCGAATCGATCGTGGTCGACGAGGAATCGGGCAGCATGGACCTGGCAGTCAAGGAGGAACACCTGTCGCAGGCGATCGGCCGCGGCGGCCAGAACGTGCGGCTGGCCAGCCAGCTTACCGGCTGGGAACTCAACATCATGACCGAGCAGCAGGCCGAGGAGAAGAGCGAGGCGGAGTCGAACGTACTCAAGCAGCTGTTCATGGAGCAACTGGATGTCGATGAGGAGATTGCCTCGATATTCGTGCAGGAGGGATTCTCGAGCATCGAGGAGATCGCCTACGTGCCCACCAAGGAACTGACGGAGATCGAGGAGTTCGACGAGAATATCGTGCATGAGCTGCGCGAACGTGCGCGCGATGTGCTGCTGACGCGCGCCATCGCGAGCGAGGAGGCGACGGACGGTCAGGAGCCAGCGCAGGACCTGCTTGATCTGGAAGGCATGGACGCCGAGCTCGCGCATAAACTGGCTGCGAAGGGTATCCTGACCCAGGAGGATCTGGCCGAGCAGGCAGTCGACGACCTGCTCGAGATAGAAGGTGTCGAAGAGGAACAGGCCCGCACGCTGATAATGACCGCGCGCGCACCCTGGTTCGCCGCAGAGCAGCAGCATTAAGGCAAATTCATTACCCTGAGAACCGAGACGGATGCATCCAACTACATGGCGGACGTGACAGTAAGACAACTGGCGGAAGTGGTCGGTATACCGGTCGATCGTCTGATCCTGCAGCTGGGCGAGGCGGGATTGCCGATCACGGACGCCGACCAGACCATCAGCGACAAGCACAAAATGGAGCTGCTGACCCACCTGCGCAATGCGCACGGCAAGGACAGCGGCAAGGGCGAGCCGAAAAAATCACGCTGCGGCGCAAGACGGTCGGTGAACTCAAGCTGACCACGCCGACGCACGGGCGAGCCAAGGCGCAAACCCGCAAGGTCAACGTCGAGTACCGCCGCAAGCGTACCTACGCCATGCGCGGCGAGTTGGCGCCGGAGGGCGGTGAACCCGCCGCGGATCAGCTTCCTCCGGAGGAGGTCACGGCCGAGGTCCTGGCACCGGCGGAGACGGCTCTGCCCGTCGTCGAGCCGGCGCGCACGATGGTGCCGGACATCATCGTGGTGCCCTCCGCGGTTTCGCCGGAGTCCGCCGCTGCGAAACCGGGTGAGTCGGCGCCCGGGGCGCCCGCCGCCGAGACGGAGGAATCCGCAGACAAGAAGGGCAAGCGGCGCAAGAAACGCGACGAACGCGAGACCAAGTACGGCCGCGAGGAGCTGCACGTCAGCGCGCTGCCCGGCGCGACACGCCGCAAGAAGAAGACGAAATCGAAGTCGCTGCCTCCCGGTGCACCGCGGCACGGTTTCGAGAGACCGACCCAGCCGATCGTGCGCGTCGTGACCATACCCGAGACGATCACGGTGGCTGAACTGGCCCAGAAGATGTCGGTCAAAGCCGCCGAGGTCATCAAGACCATGATGACCATGGGCAGCATGGCCACGATCAATCAGGTGCTGGATCAGGAGACTGCCGCGGTTCTCGTCGAGGAGATGGGGCACAAGGTGCAGCTGCTGCAGGAGAACGCGCTTGAGGAACAGGTGCTCGAGAGCAGTGACGAAGATGAGGGCGAGGGAACGCCGCGTCCACCGATTGTCACCATCATGGGCCACGTCGACCACGGCAAGACCTCGCTGCTCGACTACATCCGCCGCACCAAGGTCGCGGCCGGCGAGGCCGGCGGCATCACGCAGCACATCGGCGCCTACCACGTGGAGACCGATCGCGGGGTCGTCACCTTCCTCGACACGCCGGGCCATGCCGCCTTCACGGCGATGCGCGCGCGCGGCGCCAGGATCACCGACATCGTCGTGCTGATCGTGGCGGCTGACGACGGCGTGAAGCCGCAGACGCTTGAAGCCATCAAGCACGCCAAGGCGGCCAAGGTTCCGATCGTCGTCGCCATCAACAAGATCGACAAGCCGGATGCCGATCCGGACCGCGTCAAGCACGAGCTCGCCGCGCAGCAGATCATTCCCGAGGACTGGGGCGGCGATACCATATTTACCCACGTCTCTGCCAAGACCGGCCAGGGCGTCGACGACGTGCTGGAGGCGATCCTGCTGCAGGCCGAAGTCATGGAATTGAAGGCGGTGCACGACCGCCCCGCGGCAGGCACCGTGATCGAGTCCAGCCTCGACAAGGGACGCGGTCCGGTGGCCACGGTGCTGGTGCAGAACGGTACCCTGCGCAAGGGCGACGTGATCCTCACCGGCAGCGAATACGGCCGCGTGCGGGCGATGCTCGACGAGAACGGCAAGCCGGTGGAGGCCGCCGGGCCGTCCATGCCGGTGGTGGTGCTGGGTCTTTCCGGCACCCCGAACGCGGGCGACGACATGGTGGTACTGGCCGACGAGCGCCGCGCGCGCGAGGTCGCACTGTTCCGTCAGGGCAAGTACCGCGACGTCAAGCTGGCCGCGCGCAAGGCGACCAAGCTGGAGGACGTGTTCTCGCAGATGGGCAAGGAGGGCGTGCTGACGCTCAACCTCCTGATCAAGGCCGACGTGCAGGGTTCGGTCGAGGCGCTCAAGGATTCGCTCACCCAGTTGTCGGGCAAGGAAGTGGCCGTCAATATCGTCGCGGACGGAGTCGGAGGCATCACCGAGTCCGATATGAACCTGGCGCTGGCGTCGAACGCGATCGTTATCGGTTTCAATGTGCGCGCCGACAGCACGGCACGCCGCCTGGCGGAGGAAAACGGCGTCGATCTTCGTTATCACAGCATCATTTATAACGTGATCGAGGAAGTGACGCAGGCGCTGGTTGGCATGCTGTCGCCGGAATTCAAGGAGCAGATCATCGGTCTGGCTGAGGTGCGCGACGTGTTCAAGTCGCCCAAGTTCGGCGCCATCGCCGGCTGCCTGGTTGTCGAGGGGACGGTGCGGCGCAGCAGTCCGATCCGCGTCCTGCGCGACAATGTGGTCATCTATGAAGGAGAGCTCGAGTCTCTGCGCCGCTTCAAGGATGACGTCAGCGAGGTCAAGGCCGGCACCGAATGCGGCATCGGCGTACGCAACTACAACGATGTCAAGGTCGGCGACCAGATCGAAGTCTACGAAAAGGTCGAGGTCAAGCGGCAGCTGTAACCCGCCGTCGTCGCGGCGCCAGGGGCCAAACGGCGCCGGCGCGGCATCATCAGTGCAGGCCGAGCATATGTCGAAAGAATACAGCCGCACATTGCGCATCGGCGAGCAGATCCAGCGCGAGCTTGCCGTGCTGATCCAGCAGGAGGTGAAGGATCCCCGCCTCGGCATGGTGACAGTGGCGCACGTCAAGATGTCCCAGGATCTGTCCCATGCCAAGGTGTACGTGACCGTGCTCGGCGGTGAGCACAGTTCAGCGGGAGAGACCCTCAAGGCGCTCAATCGCGCCGCGGCGTTCCTGCGCCACGAGCTCGGCCGGCGCGTGATCCTGCGCATCGTGCCGCAGCTGCACTTCGTTTACGACGAGTCCCAGGAAGACGGGGCCCGCCTGGTTTCGCTGATCAATGCCTCCGTGGCAGCCGACAAAAAGAAAAGGGAGGCTGACCGGGATGGCGCGGCGGCGGGATGGGGAGCGTGACATCAGCGGCATCCTGCTGCTGGACAAGCCGGCCGGAGTGACCTCGAACGCAGCCCTGCAGGCGGTCAAGCGCCTGTTCCGGGCGCGCAAGGCAGGTCATACCGGCAGTCTCGATCCCCTCGCCACCGGACTGCTGCCGGTCTGCCTGGGGGAGGCGACCAAGCTGTCCGGCTACCTCCTCGACGCGGACAAGCGGTATCGTGCCGAGATCCGCCTGGGCATCACGACCACCACGGGGGATGCGGAGGGCGACCCGCTGCTCGTGCGCGAGATCGGAGCCGTGGACCGCGCCCGCGTGGAGGCGGCGGCGGCGCGGTTCACCGGCGCGATCGAGCAGATTCCGCCGATGCACTCGGCGCTCAAGCGGAACGGCGTTCCCCTGTACAAGCTGGCCCGGCAGGGGGTCGAGGTCGAGCGCGAGCCGCGTTCCGTGACCATCCATTCGCTCAATGTGGTGCGCGTCGATGCGGACCGGGTCGAGATCGACGTGCACTGCTCGAAGGGTACCTATATCCGCGTGCTCGCCGAGGATATTGGCGAGGCGCTCGGCTGCGGCGCCCATGTCAGCGCACTGCACCGGACCGGGGTGGGTGGCTTCGATTCCCGCCGGATGGTCGCCCTGGAGACCTTGCGCGGTCTCTCAGAACACGGGACGGAGGCCCTGGATGCGCTGCTGGTGTCGATGGAGGACGCCCTCATGCACTGGCCGGAAGTCAGGCTCGCCCCGGATGTGGCCTTTTTCCTCCGGCGCGGTCAGGCGGTGCTCGTTCCCCACGCGCCGGCGCACGGTATGGTGCGTATTTATACGCGGGAGGATCGTTTCCTCGGCGTCGGACACATCCTGGAGGACGGCCGGGTGGCGCCGAAACGGCTGGTAAACGGTTGATCCACATAACGTCGGGCGGCCACGGGACTCGGCTTGTAACCTGCAGCTAATACAAGCTAAAATATGCCCTCTTTTAAACGGCTAAATTCAGAATCAGAGAAACGGGAAAGGCAATGGGATTAGACGCTCAAGCTAAATCAGACGTGGTAAAGAAGTATCAGCGCTTCGCCGGTGATACCGGTTCGCCCGAGGTGCAGGTGGCGCTGCTGTCGGCGCGCACCGATCAGCTGTCCGATCACTTCAATGAACACAAGCACGATCACCATTCGCGTCAGGGTCTCCTGAAGATGGTGAGCGCGCGCCGGAAGCTGCTCGATTATCTGCGTGCCAGCGACACGACGCGCTATCAGGACCTGATCGCCAGCCTTGGCCTGCGCAAGTAAGCAGCGTCCGAAACCGCGGCGCGCAGCGAATGGCGCCGTCGTCCGCGCGCGGCCGCTTCGCGTCGCCGGATTATCCGTCGTTCTGACCTTCATCCCGATTCCCATCAGTTAAGGAAGTTACCGTGACCCCTGTTAAAAAGACATTTCAATACGGCGACCACACGGTCGTCATGGAGACCGGCGAGATAGCGCGACAGGCGACCGGCGCCGTAATGATCAGCATGGGCGATACCGTCGTGCTGGTGACCGCAGTCGGCCAGAAGGTGGCTGTGGAGGGGAGGGACTTCTTCCCGCTCACCGTGAACTACCAGGAGCGAACGTACTCCGCCGGCAAGATACCGGGCGGATTCTTCAAACGCGAGGGCCGCCCCACCGAGAAGGAAACCCTCACCTCCCGCCTGATCGACCGCCCGCTGCGCCCGCTGTTCCCCAAGGGATTCACCAACGAAGTACAGGTCATCGCCACCGTGGTGTCTCTGGACAAGGAGATCGATCCGGATATTCCGTCCATCATCGGCGCCTCAGCGGCGCTCGCCCTGTCAGGTCTGCCCTTCAACGGACCGATCGGCGCGGCACGCGTCGGTTACCGGAATGGCAGCTTCCTGCTCAACCCGACCTTTTCCCAGCTGGCCGAATCGCAGCTCGACCTGGTCGTCGCGGGAACGGAGAACGCGGTACTGATGGTGGAGTCCGACGCGCGCGAACTGCCGGAAACGGTCATGCTGGACGCGGTGCTGTTCGGCCACCAGCAGCAGCAGACGGTGATCCGCGCCATCCGCGAGCTGGCGGCTGAGGCGGGCGCGCAGCCGTGGAACTGGCAGGCGCCGGAGGAAGACCGCGACCTGCACGCACGCGTGCAGGCGGAGTGCGCGACGGATATCGCCGCGGCGTACCAGATCCAGGAAAAGCAGGCGCGCCAGGCGCGGCTGTCTGAAATCCGCGCCGCCGTCATAGGCCGGCTGGCCGGCACCGACGAATCCGGCTGGTCCGAGGACGCGGTCAAGGGCGCCGTCGGCAAGATCGAGAAGAAGACCGTACGCGAACGCATCCTGGCGGGACAGCCGCGCATCGACGGGCGCGATACGCGCACCGTGCGGCCGATCTCCATCCGCGTCGGACTGCTGCCGCGCGCGCACGGCTCGGCCCTGTTCACCCGCGGCGAGACCCAGGCGCTGGTGGTAACCACGCTCGGCACCGGACGCGACGCGCAGATCATCGACGCGATCGAGGGCGAGCGCAAGGAACCCTTCATGTTCCACTACAACTTCCCTCCCTATTGCGTCGGCGAAACCGGCATGGTGGGCTCGCCGAAACGGCGTGAAATCGGCCATGGCCGACTGGCCAAGCGCGGCGTCGCCGCGGTGCTGCCGGACATGGACAGCTTCCCCTATGTGATCCGTGTGGTGTCCGAGATCACCGAATCGAACGGTTCCAGCTCGATGGCGAGCGTATGCGGCAGCAGCCTGGCGCTGATGGACGCCGGCATCCCGGTCAAGGCGCCGGTCGCCGGCATCGCGATGGGCCTGATCAAGGACGGCGAGCGCAGCGCCGTGCTGACCGACATCCTGGGCGACGAGGACCACCTCGGCGACATGGACTTCAAGGTGGCCGGCACCGCCAACGGCGTCACCGCCCTGCAGATGGACATCAAGATCGACGGCATCACCCGCGACATCATGCAGGTGGCGCTGGCGCAGGCGCGCGAAGGCCGCCTGCACATCCTGGAACAGATGAACCGCGTCATCGCCAGGCCGCGCGAGGACATCTCGCAGCACGCCCCGCGCATCATCACCATCAAGATCAACCCGGACCGTATCCGTGACGTCATCGGCAAGGGCGGCGCCACCATCCGCGCGCTGACCGAGGAGACCGGCACCAGCATCGACATCACCGACGACGGCACGGTCAAGATCGCCTCCGTCGACCAGACCGCCAGCGACGAGGTGGTGCGGCGCATCCGCCAGCTCACGGCGGACGTCGAGGTCGGCAGCATCTACGAGGGCCGCGTGTCGAAACTGATGGACTTCGGCGCCTTCGTCACCATCTTGCCGGGCAAGGACGGACTGGTGCACATCTCGCAGATCTCCAACGAGCGCGTCGACAATGTCAGCGACAAGTTGTCCGAGGGCAAGATCGTCAAGGTCAAGGTGCTCGAAATCGACAAGCAGGGCCGCATCCGCCTCAGCATGAAGGAAGTGGAGAACGGCTGATCCCGGAAGTTCGCGGGGCACGGATGAAAAAGGGGCGTGAGCCCCTTTTTTATTGCGCGCGGATCCCGCCGCCGAGGTTGGCGCTCCGGCGCGCGCGGGGATACAATGAAAATCCGTGTTTCCAGCGTGGCCGTCCGCCCATGAACGTTTCCTATCCGACGATCGAGGACTTTGTCGGCAACACCCCGCTCGTCCGTCTGCAGCGGCTGCCGGGGCAGACCGGCAGCACCGTACTGCTCAAGCTCGAGGGCAACAACCCGGCCGGCTCGGTCAAGGACCGGCCGGCGCTGAGCATGATCCGCTATGCCGAGCGGGACGGGCGCATCAAGCCGGGCGACACCCTGATCGAGCCCACGAGCGGCAACACCGGCATCGCGCTGGCGATGGCGGCGGCGATCCGCGGCTACCGCATGATCCTGGTCATGCCCGAACACATGAGTCTCGAGCGCCGCGCGCTGATGCATGCCTACGGCGCCGAGATCATCCTGACGCCGCAGGCGGGCAGCATGGAGGCGGCGATCGACCTCGCCCGCCGGATGGTCGCCGAAGGGAAGGGGGTGATGCTGGACCAGTTCTCCAATCCCGACAACCCGCGCGCGCATTACGAGACCACCGGGCCGGAGATCTGGCGCGACACGCACGGCAAGATCACCCACTTCGTCAGCTCCATGGGCACCACCGGCACCATCATGGGGACCTCGCGCTACCTCAAGGAGATGAATCCGGCGGTGCAGATCGTCGGCGTGCAGCCGGGCGAGGGCGCCTGCATCCCGGGCATCCGGCGCTGGCCGGCCGAATACCTGCCGAAGATCTACGAACCCGCGCGCGTCGACCGCATCGTCGACGTCGGCCAGCAGGAGGCCGAGGACACCGCGCGCGCGCTGGCGGCGCGCGAGGGCATATTCGTCGGCATCTCCTCCGGCGGGGCCGTGGCCGCCGCGCTCAGGCTGCTCGGCGAGATCGAGCACGGCGTCATCGTCGCCATCGCCTGCGACCGCGGCGACCGCTACCTGTCCACCAATGTCTTCGGGGAGGACGCATCCCGATGAGACTGAATGTCCTCGTCTTCGATATCGAGACCGTGCCGGACGTTGTCTCCGGGCGCCGGCTCTACGGGCTGGACGGCCTCGACGACGCCGAGGTCGCCAACGTCATGTTCCACAAGCGCCGCCAGGAGACCGGCGAGAACGAATTCCTGCGTCTGCATCTGCAGCGCATCGTGGCGATCTCCGCCGTCGTGCGCTCCGGCGACCTGCTCAAGGTGTGGTCGCTCGGCGATCCCGATGCCCCGGAGGACGAACTGGTGCGGCGCTTCTTCGACGGGATCGAGAAGTTCACCCCGAACCTGGTGTCGTGGAACGGCTCGGGTTTCGACCTGCCGGTGCTGCATTACCGCGCCATGCTGCACGGCATACCCGCGCCGCGCTACTGGGAGACCGGCGACGAGGACAGCGCCTTCCGCTGGAACAACTACCTCAGCCGTTTCCACTGGCGCCACATCGACCTGATGGACGTGCTGGCGGGCTACCAGCCGCGCGCCGCGGCGCCGCTGCACGAGATCGCCACGATGCTCGGCTTTCCCGGCAAGCTCGGCATGGACGGCTCCAAGGTATGGGGCAGCTACCTCGCGGGCGATATCGCGGGGATCCGCAACTACTGCGAGACCGACGTCCTGAACACCTTTCTCGTTTATCTGCGTTTCGAGGTCATGCGTGGACGCATGGCGCGCGCGCAGAACGAGGAGGAATGCCGACTGTTGCGCGATTACCTGGCGCGGGAGGCCCGCCCGCATTTCGCCGAATTCCTTGCCGCCTGGCGCGACTGAATGCCGCGCGCGTCCCTTGTTCAGGCGGGTATCTCCGTATATCGTAATCACCGCGCCGCGCCGACCCGCAGAGGACAGCCGTAACCCGATGGCACAGGAGATAGAGCGTAAATTCCTCGTCACCAGCGACGCCTGGCGCGGTGAGGCCACCGCGAGCGCGCGTTACCGCCAGGGCTACCTGTCCGACGGTGGCCGGTGTTCGGTGCGCGTGCGCGTGTCCGGAGCCGACGCCTATCTCAACATCAAGAGCGCCACCCTCGATATCGTGCGCACCGAGTACGAATACCCGATCCCGGTGGCCGATGCGGAGGAAATGCTGGAACACCTGTGCAGCGGTCTGCTGGTCGAGAAGACGCGCCATTTCGTCGACTACGGCGGTTTCGTGTGGGAGATCGATGTGTTCGAGGGGGTGAACCGGGGGCTGGTCATCGCCGAGATCGAACTGGACCACGAGCACGCCGAATTTCCACGCCCGCCGTGGGCGGGGGCGGAGGTGTCGGACGATCCGCGTTATTACAATGTCTACCTGGCGCGGACACCCTATACGCGATGGTGAGGCGCGCAGCCGGTATCGTGGTGTGGGTTGCGGTCCTCGCGCTGACCGCGCTGTTCCCCGTCCTTGGCGGCTGCAGCCGGACCCCGCATGAGGGTCTGCGCTTCGGCCTGCCGGTGATGCCGGTGACGCTCGACCCGCGCTTCGCGACCGACGCCGTGTCCGCCCGTATCAATCGCCTGCTGTATCAGGCGCTGATCGACTTCGATGCCAGCGCCATGCCGCAGCCCGCGCTGGCGGACTGGCAGCAGCTCACCCCGACGCTGTACCGCTTCACCCTGCGTACGCCGCGCGCCCGCTTCAGCAACGGCGCTCCGCTTACCGCGCTCGACGTCAAGGCGACCTACGATTACATCCTGGACGCGCGCAACGCCTCGCCGCAGCGCCTGTCGCTTGCCAACATAGAGGCGGTCGCGATCGACGGCGAGGACGTGGTGGAGTTCCGGCTGCGTGTTCCGGATCTGCTGTTCCCGGGGCGGCTCGGCATCGGCATCCTGCCGTCGGATCTGGTCGCGGCGGGACATCCGTTCAACCGCCTTCCTGTGGGCAGCGGGCCGTTCGAGCTGACCGCCTGGGCCGGCGAGGGCCGCCTCCAGCTGCGCCGCCGCCGCGACGGGCTTGCGCTCGAATTCATCGCCGTGAACGACCCGACGGTACGCGTGCTCAAGCTGCTGCGCGGCGAGATCGACATGCTGCAGAATGATCTGCCGCCGGAGATGATTACTTACCTCAAGGCGCAGGGCGGGATCGAGGTGCTGGAAGGGCGGGGGACGAATTTCGCCTACCTCGGCTTCAACCTGCAGGACGCGGCGACTGGCCGGCTGGAGGTACGCACTGCAATCGCGAGCGCGCTGGACCGCGCCGCCATCGTCACGCACGTGCTGGGCGGGGCCGCCCACCTCGCGAATGCCGTGCTGCCGTCCGAACATTGGGCGGGAAACCCGGACCTCGCCCCGATCCCGTATGATCCCGCGCGCTCCCGCCGCCTGCTGCAGGCGGCGGGCTACGGTTCGGATACTCCGTTACGCCTGGTGTACAAGACCTCGACCGACCCGTTCCGCCTGCGCCTCGCCACCATCATCCAGAGCCAGCTCGATGCGGTCGGCATCAAGGTCGAACTGCACAGCCTGGACTGGGGCACGTTCTACGGCGACATCAAGGCAGGCAACTTCCAGATGTACAGCCTGATGTGGGTCGGCATCAAGCTGCCGGAGATCTTTCGCTACGCCTTCCACAGCGGCGCGGTCCCGCCCGACGGCGCCAACCGCGGGCGTTTCGCCAGCCCCGCGCTGGACCGCCTGATCGAGCAGGCCGAGGCCGCCGATACGCTCGCCGGACAGGCGGAAGGATTCCGCGCCGTGCAGGCGGACCTGCTCGCGGAACTGCCGTACGTGCCGCTGTGGCACGAGGATCATGTGTTCGCCGCCCGGAGCGGAATCGCCGGCTACCGCATATCCGGCGACGGAAATTACGACGGCCTGGCCTACGTTGAGCGCCTGGACACTGCTACCATAGCGAAACGTTGAACGGGATGATGGCGGCGATGGCGGGCGGCACATGACACGGGAGCGGATCATCGAGGTTTCCCTCGCCGGGCAGCGCCTGTACCTGCGCGAAGGCCCGGACGTGCTGATGGACATCCGCGTATCGACCGCCAGGAACGGTCCGGGAGAAAAGCTCGACAGCGAATGCACCCCGCGCGGCTGGCACGAGATCCATGCCAAGATCGGTGCGGAGTGTCCGCCCGACACCGTGTTTGTCGGCCGGATACGTCGATTCGCTGCAGCGGTATATCTATATTCATGGCACGCCGGACGACGTTGCCCTGGGGATGCCCGGCTCGCGCGGCTGTGTCCGCGTGCGCAATGACGACATGGTGCGCCTGTTCGACC
This sequence comes from Gammaproteobacteria bacterium, assembly GCA_016712635.1. Taxonomy (NCBI): domain Bacteria; kingdom Pseudomonadati; phylum Pseudomonadota; class Gammaproteobacteria; species Gammaproteobacteria bacterium. The sequence continues at coordinate 209,431 of JADJQS010000002.1, read as the reverse complement.
TGGTGGAGGTCGGGACGCGGGTGCACATCAAAGAATAGGGGACGGATTTCAAATCCGTCCCCTGTCCTTATTGAATGGTGAGGAGTGAGGAGTGAGGCGTAAGGAAAAGAATCTTTGGGCGGCATGACCAGATTCCTGCTGGCGCGTTTTGGCAGTGCCCTGGTGGTGCTGTTCGGCGTCTCGCTGCTGGTGTTCCTGCTGATCCACCTGATTCCCGGCGATCCGGTCGAGGTCATGCTCGGCGAGTCGAGCCAGCCCGCCGACCGCGCCGCGCTGCGCCATGCCCTCGGTCTCGACCAGCCCCTGTACCTGCAGTTGCTGGAGTACTACCGGAATCTGATCCGGTTCGACCTGGGGCAGTCGCTCCATTCCCAGCGGCCCATCGCCGAAATCCTCCTCGAACGCCTGCCCGCCACCCTCGAGCTCGCCGTTGCCGGCCTGTGCGTGGCGGTGCTGATCGCGGCGCCGCTCGGGATTCTCGCCGCGACGCGGCGGGATACCGGTTGGGACGTCGGCGCCATGACCTTTTCCATGCTGGGCATATCCATCCCCAATTTCTGGATGGGGCCGCTGCTGATCCTGGTGTTTTCGCTCTGGCTCGGCTGGCTGCCGGTGAGCGGGCGGGATGAGGCTGCCTCGCTGGTGCTGCCCGCGCTGACGCTGGGCACGGCGCTGGCGGCGATCCTCTCGCGCATGCTGCGCGCCACGCTGCTCGAGGTGCTCGGAGAGGATTTCATCCGTACGGCGCGCGCCAAGGGACTCACCGAGGGCGCCGTGATCTTCCGGCACGCGTTGCGCAACGCGCTGCTGCCGGTGATCACGCTGCTCGGCCTGCAGCTGGGCGCGCTGCTCGCCGGCGCGGTGATCACCGAGACGGTATTTTCCTGGCCCGGCATCGGACTGCTCACCATCGAGTCGATCCACCGGCGCGATTATCCGGTGGTACAGGCCTGCGTGCTGATGATCAGCCTGGGCTATGTCGCGGTGAACACCTTTACCGACCTGGTCTATGCGCGCCTCGACCCGCGCATCCGCTTCGGGGGGGCGGCCCGGTGATTCGGCTGTGGTTCGGCGGCGGGGTGGTCGGGATGTGGATGCTGCTCGCCTGCGCCGGCCTGGTCCTTCCGCTGCGGCCGGACGAGGTCGACCTCGCACGCATCCTGGCAGCGCCGGGGGACGGCTCCTGGCTAGGTTACGACGACCTCGGGCGTCCATTGTGGGACCGCGTCGCGGTGGGCGCGCGCTATTCCTTCTTCGTCGCCTTCTTCGTGGTGCTGGTCTCGGCCGGCGCGGGCACCCTGATCGGCACCGCCAGCGCCTATCTGGGCGGCTGGGTCGACCACGTGACGACGCGCATCATCGATGTCTTCCTTGCCTTCCCCGGCATCCTGCTCGCGATCGCGCTCGCCGGCGTGCTCGGGGCGGGGATCGGCAATGTGGTGATCGCGCTCGCCGTCGTCGGCTGGGTGGGCTTCGCGCGGCTGGCGCGTGCCCAGGTGCTGTCGTTGAAGGATCGCGAACACGTGCAGGCGGCGGTGGCGCTCGGCGCGGGGCGCCTGCGCATCGTGCTGCGCCATCTGCTGCCGCTGATCACCGCGCCGCTGATCATCGAGGCCACCTTCGGCGTCGCTGGCGTGGTCATCGCCGAGGCCGGCCTGTCTTTCCTCGGGCTCGGCATCCAGCCGCCGACGCCGTCGTGGGGCAGTATGATCCGCGACAGCAGCCGCTACATGCTGGTGTCGCCGCACATGGTGCTGGTGCCGGGCATCGCGTTGATGCTGGTGGTGCTGGCGGTCAACATGCTGGGCGACCATCTGCGCGACCGCCTGGACGTGCGCCTTGTCGGGCGAACCCGGACGTGAGACGCGGGGACAGGAGGGGCGTAACTTGTCACTGGGACCGATCATGATGGGCCTGGCCGGACGCGAGCTGAGCGCCGAGGAGCTCGAACTGCTGCGGCAGCCGCAGGTGGGCGGGGTCATCCTGTTCAGCCGCAACTACGAATCCCCGGCCCAGATCGCCGCGCTCACGGCCGAGATCCATGCCCGGCGCGATCCGCCGCTGCTGATCGCCGTGGACCAGGAGGGCGGCCGCGTGCAGCGGTTCCGCGCGGGATTCACCCCGCTGCCGGCCGTGGCCCGTCTCGGCGAGCTGCACGATGTCGACCCTGCGCGGGCGCGCCAGTATGCGGAGGCGACCGGCTGGCTCATGGCGGCCGAGCTGCGCAGTGTAGGCGTCGACCTGAGTTTCGCGCCGGTGCTCGATCTCGCCCGCGGGGTGAGCCAGGTGATCGGCGACCGCGCCTTCCATCGTGACGCCACGGTCGTCGCCGAGCTCGCCCACAGCTACGTGCGCGGCATGCGGCGCGCCGGAATGGTGGCGACCGGAAAACATTTTCCGGGCCACGGCTCCGTCGCGCAGGATTCCCACCTCGAGCTACCGGTGGATCCGCGCCCGTACCGGGAGCTGGAGAGCGGGGACCTGCTGGCGTTCCGGCGCATGGTCGGGCACGGGATCGAGGCGCTGATGACTGCTCACGTGGTGTACCGCGACATCGATCCCGCGCCGGCGACCTTCTCGCGCTTCTGGCTGCAGGAGGTGCTGCGCCGCCGTTGCGGCTTCCAGGGCGTGATCTTCAGCGACGATCTCCACATGGGGGGCGCCGAGGCCATCGGCGACATGCCCGCGCGCGCGCGGGCCGCACTCGATGCCGGCTGCGACATGCTGCTGGTATGCCACGGCACCGAACCGGTCGCCCGGCTTGTCGAGGCGCTTGCCCAGTGGAATAATCCGGTGTCGCAGCTGCGGCTGGTGCGCATGCACGGACGCGGCACCGGCGGATACGAGGAACTGCGCCGGAGCCCGCAGTGGCGGGAGGCGGTACGGATCGTGGGATCCTACGATGAGCCCCATACCTTGGAATTGATGTAGCACGCGCCTGCCGACGCGCGTGCTTTGCGACGGAATCCCCCCCATGATGATCACACTACGAGCCTATGCCATCGCGGGCGCGGCCTTATGCGTCCTGCTGGCGGCGCCGGCGGTGCGGGCATTCGAGCCGTTCAGCCCCTTGCCCGCGACACCGCCGATTCCGGCGGACAACCCGCAGACGCCGGAGAAGATCGCGCTGGGGCGGCAATTGTTCTTCGATGCGCGGCTGTCAGTCGACGGCAGCGTATCCTGCAACTCCTGCCACGACCTGCAGCGGGGCGGCGCAGACGGACTGAAACTGTCGGCCGGTGCGCGCGGCAGGGTTGCGACGCGCAATACGCCGACCCTGTGGAATGTTGCCTTCCAGACCGCCTACTTCTGGGACGGGCGCGCGGCGAGCCTGGAGGATGCGATCGCGGAACATATCCTCGACGCCGCGATCATGGGACAGCCCGGCGAGGCGGACGCGCTCGCCTCACTGCGCCGGGTCGCGCTGTACCGGGAGCGCTACCGCGCGGCATTCTCCGGCTGGCGTCCGCTGACGTACCGCAATACCGTGGCCGCGCTCGCAGCCTTCGTGCGCACGCTGGCGACACCGCGCGGACCCTTCGACCGCTACCTGGCGGGCGACACCGCCACACTGCCGGAAGCGGCCCTGCGCGGGAAGCATCTGTTCGTGGAGAAGGGTTGCGCGGCGTGTCACTTCTGGGTGAACTTGTCCGGACCCCTGCCCGGGCTCGAGATCCCGATGGGGGAGGGATTCTACGAATTGTTCCCGACCTACAGGGGCAGCCGCTATGACGCCGAGTACGGGCTGCTCGGCTCCGACATGGGCCGTTTCCACGTCGACGGCCGCGTGGAACACCAATACCTGTGGCGGGTGCCGACGCTGCGCAACGTTGCGTTGACCGCGCCCTATTTTCACAACGGCTCGGTCGACACCCTGGAGGAGGCTGTGCGGGTCATGGCCGTGACGCAGTTCAATGTCGGGGTCACCGACGACGAGGTGCGTGATATCGTCGGTTTCCTGCGCACGCTCACCGGGGAATTTCCCCCGGAGGAATCTGCGACCGCGCCCTGACGCAAAGGGCGCGCGGTCCTTTATTTCCTGATTTCGATCTTGCTGTTCTGGCGCAGCGAGGTGATGTATTTCGCGATGTTCTCGTTGCGGAGATGCTGGCTCAGCTCATCCTTGACCGCCTCGAAATCGGGCGGCGGCAGGATGCGGGTCTCTTCCAGCTTGAGCACGTGCCAGCCGAACTGGGTCTGCACCGGAGTCGCGCTGAAGCTGCCTGTCCGCAGCGCCCCGAGCGCGTCCCGGATCGGCTGGGCGATCTGGTCCACCGGCAGCCAGCCGAGCTCGCCGCCGTTCTGGGCCGTGGGATCGAGGGATTTCTCGCGCGCCAGCGCGGCGAAGTCGCCCCCCTGTTTGAGGCTCTTGATCAGGTCACCGGCTTCCGACTCCGTCTTGACCATGATGTGCCGCGCGCGGTATTCCTTCACCGGCTTCGAGGCCAGGGCCTTGTAGGCGTCCTGCAGCGCCCTGTCCGGCAGCGGTACGCTGACGACCTGCCGCAGGGCGTAGCCCGCGATGATGTTGTGGCGCTGGTTCTCGATGGCGATGACGACTTCCGGGTGCTTGTCCACGCCCTTCGCAACCGCATCCTGATACACCAGTTCGCGGTTGATGAATTCATCCTGCAGGATGTTGAGCTGCTGCTGGTTCAGGTTGGCCGGTGAAACATTCTGGCCGATGCGCGTGCTGACGAAGGTGCCGAAATCGGCGCTGGTGACGTTGCGTCCGTTGATGACGGCGATGACCCTGGATCCTGTAGCGTCCGTCGACTCGGTCTCGGCGAGCGCCGGTCCCAGCGCGAGGACGAGGCTGGCCGCGGCGGCGGTCAGCAGGGCGGTATGGTGCGGCATAGGCATGAGACATTCCTTCGATTTTTAAACGAATGGCGGTATGCACCGGACGCCACGCCCGGTGTCATATCGGATACTGTGTCCGGCTGCTCGATCAAGGCTACGGGAGCACTTTTATCAAGGGTTTGACTGTGATTGATTTATAGACACCGTTTTTCAGAAAGGGTTCGGCATCCGCCCATTTACGGGCATCCTCCAGCGACGGGAATTCCGCCACGATCAGGCTGCCGGTGAAGCCCGCGGCGCCGGGATCCGCGCTGTCTATGGCGGGGTGCGGGCCCGCGAGGACCAGTCTGCCCTGGTCCTTGAGCTGGACCAGCCGCTCGAGATGGGCGGGCCGGTGCAGCCGGCGCGCCTCCAGACTGTTTTCCCTGTCCTCGCACAGGAGGGCGTAGATCATTCAGTTGCTTTCCCCGCCGTCATGCTTGATGTAACGGCCGATGTAGAACGACTGCGCGATGATGAATACCAGTGTCAGGCCGATGATCCCGAAGAGCTTGAAATTGACCCAGGTTTCGGTGTCGAAATTATACACCACGTACAGGTTGATAAAGCCCACGGCGATGAAAAACAGCGACCAGACGAGGTTCAGGCGGTACCACACGTCCTGGGGCAGGGTGACGGCCTGGGACATGAGCCGCTGGATGACGGGGCGCTCGCCGATGAAATGGCTGCCGATAAAGACAAGACCGAACAGCCAGTTGAGCACGGTCGGCTTCCACTTGATATATACTTCGTCCTGCAACAGCAGGGTCGCCCCGCCGAACACCACCAGCAGGACGAGCGTGATCATGTGCATCTTTTCCAGCCTGCGGTGCCGCAGCCAGAAGATCGCGGACTGGATGAAGGTGGCCGCGATCGCGACCGCGGTGGCGATGTAGATGTCGTCGCCGGTCAGTTTGTAGGCGGCGAAAAACAGCAGGACGGGGAAGAAATCGAACAGGAGTTTCATCGGTGTTCGCGCTGGGATCCGGGGGTTTGGCGATGCCGTATCTTACAATGAAGCCCGTTATATTGGCAGTTCGGAGCGGCGCATGAGCGGCTGTTACGACCTCCACAGCCATTCCCGCTGCTCCGACGGGTCGCTGTCCCCGGCCGAGCTGGTGCGGCATGCGCGCGCCTGCGGCGTGGATGTACTCGCGCTGACGGATCATGATACCACGGCGGGAATCGCCGAGGCGCGGCAGGCCGCGCTGGAGTGCGGCATGGGCCTCGTCCCGGGAGTCGAGATCTCGGTGACCTGGGTGCAGCGGGTGATCCACGTCCTCGGCCTCGGCATCGACGCGGACTGCGCGACCCTGCAGGAGGGGCTCACCCGCCTGCGCGAGGTGCGGCAGGCGCGCGCGCGGGCCATTGCGGACAAGCTCGCACGCTGCGGGATTCCCGGCGCGCTGGAGACGGCGGAAACGTATGCCGGCGCGGGTGGTGTGGGCAGGAACCATCTGGCCCGCTTCCTGGTCGAACAGGGGTGCGCGCGCGACATGCAGCGCGCCTTCAAGCGCTATCTCGGCCGCACCGGCAGCTGCTATGTCGCGAGCGAGTGGGCGTCGCTCGAGGAGGCGGTGGCCTGGATCCGCGCCGCGGGCGGGGTGGCCGTGGTGGCGCATCCGACGCGTTATGCGATGACGCGCAGCGTGATGCGGCGTTTCCTGCGGGAATTCACCGCGGCCGGAGGTGGAGGGATCGAGGTGGTGTCGAGCAGCCACAATGAGCAGCAGGCGCGCCTGATGGCGGACTATGCGCATGAGTTCGGCCTGTGCGCCTCGGTGGGATCGGATTTCCATTCCACGGACAACGGCTGGACGGTGCCCGGGCGGCTCGCCGCACTGCCGCGGGACTGCGAGCCGGTATGGACGCGCTGGCCCGCCGATGCGATCACGCAGCCGGTGAACACGCGCGCCGACGGTGCGCGGCTTCTGGTGCAATGAAGGTGTCAGATGCAGTATCTGCAGATACATCCGGTCAATCCCCAGCCCCGGCTGATCAGCCAGGCGGTCGCGATCGTGCGCAACGGAGGGGTGATCGTCTATCCCACCGACTCCTGCTACGCGCTGGGGTGCCAGATCGGTGACAAGACGGCGATGGAGCGGATCCAGCGCCTGCGCAAGCTCGATGCCACCCATAATTTCACACTGATGTGCCGCGACCTCTCCGATCTGTCGGCCTACGCCCGGGTCGGCAACCAGGAGTTTCGCCTGCTCAAGTCCCTCACCCCCGGACCCTACACCTTCATCCTCACGGCCAGCCACGAGGTGCCGCGCCGGTTGCAGAACCCGAAGCGCAAGACCATCGGACTGCGCATCCCGGATCAGCCGATCACGCACGCCCTGCTGGAGGCGCTCGACGAGCCGCTCATGAGCGTTACGCTGATCCTGCCGGATTCCCCCCAGCCGCTGACGGATCCGGAGGAGATGCGCGAGCGGCTCGGCAACCAGGTGGATGCCATCATCGATGGCGGCAGCTGCGGCAGCGAGCCGACCTCGATCATCGACCTGACCGGGGAATCTCCCCGGCTGATTCGCCAGGGCAAGGGCGATACCTCGTTCCTGACCGCCTAGCCATGTCAAGGCACACTCGCGCGGGGACGCCTCGGCCGCAGGTCCGCGGCGGGACGGCAAACCGGGTATAATACGGCCGTAATGGATCAACTGAGCCTGATACAGAAGCTCGCGGTCTGGGTCATGCCCGTGCTGCTGGCGATCACGGTGCACGAAGTGGCACACGGATGGATGGCGCTGCGACTGGGCGACCGCACGGCGCTGATGCTCGGACGGCTCACCCTGAATCCGGTGAAGCACATCGACCCGATCGGAACGGTGCTGCTGCCGGCGCTGATGCTGCTGATCGGCGGCTTCGTCTTCGGCTGGGCCAAGCCGGTTCCCATCACCTGGGAGAACCTGCGCCACCCGAAGCGCGACATGGCGCTGGTGGCGCTGGCCGGCCCGTGCGCGAACCTGCTCATGGCGGTGCTGTGGCTGCTGGTCGTGAAAACCGGTATCGCGCTGATGAGCGCCATACCGTGGCTCGGCCAGCCCCTGATCTACATGGGCGTCGCCGGGATCTTCATCAACGCGATACTCATGGTGCTGAACATGCTGCCACTCCCGCCCCTCGACGGCGGCCGCATCGTCGCCGGCCTGCTGCCCGGTCCGCTTGCCTGGCAGTACAACCGCATCGAACCCTACGGCATGCTGATCATCCTCGCGCTGTTCTTCACCAAGCTGCTCGGCAAGATCATGTGGCCGATCCTGTCGGGCTTTTTCCTTATGCTATTCTATTTCGGCCAGCTGCCCGCCGGGCTGTTCCAGTCGGTGCTGCAGGCGATCATCTGAACGATCTCAACAAGAAAAACAGCGGAGTGGGGAGGCGGCGTGAACAACGGCTTACCGCATAGCCAGCGGGTCCTGTCCGGGATGCGGCCGACCGGTGCGCTGCACCTGGGCCATTACCATGGCGTCCTGAAGAACTGGCTCCGGTTGCAGCATGAGTACGAGTGCTTTTTCTTCGTGGCGGACTGGCACGCGCTCACCACCGAGTACGAGAACAAGGAGATCATCGCGCGCAGCTGCTGGGACATGGTGATCGACTGGCTCGCGGTCGGCATCAATCCGGACTCCGCCACGCTGTTCATCCAGTCGCGCCTGCCCGAGCACGCCGAGCTGCACCTGATACTGTCGATGATCACGCCGCTCGGCTGGCTCGAGCGCGTGCCGAGCTACAAGGATCAGCAGGAGAAGCTCAAGGACCGCGACCTCAGCACCTACGGCTTTCTCGGGTATCCCCTGCTGCAGAGCGCCGACATCCTCGTCTACCGGGCGAGCCTGGTCCCGGTCGGGGAGGACCAGGTCGCGCATATCGAGCTGACGCGCGAGGTGGCGCGGCGCTTCAACCACCTGTACGGGCGCGAGCCGGACTTCGCCGCCCGGGCGGAGGCCGCGCTCAAGAAAATCGGGAAGAAAAACTCCAGTTTATATAGTGAATTAAGACGGAAATATCAGGAACAGGGTGATCATGAGGCCCTGCCCAGGGCGCGCGCGCTGCTGGAACAGCAGCAGAACATCACCCTGGCCGACCGGGAGCGCCTGTACGGTTATCTCGAGGGGGAGGGGCGGGTGATCCTGCCCGAGCCGCAGGCGCTGCTGACCCAGACGCCCAAGATGCCCGGCCTCGACGGCCAGAAGATGTCGAAGTCCTATGGCAACACGATCGCGCTGCGCGAGGATCCGCAGGCGGTGGAGAAGAAGCTGCGCACCATGCCGACCGATCCGGCGCGCGTGCGCCGGACCGACCCGGGGGATCCGCTCAAGTGCCCGGTATGGGAGTTCCACCAGATCTATTCCGGCGAGGAGACGCGCGCCTGGGTGATGGACGGGTGCCGCAGCGCGGGCATCGGCTGCATCGAATGCAAACAGCATGTCATCGACGGGGTGCAGGCCGAGCTTGCCCCGATCCGCGAGCGGGCGCAGGAATTTGTCAACAATCCCGCCGAAGTACGCCGGATTATTGCGGCGGGCTGTGAGCAGGCGCGCACGGTCGCGGCGCAGACCCTGCAGGAAGTGCGTCAGGCCCTCGGATTAGTTGATATCATATAGCGCCATGAATCAGGACCCCGCCTTGGATACCGCCCCCCCGCGCCCGGAGCAGCAGGAGATGCCCTTCGCGCTGGTGCACGGCAAGGCGATGACCGAGCCGCCGCGCGACCTCTACATCCCGCCGGACGCGCTGGAGGTGTTCCTCGAGGCCTTCGAGGGCCCGCTCGATCTGCTGCTGTACCTGATCCGGCGCCACAATCTGGAGATCCTCGACATCCCGATCGCCGAGATCACGCGCCAGTACATGCAGTACATCGAGCTGATGCGCGAGATGCGCTTCGAGCTTGCCGCAGAGTACCTGCTCATGGCGGCCATGCTCGCGGAGATCAAGTCGCGCATGCTGCTGCCGCGTCCGGCCGAGGCGGAGGACGAGACGGATCCGCGCGCCGAGCTGGTGCGGCGGTTGCAGGAATACGAACGCTTCAAACAGGCCGCCGCGGACCTGGACGCGATGCCGCGCGTCGATCGCGAGGTCTTTCCGGTCACGGTGGAGGGGCCCGAGGCCAAGGTGGTCAAGCTGCCGCCACGGGTGGAGCTGCGCGACATCCTGCTGACCTTCCAGGAGGTGATGGCCCGCGCCGAGATGTTCAGCCATCACCACATCATGTTGGAGCCGCTCTCCGTGCGCGAGCGGATGTCGATCATCCTCGAGACCGTCAACACGGAGCAGTTCATCGAGTTTGCCTCGCTGTTCACGCCGGAAGAGGGGCGGCGCGGCGTGGTGGTGACCCTGCTCGCGATCCTCGAACTCATTCGCGAGTCGCTGCTCGAGCTGATCCAAACCGAGGCCTTCGGGCCGATTTATGTGAAGGCACCTCATCATGTCAACGAATCAACCGCCAGTTAAGGACATCATCGAGGCCGCCCTGCTGTGCGCCGACCAGCCTCTGAACCTGGAGCGCCTCGCCGGCCTGTTCGACGAAGATGCCCGTCCCGCGCCGGAAGAGATCCGTACCGCCCTCGACGAGCTGGCGCGGGAATGGGGCGACCGCACGCTCGAACTGAAGGAAGTCAGCAGCGGGTTCCGCCTGCAGGTGCGGCAGAGATACGCGCCGTGGGTCGGCAGGCTCGCCGAGGAGCGCGCCCCGCGTTACTCACGTGCCCTGCTGGAGACGCTGGCGCTGATCGTCTACCGGCAGCCGATCACGCGCGCGGGCATCGAGGAGATCCGCGGTGTGAGCGTGAGCACGCACATCATCAAGACACTGATGGAGCGCGAGTGGGTGCGCGTTGTCGGTTACCGCGACGTCCCCGGCAAGCCGGCGCTGTACGGGACGACGCGCAAGCTCCTCGACTACTTCAACATCCAGAGCCTGAGCGATCTGCCGGCGCTGGCCGACATCAGGCCGATCGATCACCTCCAGAAGGAACTGGACCTGGCGGCTGCGGCAAACGCCGCGGGTCCGGCCGCGCCGGATGCCGGCGCACTCTACGCGATGGAGCCGGCGATGAACGATGCGGGCCCGGATGCCGCGGAGGAAGACGAGGCCGAGGCGCGGGAAACGGCTGAAGCCCTCAACTGAACGTCCTGTCCCGGGTAGCCGCGTGCCGTCTTCGCCCGCATGGATGAGGCCAGCGTGAACACGCCGACGATTCCCGCCATCCCCCCTCGCAATGTCTGCCGCGTCCGCCGGTCATGAGCGAACGCGTGCACAAGGCGCTTGCGCGCCTCGGCTATGGATCGCGCCGCGAGATCGAGGAATGGATGCGCGCGGGCCGCATCACGGTCAACCGCAAGCCGGTGCAGCCCGGCGCCGTCCTCGCGCCGGGCGACAGCGTCGGCATCGACGGCCGGCAGGCCTTCACCTACGCGACTGAGCCCGCCGCGTGCCGGGTGCTGGTGTACTACAAGCCCGAAGGCGAGATCTGCACGCGCGACGATCCGGACGGGCGCCCGACCATCTTCGACCGCCTGCCGCGCATCAAGGATGCGCGCTGGGTGGGCGTCGGACGCCTCGACATCAACACCTCCGGACTGATCCTGCTGGTCACGAACGGGGAGCTCGCCAACCGCCTGATGCATCCCACCCTCGGCGTCGAGCGCGAATATCTGGTGCGCGTGATGGGCGAGGTGGATCCCGCCGTGCTGACCCGTCTCCAGGAAGGCGTGATGCTCGAGGACGGCCGGGCGGCGTTCGACCGGATCTACGAGATCGGCGGCGGCGAGGGCGCCAACCGCTGGTTCGGCGTGGTGCTGAAAGAAGGGCGCAACCGCGAGGTGCGGCGGCTGTGGGAGTCCCAGGGCGTCAGGGTGAGCCGGCTCAAGCGCGTCCGATTCGGGCCGGTCACCGTGCCGCGCCGCCTGCGCCGCGGCCACTACGAAGAGATGGACGCGGCGGGGGTCGCCGAGTTGCTGCGCTTCGCCGGCTTGGACGCCGGATCCGGTGTCACCGCGCCCGCCGTCCGCGAGCCGCGGCGCAAGGCCGCGCCGCGCCGCAGTGTGTTCCAGGGAGCGGCGGTTAAGAAACATCGATCCAGGCCCTCACCGAAGAAGCGGGTGAGGCGTGAGGCGTGAGGCGGAAGATAGCGGGGACGGATTTGAAATCTGTCCCCGTATTTGAAGGCGAAGGGGACGGATTTGTAAATCCGTCCCCGGGCAATCCCGGCTTCCTCGCAATATTCGACCTCCTCCACGCCGCCCACGGCGCGCAGCACTGGTGGCCGGGCGAAACGCCGTTCGAGGTGATGGTCGGGGCGATCCTGACCCAGAATACCGCCTGGTCCAACGTCGAGCGCGCGATTCTCGCGTTGAAGGAACAGCAGGCCCTCGACGCCCAGCGCCTGCTTGCCGAGTCGCCGGAGGTCGTGGCGCGCTGGATCCGGCCGGCGGGGTATTTCAACGTCAAGGCGAAACGGCTGCGCAATTTCTGCCGCTGGTACCTCGGACAGGGCGGCTACGAGGCGCTCGCACGGCAGGACACCGGGACGCTGCGGCACGGACTGCTGTCCGTGAACGGCGTCGGCCGCGAGACGGCGGACGATATCCTGCTCTACGCCTTCGAGCGCCCGGTGTTCGTGATCGATGCCTATACGCGCCGCCTGTTCATGCGGCTCGGCCTGCTGGACGCCGACGCCGGCTACGAACATCTGCGCGCGGCCATGGAACAGGGGCTGGAGCGCGAGCTCGGCCGTTCGCGCCGCAAGCGGGACCGCGTCGGCCTGTACAACGAGTACCACGCGCTCATCGTCGCGCACGCCAAACACGCCTGCCGTACCCGCCCGCGCTGCGCGCACTGCAGCCTGGCCGGGCTCTGCCCCGGCCGGCAATAACCCGGCGCGCGATAGCTCGCGCCCGACCATTTATGGTTTAATGCACAGTCATGTTCCGACCCCTGGAAGTCTTCATCGGCCTGCGCTACACGCGCGCCAAACGCCGTAACCATTTCATCTCCTTCATCTCGCTCATCTCCATGCTCGGCATTGCGCTCGGCGTCACTGCGCTGATCACGGTGCTGTCGGTGATGAACGGTTTCGAGAAGGAGCTCAGGGAGCGCATCCTCGGCGTGGTCTCCCATGCTACCGTGCAGGGTGGCGCGGGCGCGATCATGGACTGGCCGGAACTGCGCGCACGGCTGGCCGGTTATCCCGGCGTGACAGGTGTCGCCCCCTTCGTGCACGCCGAGGGCATGATCAGCCACGGCGAGCGCGTCGCCGGCACGATATTGCAGGGCGTGTTGCCGGAGGAGGAACCTGCGGTGTCAGAGCTGCCGCGCAAGATCGTGGCGGGCGATTTCGCCAGCCTGACGGCGGGCTCCTACGGCATCGTCCTCGGACAGGAGCTCGCCTATAACCTCGGCGTGGCCCTCGGCGACCAGGTGGTCGTGATCACGCCGCAGGCCAGCATCACCCCGGCCGGCTTCCTGCCGCGGCTGAAGCGCTTCACCGTGGTCGGCGTCTTCAGCATCGGCATGTACGAATACGACAGCGCGCTCGCGCTGGTGCACCTCGAGGATGCCGCCACGCTGTACCGCCTCGACGGCGGGGTGAGCGGACTCCACCTCAAGCTCGACGACATGTTCAAGGCCCCGGCCCTGAGCCGCGCGCTGGAGAAGACGCTGCCGCCCGGGATGTACGTGATCGACTGGACGCGACAGCACAGCAATTTCTTCCGCGCCGTGAAGATGGAAAAGACGGTGATGTTCGTCATCCTGTTCCTGATCGTGGCGGTGGCGGCGTTCAACCTGGTGTCGACCCTGGTGATGATGGTGACCGACAAGCGCAGCGACATCGCCATCCTGCGCACGCTCGGTTCCAGCCCGGGCAGCATCATGGCGGTGTTCATCGTGCAGGGCAGCGTGGTCGGCGTGATCGGCACGCTGCTCGGCATGGCCGGCGGCGTGGCGCTGGCGCTCAACGTGGAGACACTGGTGCCCGCCATCGAGAGCCTGTTCCACGTGCAGTTCCTCGCGCCTGACGTCTATTACATCAGCGATCTGCCGTCCGACATGCGCTGGGCCGACGTGTTCAGCATCGGCGGCATTGCGCTGGTGCTGTGCCTGTTCGCGACCCTGTATCCGGCCTGGCGCGCCGCGCGCGTTCAGCCCGCGGAGGCGCTGCGCTATGAATGACCGGTTCATCCTGCGCTGCGAGCGGCTTGCCAAGACCTATGCCGAGGGCCCCGCCGTCGTCGAGGTCCTCAGCGACATCACGCTGGAGGTCGCCGCCGGGGAGCGTGTCGCGGTCATGGGCAGTTCCGGCGCCGGCAAGAGCACCTTGCTCCACCTGCTGGGCGGACTCGACGAGCCGACACGCGGCGAGGTCTGGCTGGACGACCAGTGCCTGACCCGGCTCGGACCGGTGGCGCGCGGGCGGCTGCGCAACGCGATGCTGGGCTTCATCTACCAGTTCCACCACCTGCTGCCGGAATTCACCGCGCTGGAGAACGTGGCCATGCCCCTGCTGATCCGCGGCGACACCCCGGCGCAGGCGCGCGGGCAGGCCGCCGCCATGCTCGAGCGCGTGGGACTGAAACAGCGCATGGGACACAAGCCGGGCGAACTGTCGGGCGGCGAGCGCCAGCGCGCCGCGGTGGCGCGTGCGCTGGTGACGCGGCCGCGCTGCGTGCTCGCGGACGAGCCGACCGGAAACCTCGATTTCCACAATGCGCGCGAGACCTACCGTCTCATGCTGGAACTCAACCGCGAGCTCAACACGAGTTTCGTGATCGTGACGCACGAGCGTTCACTTGCACGCCAGGTGGACCGGGTGCTGCTGCTGGAGGCGGGGAGACTGGCGCCCGCCGGCGCGGATACCGGCGCGGACGGCGAGCCGCCGGCCGGCTGAGGCAAGCCGGCACGATTACTGCTGCGGCGCCTGTCCGAGGCGGCGCAGCTTGCGCGCCTCCCAGCTCCTGACCACCTGCAGACGCCAGAGGCCGCGGATGAGGAGGTTGCCCGCGATCGCGCTGACCGTCGCGACGATCAGGCAGCCGAGCAGGAAGGGCTCCCAGATGGACGACAGTTCCGTGGTGAGCCATTCCAGCGTGGGTTCGAAATGGATCTTGCGCGCCGGCACCTGCAGCAGCCAGGCACCCAGCTTGTAGCACAGGAAGAAAAGCGGCGGCATGGTGAACGGATTGGTGATCCACACCAGGCTGGCGGCAATCGGCAGGTTGACGCGCGAGGCGATCGCGATCGCCGCGGCGAACACCATCTGGAACGGCACGGGTATGAAGGCGATGAACAGCCCGACGGAAAACGCGCCCGCGACGGAGCGCCGGTTCATGTGCCAGAGGTTGGGGTCGTGCAGCAGGGTACCGAAGAAGCGCAGGTGTCTGTGCTCCTTGATGACGTGGTGCTCCGGCAGGAAGCGCTTCAGCAGTCTTTTCGGCATCGGGGTTATGGGGTAGATTCTCCGCAGACGGACATTATCCACAATACTGCTCAGGGACAGAAGCATGGGTCAGGGAACGACCTCATTTCTGCTCGGCGTGCTGGCGTTTCAGCAGCTGCCCGTACTCCCCGCGCCCGCCTGGGCGCTGACCTTCGTTCCCCTGGCGGTGCTGGCCGTCCGCTTCCGCGCCCTGCGGCTCCCCGCCGCCTGCGCCGCCGGCTTCCTGTGGTCGCTGCTGCATGCACAGCATATCCTCGCGCCCGGCCTCGTTCCCGATCTGGAGGGCAGGGATCTGGAGGTGGAAGGCGTCATCGTCTCCATCCCCGAACGGCTGGAAGGGGCGACGCGTTTCCAGTTCCGGGTCGAGCGCATGGGCGACGGCGCACCCGTGCCGCCGCCGGGCCGGGTCCGGCTCAGCTGGTACAACGACGCCCCGGAGCTGCGCGCGGGGGAACGCTGGCGCCTGCGGGTGCGGATGAAGCGCCCGCACGGCTTCCATAATCCGGGCGGCTTCGATTTCGAGGGCTGGCTGTACCAGAACCGGATCCGCGCCACCGGTTACGTGAGGCCCGCGGCGGACAATCGCCGGCTGGAAACGGCCGCCCCGGGATATTTACTGCAGCGGGTGCGCCAGGACCTGTTCGAGCGGCTGGACGGGACGCTCGCCGGACGTGAACTGGGCGGCGTCATCAGCGCGCTGGCGATCGGGGAGCGCCAGGGCATCACCCAGGGCCAATGGGATGTCTTCCGGCGCACCGGCACCACCCATCTGGTCGCGATCTCCGGCCTGCACGTGGGCATGATCTCCGGGCTGGTGTTTTTCGCCGTCCGCCGGCTGTGGGCGCGGCTGGGCAGGGTCCCGCTGTACTGGCCGGCGCAGCAGGCGGCGGCGGTCGCCGCGCTGGCGGCCGCGTTCGTGTACGCGGCGCTCGCGGGCTTCTCCATCCCCACCCAGCGTACCGTCGTCATGATCGGTGTGGTGATGCTGGCCGTGCTGCGGCGGCGCCATCACGCGCCCGGCCGGACGCTGATGACGGCCCTGCTGTGCGTGCTGCTGCTCGACCCGCTGGCGGTGATGAACGGCGGTTTCTGGCTCTCCTTCGGGGCCGTGGCGGCGATCCTCTTCGGCATGAACCAGCGCGCGGGCCGGGAGGCCTGGTGGCTGCGCGTGGGCCGCCTGCACGTGCTGGTCGCCGTGGCGCTGGCGCCGTTGCTGCTGGCCCTGTTCCAGCAGGTGTCCCTCGTCTCACCGCTGGCCAACCTCGTCGCGGTGCCGTGGGTGACGCTGGGGGTGGTTCCGCTCGTGCTGGCGGGATGCGCGCTGCAGGCACTGCTGCCCGCGCTGGGCGCCCCGCTGCTGCGGCTGGCGGAGGCCGTGCTGTCCTGGCTGTGGCCGCTGCTGGAGCGCATGTCATCCTATGACGCGTTGCAGTGGACACAGCCCGTCCCCGCGGGATGGACAATCGCCGCCGCCGCGATCGGCGTGACGCTGCTGATCGCGCCGCGCGGCCTGCCGGGCCGCTGGCTGGGGATCGTGTGGCTGCTCCCGGCACTGCTCGTCGCGCCGGCCCGGCCGGCGGCCGGCGAGCTCTGGTTCACGCTGCTCGACGTCGGGCAGGGCCTGGCCGCCGTGGCCTGGACGCGCGATCACGTGCTGGTGTACGACACCGGTCCGCGCTTCAGCGCCGACTTCGATGCCGGCAGCGCCGTCCTGCTGCCGTTCCTCCGTTTCCACGGGCTGGAACACATCGACACCCTGGTCATCGGTCATGGAGACAACGACCATATCGGGGGTGCGGCCGCGCTGTCCGGCGAGGTCAGCGTCGGGCGGGTGCTCTCCAGCGTGCCCGATCGCATCCCGTGGTGGCACGCGGAACACTGCCGGCGCGGCCAGGCCTGGGATTGGGACGGCATCCGCTTCGAGGTCCTGCACCCCGGGCCCGGCGGCGGGTTTGCCGGCAACGACGCCTCCTGCGTGCTGCGCATCGCCAACGCCGCCGGCGCGATCTTGCTGACCGGCGACATCGAGGAGCCGGCCGAAGCCCGGCTGGTGCGCGATGACTCCCTGGTCCTGTCCGCGGACGTGCTCGTCGCGCCGCATCACGGCAGCAAGTCCTCGTCGAGCGCGCCGTTCATCGCGCGGGTCGGGCCGCGCCATGTCCTGTTCCCGGCCGGTTATCGCAACCGCTGGGGATTTCCGCATCCTGTGGTGACCGAGCGCTATCGCTCCGCGGGCGCGGTACTGTACAGTTCGGCGGAGCACGGCGCGCTGACGGTCAGGCTGCCCGCCGCCGGCCAGGTTGAGCCGCCCGCCGCGCACCGGCGCGAGTTTGTGCGTTACTGGCACGCGCGCTGACCGGCGCCGTGCCGGGAAGCGGTTTCCGGGCCGGGGTGAATCAAGTATCATAGGCGCGGTCTTTTACTCATCCATGCGGGCAACTCTGACAGGGAAGGCATGCCGTGTTTGAAGTGATCAAAGCAGGCGGCTGGGTCATGCTGCCGATCGTCCTGTGCTCGACGATCGCACTCGCGATCGTGCTCGAGCGTTTGTGGGCCCTGCGACGGCAGCGCATCTGCCCGGGCAATCTGGTCAGCCAGATCTGGCACTGGGCGAACAAGGACGAGCTCAATGCGTCCCATATCGCGGAACTGCGCTCGGGTTCCCCGCTCGGGCGGGTGCTCGCCGCCGGCCTGGTGAACCTGCACCAGGACCGCCAGATCATGAAGGAGAGCATCGAGGACACCGGTCGCCACGTGGTGGTCGAACTGGAGCGCTACCTGAACACGCTCGGCACCATCGCCGCGATCAGCCCGCTGCTCGGGCTGCTCGGCACCGTGCTCGGCATGATCAAGATCTTCACCGCCATCAACGTCGCCGGGCTCGGCAACCAGGCGGTGCTCGCCGGCGGCATCGCGGAGGCCCTGATCACCACCGTCGCCGGGCTTTCGGTGGCGATCCCGAGCATCATGTTCTACCGCTACTTCCGCGGCCGTGTCGATGAACTGGTGGTCTACATGGAGCAGCAGGCGCTCAAGATGGTGGAAATCCTGCATGGCGAGCGGGTGATGGAGGCGGTCCCCGCGCCATGAAGCTGCGCCAGAGCCGCCGCGAGGAGCCCGAGATCAATCTGATCCCGCTCATCGACGTCATGCTGTTCCTGCTGATCTTCTTCGTGGTGACGACGACCTTCACGCGCAATTCGGGCATCACCCTCAACCTGCCCGAGGCCTCGCCGCGGCCGGTGGAGGAGCAGGAGGCCCCGGTCGAGGTCGTGGTCGACGCCCAGGGCCGCTACTACGTGAACGACCAGCTGGTGGTGAACAAGCAGATCGAGACCCTGAAGAAGGCGCTGCAGCTGGCAACCCAGGGCACGGACCATCCGGCGCTGGTCATCAGTGCCGACGCGAACGCCACGCACCAGTCCGTGGTGAGCGCGCTCGATGCCGCGCTCCAGCTCGGCATCGTCCAGGTCTCCATGACGACGCGGCAGCCGGAAGGCGCGCAACCCTGAAGAGGCGCGATGCCGCCTGCCATCCATTCTCCTCCGCGCCGTGACGCCGCGGCCTGCACAGGATCCGGGCGCATCCGATGAAATCCCGCCGCGGCGCGATGGACGCACTGCTCGAAATCTGGTACGGGAAAAGCCCGCTGGCGACGCTGTTGCGGCCGCTGTCCTGGGTTTACCGCCTGCTGGTCATGCTCCGGCGCGGCATGTACAGCCTGGGACTGCGCCGCGTCACGCGGCTCAACGTGCCCGTCATCGTGGTCGGCAACATCACGGTCGGCGGCACCGGCAAGACGCCGTTCGTGATCTGGCTCGCCGGCCTGCTCGCGCGTGAGGGATGGGCGCCCGGCATCGTCGCGCGCGGTTACCGCGGTCAGGCGCGACACTGGCCGCAGCAGGTGCGCCCGGATGCCGATCCGGCGATCGTGGGGGACGAGGCGCTGGTGCTGTCCAGGCGCTGCGCGTGTCCGGTGAGCGTCGGTCCGGACCGCGCCGCCGCCGCGGAGGCGTTGCTGCATTACCACGGCTGCGACATCATCATCTCGGACGACGGGCTGCAGCATTACGCCCTCGCGCGCGATATCGAGATCGCGATGGTGGACGGCGTGCGCCGCTTCGGCAACGGCTACTGCCTGCCCGCGGGTCCGCTGCGCGAGCCGGTCAGGCGGCTGGAGCGGGCCGATTTCACGGTCGTCACCGGCGGCGCGGCGCTGCGGCATGAATACCTGATGACCCTGCACGCGTCCGCGCTGCGCAATGTGCGGCGCGACAGCCAGGCGTATGCGCCCGACAAGTTCCCGCATCGCCGGTTCCACGCGGTCGCCGGCATCGGCAACCCGGCGCGGTTCTTCCGCCAGTTGAAGCAGCTCGATTTCGGCTTCACGGAACACGCCTTCGCCGACCATCACGATTTTTCCGCCGCGGACCTCGCCTTCGGCGACGACCTGCCGGTGGTGATGACGGAAAAGGACGCGGTCAAATGCCGCCGTTTCTGTCATGATAATTGCTGGTATCTGGCTGTCGACGCGCGGCCGGATGAGCGGCTCGAGGCGCGCCTGCTGGCCATGGTGCAGAAACTGCGCCGCGCTCCCGCTCCGCAGACGGCAGAAGAACGGAGGTGACCCCGATGGACAAGAAACTGCTCGATATACTCGCCTGCCCCCTGTGCAAGGGGCCGCTGGTGTACCTGAAGGACGCGCGCGAGCTGGTCTGCAAGGCCGACCGCCTGGCGTTCCCGATCCGCGACGACATACCGGTCATGCTCGAGGACGAGGCGCGCGAACTCGCCGCCGAAGAGGAAGTCTGATGGGTTTCATCGTCGTCATCCCGGCGCGATACGCGTCGACGCGCCTGCCGGGCAAGCCGCTGCGCCTGCTCGCCGGGAAGCCGATGATCGAACATGTCTGCCGGCGCGCGCGCGCGAGCGGGGCGGACGAGGTCATCGTCGCGACGGACGACGACCGCATCGCGCAGGCGGTGCGCGGGTTCGGCGCGCGCGCCTGCCTCACCGCGCAGGATCATCCCTCCGGCACCGACCGCCTGGCCGAGGTCGCGCGCCTGCTCGATCTCCCGGACGACCAGGTGCTGGTCAATCTGCAGGGCGACGAGCCGCTGATGCCGCCGGCGCTGATCGACCAGGTCGCCGCGGACCTCGCGGCTCACGGCGCCGCGAGCATCGCCACGCTGTGCGAGCCGGTCGGTACTGCGGAGGAGCTGTTCGATCCCCATGTGGTCAAGGTCGTGCTGGACGAGCAGGGCTATGCGCTCTATTTCAGCCGCGCCGTCATCCCCTGGCACCGCGACGCGTTCGCGATCTCAACGCGGGAGCTGCCGGCCGGCGCGGCGCACCATCGCCACATCGGGCTCTATGCCTATCGCGCGGGGTTCATCCGCGAGTTCGTCGAATGGGAGCCATGCGCGCTCGAACGCACCGAGATGCTGGAACAGCTGCGCGCGCTCTGGCGCGGACACCGCATCCATGTGGGGATCGCGCGCGAGAAGCCCGGACCCGGGGTGGATACGGAGCGGGATCTCGAGCGGGTGGAGGAGCTGTTGCGCGCCGGCGGTCGCTGAGGCCTCAGTCGGCGAGGTCGAATTCTTCCAGCGAGGCGTCGATCAGCTCGATTTCCATTGCGGCGAGGTCGATGGCGCCGCCGGCGGTGAGGGGCAGGGCGACCGTCACCGTGGAGGGCACGCGCCGGTGCGCCTCGCCGTGCTGGTCGGCCTGGATGGTCGAATGGCTTTCGTCCTGCAGCACCAGCGCCGGTTCGTCCTCGATGACCTCGAGGATTTCGTAGGTCCTGCCGTGGTAGCGCGCGCGCGCGCCGATCAGCTTGCGCAGCCGGGCATTGCGCCGGTCCTGGGGTTGTGTGTTCCGGTCGATCATGAGGCAACGATAGCGTGCTTCGCGGCGGGTTTCAATAACGGGACGGATTTCATAAAATCTGCCTTCGATTCGAATTGCGGGAGCCCCGGGGCGCCATGGTCAAGGTTCTGTTCGTTTGCATGGGCAACATCTGCCGTTCACCGACCGCGCAGGGCGTTTTCGCCGACCTGCTGCAGCGCGAACGCCTGACGCATGCCGTCCACGTCGACTCGGCCGGGACGCACGCCTATCACACCGGGAGCGCGCCGGATCCGCGTGCGCAGGCGGCGGCGAAACGGCGCGGGATCGACCTCGGTCCGCAGGCGGCGCGCCAGGTCAGGGACGACGACTTCGAAGCATTCGACTACATCCTCGCGATGGATCGCGAGAACCTCGCGCTGCTGCAGGAGATGTGTCCCGCGCAATACAGTCACAAGGTGGGCCTGCTGCTGGAATACGCGCCGCATCTCGGCATCGAGGAGGTGCCCGATCCCTATTACGGCGGCAGCTCCGGATTCGATCGCGTGCTGGATATGGTGCTGGAGGCGGCGGACGGCCTGCTGCGCGACATCCGAGCGCGCCATCCCGCTGCGTCGTGAGCGGATCCCGGCCGGTCACAGCACCGGCGCGTTGACGACGGCGCCGGTGAGCGGAGAGGTCGTGACGGCGGTGAGCTGTGCAGCGGCCTTGCCGGGATCGGTGCGCCACACCAGGATGTCGAAATAGCTGCGTATATTCTCGACATATTTCAGCGCCTCGTTGCCGCGGGCGTATCCGTAGCGCGTCTGCTCGTACCACTCCTTCCGGGTGAGCAGGGGGAGAGTCTCCTTGACGTCGACCCACTTGCTCGCGTCGCCGCCGCGTTGCGCGGTCAGCGCGCGCGCGTCCTCCAGGTGGCCCAGCCCCATATTGTAGGCGGCGAGGGCGAACCAGCTGCGGTCGGGTTCGGCGATGTCCTGCGGTATGCGTGACTTGACGAGGCTGAAGTAGCGCGCACCGCCCTGGATGCTGCCGATGGGGTCGATGCGGTCCTCGATGCCGAGCTCGCTCGCGGTGGTGCGCGTCAGCATCATGATCCCCCGTACGCCGGTGGGCGAGATCGCCTCCGGATTCCAGTGCGATTCCTGGTAGCCCATCGCGGCGAGCAGGCGCCAGTCCATATCAAAGCTCTGCGCGGCCTCGATGAAATGCGGCATGTAACTCGGGAGGCGCCGGTAGAT
The DNA here is from genome assembly GCA_016712635.1 of Gammaproteobacteria bacterium. Lineage (NCBI taxonomy): Bacteria > Pseudomonadati > Pseudomonadota > Gammaproteobacteria > Gammaproteobacteria bacterium. The sequence goes on along the minus strand of JADJQS010000002.1, from coordinate 187,059 downwards.
GTGGGTGATGAAACGGCGGGTCTCGACGTAGTCGAAGTCCTGCACGTGGCCGTAATAGCGTTCATGCAGTTGCCGGAGCTGGCCGTTGTCCCGGACCGTCGCGAAGAATTCCCCTGCCGCCGTGACCAGGCTGTCGTCCTCCCCCTTGGCGAATGCCCAGGCCAGGGGTTGCGGGTCGGTCACGTCGAAGGCGACGCGCAGTTCCGGGTAGAAGCGCTGATTAAGGCTGACGTCATTGGAATTCGCGATGGTGTAACTGATCTCACGCTTCCAGACCTTGTGCAGCAACTGTTTGGTGTCGGCGTCTTCGTTCTCGTGCCAGTTGATCTCCGGAAGGCCCGCGGCCAGCCACTTGAGCCGCTCGGCATGGCTGCTGCCGCTGACGACGTTGATCACGCCGCCGCCCAGGTCCGCCAGGCTGGAGGGGGTCGGGGTGCCCTTGTGGTAAACCAGTTGCTGGGAGATCCGGTCGTAGATCGGGCCGAAACGCACCAGCTTGCCGCGTTCCTGCGTGACGGCCATGCCCGCCGCGGCCAGGTCGGCGCGACCGTCCGCCACCATGGGAAGGATCGCAGTGAGGCTGGCCGGGGCCAGGATGGTGAGTTCGACGCCGAGATGATCCGCGAACAATCGGGCGAGGTCGTGCTCGAAGCCGCTCGGTCCGTCCACACCTTCGTAATACGTGGTCGGGCTGTGGCGCGTCGCCACCACCAGCTCTCCTTCGTCGACGATACGCTGGAGCTGGGTCGGCGGCGCGACATAACCGGCCAGCATCAGTCCCGTGGCGCCGGCGGCAAGGAAGGGCAGCAGGGTGCGCATGCGGCTAGCCATGACACGCGCCCCAACTCGGGAAAAATTTGCTGTATAATGGCGCGGCCTTGGGGGCGGGCGATGCCAGCGTGATCACGCCCCCGCGCATATCCCCGGAGAGGTACCGAAGTGGCCATACCGGCACCGACTCGAAATCGGTTGGGGGCTTAAACGTCCCACGTGGGTTCGAATCCCACCCTCTCCGCCATCTCCATGCCAGTGGGCCGTTGTTTCGGCCCACTGGCATGGAGATCGATGCGTGGATTCGAGACCACGTGATCGAATCGGGATGGGTTCGACGACCGGAGCACGCACCGCGTGCGCAGGGAGAACACCGGCGCGCAGCGACGGTGGCCCGCAGGGCGAGGCGCGTCGGGGCCGAATACATCCACCCTGTCCGCGAATTTTTGATTCCGGTCGTCATTCTTTAAGCTATATCCCGGGCGTTGACAGCACGCCCTCGCTAATTGTCCCCCCGCCAGTCGTGCGCGGGGTGAGCTCTATATGATCGCGCCAGCCGGGTTAAAGAACGGAACGGTCCGGAAGCACGCTTGACGTTCGCATGGGCAACTGTTCTGTGTGCCCTGTGTGGATGAATGTCCGGGAGGCGGGGCGACCGTTGATGGTTGCTTCAGGCCTGCGCGGACACTGAATCCATTCATACGGCAGATCGGGCTTGTAGGAGCTGCATGGGGTCATTGGGGGCCCAAGCCGGGATCTGCATTCCCTTATCGCTGTGTCGATATGGCGGGAATTCTATACCAGAATCGTCAAAATTGCGACGCAGGTCTCAAGATTATTTTTCCTTGGGCGCGGCAGGCCCTGTTATCCTGCGGATCGGCATGGGGTTTTTTCTGGCCCATGATAATGGCCCGCGGGAATCCGGGACGGGGCCAGCGCAGTGATCCATTGCTGCTGTCATAAAAGCTTCTTGGAAATTCAATATATTCTGTCCGATTATTATCCTTTTTGCGTATGTATGAGGGCGCGCGAACCGGCGGTTCGACAGGTGCCCGGGTCTGCCGTGTGATTCTATGCATGCCTTATGTAATCCCGGGCCGGGCAGACACCAATACTCTATTATCCTAATCCCATGACGGACATCCCTGTGGATATGCTGACGGCCGCAAATGATGCGGCGACCAATCGGGCAAGTGGAGCTGAGTCCCTGCTGGACAGGTTCAGCCACGAAAACCGCATCGCCTATTTCTCCATGGAGATCGCGCTGCGGAATGAAATTCCCACCTATGCCGGAGGCCTGGGGGTGCTGGCGGGAGACACCATGCGATCCGCGGTCGACCTCAACCTCCCCCTGGTCGCCGTCACCCTGGTCAGCCGCTCAGGGTATTTTCGCCAGGAACTGGATGCGGAGGGCAGGCAGACCGAGCATCCGTCCCCCTGGTCGCCCGCGCAGTGGGCCTCCCCGCTGGACGCCAAGATCGCCATCCGGCTCGAGGGCCGCACCGTCTGGATCATGGCCTGGCTGTACGTGCTCGAAGGCGGGATGTCCCGGGCGCAGCCGGTGGTGCTGCTCGATACCGACCTGGAAGAGAATCACGCCGAGGACCGGCTGATAACGCACCATCTGTACGGCGGTGACGATGCCTATCGCCTGAAGCAGGAGATCGTGCTCGGCATCGGCGGGTTTCGCATGCTGCAGGCGCTCGGATTCCACGTGCGGGAATATCACATGAATGAAGGCCATTCGGCCCTGCTGACGATCGAGCTGCTGAAGCAGTACGCCTACCAGGACAGGGAGGTGCGGCCGGGCGAGGCATCCTATGACCTGCCGCGCATCCGCGAGCTGTGCAATTTCACCACCCACACACCGGTCGCCGCCGGCCATGACAAGTTTCCCTATCCGCTGGTGCAGCGCGTGATGGGTGAACTGATCGATCCCGCCGTCCTGCGCCGGCTGGCCGGGGATGAGAACCTCAACATGACGCGCCTCGCCCTCAACCTCAGCGAATACGTCAACGGCGTGGCCGGGCGCCACGCCGAGATCTCGAACCACATGTTCCCGGGATACAAGGTGCATGCCGTGACCAACGGGGTGCATCCGTTCCGCTGGACCTGCCCGAGTTTCGCCCGCCTGTACAACCGGCATCTCCCCGGCTGGTGCCACGCGCCGGAGCTGCTGATGCGCGCCGATGTGACGATCGCGGACGAGGCCGTCTGGCAGGCGCATGTGGAGGCCAGGCAGACGCTGATCGACAAGGTTCGCGCCCTGACCGCGATCGCGCTGGATCCCGCGGTGATGACGCTCGGCTTCGCACGCCGCATGACGGCGTACAAGCGCCCGGACCTGCTGTTCAGCTCGCTGGAGCAGTTGCGCGCGCTGGCGGCGCGGCATCCGCTCCAGTTGGTGATCGCCGGCAAGGCCCACCCGCACGACACCGGCGGCAAGGCCCTGATCGAACAGATCCACCGGCACATGCGGGAACTCGCCGGCGCCGTTACGATCGCCTATCTGCCGGATTACGACATGGACAAGGCCGCGCTGATGGTCGCCGGGGTGGACGTCTGGCTGAACACGCCGCTCCGGCCGCTGGAGGCCTCCGGCACCAGCGGCATGAAGGCGGCGTTCAACGGCGTGCCGCAGTTGAGCGTGCTCGACGGCTGGTGGATCGAGGGCTGCATCGAGGGGGTGACCGGATGGGCGATCGGCAACGACGAGGAGACACACAACGGCGAGGATGCGAAATCGCTGTACGGCAAGCTCGGTGACGTGGTGCTGCCGATGTATTATGGTGACCGTCCCGGCTGGATCCGGGTCATGAAGGGCGCGATTTCCAAGAGTGCGCCGTTCTTCAACAGCCACCGCATGATGCGCCGCTACGTCTCCGAGGCCTATATCCGCTGACCCATGAACGGAGGCCGCATGCGAAAGGAGGCGCGCCCATGAGACTGCTCACCGTCAACGCCGGCAGTTCCTCGCTGCGTCTCGCCCTGTACGAGCGCAAGGGCGGAGAGCTCGTCTGCCTGCGGCAGGCGCATGCCGAGGCGGACGGCGCGGAGGACACCGCGCCGCTGGAAAGACTGCTGGATGCCGCGCCCGGCCGCATCGATGCGATCGCGCACCGCATCGTGCATGGCGGAAGGCGCAGTCAGTCCTGCCGCATCGACGCCGCGGTCGAGCGCGAGATCGAGGCGTGCGCACCGCTCGCACCGCTGCACAATCCCCCCGCGCTGCGCTGGATCGCGCATTGCCGCCGCCGTTTCGGCGCGGACACGGCGCAGGTCGCGGTGTTCGACACCGCGTTCTACGCCGATCTGCCGCCGGTGGCGTCCACCTATGCACTTCCGCATGAACTGGCCCGCGAACACGGCCTGCGCCGCTACGGGTTCCACGGCAGCGCGCATGCGGCCATGGTGCGCCGCTGGCGCGCGCTGCGCCCGGACCTGCCGCTCGGCGGGAGGGTCATCTCGCTGCAGCTCGGCGCCGGCTGTTCGGTGACCGCGACCGCGCAGGGCCGCGCGGTCGACACCTCCATGGGCTTCACGCCGCTCGAGGGGCTGATGATGGCGACGCGCCCGGGCGACATCGATCCCGGGCTGCTGATCCATCTGCAGCGACGCGCCGGTCTCGGCGTGGATGCCCTGGAGGACCTGCTGACGCACCGCAGCGGGCTGCGCGGCGTGTCGGGCCTGAGCGGAGACATGCGCGAGCTGCTTGCGAGCCGCGAGCCCCGCGCCGAGCTCGCGGTCGGGATGTTCTGCTACCGCGCGCGCAAATACGTCGGCGCCTACCTGGCCGCGCTCGGCGGTGCGGACGCCGTGCTGTTCGGCGGCGGCATCGGCGAACACAACCCGCGCATCCGTTCAGGCATCCTCGACGGCCTCGAGCACCTCGGCATCCTGCTGGATCCGGTCCGCAACGAGTCCGCCACCGGCACGGAGGCCCGCATCAGCGCGGACGCCAGCCGCATCGAGGTGCGCGTCATGACGGTGGACGAGGGGCGGGTGCTGGCGGAAGAGGCGGAGAATATATTAAACACAGGACTGAAGACTAAGGACTAAGAAAATTCCTGGGACACCCGTGTGCGCGGGTCTGTGATTTTGTAGCCCGGATGAAGGCGCGGAGCGCCGGAATCCGGGAGGCCGATATCCCCGGATTCCGCTGCGCTCCATCCGGGCTACGAGATCTGGCGGAGGAACTCTTAAACACAGGACTAAGGACTCAGTAAAATGCAAAACACTCTTGACTGGGCTATTGGATATCGAACTCCACCATCCTTCCTGCACATGACAGGATTTTGATTTTCTACTCAGTCCTTAGTCCTCAGTCCTCAGTCCTGATCTTTTTAGGGAGTAACCATATGGATACCGCACACACCACCCAATCCGGCCCCCTGTCCGCCGACGAACTGCGCCGGATCAACGCCTGGTGGCGGGCGGCGAATTATCTGTCCGTCGGCCAGATCTTCCTGCTCGACAATCCGCTGCTGAAGGAGCCGCTCACGATCGGGCACGTCAAGCCGCGCCTGCTCGGTCACTGGGGGACGACGCCGGGTCTCAATTTCATCTATGCCCACATGAACCGCGCGATCCGCGCCCGCGACCTCGGCGCGATCTTCATCGCAGGTCCCGGCCACGGCGGGCCGGGGCTGGTCGCCAGCACCTACCTCGAAGGCAGTTACACCGAGTTCTATCCCAACGTCACGCGCGACGCCGAGGGCATGAAGCGCCTGTTCCATCAGTTCTCCTTCCCCGGCGGCGTCGGCAGTCACGTCACCGCCGAGACGCCGGGATCGATCCACGAGGGCGGCGAGCTCGGCTACGCGCTGTCGCACGCCTACGGCGCCGTGTTCGACAACCCGGACCTGCTCGCCTGCTGCGTGGTCGGCGACGGCGAGGCGGAGACCGGACCGCTGGCCACCGCCTGGCACTCCAACAAGTTCCTCAACCCGGCGCGCGACGGCGCGGTGCTGCCGATCCTGCACCTGAACGGCTACAAGATCGCCAACCCGACCGTGCTGGCGCGCATCAGCCACGAGGAACTCGAAAGCCTGTTCATCGGCTACGGCTACCGGCCGTGGTTCGTCGAGGGTTCGGACCCGGCGGCGATGCACCAGCAGATGGCCGCCGCGCTCGACCAGATGCTCGACGAGATCCGCCGCATCCAGCACGAGGCGCGTGAACACGGCGCGGTCGAGCGTCCGCGCTGGCCGCTGATCGTGCTGCGCACGCCCAAGGGCTGGACCGGACCGAAGGTGGTGGACGGAAAGAAGGTCGAGGGTCACTGGCGTTCGCACCAGGTGCCGTTCGCGGACCTGGCCGAGAAGCCGGAGCACCTTGCGGTGCTCGAACAGTGGATGAAGAGTTACCGCCCCGAGGAGCTGTTCGATCGCAACGGCACGCTGCTGCCGGAACTCGCCGCGCTCGCGCCGAGCGGCGAGCGGCGCATGGGATCCAATCCGCACGCCAACGGCGGCCAGTTACTGAAGGATCTGAAACTCCCCGACTATCGCGATTATGCGGTGAAGGTGCCGACGCCGGGCGCCGTGAGGCCGAGGCGACCCGCGTCATGGGCGCGTTATTGCGCGATGTCATGCGACACAACGCAGCGAACCGCAACTTCCGCGTGTTCGGCCCCGACGAGACCGCCTCCAACCGGCTCGGCGACCTGTTCGAGGTCACCGACCGCGCCTGGATGGCCGAACGCCTTCCCGGGGACGACCACCTCGCGCCGGACGGCCGCGTGATGGAGATCCTCTCCGAGCACACCTGCCAGGGCTGGCTCGAAGGCTATCTGCTCACCGGGCGCCACGGCCTGTTCTCCTGCTACGAGGCCTTCATCCACATCATCGACTCGATGTTCAACCAGCACGCCAAGTGGCTGAAGGTGAGCAAGGAGGTACCGTGGCGGCGTCCGGTCGCCTCGCTCAATTACCTGCTCACCTCGCATGTCTGGCGCCAGGACCACAACGGCTTCTCGCACCAGGACCCGGGCTTCATCGACCATGTCGTCAACAAGAAGGCCGACATCATCCGCGTCTACCTGCCGCCCGACGCCAACACGCTGCTGTGCGTCACCGACCACTGCCTGCGCAGCCGCGACTTCGTCAACGTCATCGTTGCCGGCAAGCAGCCGCAGGCGCAGTGGCTGGACATCGACGCCGCAATGAAACACTGCTCCGAGGGCATCGGCATCTGGGAGTGGGCGAGCAGCGACCGCGACGGCGAGCCCGACGTGGTGCTGGCCTGCGCCGGCGACGTACCCACGCTGGAGACGCTGGCCGCGGTCGACCTGCTGCGGCAGCACCTGCCGGAGCTGCGCGTGCGCGTGGTCAACGTCGTCGACCTGATGACCCTGCAGCCGCGGGAGGAGCATCCGCACGGCTTGTCCGACGCCGACTTCGACGCCCTGTTCACCGTCGACAAGCCGATCATCTTCGCCTACCACGGGTATCCGTGGCTGATCCACCGTCTGACCTACCGCCGTACCAACCACCACAACCTGCACGTGCGCGGCTACAAGGAGGAGGGCACGACCACCACGCCCTTCGACATGGTCGTGCGCAACGACCTCGACCGCTTCCACCTGGTAAACGACGTCATCGACCGCGTCCCGGGGCTGGGTTCGAAGGCCGCCTACCTCAAGCAATTCCTGCGCGACAAACACATCGAACACAGTGAATACATCCGCCGCCACGGACAGGACATGCCGGAGATTCGCGACTGGAGCTGGCCAAGCCGGTGATTTGCTGGTAAAAAGCCAATATAGGAGAGGGTACAGGGAGAGGCTGTGAAGAGGGAGTCGGGCCAGATGCGATCTTGGCCTGAATCTCGCATTGTCGAGGCAAAGGCATGCGAGGAACATCCAAACCACACGCACAAGGAAACGGTGAATCCATGGCCAGACTCTATATATTGGTGCTCTGCGGCCTGCTCGCCAGCGCCCCCCTGATGGCGCAGGAGGCGGAGGTGCAGCAGGAAAATGTCCGATACGTCAATGACATGATACGTATCGACGTGCGCACGGCGGCGAATCCGCAGTCCAACATCATCGAGGTGATCCCGAGCGGCACGCGCCTGGTCGTGCTGGAGGAGGGGGCGGGCGACTTCGTCCGCGTGCGTCTGGAATCCGGCGCCGTGGGCTGGGTGCTCGGTCGTTTCCTGACCGAGGAGCCCATCGCGCGGACCCGGGTGGACGCCGCGCAGGCCAAGCTCGAGGGTCTGCAGACCGAGCGGACGCGCCTGTACGCGGAGCTCAACAAATACAAGGAAGAGCGCAACACCTACAAGGCGGACCTCGATAAACTGCAGGCCGAGCACGAAACCCAAAGCCGGGAGCTGACGGATCTCCGGACCACGAGCAGCACGGCGGTGAATATCAGCAATGAGAACCGCCGCCTGAAATCGGACCTGGACCAGGAAACCCAGCGGCGCACCGAGGCCGAGGCCCGCGCCGCGGGGGCGACCACGAAGCTCTTCATGGCGGGGGTGATCTGCGCCGTGGTCGGCGCGGTGCTGGGCTTTTTCGTCGGCAGCGGCCCGTCGCGCGCCGAGAAGAAGTGGCGCCGCATGCCGATCTGAACGCGCCGGCGTTCCCCCCGGCGTCCGGGTCAGGGGCCGGAAATCTATGCGTTTTTACCGGTTTTCGATTGTCTTGAAACCGGCCATGTTGTAATCTTTCGCATCCCGCGGCTCCCAGGCCCGCGCGGTTCTGTATTCCTCCGGAGAGGTGTCCGAGCGGTCGAAGGAGCACGCCTGGAAAGTGTGTGTACGCCAAAAGCGTACCGAGGGTTCGAATCCCTCCCTCTCCGCCATACCCATGTCATTGCGCATGGGGACAGATTTTAAATCTGTCCCCATTATTCATTCGTCCCACCTCATCCGTTTTGTAGTCAGCTTTCAGCAAGCAGATTATTTCTCGATAATCTTAGCCAGAGTTCTTTCAGGTCATATAGCTTAGGGAGCTTCTGATTAATTCGTCATTCCGGGCGAAGCGGAGCGTAGACCCGGAATCCAGAGGTTTCAATTCTGTGTGTGTTATAGAAGGCACGGTGGAATATATCGGCTGGCGGCACACCCGGGTGCGGGCCTTCAACAAGAACCCGATCTACGTACCCAACGCGCTGTTCACCAACATCGTGGTGGAGAATCCCACGCGGATGACCAACCGCCGCATCAAGGAGACCGTCGGCATCCGCTACGACGACATCGCGCAGATGGATGCCATCGTCACGGACATACAGGCCATGCTGAAAAGCCATCCGGAGATCGACACGACCCAGACGCTGATCGTCAACTTCAGCACCTTCGGCCCTTCCTCGCTGGACATCCTGATCTACACTTTCACGAAGACGAAGGAATGGGTGCGTTATCACGAGGTCAAGCAGGACGTGCTGCTCAAGGTGGCGGAGATCATCGCCCGTAACGGCGCGGAGATCGCCTTCCCGACGCGGACACTGCACCTCGACAGCAGCGCCATGGCTGCAAGCGAATCAGAAGACGTCGGGAAAGTCTGACCTTTCTTCACCGAAGGGTGCCCAGGACAGGTGAGAGAGTATTCAAAGTATCAGGCGACCAGTGCCTCATACAGTATCATATCCGGGCGAACTTGCTGGCCATGGCTCAAATCTCTTCGGGTATGCCACCCATGTGACTGTCAGATTATTCAGGATTCTCATTACGAAATGAGAGGAAGAATCTGGCCATCCACTTTAACCGCAGTTCTCTTGTAGCCCACTTGGGATGGTGTCAATTATTTCAAGGTGGGTTCAATCTCAGTGTGTGTTAGCGCACCGAGTTGGAATCATATACGACCTAATCTGCTTGCTGGGATTCATTTTTGAATCCATCGTCCAGTTGCCAGCGGCAGGAGGTTAGGTGTGAATCGTGTGCAATCGTTTTCAATCTCGCCAGTAAGGGCATCAAGCATAATCGGAACGGATGTTGTTAATCCGGACGGCGAAAATCTCGGCGACGTTAAGGAAGTCGTCATAGATCCCAGTACCGGAAAGATTGCCTATGCTGTCGTAGCATTTGGAGGATTTCTCAGCATGGGTGAAAAGCTGTTTGCAATTCCATTCAGTGCGTTCACATACGATGTGGAAGACAATGATTATATCCTTGATGTTACGAAGGAGGAATTGAAGGAGGCGCCAGGATTTGACGCCAATCATTGGCCATCTATGGCAGATGAAAAATGGAACCGCGATATATATAGATACTACGCGCGTCAGCCATATTGGGAGTGAGGCCGTTATTCGTGTCGCGGCTGGAAGGCTGTGTGGCGAGGGTATAAATCTAAAGAAAAGAGTGTTGCATGTGTTTGGTGTTTAATGTGTTAGCCATCCGACTAACTGGCAGGACGAAACATAGGTATAAATACCATGAATAAAATTATTATCGCTGCGGTAACAGCCGCAATCGGTTTTTTCAGCGTAAGCGCGATAGCAACAGGCTTGACAATGGAAGAGCATGAGGCCGTAGAGGCGGCAATTGTAGCCGTGCATAAAGCAGACAAAGAAAGTTGTAATTCATCTTCTGGAGGTGTGAAAAAGAATTGCCTGGACAAGGCGGAAAGAAAGCAAAGGGATGCGATGGAACAGCTTGAGTCTGATGGCAATGCTTTTGGAAAGGAGCTATTCAACGCAGATGTCTCTAAAGCGGTCGCCGAGTATTCAATTGATAAAGATAAATGTAATCAAAAGACGGGAAGCATAAATGATCTCTGTTTAAGAGAGGCTTCCGCAAAACAGATTAACGCAATATCCGCTGCCAAGGAGAAGTTGAAGGCGGATACCGAGGTTAAGGAAGAGGTGGAAAGATCATCTAAAGGCACTGCTGATGTCAACTAGAGCCTGTCTCAATAAATACTATTACTTTCATTAAACTCCTGCGGCTCTATGGTAATACTGCGCCCATAAATTCCAGGCTTTGTGCAGATCGCAACCATAATTGGATAGCAAAAACTACTTATCATGGAGAATTAATTATGAAAATCAAAAAATCGATTGCCACAATCAGTCTCATAGTGTTTGGACTGTTTGCTTGTACTGCTGTCTTTGCCGATAGCAAACAGGAGATAGATGCCAGTGTGAGCCAGGCATTGAAACAGTTCTACGCGCAATCCCCGAAGCATAAGGAGCTCGCAGACAAGGCGTATGGCATGCTCGTCTTTCCGCGCATAACCAAGGGCGGCATAGGCGTCGCCGGCGAGTATGGCGAGGGTGTCCTGCAAGTCAAGGGGGAGAATGTCGACTATTACAACATAGGATCTGCGTCAGTCGGCCTTACATTGGGTATTGCGAGCCGTAGCGAGATCGTCATGTTTATGAATCAGGAATCGCTGGAAAAATTCAAGAATAGCAATGGTTGGAAAGTTGGTGTCGACGCGGGTGTTGCTGTTGTTACCCAGGGTGCTGGCGGCCAATACGATACCAAAACTCTGCAGCAACCTATCATCGGCTTTGTTTTTGGAGAAAAGGGTCTGATAGGCGATCTGTCGTTTGAGGGCTCTAAAATCACGAAGCTTCAGAAGTAGGTGGATGCATCACAGGCGCAGGCACGCCAGGGGGTATTGCATGACGGCGTGATTCATCCCCATCGGATGCGTTACACTATCGCCTGGCTCGATAACTACGGCCCGGGTATCCAGTATGTTGCGCATCACCGAAATCAAACTGCCGCTCGAGCATCCCGCCGCTGCGCTCCGTGCCGCGATAGTGAAACGGCTGGAGGTGGCCGACCATGAACTGATCCGCTATTCCGTGGTTCGCCGCGCCGTGGACGCGCGCCAGCCGGCCATCGCGTTCATCTATACGGTGGATGCCGAGGTCGGGGACGAGCCGTCGATCCTTCATCGACTGAAGGATGAGCGGCGCATCTCCCGCGCGCCCGACATGAGCTATCGTTTCGTCGCGCGCGCGCCGGCGGGTTCCGTCCTGCGGCCGGTCGTGATCGGCACAGGTCCATGCGGGCTGTTCGCGGGCCTGCTGCTGGCGCAGATGGGCTTTCGTCCCATCATCTTCGATCGCGGCAAGAGCGTGCGCGAGCGTACGCAGGACACCTGGGGCCTGTGGCGCAAGTCGGTGCTCGATCCGGAATCCAACGTCCAGTTCGGCGAGGGCGGCGCCGGAACGTTCTCCGATGGTAAGCTCTACAGCCAGGTCAAGGACCCGCGCCACCTCGGGCGCAAGGTGCTCGACGAATTCGTCAAGGCCGGCGCACCGCCCGAAATCCTCTACGTGGCCAAGCCGCATATCGGCACGTTCCGGCTGGTGGGCATCGTCGAGGCCCTGCGCGAGACCATCCAGGCGCTGGGCGGGGAGATCCGCTTTCAGTGCAAGGTCGAGCAGGTGGAGATCGAACAGGGGCAGGTGCGCGGCGTGGTGCTCGCCGACGGCGAACGCATTGCCGCCGATCACGTCGTGCTGGCGGTCGGGCATAGCGCGCGCGATACCTTCCAGATGCTGTACGACCGCGGCGTGTACATCGAGGCCAAGCCGTTCTCCATCGGTTTCCGCATCGAGCATCCGCAGTCGCTCATCGACCGCGCGCGCTACGGTAAAAACGCCGGCAATCCGCTGCTCGGCGCCGCCGACTACAAGCTGGTCCATCACTGCAGGAACGGCCGCTCGGTCTACAGTTTCTGCATGTGCCCCGGCGGCACCGTGGTGGCCGCCACGTCGGAGCCGGGGCGCGTCGTCACCAACGGCATGAGCCAGTATTCGCGCAACGAGCGCAACGCCAACAGCGGCATCGTGGTCGGCATCACGCCCGCCGACTATCCCGGGCATCCGCTCGCCGGCATTGCCTACCAGCGCCAGTGGGAGGCGCGCGCGTATGAGGCGGGCGGTAATAATTACTGCGCGCCCGCGCAGCGCGTCGGCGATTTCCTGGCGGGACGGCCCTCGACCGGGCCGGGTTCAGTCGCGCCGTCCTACCAGCCGGGTGTGCGCATGACCAGCCTGGATACCTGCCTTCCCGACTACGCTATCGAGGCGATACGCGAGGCGCTGCCCGCCTTCGGGAAACAGATCCGGGGTTTTGCGATGGAGGATGCGGTGCTGACCGGCGTCGAGACGCGCACCTCGTCGCCCATCCGTATCCTGCGTAACGCTGAATACCAGAGCGTGAACACCCGCGGTCTGTATCCGGCCGGGGAGGGTGCGGGCTATGCGGGCGGCATCCTGTCCGCCGCCATCGATGGTATCGAAGTGGCCGAGGCCGTCGCCCTGTCGATGACTAAAGCGCAGGAAGGGTAAACGCCCATCGCAAATCGGCGGTCCGTCAATCCGGTCCGTAACCGACCGCGACGATCTCGAGGGTCTCCGCGCCGGACGGGGTGGTCAGCCTGACCGTGTCGCCGGCGCGCGCCTTCAGCAGCGCCTTGGCGACCGGGGACTGCCAGTTGATCTTGCCATGGTCGAGGTCGGCCTCGTCGATGCCGACCAGCGTGACGGTGTGTTCGTTGCCGTCTTCGCGCGCATAGGTGACGGTGGCGCCGAAGAACACCTGCTCCAGTCCCCGCTGCAGCTTCGGGTCCACGACCTCGGCGCTCTCCAGCCGCTTGGTCAGGTAGCGCGCGCGGCGGTCGATCTCGCGCAGGCGTTTCTTGTTGTAGGTGTAATCGCCGTTTTCCGAGCGGTCGCCGTTGCCGGCCGCCCACGAGACGATCGCGACGATGCGCGGGCGTTCCTCGCGCAGCAGCCAGCGCAATTCCTCCTGCAGCGCCGCGTATCCGGCCGGTGTCATGTAGTTCTTGATGTGGGCGGGCAGCGGGTCCGGCGTGTCCAGCTCCTCTTCCTCGTCCGTCTCCGTCTCTTTGGTGAAGGCCTTGCTCATGGGCGGTCTCACTTCGGCCTGAGTTCAATCGCGCGCTGGCAGGCGGTGGCGACGTCGGGGCAGAACAGCAGGTCGTTCTCGCGCGGCGCGATGCCGGTCTGGACCAGCGCCTGTTCCAGGCGCGGTGACAGATTGCTCAGCAGCACCAGCACGCCCTGGCGGTGCAGCCGGCTCAGCAGGGTCTCGAGCGCGACCGTGCCGGTCATGTCGATCATCGGCACGTCCTTCATGTCGAGCACGATCGCGCGGATGTCGCCGCGCACCCGCAGCAGCACGCCCATCGCCTTTTCGGCCGCGCCGAAGAAGAGCGGGCCGTTGATGTCATAGACGGCGACGTGTGACGGCAGGTTCGCATGCTGGTGATCCGAGCCCTCGGTGATCAGCTCCGTCCCGGTCAGTTCCGACATGCGGCGGATGAACAGCAGCGCGGCCAGCACCACGCCGACGCCCACTGCGATCACCATGTCGAATACCACTGTCAGCGTGAAGCAGACCAGCAGCACCAGCACGTCGCTGCGCGGGGCCACGCGGACGATGTGCCCGAAGTGCTTGGCCTCGCCGATGTTCCACGCCACCATCATCAGGAAGCCGGCCAGTGCCGCCATCGGCACATACGACAGCCAGCCGGAGAAGAACTGGATGATCAGCAGGATCACCAGCGCGTGCACGACCGCGGCCACCGGCGAGTGGGCGCCGGTGCGGATGCTGGTCGCGGTGCGGGCGATGGCGGCCGTGGCGGTGATCCCGCCGAAGAACGGCGCGACGATATTGCCGATCCCCTGGCCGACCAGCTCCGCGTTCGGATTATGCCGGGTGGCGGTCAGTCCGTCCGCCACGACGGCGCACAGCAGCGACTCTATCGCCCCCAGCAGGGCGATGGCAAAGGCGGGACCGATCAGTTCCTGGAAGAGATGCAGCGAAAGGTGCAGCGGCTGCCCGTCCGCGCCCGCCATCAGCCACGGCAGGCTGAATCCGGGGAGCGAGGGCGGAATCCCCGCGCCGCGCACGCCGTCCATCATGTATTCGAAGCGTGAGCCGATGGTCGCCACCGAGAAATCGTCCAGCCACTGCCCGCACAGCCAGGCGGTCAGCGTCGCCAGCACCAGCGCCACCAGGTGGCCCGGCACGGGCAGTTTCAGCCTGGGCCATAATATGAGCACCGCGATCGTCAGCACGGCGATCAGCGCATCCGGCCAGTGCGCGGACGGCAGGGCGGAGAAGATGGTCAGCATCATCTCGACGAAATGCCCCTCGGGCCGGGGCATGTCGAGGCCCAGGAAGTCGCGTAGCTGCAGCGCGGCGATGACGACGGCGATGCCGGCCGTGAATCCCGTCGTGACCGGATAGGGGATGAAGCGGATCAACTGGCCCATGCGGGCGATGCCCATGACGACCAGTATCAGCCCCGCCATCGCGGTGGCGAGCAGCAGCCCGCCGATGCCGAATTTCTGCGTCACCGGCAGCAGGATCACCACGAAGGCCGCCGTGGGGCCGGAGACATTGAAGCGCGACCCGCCGGTCAGGGCGATGAGCGCGCCGGCGATCATCGCCGTATACAGACCGTGCTGGGGCGGAACGCCGCTCGCGATGGCCAGGGCCATTGCCAGCGGTATGGCGATGATCCCGACGGTCAGGCCGGCGATCGCATCGCGCCGGAGCGTGTGGAGGCTGTAGCCGGTCCGCCAGGATTCGCGGACGGCCGAGGCGATCAGTGCGGCCTGGTACATGCGCCCGCCACCGGTCCTCCGCGCGTGCGCGCAGCGTCAACCCGCATGGATCGCGACGCCGGCGTATGTCGGGGAGGAATGGGGTATCGATGATATCGGGGGGAGGGTCAAACTTCCGGTTCCCTTGATCGCGGTTATTCTGTCGCCTGCCGTGCGGGATTATACACGACGGCGGTGCGGGCTTGGATACCGCGAACGGGAAAGCCGTCCACCGGTGGCGCCCGGCTGAGCTGCCCCGGTGGCGGGATCGTACGGGCGACGCCTGCGGCAGGATCTCCGCCAGGGCGGATGGCTCGCGCCGGCAGATCCGTCGCGCCGTGGCAGGCGCTGATTTGCGGAGCCTGTCAGTTGATGTGTGCTGAACCGGGCGGGTAAGACCGCTGTGATCAAGCAGGACCGTGCTGTAACAACAATGGATGGGTGGTATGGCTCGTACTATGCAGGCTGTCTGACCCTGAACCAGGCCGCGTACAGGGCGGGCAGGAAGAACAGTGTGAGCACGGTGGCGACGAGCAGCCCGCCCATGATGGCGACCGCCATCGGGCCCCAGAAGGTGCTGTGCGTCAGGGGGATCATCGCGAGGATGGCGGCCGCGGCGGTCAGCATGATCGGGCGGAAGCGACGCACCGTCGCCTCGATGATCGCCTCGTACGGGGAATGTCCCGCCTTGATGTCCTGCTCGATCTGGTCGACCAGGATCACCGAATTGCGCATGATCATCCCCGCCAGCGCGATCACGCCCAGCATGGCGACGAAGCCGAACGGCCGCTGCAGCACGAGCAGGGCGATGGTCACGCCGATGAGCCCCAGCGGTGCCGTCAGCAGCACCAGCAGCGTACGCTGGAAGCTCTGCAACTGGACCATCAGCAGGACCAGGATGAGGACCAGCGCGAACGGCACGACGGCCTTGATGGAGGCCTGCGCCCTGGCGCTGGATTCCTGCGCGCCGCCCATCTCGATGCGATAGCCGTCCGGCAGTCCGGCGGCGATCTCCTGCATGGCGGGCAGCAACTGCGCGGCCACGTCCGGCGCCTGCACGTGGTCGGGGATGTCGGCGCGCACGGTGATGGCCGGAAAGCGGTTGCGCCGCCAGATGATGCCTTCCTCGAATCCCTGCGAGACGGTGACGAGCTGGCTGAGCGGCACCGCCTTCCCCTCCGCGTTATGGATGGTCAGCTCGCCGAGGGCGCCGAGGTTCTCGCGATCCTCCTGCCGTGCCCGGATGACGACATCGATGGAGCGGTCCAGCTCGCGGTATTGCGTCACGGCGAAGCCGCTGAGGATGGCGTTCGTCGTTTGCGCGATGTCCTGGGAGGACAGGCCCATCGTGCGCGCCTTGTCCTGGTCGACATCGAGCCTGACCGCCTTGATCATCTCGTTCCAGTCCGTGTTGACATTGCGGATGCTGGCGTTGGCGCGCATCGCCCCGGCCATCCCGGCCGCGATGGTGCGCAGCGTCTCGGGGTCGTCCCCGATCACCCGGAACTGGACCGGGTACCCGACCGGCGGGCCGTTTTCGAGGCGGCTGGCGCGGCCGCGCACCAGCGGGAAGTCGTTGTCGAGGATGTCGCGCAGCTTTTTCAGGGTGGCCTCGCGCGCCTCGAGGTCGCTCGTCATGATGATCATCTGGGCGTAATTCAGGTGCGACAGTTGCGGGTCCAGCGGCAGGTAGAAGCGCGGCGAGCCGCCGCCGACGTAGCTGACGTAGTTGACGACGTTGCCGTCACCCATCAGGTGTTTCTCGAGGTTCTTCACCTCGTTCTCCGTGGATTCGAAGGTGGAACCTTCGGGCAGCCACAGGTCCACCAGCAGTTCCGGGCGCGCGGAGGCGGGGAAGAACTGCTGTTCGACGGCGGTCTTGAAGGCGACGATGGCGGCGGCAAACGCGGCGATCGTGGCGAGGATGACCCGGGTCCGGTGCTGCACGCACCACGCCACCCAGCGCCGGAAGCGGGCGTAGAAGGGCTTTTGATAGATCTCCTCATGGCTGACGTGGGCCCTGGCCTCGGGCAGCAGCATGTAGCCGATGTACGGCG
The DNA here is from genome assembly GCA_016712635.1 of Gammaproteobacteria bacterium. Taxonomy (NCBI): domain Bacteria; kingdom Pseudomonadati; phylum Pseudomonadota; class Gammaproteobacteria; species Gammaproteobacteria bacterium. The sequence goes on along the minus strand of JADJQS010000002.1, from coordinate 169,688 downwards.
TGAATACTACCGCCACCAGCCACGAGGCGAGCAGCGCGATGGTGACCACGGCGAAGATGGAGAAGGTGTATTCGCCGGCGCTGGACCTGGCGAGGCCGATGGGCAGGAAGGCGAGGGCGGTGATCAGCGTCCCGGTCAGCATCGGGAAGGCCGTGGAGGTGTAGGCGAAGGTCGCGGCGCGGATCCGGTCCCAGCCCTCCTCGAGTTTCAGCGACATCATCTCCACCGCGATGATCGCGTCGTCCACCAGCAGGCCGAGCGCGATGATCAGCGCGCCGAGCGAGATGCGCTGCAGGTCGATGCCGTAGAACTTCATGACCAGGAAGACGATCGCCAGCACGAGCGGGATGGACAGCGCCACCACCAGGCCGGAGCGCACGCCGAGGCTGAGGAAGCTGACCGCGAGGACGATCAGCAGGGCCTCCAGCAGGCTGCGGGTGAATTCGTTGACCGACTGCCTGACCACCGCCGGCTGGTCGGACACCTGGTGGACCTCGATCCCGACCGGGATCTCCGTCATCAGGCGCTGCATGGTCTGCTGCAGGGATTTGCCCAGCGCGATGACGTCGCCGCCTTTCGTCATCGAGACGGCGAGCCCGATCGCGTCCTGGCCCAGGTAGCGCATCCTGAACGTGGGCGGATCCACGTACCCGCGGTAGACGCGCGCGATGTCGCCGAGGCGGAAGATGCGGTCGTTGGCGCGTATCCCGATGTCGCTGATGCTGTCGACGGAATCGAAGTCGCCGGAGATGCGGATGAAGAAGCGGTCGCTCTGCGTCTCCACGGTGCCGGACGCGGTCATCGCGTTCTGCGCCTGCAGGGTGGAGACGACCAGCAGCGGGTCGATGCCGAGCGTGGCCACCTTCGTGTTCGACAGCTCGATGTAGATCTTCTCGTCCTGCTCGCCGACGAGGTCGACCTTGCTGACGTTGTCCAGGCGCAGCAGTTCCTGGCGGATGCGGTCGACGTAGACCTTAAGTTCGGCGTAGCCGAATCCGTCGGCCGTGAAGGCGAAGATGGAGCCGTAGGTGTCGCCGAACTCGTCGTCGAAGAACGGGCCGAGGATGTTGTCCGGCAGCTCCTCGCGGATATCGCCCACCTTTTTCCGCACCCTGTCCCAGATGAAGTCGACGGATTTCGGCGGTGTGTCCTCGCGCAGATAGACGAAGACGACCGCCTCCTCGGGTTTGGAGTAGCTTTTCAGGTAGTCGAGGCTGGGGGTCTCCTGCAGTTTCTTCTCGATCTTGTCCGTGACCTGCAGTTCCATCTCGCGCGCCGTGGCGCCGGGCCAGATCACCTTCACGATCATCGTCCGGAAGGTGAAATCCGGGTCCTCCTTCTGGCCGAGGCTGAAATAGGTAAGGACGCCCGCGATCATGAACACGGCGATCAGAAAGCGGATGAAGGCCTGGTGGCGCAGGGCCCAGGCGGAGAGATTGAAGTTCGTCACGGCAGTTCCGCGGTGCTGAGCAGGCGTACCTTCTGGCCGGGATGGAGTTTATGCACGCCCGCGGTGACCACCAGCTGGCCGTCGGACAGTCCCTTTGTCACGGTGACGGCATTGTCGTGAAAGCCGTCCACCTCGACCGGCACCAGGTCCACGGCGCCGGAGGTTTCATCCACGATCCATACCGCCGGCTGCTGTTCCTTCTGGAACAGCGCGGTGAGCGGCAGGCGCACCGACTTGCTGCCGGATGTGCTGCTGAACGCCACCGACGCGGTCATCCCGAGCTGCATCGCGTCGTCGGCGTCGGGTACGGAGACCTTCACCGTATACGTGCGGGTCACCGGATCGGCGCTGGGGGAGACCTCCCTGATCCGGCCCTGGTAGGTCCGCGCGGGATTCGCCCACAGCGATACCTGTATCTGCTGGACGGAGCGCAGCCGGTCGAGGACGTTTTCCGGGACGTTGATGACGATCTCTTTCTCCCCGAAGCGGGAGGCGCGCATGACGGTCTGTCCCGCGGACACGACCTGGCCCACTTCCGCGTCGATGGCGGTGATGACGCCGGGATAATCCGCCCGCAGGTCCGTGTAGGCCGCCTGGTTCTGGCTCAGCTTGAGCTGCGCACTGAGCTGGTCATGATTGGCCTGCGCGGCCTTGTAGGTGTTGAGCTGGCGGTCGTAGTCGGACTTGCTGACCAGGTTGACCTTGACCAGGCGCTCGGAACGTTCCAGGTCGATCGCGGCCCGGTTCAGGTCGGCCTCGGCGGCCGCGAGCTGCGAAGTGATGCTCTGGGTATTGAGGTTGGAATCCTGCGGATCCAGTCGCGCCAGCAGGTCATGCGGCTTGACGCGGCTGCCGACCTCGACGTGGCGTTCCACGACCTTGCCGCCGACGCGGAATCCCAGCGCGGTTTCGTGCCGCGCGCGGACCTCGCCCGGATAGCGCGCCATCATCTCGAATTCGCTCGCCGCGACTTTCTGAAATCTGACGGGACGGATTTCCTCGGCCGGCGGCGGAGGCCCGCTGCAGGAGACCGAGAAAACGGCGGCGAGGGCAAGCGCCCGGATTCTGGATGGCAGGATCGGCACAGGCATACGTCATCCCTCGGGAATCACGCACGATGCGAATCTATGCTAGCAGCATTTTTCCGGGCTGTAATCGTCGTACAAAGTGATAGTAATCATATGGAAATACCGCTACACGTGACGCGGTATGATGCGACGTATCGCAGTCAAGGTCTGCGCGACGGTCGCAGCATCGGGCGGCGCCTGCGATTGCGGTGATCCCGGGTTTTTACCGGCGCAATCGCTTGCTCAGATGTGTTTGTCTGTAATCGCGAAATTGCTATAAGCCCCAATTACCATGTAAAATTTGCTGCTTCTGGAGTGACCTCGATAACAACCCCGGACCGATCACGTTATCCACGGTCATTTGTCGTCAACCGGGCGCCGCGGCGCACGAATGTCGTAAGGATTCAGTATGGGTGCACAGTGGAAAGCGAAAGGCAAGGAGGCCGCGGCCAACGCCAAGGGCCGGATCTTCACCCGGCTCGCACGCGAGATCATGGTGGCGGCGCGCGCGGGCGCAGACCCGGACATGAACCCGCGCCTGCGCCTCGCCGTCGATCAGGCGAAGAAGGCGTCCATGCCGAAGGACACCCTGGAACGCGTCATCAAGAAGGGCGCCGGCCTGCTCGACACGGGCGTGAACTTCGAGAAGCTGACCTATGAAGGTTTCGCGCCGCACCGCGTGCCGGTGATCGTCGAGTGTCTGACGGACAACGTCAATCGCACCGTCTCCAACGTCCGCATGCTGTTTCGCAAGGGCCAGCTCGGCGCCTCGGGCTCGGTGGCCTGGGACTTCGATTATCTCGGCATGATCGAGGCGACGCCGGAAACTCCCGGCGCCGATCCGGAAGCGGCCGCGATCGAGGCCGGGGCGCAGGACCTGGAACCCGCCGAGAACGGCGCCACGCTGTTCCTCACCGATCCCACCGACATGGACGCGGTGTCGCGCGCCCTGCCGGCGCACGGCTTCGTCGTGCAATCTGCGCACCTCGGCTACCGGCCGAAGAATCCGGTGTCGCTGGGCGAGGCGGAACGCGCCGAGGTCGAGGCCTTCCTCGAGGCCATCGATGCCGACGACGATGTGCAGCGCGTGTTCGTGGGGCTGGCCGACTGAGACCGGAGTCCGGGGATTCTCCCCGGCCGCTTCAATCTTTCTGTTTCCTGAGCGCCAGCGCGTTCATGCAGTAGCGCAAGCCGCCGGGCGCCGGGCCGTCCGGGAAGACATGGCCGAGGTGGGCGCCGCAGGTGTTGCAGGTGGTCTCGATGCGCCGCATGCCGTGCGCGGTGTCGCTGTGATAGGCGATGGCGTCCGCGCGGATCGGCTGGGTGAAGGACGGCCAGCCGGTGCCCGAGTCGAACTTCTCGCGCGCGTCGAACAGCAGCGTGTCGCAGCACACGCAGGCGTACAGGCCGGGTTCGAACAGGTTGCACATCTCGGAACTGAACGCGCGCTCGGTGCCTTTCTCGCGCGTGACATGGTATTCCTCGGGGGTGAGCCGGGCACGCCACTCGGCGTCGGTCCTGCTCACGCGGCGCTCCGGCCCGGGGTTGCCTTTGCTCGCGAATCCGATCACGTCGTTCCACTTCAGCATGTCGTGTCTCCAGGGTGGCGGGCCGGGCCGGTCGATCCAGCATAGCCGCGAATCGCGGCCGGACCAAGGCCTGCGCACGTGATCCGCTGGCGGCGTCATCATTCGAGCTCGTAGCCCGGAGGGAGGCGCATGGCGCCGTAGTCCGGGGCACGCCATTCCCGGATTCCGCTTCGCTGCATCCGGTCTGCGATTACTCCGGCTTCCCGGTTCGACGGATCAGAACAGTGCCGCGATCGCGGCGCGCTCCTCATCGTCGAGATGGAAGGCGAAGATCCCGAGATCCTCCTGCATGTGCGCCTCCGAGGTGGTGCCTGTGAGCGGGACGACGCCTTCCTGGGTAAGCCAGCGGAACAGGATCTGCGCCGGCGTGCGCCGGTGCTTCCTGGCCGGCCCCTTGACCTTCTCGTGCGCCAGGATGTGCGGGTTCGCCGTCAGCGTCCAGAAACTCTGGTAGATGATGCCGTGGTCGCGGCAGAAGGCGCGGATCTCGCGGTCGTAGCGGGTCTCGGCATAGAACCGGTTCTGCACCACGGCCGGCGGGATCCGTGCCGAGCGCCGCAGCGCCTCGAGATAGGCGAGGCTGTAGCAGTTGCTGATGCCGAGCTGGCGCGCGCCGCCGGCCTCGACGATCGCCTCCATCGCCGACCAGGCCTTGGCCAGCTGGCCGGTGTCTTGCAGCGGCGAGTGCAGCACCAGGCAGTCGACGTAATCGGTGTGCAGGTTCTGCAGGGAGGCGCGGAACGACTGCGCGACCTGGTCGGCGAGCGCGGCGGTGCGGTCGTAGGGGGTCTGCTTCGGGTCCTGGCCGTCGATCGGGGTGAATTTCGTCTGCAGGTAGAGTTCGGCCCGTGTCAGTCCGTCGTCCAGCGCGGCGGCGATGGCCGCGCCCACGCCGGCCTCATCGTAGTGCTTGGGCTGGCCGGCGGTGTCGATGCCGCGGAAGCCGTGGCGCAGCGCCAGGCTCACCAGTTCCTGCGTCCGGCTTTTCTTCCAGGCCGTGCCGTAGATGATGCGCGGGCTGCGCACGCCGTGGATGGAAGTGACGTATTCGTTCTCGCTCATGGTGCGGGATTCTTCGCGCGGCGGATGCCGGGACGGGTCAGTCACATTCTACTTGATAGATGTCCATCGAGGGCAGATGCAGACCGGTCAGGCGGCCGCGCCGCGAATCGTCCAGGCAGATCGCGAATTCGCCCCTCCAGTCGGAGAATTTCCGCAGGCCGAACTGGGAGTTGTGTCCGGCGATCTGCATCCGGTACTGGCGCAGGCGCCGCGGCGGCTCCCGGTTCCAGAGCAGGCTGCGGTCGAAGCGGGCATCGCGCGAGCCGGCGCCGAGTTCGCAGGCCTCCGCGAGGGTGGAGCCGGGATACACGAAGGCATGGGAGATCAGGCAGTCCCCGATCTCCAGATAGAGCGGCAGGCGTTCGATCCAGTCCAGCACCTCCGCGGGGACGGCGCCGCGAAACGAATGCAGCGTGGCGTCGCCGCCGTTGACCTCCCACGAGCCCGGCGTGTAATAACCGGTGCCCCGGCAGTGGTCGAGCATCATGTGTTCGTGATTGGCCAGCACGGCGCGGCCGTTGGCCATGAACCATTCGACCACCGCACGCGAATCCGGCCCGCGGTCGACCATGTCGCCGAGGGAGATGGCCTCCTCGTCCGGCATCTTCGCCAGCAGGCGCAGCAGGGCGGCGTAGTCTCCGGAGATGTCGGCGATGATGTTGGGCATAATCCGGCGGCGAGGGGACAGATTTTAAATCTGTCCCCATTTAGTGTGTGTAAGGGGACGGATTTAAATCTGTCCCCAATGGCCCGGCTACTCGATCGACCGCTGAATCAGCGGCACCAGCGCCTCAGGCAACCGTATCCCGCCCGACAGCGCAAAGTCGTGCGCCTGTTTCGACATCTTTTCCCAGGTCTTGCGGATGATGCCGCGCCATTTCTCCTCGTCGTATTCGGGGTGCCTGGCGGCGAAATCCAGCATGTAGCTCTCGATGAATACCAGCGCGGTGACGTCCTCCAGCATCTGGGTGTCCGGATTCTTCTTGAGCGCCCGTTTGCCCACGGCCTTCTTCACCCGGTCGATGACGTCCGCGTCGCAGCCGGCCTGCGTCAGCAGTTCGGCCGCGGTGTCGGCGTGGAAGCGGTAGAGGTCCTTGCGCCATTGCAGATAACCGTCGCGATCCATCGGATAGGCGTCGCGCGGCGAGGTCCAGCGCCGGACATGCTGCGCGCGAACCGCGAGCCTCACCGCGTCGTCGGCCGCAGGGGCATAGCGCTGCAGCATGTCGGACATGCGGCGGGAGTAGAGCAGCTCCTTGGGCCACTCCGTCCCGTCGGCGGTCTCGCGGTTCGGGTCGGCGCGGTTCGCGGCGTCGATCAGTTCAATGGCCTTGTCGAATGTTCGTGGCTGCGGCATGGCGTGTCTTTGGCTCAACGGGTTCGTTCCGGGTGGGGGTGCGTGCGAGCAATGGTCTCGGCGCGGCTTCAGCGCCGTATATGATGCCTCAAATCGCGGAAATTTCCAGTGCGCTAACGCCGTTGCGAGGCGGTGAATTCCGCGAAGCCGAGGATGAACTGCGCCAGCTGTTCCCGCGTCTTTGCGTCGGCGAGATCGCCACCGTCGCCAAATACGGACCCCGCGCGCGACACCTGCAGGCGGGCGCCGAACCAGGGCCGCATGCCCAGCGTGCGCAGCACCGGCAACCAGGCGTTCTGCGCGAGTATCGTCCCGAAGCCGCCCGGCGAGGCCCCGATGACCGCGACCGGACGGTTGCCGAAGATGCGCGGGATGTCAGAGGACGGCCGCGACAGCCAGTCGATCGCGTTCTTGAATACACCCGGAATCGAATTATTGTACTCGGGCGTGACCAGCAGCAGCCCGTCTCCGGCTGCGATACGATCCTTCAGCGCGGTTACGGTTTGGGGAATGCCATCCTTCGCCTCGACGTCGCCGTCATAGAGCGGGATGCCCTTGATGCTTCCGATCTCCAGGCTTGATCCTTCGGGCATCAGATCAACGGCGGCGCGCAGCAGCGCCGCGTTGTATGAACCGGAGCGCAGGCTGCCGGCAATCCCCACGATCCTGGACATGGTCTCCTCCGGTCCGGCGGCGTTAGCCGGACGACGTCAGACAGCTATCATCCCGCCGGGTCTGGCGCGCGGTCAACCGGACAGGGCGGGGCGCCGGGAACGTAGTGAAGACAATGGATCAGGCTGTCGTTACTGCCGCATGATTCCATGCGGATTTCTGCGCCGGGTCCATGGCCCGGCGGATTTCATACAGATTCGTTGCGGTCATCAGCGGAGGCCGCCCCATGGGCACGCTTGACACACCCTGCGCCCCTCTGTTGAAGCCGGAGCGCGTGGTATATTCCCCCGGTGGCGGCACGGAGGGATGCGCGGACGACCCGTTTCCGGACCGTCCGCGCCGAGTCACGAATAAACGGGAGACATCACCATGCTCAAGAAAATCACCCTGGCCATCGCGGTCCTGGTCGCCGCGATCCTCGTCTACGCCGCGACCCGGCCTGACAGCTTCCGCGTCGAGCGCAGCGCGGTGATCCAGGCGCCGCCGGAGGAGATCTTCGCGCGCCTCGAGGACCTGCATGAGTGGGCGGCCTGGTCGCCATGGGAAAAGAAGGATCCCGCCATGAAGCGGACGCACAGCGGCGCGGCGCGCGGCACGGGCGCAGTGTACGGCTGGGACGGCAACGACGACGTGGGCCAGGGGAGCATGGAGATCATCGAGACCGTTCCGCCCTCCCGGCTGGTCATCCGGCTCGATTTCATCAAGCCCTTCGAGGCGCACAACATCGTGGAGTTCGCGCTGCAGCCGGCGGGCGGGGCGACGAATGTCGTCTGGTCCATCCACGGCCCCAGTCCCTACCTGTCGAAGCTGATGGGCCTGTTCTTCGACATGGACACGATGATCGGCAAGGATTTCGAGGAGGGGCTCGCCAGCCTGAAGTCGCTCGCCGAGGCCTGAGCGCGAGGATTCCCGACGCAGGGAGCAGACCTTGGTCCGGATTCCGTATTCTGTTTCATATTATCCAGGAGGTGTTCGATCATGGCCAAGTACGTCGATGGATTCGTCCTGCCCGTCCCGAAGAAGAATCTGGCGGTCTATCGCCGCCTCGCACGCAAGGCGGGGAAGATCTGGCGCGAACATGGCGCCCTGGAATACATGGAATGCGTGGCGGACGACGTGAAGCCCGGCAAGCTCACCTCGTTTCCGCAGAGCGTGAAACTGAAGCCGGGCGAGGTCGTGTTCTTCTCGTGGATCGTCTACAAATCGCGTGCGCACCGCGACCGCGTGCTGAAAAAGGTCTTGGCGGATCCGCGCCTCACTTCCATGGGCCCGAATGCCATGCCCTTCGACAGCCGGCGCATGATCTACGGCGGCTTCAAGCCGGTGGTTATGCTTTGACCAGCGGGGACGGACTTCGAATAATCCGGGACAGATTTATTTTTATTCCAGGGGACGGACTTAAGTCCGTCCCCGTGCCGTCGTAAATCTGTCCCGGATTATTTCTCTATCCCGGCTTTTTCCCGGCACTGCGCCGCCAGGCGCCCGGCGGCGAAGTCGATGAAGACGCGCACCGCCGGGATCAGGCCGCGGCGAGAGATGTAGACGATGTGCAGTGTGACGCCGGGCAGTTGCCAGGCGGGCAACACGATCTCCAGCCGGCCGGCGTCGATGTCCTCCCGGCACATCTCGTCCGGGATCGCCGCGACGCCGAGGCCGTCCAGCGCCGCCTGCCGCAGCACCAGCCAGTCGTCCGACTCCAGCCGCGGTCGATAGGGCACCGTCGTGTCCTCGCCGCCCTCGCTTGTCAGTTGCCAGGCGTAACCCGCGTCGTGGCGGCTCTTGCCCAGGCTGGGGAAACGGGCGAGGTCGGCCGGCTGGTCGGGGCGGCCATGGGTATTCAGTAACGCCGGGCTTGCCACCAGATACGTGCGGCTCTCGCCGATCGTGCGCGCGACGAGACTGGAGTCTTCCAGCGGCAGCGCGCGAAAGCGGATCGCCACGTCGAGGCCTTCGTCGATCAGGTTCACCAGCCGGTCGGTCGCCGCGAGCGAGACGCGCACCTCGGGATAGAGCCGCATGAACCCGGTGATGATCGGCCCGAGTACCGACTGCGCCGTCAGCGCCGGGCAGGTCACGCGCACGTGCCCGCGCGGGACGGCCTGCACCTGTTCCACCACTTCCGCGGCGGCCTCGGCCTCGCTGACTATCGCGCGGCAGTGCTGGTAATACTGTTCGCCGACCGGCGTCAGCGCGAGTTTGCGCGTGGTGCGGTGCAGCAGGCGCACCCCCAGGCGGTCCTCCAGGTCGGCGACGCGCCGGCTGATGCGGGAGGTGGTCAACCCCGCCACACGGCTCGCCGCGGTAAAGCTGCCCTCATCGACCACCAGCGCGAACAGGTAGAGGTCGTTCAGGTCCTGCAGGCCGGCCTTGGTGGTGACGTTTCGATTATTGCGCATAACATGAAAGTGTTTGCTGAATACGATATCTAATCATGGATTACTGTCGGAATTAACATTAATCCTCAGGAAGACGGTTGTAAAGGGCGGGGCGTCCGCCCGCCGTGCCATCCCGTGAGGAGAACGACCATGAAACTGCTGCACATCGATTCCAGCATCCTGGGCACCCAATCGGTCACGCGCCAGCTCGGACAGGAGCTTGTCGACCAGTGGCGCCTGCGTCACCCCGGCATCGAGGTCACGCATCGCGACCTCGCGGTGAGCGCGCCCGGACATCTGACCGCCGAGGCCCTTAGCGCGCGCCAGGTGACGCCGGAGCAGCGCAGTCCGGCGCAGCAGGCGGAGCTCGCGCTCGGCGAGGAGCTGCTGGCGGAATTCATCGCCGCGGATGTGATCGTGCTCGGTGCGCCCATGTACAATTTCTCGATCCCCTCGCAGCTCAAGGCCTGGCTGGATCGCGTGCTGGTCGCGGGGCGCACCTTCAGATACACGGAGCAGGGACCGGTCGGTCTCGCCGGCGGCAGACAGGTCGTGATCGTCTCCGCGCGCGGCGGGGTGTATTCCGCAGGTCCGGCACAGGCGATGGATCACCAGGAGTCGTACCTGAAGGCGGCGCTCGGCCTCGCCGGCATCACCGACATCAGCGTCATCCGCGCCGAGGGCGTCAATCTCGGTGCAGAAAAGCGCGAGCAGTCGATCGCCGCCGCACTCGACCGGGTGCGGGCGCTGCCGAGGAAGGCGGCCTGATCTGCAGCAGCAAGAGGGGACGGATTTCACAATCCGTCTCCCGTGTTTGGATCTCGGAGCAAGGGGACGTATTTAGATAAGGGGACAGATTTGAAATCTGTCCCCATGTTCGCATGATGATGATACAGGAGGCAGGCCATGAAAAAACTTGCATTCATCCAAAGCCAGGACACCGGCCACTGGGTTGGCGACGGATTCCCGGTGCGCAGCATCTTCTCTTACCACGACCACAGCGCCGAGCTGTCGCCGTTCCTGCTGCTGGACTACGCCGGGCCGGCGACCTTCGCGCCGACATCGGCGCGGCGCGGCGTCGGCGAGCATCCGCACCGCGGTTTCGAGACCGTGACCATCGTCTACTCCGGCGAGGTGGAGCATCGCGACTCGACCGGCGCCGGCGGCACCATCGGTCCGGGCGACGTGCAGTGGATGACGGCGGCCGGCGGCATCGTGCACGAGGAGTTCCACGCCCCCGGCTTCGCGCGCGAGGGCGGCCTGTTCGAGGTGATCCAGTTGTGGGTGAACCTGCCCGCGCGGCACAAGATGGACGCTCCCGGCTACCAGCCGATCACGAGCGCGGACATCCCGCGCGTCGAACTGGAGAACAGCGCCGGTTCGGTGCGCGTGATCGCCGGCAGTTTCAACGGCGCGGCGGGACCGGCGCGCACCTTCACGCCGATCAACCTGTGGGACGTGCGCCTCAAGGCCGGTGCGCGCGCGGAGTTCGATCTGCCGGAGGGGCACACCGCCGGTGTGTTCGTGCTGCGCGGCCGCATCCGTCTCGGCGGCGGGGAACCGGTGTCGGACGCGCACATCGCCGTGCTGGAGCGCGCGGGCAGCCGGATCGTCATCGAGACGGACGAGGACACGACGCTGCTGCTGCTGGGCGGCGCGCCGATCGACGAGCCGGTGGTCGGTTACGGTCCGTTCGTCATGAACACCCAGCAGGAGATCCGCCAGGCCATCGCCGACTACCAGAGCGGCAAGATGGGGCGCATCGCCCGGCGCGCGTAACGGTACCCCCGAAACCGGTTCGGTTGCCGGTTTTCGGAGGTTTTCCTGCTCGTTGCGCTAGATCAGGCGACGTGAAGGTTGGATTTCCCCCTGGATGGCGCGGTTTGTTTACGCATTGCCCGCCGAATGAAGGTGATTTATATTCCGTGTACGGCGCCGATCGTGCAGGCGCGCGGGTGGTGCCGTGGCGCCGTAGCGGTATAACAAGCCTGAATAAAACTGCCGCAAGGATCGGGTCCCCAGGATGATTGACGAGAGCGTGTTCAGGGCGTCGTTCCGCGCTGTGGTGCGGGGCGTATTCATCATCATCGTGCTGTCGTTGTTCAAGGCCCTGACCGAGCACATCCCCGGCGCGGAGACGGCCTTCGGCAAGCTGCGCTTCAGCGACTGGCTCGACATCCTGCTCACGCTGGGCGTGGTCGTGATCCTCGTCCGGATCTTCGTGCCCCTGAAGCAGGTCATCGCGTTCTATCTCTCGATGCTGATGAAGGTCGGCAAGATCCCGGGCCGGGATACGCTGCTGGGGCGCATCATCGCACTGAGCCAGCTCCTAGTCCTGTTCGTCTACCTCGTCGTGCTGTACCAGTACCTGGTGCCGGTGATCCTGCAGCTGAACAACGCCTTCCTCGACTGGGACAAGCTGAAGATGATCCTCGACATCGGCTCGGTGCTGTTCGGCGTCTATATCCTGGTGATGCTGTGGCGCGAGGGCGATCCGGTCATCGAGGTCATCACCGGCGGGATCACCGACAAGGTCGCCGGCTCCTCCGTGAAGGCCGCGTACCGCGACTGTGCGAAATGCGGCGCCAGGAACGATCTCGACGCGGAATTCTGCACCGGCTGCGGCACGTCCCTGAGCCAGCCGGCGGGCGGCAGCAGCAGCGTTTTGTCCTGCCCGAGGTGCTCCGCCGCGAGCCCGGCCGGGGCGAGGTTCTGCCAGAAGTGCGGCATGGCGCTGCAGGCGGCCGGTTCCTGAATGCGGCGGATGCGGCCATCCTCGATCAGGTGTTGGCACGGGTGTTGCTAACCATATCAGGGCACCATTCCAGTCCGCCGCCGTTCGCGGAACTTCACCATGGATCAGGGAGGCTGCAATGAGCACTAAGATCGCAATCATCGGTTTGGGCAGGATCGGTTCCACTGTCCTCGAACAGATGCAGGGCGCCAGCGGCAGGGGATCGAGATCGTTTGCGTCAGCGAGCTGCACGATACGCCCGGCAAGCGCGAGGCGCAGGCCAGCGGCATGCCCGTACTGAGCATCGACCAGATCGTCGCCAAGGGGGACGCGGTGGACATGATCTTCGACATGACCGGCATGCCACAGGTCCGCAAGGAGCTGCGCGAGAAGCTGTTCGCGTCGAACAACAAGCATACCGTGGTGGTGCCGGAGAACGTGGCCTACCTGATCTGGGCGCTGCTCTCCGGCGAACACGTGCCGGACAAGGACCACCGCAGCGGCTATTGATCACGCGCGCGGATGCGTGCATGATGCGTTCCGGTGGTTAAACCGAATGACCTGACGCGAGGAGCGAGGACGCCATGGCAAAAGGCCAGCAGAACAACAAGGAAACCAAAAAGAAACCGGCCATGACGCCGAAGGAAAAGAAGGCCGCGAAGAAGGACAAGAAAAAGTAAGGCTGTACCGGTGCGGTGCCCGCGGTGAGGGAGCCCCGAGCCGGCTACGCCGCGCCGCGTTCCCCGTGCCAGGCGCCGGTCGCGTCTAGAGGTCGGCCGCCTTGATGATGATCGAACCGTCTTCCTCGTAGCCGCCTTTTTCGATCACTTTCCTTGCCGCGGCCTCGATAACCACCCGGTTTTCCTTGATTGCCCGCAGCGGATTTTCCGCCGTGGCGTGGAATTTCTTTTGCAGGATTTCCATCGAAATCCGGCACAACACCCGTTTCTTGTTGACCTGCGCCGCGATGGTGCCGGTCTTGCTGAGGGGATTCCAGGATTCGAGCCGCGGGAAGAGGATCTCTTTCCCGTTGAGCGGTGATGCGCGGTAGCCGGATAATTTCATGTCGAGGGCTCTTGCTGATGGGGGGACGGCCCGTTCGCCTGCCGTCATGCCGGCGCCAGCCCGTGGAGGCAGTATGGCACGCACAGGGCTGTTTGTCCCTTTATTTAGTGAGTTGCGCGCCAAACAGCATGTTTAACACCAGGCTCAGGACCGAGATGAACAGCGCCACTCCCACCGCCGGCCAGAAGCCGGTGACGTCGAAGCCGGGCACCACGAAGGCGACCAGCAGCAGGATCAGCGCATTGATCACCAGCAGGAACAGGCCGAGGGTGAGCACGGTGACGGGCAGGGTGAGGATCACCAGGACCGGTTTGATGACTGCGTGGGCGATGCCGAACAGCAGTCCGGCGATGAACAGCGCGCCCAGGCCCTCGTAATGCACGCTGGCGAACAGCTCCGCCGCCACCCACAGCAGCAGCGTGTTGAGCCCCCAGAAGACGACAAATCTCAGCATCGGAAAACCCGGGACAGATTTATTTTCATAGGAACTACAGGCTACAGGATATTAACAGATCTGTCCCGGGGCGCGGAAAGCGTGCGCCGGTTGACGGACAGGCATAGAATGGGAAATCCACCCATCTTGCATAGGAGTAATCCTATGAATCGCTATCTCCCCCTTGTCGCAGGTTATCCGTTGTATCCGGTCGTGCTGGCGCGGATCCCCGATCCGGGACTGACCTTGCTGGGCCATGAAGCGCCGGCGCTCGAGCTGATGACCGATTTCCGCCATACGCCGGCGATCTCGGTCCACGCTGCAACCCAGATCGACGACGCCCTGAACCAGATGATCTATTCCGGCGTCCGGCTGCTCTTCGTGGTCGATGCGGCGTTCAAGGTGCTCGGAACGGTCACCTCCAGTGACATCCACAGCGAGAAACCCATGCTCTACCTGCAGTCGCGGGACTGCCGCATCGGCATCTGCACGCGCGACGATGTCCAGGTGCAGGATATCCTGACGCCGGTGCACGCCTGGCACGCGCTGAACTACCGCGACCTCGCCGACGCCACGCTGGGCAACATCGTGCAGACCTTCAGGAATCTCGGCGTGAGGCACCTGATCGTCCTCGACGGGGTCTCGGTACAGGGCATCCAGTCGGTACGCGGCCTGTTTTCGGCCAGCGTCGTGGAGCGCGCGCTGGGCATCCGGATCGACTCGACCGAGACCGCCGAGAGTTTCGCCGACATCGAGCGCGAGCTGGCGCGCGGTTGAGACGTGAATGGGGACGGATTTCAAATCCGTCCCCGGGTTCATGCCTGGCAGCCCTCCAGCACCGCGGAGGCATACTCGTGCGGCTCGCCCTGCCACAGGTAGGCTTCGAAGATGATCCTGAGCAGGCGGGTGGAATAGGGGGCCGCGGCGCTGATTTCGTCGTGCGAGGCGATGGCCGAGTCCGGATCGGTGGTCGCGAGGTGCAGGATGTGTTCCGGCCGGATGCCGAGCCTGGAGTTGATCACGGAGTCCATCCCCACCATGGCGAGGCCATAGCAATGGGCGCCCGCATGTACGGGAGAATGCGCGGTGTTCTCCTCGCTCCCATGGCCGCCGCGGCTGATGGCAACCAGCAGCAGGAGATACACCACCGTCGGATGCAGGGACCGCTTCATACCGGTCACCCTTCCTTGACCGCCGTTCGATGGACGGGACGGTGTGTGTGGCGATCAATGGATTAGACAGCGGAATCCCGCAATTGCTCAAAAATCCGGGACAGATTTATTTTTACGAGGCAGCCGAAGCGACGGGACAGATTATGAAATCCGTCCCGGTCATCTCAATAAAATAAATCTGTCCCGGGTTTTCAGTCGGTGCCGGCGCCGAGGAAGCCGCCGGACTGGTGGGACCAGAGCTGGGCGTAGAGGCCCTTCCGGGCGATCAGCTCGGCGTGGGTGCCTTCCTCGAGGATGCGGCCCTGGTCCAGCACGATGAGGCGGTCCATCATGGCGATGGTGGACAGCCGGTGCGCGATGGCGATGACGGTCTTGTTGCGCATCAGGCGGTTGAGGTTGTCCTGGATCGCGGTCTCGACCTCCGAGTCGAGCGCGGAAGTCGCCTCGTCGAGGATCAGGATCGGCGCGTCCTTCAGCAGCACGCGCGCGACGGCGATGCGCTGGCGCTGTCCGCCGGAGAGCTTGACGCCGCGTTCGCCGACGTGGGCGTCGTAGCCGCGGCGGCCCCTGGCGTCCTGCAGCTGTTCGATGAACTCGTGCGCCTTGGCCTGTCGCGCCGCGGCGACCACGTCCGCCTCGGTGGCGTCGGGGCGTCCGTACAGGATGTTGTCGCGCACGGAGCGGTGCAGCAGCGAGGTGTCCTGCGTGACCAGGCCGATCTGCGCGCGCAGGCTTTCCTGGGCGACCTCGGCGATGTCCTGGCCGTCGATCAGGATGCGGCCGCCCTCGACGTCGTGGAAGCGCAGCAGCAGGTGCACCAGGGTCGACTTGCCCGCGCCGGAACGGCCGACCAGGCCGATCTTCGCGCCGGGCTCGATGGTCAGGGAGAAGTCGTCGATCACGCCGCCGCCCTTGCCATAGTGAAAGCGGATATGATCGAACTCGATGCGTCCCCGCGCCACCGCGAGCGGCGGCGCCAGCGGCTGGTCGATGACCTCGCGCGGCCTTGCGATGGTCGCCATGCCGTCCTCCACGGTGCCGATGTTCTCGAACAGCGCCGACATCTCCCACATGATCCATTGCGACATGCCGTTCAGGCGCAGCACGAGCGCGATCGCGGCCGTGATCGCGCCTGCGGTGACGGCCTCCTGCATCCACAGCCAGATCGACAGCGCGCCGGTGGCGAGGATCAGCAGGATGTTGTTGACCCACACCGACATGACCAGTCCGGTGACCAGGCGCATCTGCGGGTAGACGGTCTGCAGAAAGTCATCCATGCCCTCGCGCGCGTAGTCCGCCTCGCGGCGCGAGTGCGAGAACAGCTTGACGGTGGCGATGTTGGTATAGGAGTCGACCACGCGCCCGACCATCGCCGAGCGTGCATCGGCCTGCCGCGCCGACACCTGCGCGAGCCGCGGGATGAAGAAATACAGGGTCAGCACGTAGAGCGCGACCCAGATCAGCAGCGGGATGGCGAGGCGCAGGTCCGAGCCGGCGGCGATGACGAGCACTCCGCTGAAGTACACCACCACGTAGAGGATCACGTCGAGCAGCTTCATCACCGTTTCGCGCACCGCGAGCGCGGTCTGCATGACCTTGGTCGCGATGCGGCCGGCGAAGTCGTTCTGGAAGAACGACAGGCTCTGTCCGAGCAGGTAGCGATGCGCCTTCCAGCGGATGATCATCGGATAGTTGCCGAGCAGCGCCTGGTGGATGATCAGGGAGTGCAGCAGAACCGCGACGGGGAGCGCGATCAGCACGGCGAGCACCGTCCACAGGAAGCGGCCTTCAGCGCCGAAGATCTCCGCAGGGGTGGTCCGGTTCAGCCAGTCGACCAGGCTGCCGAGATAGCCGAACAGTGACACTTCCAGGATTGCGATAATGCCGGTCAGCAGCGCCATCACCGCGAGATGCGGTTCGATGCCGCGCGTGTAATGGCGGCAGAACGCGAACAGACCCCGCGGCGGCAGTTCCGGATCCTGCGGCGGGAAGGGCATGATCAGTCTTTCGAAGAACGCGTACATAATGGCGAAACGATTCCCTGGTCAATCAGTGAAGCCCGACCGCATGGGTGCGAATGGACGCGGAACGACGGTGGATTCAGAGGGGCGGCTGCCGCGGCACGGACGAATTCTCCCGCATTCGGACGGGGCGATCAAGCGGCGCGGCGGAACCGCCCGCGGATCAGGAGGATTTGTAGCGCATCGCGATATGGGAATCGATCAGCGCCGCCGCCTTGTCGCGAATGATGGAGCCGTCGGCGTCGGCGAGCCAGAGGTTGATCAGGCCCTTCATGAAGAGGTAGCTGTCGAGCGCGTATTGCGCCGGGTCGGCGCCGGTGCGCAGCAGGCCTTTCTGCTGCGCGTCTTCGTAGGCGCGCGTGAGTTTCTGGATGTAGGCGCAGCCGGTCTTGGTGACGCGGGTGTCGAGACGGGAGAATTCGTCGACGTACTCGCACTTGGAGTTGACGATCTCGAAGGTGGTGCGGGCGATGTCGTCGTCCTTCAGCAGGCGCAGGATTTCGACCATGCTGGCGCGTATGCTGCGCAGGGGATCGCCGGGATTCTGCGCCGGCAGGTTTTCCTCGATGAGGTCGACGAGAGGAAGCGACACCTGTTCCATCATCGCGAAGAACAGGTCCGGCTTGTTCTTGAAATGCCAGTAGATTGCACCGCGCGAGACGCCCGCCTCCTTGGCGATGTCGGCGAGCGTGGTGCGGCTGACGCCGCGCCCGGCAAACACGCGCCGCGCCGCGGCGATGATCTCCAGCCGTGTCTGTTCCGTCTCCGCCTTTGTCTTGCGTACCATGGCCTTTCGTCAGGGCGACGCCGGTGACCAGCCGCCGCCGAGCGCCTTGATCAGGTCGACGCTGAAGGCGAGCCGGGCCTGGCGGTGCTGGATCAGGGCCTGCTCGGCGGCATTGGCCGTGCGCTGCGCGTCGAGCACCTCGAGATAGCCCGAGTAGCCCGCCTCGTAACGCATCTGCGACAGGCGCAGGGCGTTGCGCGCCGCCGCCACGCGGATCTCCTGGTCCTCCGCGGCGGCGCGGGTGAGCTGCGCGTTGCTGAGGGCGTCGGCCACCTCGCGGAAGGCGGTCTCGACGGCCTTCCGGTAATCCGCCAGCGCCTGGCGCTGGACCGCCTCCGCCTGGCGCGTGCGCGCGGCGTAGCGGCCGGCGTCGAGGATCGGCAGCGCGGCGCCGAGGCCGACCGACCAGATGCGCGCGCCCGATTCCAGCACGTCGCCGAACTCCTCGCTCTGGCCGCCGAAGCTGCCGGTGAGGGAGAACGTCGGAAACTGCGCGGCCCGGGCCACGCCGATGCGGGCATTGGCCGCGACCAGCGCCTGTTCCGCCTGCTGCACGTCCGGACGGCGCTCGAGCAGGGTGGAAGGCAGACCGGCCGGAGGTTCGGCCGGCAGCGGAAGCAGCATCACGTCGCCCGCCTCGAGGGAGAGTCCCGGCGTGCCGGTCAGTTCGCCGAGCTGGTGCTCGACCAGCGCGCGCTGGCGCCGCAGTTCGTGCAGTTGCAGCGCGGCGTCCGCGCGTCCGGTCTCGGCCTGGTATACGTCGAGCCCGGAGGCGAGCCCGCCGGATGCGCGGCTGCGCGCCACCGCCAGGGACTCCTCGCGGGAGGCGAGCGTCTGTGCCGTGACCGCGATCTGGGCGTCGAGCGAACGCAGCAGGAAATAGGCCTGCGCAGTGGCGCCGGACAGCGCCAGCGCGGCGACGTCGCGGCCGTAGCGGGTGCCGAGCAGTTGTGCGCGCGCGGACTCGGAGGCGCGCCGCAGTTTTCCCCACAGGTCGAGCTCGAATGAGGTGGAGAGCGCGAGGCGGTGCGAGTTCGATATCACCGGCGTGCCGGCGGCGATCGGCTGCGCGTTCAGCGTGCTGGCGCGTGTGCGGCTGCTGTTGAGGCCGAGGTCGATCTCGGGAAACAGGGTGGCGCGGACCTCGGACAGCACCGCCTCCGCCTCGTCGACCTGTGCCACGGCCCGGCGCAGGTCCGCGTTGTTTTCCAGCGCCTGTGTGACGAGGCGGTCGAGCCCGGCGTCGCCGTACAGCGTCCACCAGTCGGCCGCGACCGCAGTCTCTCCGGCGTCCGGCGAGGCGGCGGCGGGATAGGCGGCGGGCAGGTCGAGTTCCGGACGGCTGTAATCGGGGCCGACGGCGCAACCGGCGAGGGCCGCGAGGAGGGCGAGAGGGATGGCGGCGGAGCGCGCGATCATGTCTTGTCCTCCTGCAGCGGCGCCGGGTGCGGCGGCTCGTGGTGTTCGTGGGTATGGACCGGGCGCGGCTTGCGCGCGAGCAGGGTGAAGAACAGCGGCACGAAGATCGGGGCGATGAAGGTCGCGACGATCATGCCGCCGAACACGCCGGAGCCCATGGATTGGCGCGCCGCGGCGCCGGCGCCGGTGGCGAGCACCAGCGGCACCACGCCGAACACGAAGGCGAGCGAGGTCATGACGATGGGGCGGAAGCGTAGGCGCGCCGCCTCGGCTGCGGCCTCCACGGCATTCTTGCCCTCGCTCATGCCCTGCATGGCGAATTCCGCGATCAGGATCGCGTTCTTCGCGGCGAGTCCGATCAGCACCACGAGCCCGATCTGGAAATAGATGTTGTTCTCCATCCCGCGCAGGAAGACGAAGCCAAGCGCGCCCAGCAACGCAAACGGGACGGCGAGCAGCACGGACATGGGTACGCCCCAGCGTTCGTACAGCGCCGCCAGGATCAGGTACACCATGATGAGCGCAAAGCCGAAGGCGAACACCGAGGCCGTGCCGGTGCGCTTCTCCTGGAAGGCCTGGCCGGTCCAGGCGACGTCGTAACCCTTGGGCAGGCTGCGCGCGGCGACGCGCTCGACCGCCCTGATGGCCTCGCCCGAGCTGTAGCCGTGCCTGGCGTTGCCGATCACCTTGGCCGCGATGTAGCCGTTGTAGCGTTCGAGCAGTTCGGGACCGATGATGGTCTGCACCTGGATCAGGGCCTTGAGCGGAACCATGGCGCCGGAGGTATTCGAGCGCACGTAGATGTTGCCGAGGTCCTCCGGCCGGGCGCGGTACTGCGCGTCGGCCTGGAGGGTGACGCGGTAGGTGCGTCCCGCCTTGTTAAAGTCGTTGACGTAGAGCGAACCCATCTGCGCCTGCAGGGCGGCGAAGACATCGCTCACCGGCACGCCCAGCGCCAGCGCCTTCTCGCGGTCGAGGTCGACGCGCAGCTGCGGCGTGGTGGGGCGGTACAGGCTGCGCAGAGATTCCAGCACCGGATCCTTGCCGAGTTCGGCGACGAAGTCGTTGGTCACCTGGGCGAGGCGCTGGGTGTCGGGGTCGTCGCGGCCGCGCACGTAGAGCTCGAAGCCCCCGGTGGCGCCGAGGCCGCGGATCGAGGGCGGATTGATCGCGAAGGCGAGGCCGTCGGCGAGCGTCATGCCCTTGCCGCTCACTTCCTGCACCAGTTCCTGCGCCGTCTGTTCACGCTCGTGCCAGGGCTTAAGCGGCATGAAGATCGTCGCGGAGTTGGTCTTGTTGCTGCCGGTGACGAGGTCGAATCCGTTGACGATGAAGATGTTCTCGATCGCCTGGTTGCCGGCCATCATGGTGCGCAGCTGCTCGGTGGTCTTCATGGTGCGCTCCAGCGTGGCGCCGTCCGGTAGCTGCGCGACGGTGATGATGTAGCCCATGTCCTCCACCGGGACGAAGCTGCCGGGGACGCGCAGGAACAGGGCGCCGCACAGTCCGAGCACGGCGGCGAATGCCGCCAGCGAGGCGATGCGGTGCCGGATCGCCAGGCTGACCGCGCCGAGGAAGTGGCGCGTCATCCAGGCGAAGGCCCGGTTGAAGGGCCGGAACATCCGCGCCAGGCCGCTGCCGTCGGGCTCGCGCGGCTTGAGCAGCAGCGCGCACAGCGTGGGCGTCAGCGTCAACGCGACCACGCCGGACAGCGTCACGGCGATGGCGACCGTCACCGCGAACTGGCGGTAGAGCTGGCCGGCGATGCCGCCGAGGAAGGCGACCGGGATGAACACCGCCACCAGCGCCAGCACGATGCCGATGACCGCATTCTGCACCTCGCGCATCGCCTCGAGCGCGGCGTCGAACGGCTTCAGTTTCTGCTCGCGCATCAGGCGCTCGACGTTTTCCAGCACGACGATGGCGTCGTCGACCACGATGCCGACCGCGAGTACCATCGCGAACAGGGTCAGCGTGTTGATCGAGAAGCCGAACAGCCACAGGCCCGCGAAGGTGCCGATCAGCGACACCGGCACGGCGATCATCGGGATCAGCGTCGCGCGCCAGGTCTGCAGGAAGACGAACACCACCAGCAGCACCAGCACCGCGGCCTCGATCAGGGTGTGGACCACCGCCTCGATGGAGGCGGATACGAAGCGCGTGGTGTCGTAGGGGATCAGGTAATCGACGCCGGCAGGGAAGCGCTGCTGCTTCAGTTCCTCCATCCTGGCGCGGATGGCGTCGGCCACGTCGAGCGCATTGGCGCCGCTCTGGAGGAATACGCCCATGGCGATGGCGGACTGGCCGTTGACGGTATTGGCCTGGTCGTAGCTCTGTGCGCCGAGCTCGACCCGCGCCACGTCCTTGATCCGGAGCACGCCGTTCGGCCCGTCGGAACGCAGGATGATCTCGCCGAATTCCTCCGGCTGCAGCATGCGTCCGCGCGCGGTGACGGTGTAGACCAGCTGCTGCCCGGCGGGGGATGGCGCCGCGCCGATCTTGCCCGCGGCGTACTGGGCGTTCTGCGCGTTGATGGCGGCGGAGATGTCGGCGGTGGTGAGGCCGAGCTGCGCCATGCGGTCGGGCTTGAGCCAGATGCGCATGGAATAGTCGCGCGCGCCGAACACGATGATGTCCGCCGTGCCCGGGATGCGCTTCAGCTCGTCGACCACGTTCTGGGTGGCGTAGTTGGACAGGAAGAGCATGTCGCGGCTGTCGTCGGGTGAGCGCAGCGCCACCACCAGCAGGATGTTCTGTGAACGCTTCGCCACGGTGACGCCGTTACGGCGCACCTCCTCGGGCAGCCGCGGCGTGGCGAGCTGGACCCGGTTGTTGACGTTGAAGGTGGCCTTGTCGATGTCGGTGCCGACATCGAAGGTGGCGGTGATGTTGATGGTGCCGTTGGAGGCCGCGGTGGAATTGAAATAGAGCAGGTCCTCCACGCCGGAGAGCTGTTCCTCGATCGGCGCTGCCACGGTCTTGGCCAGCGTTTCGGCCGAGGCGCCCGGGTAGCTCGCGCTGATGGTGACGGTGGGCGGCGCGATCTCCGGGTACTGCGCGATCGGCAGGATGTTCGCGGCGACCAGGCCGGCCAGCACGATGATGATCGCGAGCACGGTGGCGAAGATCGGGCGTTCAATGAAGAATCTGGACATGGGTGTTTACCGCCGAATGGTTATGCCGACGTCCGGGACTCAGGGTTTCGCCGCGGGCGCGCCCGCGGGTGCGCCGGGTCCTGCGCCGGGCGCATGGGGTGCGACCGCTGCGCCTGGCCGCAGCTTCATCAGGTTGTCGACGATGATCCTGTCGCCGGGCGCCAGCCCCTGCGTGACCACCCAGTCGTGGTTCGACCAGCCGGCGGTCTCCACCGGGCGCGGCGCCACGGTGTTGTCCGGCGCGACGGTGAAGAGGACCTTGCCCTGCTCGGTCTGCGCCAGTGCGGCCTGCGGCACCAGGTACGCCTCGCGTTCGCCGATGATCACCTGGACGCGCGTGAACTGTCCGGGCAGCAGCAGCCGGTCGGGGTTGGCGAACTCGGCGCGCATCTGCACCATGCCGGTCTGCGTATCCACGGTCGAGGCGGTGAAATTGAGCCTGCCGGTGGCGGCATAGGTGCTGCCGTCGGCAAGGACCAGCTTCACCGCGGCGTTGCCGCGCTGTTTGCGCAGCTGCAGCATCTCCTGCTCGGAGAATGAAAAGCGCACCCACACCGGGTCGATGCTGTTCATCGTGGTGAGCAGGCTGGAATCGGCGCCGGCGGTGACCAGCGTGCCGAGGGAATGCTGCGCGCGGCCGGTGACGCCGGCGATCGGTGCGGCCACGTCGGTGTAGGACAGGTTGAGCTCGGCGTCGCGCACGCTGGCCGCGCTGGCCGCGACCGCCGCCCGCGTCGCCTCGAGCGCCGTGGCGGCGTCATCGTATTCCTTGCGGCTGACGGCCTTTTCCTCGACCAGGGGCTTGAGGCGCGCGGCTTCGCGCTCGGCCTGCGCGAGATCGGCCTGGTCCTGTTCCAGGGCGGCACGGGCCTGCGCGAGCGCGATCTCGAACGGCGCGCGGTCGATGCTGAACAGCGTGGCGCCGGCCTTCACCTGGTCACCCTCGCGGTAGGACTGCCCGGTCAGGATGCCGGAGACGCGCGCGCGCACCTCGACATCCTTGGAGCCTTCGATCCGGCCGACGGTCTCGATGGTGACCGGCACCTGCTGAGGACTGGCATCGATCACGGTGACCGGCATCGCGGGCATCTGCGCCGCGCCCGCCGCATCGCCCTTGCCGCAGCCGGCGAGCAGCGTCGCCATGCAGATTGCCGCGAGTGGCAGATGGAGATACGGTGAGTGTTGAGCGTCCAGGGGGCGTTTGCGAGTGATGTTGAACGGTGATGGCGCCATGGCAGAGGGTCCGTGTGACTGGGATTCGAAGCCGGGATTATATATACAATCGTGAATGTATGTATACTCCGACAATTATTGGGGACATGGCATATATATAGAGTGAGTTGGTAATGATCGATCTTTAAATGGCTTGCCATTCAAACTTGATGTCAGACCTTCGAAAATACGGGGCCTGGGCGCGGCCTGGCGGGCGTACCGTTGGCCGGTGTCCGTGTGGCCCCGACAGGTGAGAAGACCATGCGAAACCCGATTCGGTTCCGGTCGATTGATTGGCGGGCGGCGGCCTGTGCCGGCCTTGTCGCGGGAGGCGTCGCGACCGCGCTGCAGATGGTGGCCTGGTGGATGGCCGGAGCAGCGGTGGAGGAGCTGCTGGCGCGGGATGCGGCCCTCACTGCCGCCGTCGTCCTGGGGCGTGATGTATTGCAGTCATCGAGCGGTTTTGCGCGCGAGGTTTTCCTCGCGGCGACGCTCGTGCATCTGTCCCTTTCCCTGCTCTACGGGTTGCTGCTGGCGCCGCTGATCGCGGGGCGCGGCCGGGCGGCGTCGCTGGGGATCGGAGTGGCGTGCGGGCTGCTGCTGTTCGGGGTGAACCTGTACGGATTTACGCTGGTCTTCCCCTGGTTCGCGCAGGCACGCGACGCCATCACACTGCTTGCACATGCGGCATTCGGGGCCGCGTGCGCAGGCGTCTACAAGGCCATGGCGCGATGCTGAGGCGCGGGCAGGAGGGGCGCCGGAGTTGCGCTAGGCAAGCGCGCGTTCCACGATCTCGAACACGTCGCGCGACAGCCCCGGGTGGGCGCGCAGCGATTCCAGCGCGATACGCGCCTGCGCCTGGTGTGCTGCGTCGAAGCGGCGCCATCGATCGAAGCTGCGCGCGAGCCGCGCCGCCACCTGCGGGTTGATCGCATCGAGGTGCAGGATCTGCGCCGCCATGAAGCGGTAGCCGGCGCCGTCGGCGGCGTGGAAGCGCACGTGGTTGGCGCCGAAGCCGCCGAGCAGGGCGTAGACCTTGTTCGGGTTGCGCAGATCGAAGGCCGCGTGGCCGGTCAGGCGCGTCACGTCGGCGAGGGTATCCGGGTGTCGGCTGGTGGCCTGCACCATGAGCCATTTGTTCACCACCAGCGGTTCGCGCTGCCAGCAGGAATAAAAATCATCGAGCGCGCGCTGCCGCTCGGGCCCTGGGCACTGGGCGAGCGCGGAAAGCGCGGCGAACTGGTCCGTCATGTTGTCCGCCGTCTCGAACTGGCGCAGGGCGAGGGCGCGCGCGGCAGGCGTGTCCAGTTCGGTCAGATAGCCGAGGCAGAGATTGCGCAGCGCGCGTCGCGCGGCGTCCGCCGTATCCGGGCGGTAGGCGCCGGCCGGTGCGAGGCGCTCATGGCAGTCCGCGAGCTCCGCGCCGAGTTGTTGAGCAAGGAAACGGCGCAGGCCGTTGCGCGCGGCGTGCAGCGCATCCGGATCGACCGTTTCCATCTGCTCCGCCAGCGTGCCTTCCGTCGGCAGGGTGAGCGCCTCGGCGGCGAAGGCGGGGTCCGCGTCGGCCAGTGCGAGCACACGGGCCGCGGCCCGGGCGAAACTCGCGGGCCAGGCGGGAGTGCCGCCTTCGGTGAGCGTCGCGGTGGCGGCGAGGATCAGCCGGCCCGCCAGGCGCTGGCCCGCCTCCCAGCGATTGAAGGGATCGCTGTCGTGCGCGAGCAGGTGGGCCAGTTCCTCGTCCGTGTACGGGAAGTCCAGCACGACCGGCGCCGAGAAGCCGCGCAGCAGCGAGGGGACCGGGGCCGCGTCGATGTCCTCGAAGGCGAATTCCTGCGCGGTCGTGGCGAGCGACAGCACGCGCCGCGCCGGGCGGTGCGTGTCATCGTTCATGCGCAGCGGCAGATCGGCGCCGTCCGGCCCGACCAGGCCGAGGGCGACCGGGATGTGGTACGGCCGATTGTCCGGGTGGCCGGGACAGTCTTGTCGCAAGGTGAGTACGTAACGGCGCGTGGCGGCGTCGTAACGGCCGCGCGCCTCGATGCGCGGCGTGCCGGCCTGATCGTACCAGCGCATGAACTGCGCGAAGTCCGCGCCGGAAGCGGCGGCCATCGCCGCGACGAAGTCGTCGCAGGTCACCGCCTGTCCGTCGTGGCGTGCGAAATAGAGATCCATGCCGCGGCGGAAGGCCTCCCTGCCGATCAGCGTCTGGATCATGCGCACCACCTCGGCGCCCTTCTGATAGACCGTGGCGGTGTAGAAGTTGTTGATCTCGAGATAGGTGGCGGGGCGCACCGGATGCGCCATCGGCCCGGCGTCTTCAGGGAACTGTGCGGCGCGCAGGCTGCGCACGTCGCGGATGCGGCTGATGCTGCCGTGCGTGTCGATGCCGAACTCCTGGTCGCGGAAGACGGTCAGCCCCTCTTTCAGCGAGAGCTGGAACCAGTCACGGCAGGTGACGCGGTTGCCGGTCCAGTTGTGGAAGTATTCGTGCGCCACCACGCGATCGATATTGGTGTAATCGGCGTCGGTGGCGACGTCCGGCCGCGCCAGCACGTACCTGGTGTTGAAGATGTTGAGGCCCTTGTTCTCCATCGCACCCATGTTGAAATCGCCGACGGCGACGATCATGTAATGGTCGAGGTCGCATTCGAGGCCGAATACGTCTTCGTCCCAGCGCATGGATTTTTTGAGCGCCGCCATCGCGTGCGCGCACTGGTCGAGTTTGCCGGGTTCGACATAGATGGCCAGGTTGACCTCGCGTCCGGAGGTCGTTCGATACGTATCGTGCAGCATCTCCAGGTCGGCTGCCACCAGTGCGAACAGGTAACACGGCTTGGGGAAGGGATCTTCCCAGCGCGCCCAGTGTCGCCCGTCCGTATCCTTGCCTTCGCCGACGGGATTGCCGTTCGACAGCAGCAGCGGCAGCGCGGTCTTGTCGGCGCGGAGCGTCACCGTGTAGCGCGACATCACGTCAGGGCGGTCAGGGAACCAGGTGATGCGGCGGAAACCCTGTGCCTCGCACTGGGTGAAATAGCCGTTGGCGGAGCGGTACAGGCCGGACAGCTTGGTGTTGCCGTCCGGACGGATGCGGACGATGGTCTGCAGCGTGAAGGCGGCGGGGACGTCTGCTATCGTCAGCTGCGTATCGTTCAGGGAGTAACGTGCCGCATCCAGCGCGCGGCCGTCGAGGGATACCGCGAGCGTCTCCAGCTCTTCACCGTCCAGCATGAACGGCGCCTGCGCCGCGCGCGCCGCCGGATTGCGCCGTATCGCCAGGTCGGCGGTGACGCGCACCTCGCCGGACCGGAAATCGAAGTCCAGCCCGACGCGGTCGACCAGGAAGGGCGGCGGCGTATAGTCCTTGAGCAGGACGGGTTGCGGGGTGTCGGTTTTCATCGGGTCTCGCGGGTTCGTCTTGAATCGGTCTGCGTGGACGGAGGCCGGGGACGGCGCCATGCGCCGCACGACATGATACGCGATGTGCCGGTGGTGATGGAATGACCGCCATCCGCCGTGGTCTCGCGCCGGCTTGAATTCACCCGCGACAGGCTCCACTTGATCTGAATGGAGACCGACGGCCGGGACGGAACCATGAACCATCCGAACGAGACCGATTTGTCACGCGAGGCGCTGGACAGCTACTCGCGGGCCGTGGTCGGCGCCGTGCAGCGCGTCGGCCCCGCCGTGGTGGGCATCTATGTGCCCGCGTCCGGCAAGGGCGCCGCCGAACGCGCGGCGGGCGAGCATGGCGGCGCCGGGTCGGGCGTGGTCGTCACGCCCGACGGCTACCTGCTCACCAATGAACACGTCGTACAGCATCACGACCGTGTGCGGGTCTCGTTCGGCGACGGGCAGGGCGTGGAGGCGAGGGTGGTCGGGCGCGATGCGGCGACCGATCTCGCCGTGGTACGGGCCGAGGCGGCGTCGCTGCCGTATGCCGAGCTGTTCGAAACCGCGCAGCCCCGCGTCGGCCAGCTCGTCATCGCGGTCGGTAATCCGTACGGTTTCGAATCAACGGTGTCGGCCGGTGTCGTCAGCGCGCTCGGGCGTTCGCTGCGCAGCCGCCACGGCCGGCTGATCGAAGGGATCGTGCAGCATACCGCGGCCCTCAATCCGGGCAACTCCGGCGGACCGCTGGTGGACGCCCGCGGCAGGATCCTCGGCATCAATACCGCGATCATCGCCATGGCGCAGGGCATCGGCTTTGCCGTGCCGGCCGCGACGGCGGAATGGATCCTGAGCGAGATTCTCGCGCATGGCCGCGTGCGCCGGGTGTATCTCGGGATATCGGGACGCGACCGCCGGCTCGACCGCCGGCTGGTGCGTGCGCTGGAGCTGCCGGTGGAGCGCGCCTTCGAGGTGGTCGGGCGCGAGCCGCGCAGCCCGGCCGCCAACGCCGATCTCCGCGTCGGCGATCTGGTCATCGGCGCGAACGGCACGCCGGTCGACGGCGTCGATTCCCTGCACCGCTTCCTGGCCCGCTGGCCGGTCGGCGCCGCGCTGACGCTGCAGGTGCTGCGCCGTATGCAGCGCATCGAGGTGGCGCTCACACCCGAGCCGCTGCGCGCCGGGCGCTGAAGCGGCCCCTCCCGGGGCCGGGCGCGCGGCGGGGGCTGTACGGCTTCCGCGCCCGAACAGCCCTTGCCATACTTAAGATATTGTTTGTATTTCAACTGCAAGCTGTTAATGCAGATTAATTTTTGATGATGCCTTGAAAGTTCTCCAAATGTTCTCTACGCTGGATGGAGACTGCCGATTCGAAGATCCTTCATGCTGACGCCCGCACAACAGAAGACCCTGGACTTTATCCGCAGATACTGGCGGCTGCAGGGCCGCAGTCCGAGTCTGATGGAGATCGCCGCGGGTATCGGGATCCGCTCCCGCGGTGTGGTCCATCGCTACGTGCAGGCGCTGATCGCGGCGGGCCATGTGCGCAGGCTTCCGGGTCGCAAGCGCGGCCTCGAGCTGACGGAACAGGATTCCGCGCAGACGTATACCCTCCCGCTGCTGGGGCGCATCGCCGCCGGCCGGCCGATCGAGGCGATCCCGGGCGAGGGAACGCTCGATATGACCGCCTTCCTGCTCGGCCTCAACCGGTATGCCCTGCGTGTGTATGGCGATTCGATGATCGAGGCCGGCATCCTCGACGGCGACACGGTGATCGTGGATGCACGCGGCGACGCCGGCGAAGGCGCGATCGTCGTCGCCCTGATCGACGAGCAGGAGGCGACGCTCAAGCGCCTCCACCGGCGCAAGGACGGCAGTATCCAGCTGACCGCGGCGAATGCCGCGCTGGCGCCGATGATCTACAGCGCCGAGCGGGTGCGTGTCCAGGGCGTGGTCGTCGGTGTCCTGCGCAGCTACCGGTGAGTATGCATGAGCGCGGATCTCCACGCCGGGAACGGACAATTCTGGCCGCGCGCCGTCATCCTGGTCGACATGGACGCCTTCTTTGCGAGCATCGAGCAGCTCGATCGCCCGGCCTGGCGCGCGCGCCCGGTCGCCGTGACCAACGGCCTGACCGGCACCTGCATCATCACCTCTTCCTACGAGGCGCGCCGATTCGGGGTGCGCACCGGCATGCGCCTGCGGGAGGCGCGCCGCCTGTGCCCGGAGCTCATTCAATGCGCGGCGCGTCCGGAACGCTATGCGGCGGTCTCGACGCGGATCATGCAGTCGCTGGAGGAGATCACGCCCGACGTCGAGGTCTTTTCCGTCGACGAGGCATTTCTCGACGTGACGCGCTGCCAGCGTCTGTGGGGGCCGCCGGAGACCATCGCGCGCCTGGTGCGGCGCAAGGTCTTCGAGGCCTCCGGCCTCGGATGCTCCATCGGCGTGAGCGGCGACAAGAGCACGGCCAAGTTCGCCGCCAAACTCGACAAGCCGGAGGGCCTGATCCTGATCCCGCCGTGGGAGGCCGCCGCCCGGCTGCGCGACGTCCCGGTGACCGAACTGTCCGGCATCAAGGAAGGGATCGGAGGCTACCTCGCGCGGCACGGCGCGCGCACCTGCGGCGAGGTTGCGCGTCTCCCGGTCAGCGTGCTCGCGCGCCGCTTCGGGAATCCCGGACGGCGCATCTGGTACATGTGCCAGGGCCTGGATCCGGAGCCGGTGCGCAACATCGTGTCTGCACCCAGGTCGCTTGGCCACGGCAAGGTGGTCCCGCCCGGCACGCGCGATGCGCAGCTGATCCATACCTACCTGCTGCACATGAGCGAGAAGGTGGCGGCGCGGCTGCGGCGGAATGATCTGGAGGCGCAGATTTACGCCGTCGGTTTGCGCACACGCCTGGGCTGGCTCGGCGGTCGCCTGCGCACGCCGGTGCCCACGCAGGACAGCCGTCCCTTGCAGGAGCTGTGCCGGAGGGTGATACGGGAAGAGTGGCACGGCGAAGGGATCTTCCAGGTGCAGGTGACCGCGCTCGATCCGCGGCCGGCGCGGGGCCAGGCGGAGCTGTTCGACCCGGCGTCCGCCCAGGCGCATTCGGTCAATCGCGCGATGGATGCGGTCAACCGGCGTTACGGGGAGTTCACCCTGGCCCCGGGATGGCTCTTGAACCGTTCCACCATGCCCAATGTCATCGCGCCGGCGTGGAAGCCGTACGGCCATCGCCAGACGATCTGAGCCAGACGGTCCGGGCATGTGTCGCGCCGTACGTTATCTGTTCGGAAACAGCGAACAGTGCGTTTCCTTCGCAGACGCCGCGGCGTGCCTGCCCGTCATGACCCGTTCCGGCGGCGCCCGGCTGGTGACCTGGGGCCGGCGCCGCTTAGAGGAGGGAACCCTGCCGGCCGGCGGGTGGGCGCGCATCGAGACGGTGACGGCGGGTGCGTGGGATCGCTGGTTTCCCCGGCCGGTACGGGTACCGGTACTGGGTTTCTTCGAACCGGACCGGAAGGGGCGGGAGCGCGCTTATGAGCTTGTGCGCGGTCAATGCCTGCAGGGCCTGCTGGCCCGCGATACGGATCGGTCGCTGCGCGTCTATATCGTGATGATAGAGCCCGACGGCGAGGATCCGCTGCATTCGCGCTGGCCGCGGGTGATCAGGATCGGGACGGGGGATGCCGCGACGGGGTGGCGCGCCGGGGCAGTACCCGCTGCATAGCCGCGTCAGCGGACGTGCATTCCCGATCCTCCGAATCCTCCGGCGGCGGGCCCGGGCATGCCTTCCGGAGCATTCACCCTCGGCGGCGCGATTTTCCTTCATGAATACCCCTCTCAAGCGGCATCCACATCGGCCGGAATTTATTAAGTGTTTGTTTGTAATTATCTTTATATTTTTTTCTCGGAATATATGAAAATATTTGATTTATTCATATTCCGGAGTTATGATTCATAAAAATTTGATGTTCGTATGATCCAATGTCTGGATGGGTTTGTAGAGGAGGAAATATGAGCCGTTTCATCAAAAAATTGTTTTCCCCGAAAGCGAATCCCTCGAAAAAGGCGGCCCGGGCGGCCAAGCCGGGTCAGGCGCCTCTGATCGTGTCGTTCGACGGCCGGGTCATGCGCCTGCGCCTGCCGGAAGGCTGAAACATGGGCGTTCGGGCGCACCGTTCACATGGACTGGTCCCTGGCACAAGGATGTGCACCCTGTTTAGGGGCGGATTGCCGGGGAATGTCCCTGAATTCATCGATTTTCGCATCATCATTTAGTCTCCCACTCCCTCTGTCCCTCCTGGGATGACCCGTTCCCTTTCGGAACGGGTCTTTTTTTATCCGGTCCGGGCACGCGTTCCTCGTCTGCGAATTTACGCCCGGGCGGGGCTTGTACCGCTTTTCGTCTATCCCCGTTAAGCCAGCGATTCACCGGCTCGGCAATATCCGACCGCCACGCCAGGAATAAATGATTTAATCGGTTTTAGGTTTTTGACGCTAACTTGTGTGTAAATCAATAAAGTCGATGGTTGGTGTTCATGCAGATTCGAGGCTGGAAGTCGCTTAGCGCCCGCATCACCCTGTACGCTGTCATGCCCGTGATGCTGGGTTTCGCGGCCGGGGCGTGGCTGATCTATGCGCGCCAACTGGACAGCCACCAGCACCAGGCGGCCGAATATCTGCAGCGCTATGTCTCCGACCGCGGCCAGCAGGAAAGCGCCCTTTTCCAGCTTACGGAAGACGGGCTGCTCGCCTTCCGGGAGGATTTCCTGGCGGGTTTGCAACGTGACGTCGATCCGTCCGCTGTTGCGCGTGATTTTGACCGGATGTTCGAGGACCGGGACGATGGAACCCTGCGCGTACGGCCCAGCTATTACAGCGGCGCGAACCTTGAGGGCACCGGCTGGGTCGAGGGGATTGGCGGTTTCATATCGCCCGAGGTTGCGCTCACTCCCGACCTGAAGCGTCGCGCCGTCCTTGGCCTGACACTGCTCGCCAAGCGCGGGCCCTTGTGGCGCGTGCGCTTTCCCAATCTCTATGTTTCGCTCCCGGAGAAGGTGAGCCTGGACTACTGGCCTGCGGTCACCTGGACCCAGAACGCGGGCGCGGAACTGGATCTTGCCGGAGAGGAATGGTTCTACATCGCCGATCCTGTGCACAACCCCGCGCGCGGACCGGTCTGGACCGGGATCTATTACGATGCGCCTGCCAAGGCTTGGATGGCTTCCTGCGAGGTCCCGATAGACCATCAGGGAAGGCATATCGCCACCGTGGGGACGGACATCCTGCTCGACGACCTGTTTGCGAGCGTCAGCCTGAACCGTCCCGAAGGCGCCTACAACATGATCTTCCGGCCCGATGGCCGGCTGATCGCCGATGATGAACACCTGGCTCAGTTGATGCGGAACGAAGGACTCTACAAGATCCAGGAGTCCGGTGATGCCGCCCTGAACAGGATCTTCGCTGCGGTGCTCGCAGGGAAGGATTCTGACGGGGTGCTCAGCGACGAGACCGGGGATCAATGGCTGGCATATACCCGGCTGCAACCGACGGGCTGGTATTTCGTGACGGTCTTTCCGCGCGCCACGATACGCGCGCAGGCCGCCCAGTCCGCGCGGCTGCTGCTCGCGGGCGGCATCGCCGTCACCGGACTCGGGCTGCTCATCATGCTGCTCGCGGTGCGCCGTCTGCTGGTCAGGCCGCTGGAGCGGCTCGAAAAACAGGCGAGCGCGATCGCGGCCGAGGGCGGCCGCGGCATCGAATCGCTTGCCTCCACCCTGGACCGCCACGCGGATGACGAGATCGGCCGTCTGGCGACCGCGTTCGGGCAGATGACCGATCAGGTGCGCAGCCATACCAGGGACCTGGAGGCAGCTGGTCGAGCAGCGGACACGATCAATGCGCGAGAGCGAGGCGCAGTTCAGCGCGCTGTTCGAGGAGACCGCCGATGCCCTGTTGCTGATCGAGGGCAACCGTTTCGTCGAGTGCAACCGGGCTGCCGTGGAAATGATGCGCATGAATTCGCGCGAAGCGCTGCTGAACACGCATCCCTGGGAGATCTCGCCGCAGCTGCAGCCCGATGGCCGCCACTCGGAGGAAAAGGCGAACGAGATGATATCCCTCGCCAAGAGCCAGGGAAGCCATCGCTTCGAGTGGATACATACGCGGGCGGACGGGGAGAATTTTCCGGTGGAGGTCCTGTTGACCCCGGTCCGCTGGAACAACCGGCAGATGGTGCACGTCGTCTGGCGCGACATCACCGAACGTAAGCAATCAGAACTGCACCTCCAGCTCGCGGCAAAGGTGTTCGAGAATACCCGCGAGGGCATCATTATCACCGACCCCAACCGGGTGATTCTGGCCGTCAATCGCGCCTTTTGTGAAATCACCGGCTATCCGGAACAGGACGTCCTGGGGGTCAGTCCCGATTTCCTCGAGTCCCCCGATCCACGGCCGGGTTTCTACCGGGAAATGTTCAGTGAACTGGGGGCCGCCGGGCACTGGCAGGGCGAGACCCTGATCCGCCGTCGCAACGGGGAGGCGTTCCCCGCCTTGCTGTCATTGAGCCAGGTCCGTGGCCCGAAGGGCGAGACCAGCCATTACGTCGGCGTGTTCGCCGATATCAGCGACGCCAAGGAGGCCGAGGCCAGGCTGGAATACCTGGCTTATCACGATTCCCTTACCGAGCTGCCCAATCGCATCCTGCTGCTGGACCGCCTCAAGCATGCCATGGACAAGGCGGAACGGTCGCAGACCATGGTGGCGGTGCTGTTCCTGGACCTGGACCGCTTCAAGCACGTGAACGACAGCCTGGGACATGCCGCGGGCGACCAGTTGCTGCAGCAGGTCACCAGCCGGATCCATGCGGTCTGCCGTGACGACGATACGCTGGCGCGCATCGGCGGCGACGAGTTCGTCCTGGTGATGGAGGATCTGAAGGACGCCGCCAATGCGGCATATATGGCCGAGCGCGTGATCCAGTCCCTGGAAAAATCGTTTCAGATCGGGGACCACGACATCGCCATGACCATCAGCATCGGCATCAGTATCTATCCCGCCGATGGAAATGACGTCACCGTCCTGCTGCGCAACGCCGACGCCGCCATGTATCAGAGCAAGGAACAGGGACGGAATACCTTCAAGTTCTACACCCAGGAGCTTACCGAGAAGGCAATGGAGCGCATCCAGATCGAGGAGCACCTGCGGCGCGCGCTCGAAAACGGCGAATTGCAGCTGCACTACCAGCCGCAGATCCGCCTTGCCGACGGGCGATTGATCGGGGCCGAGGCCCTGGTACGCTGGAAGCATCCGGAATGGGGCATGGTGTCGCCGGCCCGTTTCATCCCCGTCGCCGAAGAGTCGGGTTTGATTGTTCCCATCGGGGAATGGGTGATGCACAGGGCCTGCAGCCAGGCGAGAGAGTGGCTGGATCAGGGATATGACTTCAGCCGTATTGCTGTCAATATCGCCGGCCCCCAGCTGCAGCGGGCGGATTTTCTGGGCATGGTGCGGAGAGTGCTCGCGGACACCGGCTTGTCGCCGCGCTGCCTGGAACTGGAGATCACCGAGACCTTTATCATGGGACAATCGCGGACCGTGGTGCCCGTGCTGGAATCGCTGCGCGAGCTGGGGGTTCAGCTCGCCATCGACGACTTCGGCATCGGGAACTCGTCACTCGCGTATCTTAAGAAGCTTCCCATCGACCGCCTCAAGATCGACCGCACCTTCGTGAGCGGGCTGCCGGATGACGAAGACGACGCCGCGATCGCGCGCTCGGTTATCGGACTCGCCCATGCGATGCAGCTCGAGGTGATCGCCGAAGGGGTGGAGACCACAGCGCAGCGTGATTTTCTCGTCAGGGAACGCTGCAACGAGGTACAGGGTTATCTGTTCGGAAAACCGATGGCGGCGTCCGAGTTCGCCGCGCTGCTGATTCCGGCGGCGCGGGGTGCGAGGGCGCGCAGCGGGTCCGCGTAGGCGGCGCCGGGCAAGAGCGAAGACAATCATTCCTTAGGCAATCGGGAAAGGCATCATGAAATACACGGAGTCAGTCGAGAAGAGCGCGGAGTTCCTCCGCCTCGCCATCATGCACATGGCCCGTCAGAAAGCCGGACATCATCCGCTGAGCTTTTCAGTCTGGTATGAACATGTTTCGGGCGCCAACAATCTGTTGTCGGAGGAGCTGAACCGGCTACAGGAAAAGGGGGTGCTGCTGACCGACGAAATGACGGAGGCGCTGTACAGCAAATACGTCTCGGATTGCGATGCGGATGCCACCCAGCGCGTGCACGACGAGCTTGAGAAGATCCTGGCGCATATCGCGGTGTCGACCCGGGAGGCGGGCGAACGCTCGTCCCAGTTCGATCATTCGCTGGCGCACTATTCCACGCAGCTCGAGGAGAAGCCCGGCATCGAGAGCCTGCAGGCCGTGATCAAGGAGCTGCTGACGGAAACACGCTCCATGCGCTCTTCGCTCTCCGTGCTGCAGAATGAGCTGTCCGAAAAGACCCGGGAAATGGCATCGCTCAAGGAGCAGTTGCGCCTGGTGCGCGAGGAAACGATCATCGACGCGCTCACCGGCCTGGTGAACCGCAAGGTGTTCCTAGAACGGTTCGACCTCGCGCGCCATGTTCCTGACGCGCATGGCAACCTGTGCCTGCTTCTGGCTGATATCGACCATTTCAAGAACATCAACGACAATTACGGCCACCTGCTCGGCGACAAGGTCATCCGGCAGGTTGCGCAGACCATGAACGCCACGGTCAAGGGGGGCGATACCGCGGCGCGATACGGCGGGGAGGAGTTCGCGATACTGCTGCCGAACACCTCGCTCAATAACGCGCGGAAGCTGGCGGAGCAGATCCGCCTGAAGGTGGAGCGGATCCGCGTCCGGCGCGCGGACAACGGCTCGACACTCGGCGTGGTCACGATATCCGTCGGGGTGGCGTGTTATCGCCAGGGCGACAGCGCCGACAGCCTGATCCACCGCGCCGACATGGCGCTCTATGCGGCGAAGAACAATGGCCGCAACCAGGTCATGATCGAGTCCGAATAGGGAGCGGCGCGCCCGTCGCGCACTTGCTGTTCCGTGTCGCGGCGGTACAATACGGCATGCCCCCGCCGCATGCCCGATGTACGCCCTGCGCATGATCCTCCGCAATAGCCGTGAATCCTACGGACTGGTCTCGAAGCTGCTGCACTGGCTGATCGCCGTGCCTGTGCTGGTGCAGATTCCCCTCGGCTGGTACCTGGGCGGACTCAGTGAGGAAAGCGTTTTGTACTGGCGCCTGCTGGAGCTGCACGAAACGCTGGGCCTGGGCGTCCTCACCCTCGCCCTTGCCAGGATAGGCTGGCGCGGGATCAGCCCCAACCCGGATTTGCCCGCTGTGCTCGCGGCCCGGGAGCGGGCGGCGGCCCGTCTCGTCCACCTGTTTTTCATCCTCGCGCTCGTCTTCATTCCGGTGCTGGGGTTTCTGTTCGTGGCCTCCGACGGGGAGCCCGTCGAGTTGTATCGCAACATCGAAATCCCGCCTGTCGGCCAATGGAGTAAAGGCACGCGCGAGCTGCTGTTCGACCTGCACGGCTACATGGCGTATACCTGCGCGCTGCTGATTGTCGTCCACGTGCTGGCCGCGCTCAAGCATCATTTCATTGACCGGCGCAGTTCGCTCCGGCGCATCGCGTTTTAAAATGGGCGGTCCGGCTCAGCCACCGCGCAGAGGGCGCAACAGTCTCCTGCCGTCCACGGCGTAGGCGATGGCTAGGTACAAGGCCAGACACAAGGTGGCGCCGGCGAGCGAGGGGAGGATCCCGGCCGCGGTGATTGCGCCGTGGGTGAAATAGAGGAGGAGGCCCAGGCTGATGTGGCCGAAGATACGGCCGAGTTCGTAAGGCACCGGGTAATGGCGCCGCCCGAGCAGGTAGGATACCGCCGCCATGCTGGTATAGCAGGCGAGCGTGGCCCATGCGGCCCCCATGTATCCCAGCAGCGGGACCCACCACAGATTCAGGACCACCGTGATCACGGCGCCTCCCGCCGCCACCCAGGCTCCCATGAGGGTGCGGTCCGTCAGCTTGTACCAGATCGAAAGATTGACGTAGATCCCGAGGAACAGGTTCGCGAGCAGCAGCACCGGCACGACCGCGAGGCCTGTGCGAAACGGCTCACCGATGAAATACTTGAAGACATCGATGTAAAGCGTCACCAGCAGGAAGATCAGCACGCAGAAGATGACGAATGCCGTCATGACGCGGGCGTACAGTGTCCGGCTGTCTCCGCGTCCGGCGTGGGCGAAGAAAAACGGTTCGCCTGCATAACGGAAGGCCTGGATGAACAGCGACATCAGGATCGAAAGCTTGTAGCACGCGCTGTAGATGCCGAGCTGCGCCAGGTTGGTTTCGGAGTCGTAGGGCAGGAGGTACTTCATCATCGCGCGATCGAGCATCTCGTTGATCACCCCGGCGAAGCCGATCACCGTCATCGGGAGCGAGTAGCGCATCATGCGCGTGAACAGGGCGCGGTCGAATCCTGCGGTGGCGCCGCGTAACTGAGGCAGCAGCAACAGCCACTTCACCCCGCTGCCGACGAGGTTGGCGATAAAGACGTAGCCCACGCCGATCTCCGGATTCCAGAGGCGGCCGAGGGCGGAGGCGGGATCCTGTTCGTAAGCGCCGCGGCAAAGCACGATGAAGAACAGGTTCATCGCCACCGTGACCACGATCTCGATCAGTTTGATACCGGCAAAACGCCAGGCCCGTTCCTCCGCCCGCAGCCGTGCGAAGGCGACCGCCGCCATGGAGTCGAGGGCGAGAATGGCGCCCATCCAGACGACATAATCCGGATGATCGCGATGGTTCAGCGCATCGGCGATGACCGGGGCGAACAGGACGACGAGCAGGAAGAAGCCGGCGTTGACGCCAAACAGAAAACGCTGGGCCGTGGCGTAAGCGGCATCCGCCGTGGCGCCGGCGGAGTTGTCGCGGAATCGAAAGTAGCCCGTCTCCAGGCCGAGCACCAGCAGCACCGCGAGAAATCCGGTGTAGGCGTAGAATTCCGATACCACGCCGTACTCGGCCGGTGAGAAAAAGTAGGTGAACAGCGGGACCAGCAGATAATTGAGGAAACGCCCGAGGACGCTGCTGAGGCCGTACACGGCCGTCTGGGAGGCGAGGCGCCGCAGGGGGTTCAAACTCAAGTCCGTAGGTTTCTTGTCAGTCTGTACAGTCAGGTGAATTCCCGCGCGCCTGGGCGGTCCGCGTGCGGGCCTGCCGGGAGTATAGGAGAATCAAGGAGCGGTTCCAATCGAACACGGTCACGGAGGTGGGTCGGCTAAAAAAAATCGCCCCGCGTGGGCGGGGCGTGAAATTTACTATAGGAGAGACGGTAGTACGCGGTGGTAATCAGCGCGGGCAGGAGGTGGCGCCTCCGCGCGCGCTCAGCATCTGGCCTTCAGGCAACCGTTGTGCCGGTCGCCGAAAGGGGTCAGATAGAGTCCAGGAACGATATACTGAACAGGTTTGTTCCGGGCCTTGTCGCTGGTGGCGCGCCCCGCGGAGGTGCTGGCGGCTTCCTGCGTGAAATCGCAGGTTTGCTTCAGTTTCAGTGGGTCCATGGCTAGCTCCTGTGAATGCCTGGTGAGTCCGAACATGAAACCAGTATACAGAATAGTAAGAAGAAAACAAGTAATATCTTAATATATTTATTAAATATTTGTAAGATATTGAATAATATTTGGTATTGTAAATTTCCCCGCCATATTTTTGGTCTGCACCGGGTGAAAACCTGTTGTGATTTCAGATCGGCTCAGCTCCGGATGGCCGCCACGGGAGTAATATCTCGGCGCTTGAGCATGCCGCGAGGCCGGGTGCTGGAGGCGCATGGACTCATGATCAACGAAGCGGGCAGGGCGGCGTCGAATTCCCGGGGTGCAGGCAGAATCCGCAGATGTTTAGCCGGTTCTCCCGGGTTGTACCTCGGTCGTTCGCGTATCGACGCGCGAATCATATGATTCAAGCTTGACGCACGGCGCACGATAACTAGTCTGCACTATATGAACGTGCATAGTCGCGTGCCTATTAGGGCATGGAAGTCACGCAGAACTGCCCGACTAACGATCAAAACTTGAGCCCCGCATAAAGCCGGGGCTTATTTTTTTGTAATCATCCCGCAGTGGTTTTCCGCGAGACCGGAATCCGCCAGCCCTCCTTTCCATCCTCTTGCGCGCCGCCAGCCGCCTGGAGGCCGTCATCTTGAATCTTCATGCCGCGTCCCAATATGTCACTATGAACCTGCGGATCGCGTTCCATGGCCTATGCCCTGCCGGCTCGCATCCCGTGCCGATGGCGTATTGCCCATGGCCGTGACGTAGACTGCTTCCGGCCAGAGTGGGTGAGACAAGGATGGAATACAGGGATTATTACAAGCTGCTCGGAGTTGCGCGTGACGCGTCGCAGGATGAAATCAAGCGCGCCTATCGGAAACTGGCGCGCAAATACCATCCCGATGTGAGCCGCGAGCCGGACGCCGAGGCGAAATTCAAGGGGATCGGCGAAGCCTACGAGGTGCTCAAGGATCCGGAGAAACGTACCGCGTACGATCGTCTTGGCGCGAACTGGCGCGCAGGGCAGGAGTTCCGCCCTCCGCCGGACTGGGACACCGGGTTCGAATCCAGCGGCGGGTTTTCCGCGGGGGACTCCTCGACCTTCAGCGATTTCTTCGAATCCCTGTTCGGCCGCGGTGCTGCGGGGGGGCACAGGGGGCAGTCGGCGTTCCGCGCGCGCGGACAGGATCACTTTGCCAGGATCTTGATCGCCATCGAGGACGCGTTTCGCGGAGCGAACCGCTCCGTCACCCTGTCCGCGCCGGAGGTGGATGAAGGCGGGCGGATCCATACCCGCAAGCGCACGCTCAACGTGCAGATCCCGAAGGGTATACGACAGGGCCAGCACATACGGCTGGCAGGCCAGGGCGCCCCGGATACGGGTGGCGCGGGCGACCTTCTTCTGGAGGTGGCGTTCAAGCCGCACCCCTTTTATCGCGTCGAGGACCGCGATGTATACCTGGATCTGCCGGTCGCCCCCTGGGAAGCCGCATTGGGGGCGACGATCCAGGTGCCCACGCCGGGCGGACGGGTGGAGCTCAAGATTCCTCCCGGATCCGGCAGCGGACGCACCCTGCGACTCAAGGGACGGGGGATTCCGGGCAGCCCGCCGGGCGATCTCTATGCAGTGTTGGCGGTCGCGGTGCCGCCCGCGGATACGGAGCAGGCCAGGGCGCTGTACCGGAAGATGGAACAGGAGATGAAATTCAATCCGCGCGCGCCACTGGAAGGCTAGCGCCATGCACGGGAAGGATGATGTGGTCATCCTGGCGGTCGAGGTCCTGGATGAGGACGCGACCCTCACGCTGGCGGAGCTGTGCCGGACCTGCGGCGTTCATGAGGACTGGATAGCGCAGCTGGTGGTGGAGGGCGTGCCGGGGCCTCCCGGGCATGCCGGTTCCGGCTGGCGTTTTCCCGGCTCGAGCCTGCACCGTGCGCCTGCAGCGCGATCCGGGAGTCAATCTCTCAGGCGCCGCACCGGCGCTGGTGCTGATCGGGGAAATACGATGTCTGCGTGGCAATGGCGATATACCTCGGGGATGCTCTGATTCATTTCTGAACGTCATTCCCGCAGAAGCGGGAATCCAGTTACACGCTGAATTTAAAACGCTGGATTCCGGGTCTTCGCTTCGCCTGGAACGACGAACCGATCAGAGGTTCCCTGGGAGATGTCCGGGCGTAAACGGAGCCAATTCAACAGCGATTGAAGGATAAATCATTCATGAACGAGCTGCTGCATGTCGTCTGTCCGCAATGTGCCGCGGTGAACCGTGTGCCCGGCGCACGTCTGGGCGAGGGCCCGAACTGCGGGGCCTGTCACCAGCCCCTGTTCACCGGCCATCCGCTCACACTGACCTCGGCGAATTTTCACAAGCACGCATCCACCAGTGACGTTCCGCTGCTGGTCGATTTCTGGGCGCCATGGTGCGGTCCCTGCAAAATGATGGCGCCGGCCTTTGAGCAGGCGGCAAGGCAACTGGAGCCGCGGGTGCGCCTGGCCAAGCTCAACACCGAGGAGGAACCTGCACTCGGCGCGCAGTTCGGTATCCGCAGCATCCCCACATTGGCGCTGTTTCATCGCGGCAGGGAGCTCGCCCGCCAGGCGGGCGCCATCGGTGCCGCCGATATCGTGCGCTGGGTGAACGCGCATTACCGTTAGCGGACAGGGATGCTGCGTGCCCTGCGTGATGGGTGAGTCTTTCGTGATAGAATCGCCGGTAATCCGCGGCGGGGTGAACATCCGCGATCCCCTTAATTGACGCGGATATTCGTCCAGATTGAATCAATAACCACAAGGAGTACCTCGATGAAGACGATGAGGCGCATCGCGCGCAGTGTAAGCACCCTGTTGATTCTGGCCTTCACCTGCCTTGGCATCCAGGCCCCGGCGCAGGCGGGCATGGTAGGCACCGGCGCGATGCTTGGCCAGGAACTGGCCGCCGCCGAGCGCACGCAGGTCCTGGACGCGCTGGAACGGGAAGACATCCGGCGTGGACTGGTTGACCTGGGGGTCGATCCCGTATCGGCGCGCGATCGCGTTCACGCGCTCAGCGATGAGGAGGTGCATCAGTTGGCGGGCAGGCTCGATCAGCTGCCTGCGGGCGGCGATGCCCTCGGCGTAGCCGTGTTCATCTTCGTCCTGCTGCTCGTCACGGACATCCTCGGTTACACGAACGTCTTCCCATTCGTGAAAAAGACGATCAATTGATTCCCGCATTTCGCGACCGCCGTGCCTGGCTGGCAGGCACGGCGGTCGCGCTGCTCCTCGGCGGTTGCGCCGGCATCCCGCAGACGCGCGCCTTGCTGGACGCTCCGCCGGTTGAGCTCGACCGCAAGGCTGAATTGACCGCGGTCCCGTTTTTTCCGCAGGAACGGTTTCAATGCGGTCCGGCCGCCCTGGCCACCGTGCTTGGCTGGAGCGGCGTCGAGGTGGCGCCCGAGGAACTCGAGCCCCTGGTCTATGTCCCGGATCGCCAGGGCAGCCTGCAGCCGGAGCTGCTCGCCGCCGCGCGGCATTACCAGCGTATTCCCTATGTCCTGGAGCCGGAATTGACCGCGCTGCTGCGCGAGGTCAGCGCCGGACACCCCGTGCTGGTGCTGCAAAACCTGGCGTACAGCTGGTATCCGCGCTGGCATTACGCCGTGGTGGTGGGTTTCGATCTCGACCGCAGGGAAGTGGTGCTGCGTTCCGGCGCGCGTGCGCGCCATATCCAGTCGTTGCGATCCTTCGAGCACACCTGGCGCCGCGCCGGCCACTGGGCGGTTGTCACGCTGGCAGCGGAGTCGATGCCGGTGACGGCTTCCGAAACGGCTTACCTGCGCGCGGTGCTTCCCTTCGAACAGGCCGCCGACTGGAAGACCGCCGCCGCCGCCTATCGCGGGGCTGCAGCACACTGGCCCTCCAGCGCAGGCGCCTGGTTCGGTCTCGGCAACAGCGCCTTTCAACTGCATGATTTCGCCGCTGCGGAAACCGCGTTCCGGCGCGTCCTGGCGCTGCGGCCGGAATCTCCGATCGCCCTGAACAATCTCGCACTCGTCATGTTGCGGCAAGGTGACGGTGACGAGGCCGCGCGCCTGGCGGAGCGCGCGCTGGCAGCCGATCCCCCCAATCCGGAATTCAGGGCGACGCTGGATGAGATTCTCCGGCACACGGCAGGTGGGCGATGAATCAGGATCTGTACGCCGGATCGCTCCGATAATGCGCACTGCGTCCCGGTAAGATAAAAGATCCCGAACGGCAGCTTTTCGATCTGACCGATGGGGAGCGGACGGACATGATCGCCTTCCTGGACAACCTGGTCCTGTACAAGGTGATCGAGGAGGATGCGGAGGCGGTTAATCAGTTTCCGCATCGGAAGCGTGACAGGGATGGCCGCCGGGATCATTCACGGGAGCGCGACAGGCGATGAGCGGGCGCGGCGGGAGACTGCCAAGCGCGGTCTCCCGCCGGCTGGTTTCGCGTCGATCATCGTACTATAGTGAACCAGTGGATTTCGCGGATGGACGGATGCGCCTGCCGGCCAAGATGCGGAATCACGGCAATGCGGGAGGCCTGGAATGAAACCTTTGGCAGGTATCCTTTCAAGCGTGCTGCTCGCGGGCGCCGCCTGCGCCGCCGCTGACGATCAGATCCAGCCCCATATCGCCGTTGTGGACGCCGACGGTGTCCAGCGCGTGCGCATCGTCGGCGGCGACCATTTCTTCCGGCCCGATCACATCGTCGTCAAGGTTAATGTCCCGGTCGAGCTGTCCTTGAGCAAGGAGCACGGGATCGTGCCACATACATTCGTCATCGACGCGCCCGGCCCGGGGGCGGCATTCGACGTCAAGCTGCATGATCAGGCGGAAACGATCAGTTTCATCCCGACGCTCACCGGCCGTTTCGACTTTTATTGCAGGAACAGGCTGCTGTTCTTCAAAAGCCACCGCGAGAAAGGCATGAAGGGCGTGCTGGAGGTCGTGCCATAGCAATGCACGCCGCCCTGTTGTGCATGGCCATG
This sequence comes from Gammaproteobacteria bacterium, assembly GCA_016712635.1. Lineage (NCBI taxonomy): Bacteria > Pseudomonadati > Pseudomonadota > Gammaproteobacteria > Gammaproteobacteria bacterium. The sequence continues at coordinate 126,140 of JADJQS010000002.1, read as the reverse complement.
ATGGGAGCCGATGCGATGGACCCGGTCGCCGCCGCGCTGGAACGCTACGAGGAGGTGAAGGCGTACGCGGTGACCCTGAAATCCGCCGCGGACGGCGAAGTCGACGTCATCCGCTATGCCTACCGGCGCCCGGGCCACGTCCGGATGGAATTCGTGGCGCCGCACGCGGGCGTCGTGATGATCTACGATCCGCAGACCGCAGAGGTTCGCCTGTGGCCGCTCGGCCGCGGTTACTTTTCCCTGGCGCTCGATCCCGCCAACCGGCTGATCCGGAGCCGTACCGGCCAGCGCATCGACCGCTCCGACTTTGGCGCATTGCTGCAGAACGTGCGCAGCTTGCAACGCTCCGGCCAGACGACCTGCGTCGCGGAGCAGATCAACGGCCGTGATGCGCTTTATGTGGTCGTCGAAGGCGAGCCTTATGACTCTCTCGGCGCGATCCGGCGTTATGAGCTGTGGCTGGACACCGCGAACCGGATGCCGCTCAGGGTGATCAGCCGCGACAGGGCGGGCGCCGTGATCGAGGAGGTCCGGTTCGAGGAACTGCGCCTGGATCCCGAGCTGCCCGCGGCGCACTTTTCATCGCGCGGGGACGCGTTGCGGCGATGAACTACGCGCTGTCCACCGTCTGGCATATCGGGGCGCCGCTGGAACGGGTATGGGAGGCCGTCTACCGGCTGCAGCACTGGCCGGACTGGTGGAGGGGCGCGCTCAGCGTCTCCGAACTCGAAAAGGGCGATGCGCAGGGAGTGGGCGGGCTTTACCATTTCGTCTGGCGGGGCCGGCTTCCCTACACGCTCGGCTTCGCCTGCCGCGTGACGCGCGTGGAACCCATGATCGTCCTGGAAGGGCTCGCCAGCGGTGAGCTCGAAGGTTCGGGGCGCTGGTGTTTCTTCCGGGACGGAGCGAACAGCATCGTGCGTTATGAATGGCGCGTGCGCACGAATAAATTCTGGATGGACCTGGCCGCTCCGCTCGCGCACCCCTTGTTCAGATGGAATCACGACGTGCTGATGCGCGAGGGCGGCATCGGCTTGTCGCGCCTGCTCAACGCGCGGCTCATCGATTGCACGAACGTCGTCTAGTCCACGCAACGTGCGCGATTCTCCGCCGCGCGCCGCCATCACGAAGCATCGCCTTCATATCTTTTCCGAGTCTGCGATTTCGCGCTGCGTAAAACGGATAATGTGACACGCACCGATCCGTTCAGGCGGCCGCACGTTTGATATCGTGTCGATGTCTCCCTGCGGAGACGCTCGCTTTGTGAGAGTCGTCACTAATTCGACGCATGCTGTAATGATAAATTCATCGACCTCGCGGAACTTTCAATCCCGACTCCTCGTCTTAAATAACGTTGTCATCACTGTCCTGGACGGCGGAGATGATAGTGACCGCGAGAGATGCAGATACGAATCTGGATGCTTTTTGGTGCGGTTCGGTAACAGTTGAACAATGGAGGTGCAATATGTCCCACGATCCCCAAGTGAACGAAGAAATATCCCATCGCGCAACCATGCTGGTTCTGAGCATCACGCTCGTTCTGGCAACGCTGTCGATGGAAGGCCCGCTCGGCTGGCGTTCCGTGTTCCCGCTGATCGCGATCTGGCCGGGAATCGCTGCCCTGGTCGGCCTGCAACTGGCGCCGTGGGGTAAGATCTTCGGCAAATCCAGTGATTCGCAAGCCGCGTATAAAGACATACCCACCCATGCCTGACCGATCGTTCCATCGGATCGGTCGCTTCATGTAAATCCTGCAAGATAACCCCCTGGAAGCCACAGGCACGCAGCGCTGCACCGGCGGATAATCCGCCGGCGTGGCGGCGTGGCGCGCCGGGAGGCGCGCCAGCATTGCGGCGTGACGGTTTCCCGTTTACAGGTGGTTGCATCCGTCGGCTGCACGCATAACGTCCCATATCAGGGTACGGGGTATGCCGGCGGCTGCGTAACGTACTATCATTGCGCAACGATCGTGCAGGAATCGACAGGGGAGGGTGAGCGCGTGAAGATCCCAGCGGGGATGATGGCGGTTGGCGCCGTGCTGATTGTGGCGGCGGCGTGTGCGGTTTCGCCCACCGGGCGCAAGCAGCTGACATTGATGCCTGAATCGCAGATGATCGTGATGGGTGTCCAGTCATTCAACGAGATACAGGACAATACGCCGCGCGAGGAGGACGCGGCCATCACCGCCTACGTGCAGTGCGTTGCCGATGCCATCACCCGCCTGCCGGAAGTGCGCCGGCAGAGCACCGACTGGCAGGTGGTGGTCTTCGACGAAAAGACGGTGAATGCGTTTGCGCTGCCGGGCGGCAAGATCGGCGTCTACCGGGGCCTGCTGTCGGTGGCGCAGTCCCAATCGCAGCTCGCGGCCGTGCTCGGGCACGAGGTGGGTCATGTGCTTGCGCGCCACGGCAACGAGCGCGTTTCCCACCAGTTTGCCGTGGGCGAGACGCTGGCGGTGCTGGACGCATGGATGGCGGCCGGCAACAAATCCAACCGGGAATCGGCCATGGCCCTGCTTGGACTTGGCACCCAGGTGGGTGTGTTGCTGCCCTTCAGCCGGGTGCAGGAGAGTGAGGCGGACGACATCGGACTGGATCTGATGGCGCGTGCCGGTTTCGACCCGGGTGAGAGTGTTGTCCTGTGGCAGAACATGAGCAAGGCGGGTGGAGGCCAGTCGCCGGAATTTCTGTCGACCCACCCCGCGCACAAGACCCGTATCAAGGACCTGCAGTCCGGGATGGAGGACGCGCTGGTTCTGTACAGGCAGGCCCAGGCCGCCGGCATCCGGCCTGACTGCAGGGCGCCTGCAGTGAAGGGCTGAACCGGCCTGCCCGATCGCGTGCGCCGCGAGGGAAAATTTCTAATAAATTATTGAGATAAATAATTTATCACCATGTAATTATTATTAAATAATTCACGTATAAAATATAAGTTCAGGTCCGGTGAACTGCCGCGGCCATGCATATTTGACCTGCGGAATCGGGCGATCCGCGGTATAATCAGCGACGTTGTTGCCGCCGACGGATTAAACCACAGCCGATTACGCCAGGGGGAACGATGTCAATCCTGCTCGAAAACCTCGATCTGTCGTATAAGTATCCCCCCGTCCATCTACGCAGCAGCCGCCTTTTCTATGTGGATCCGATGGCTGAGGATCCGGCGTTCGGCTGGTATTTCAAGGTGCGCGGCCCGCGCTGTTTTGGGCCGTTTCAAAGCAAGGAAGAGGCTGGCCAGGCGCTGGACCTGATCGTGAACAGGTACCTGGAGCTGAACGATTCCAGCGGCCGCCAGCGCTGATCGCAGTATCCACCCGGCAAGGCGTGTTCACAGATTCTTTCCTGCGCGGCGGCGTCGTCCGCGCGCTGCATGCACGCAGGTATTGTCCGCCATAACAGTGACACCTGATTTGAAATAACAACTGTTTATCACTAGAATTCCTCGCTTTCGTCCAGCATCAGGAGGGGTAATCGGAGTTTTATGACCAAGAAAACAGAATTTTCCCAGTGGCGTCCGCATCCCTGGCACGGCCTGGAGACCTGGGCGGGCGGACGCGGCAGTGTGCTCGCCTACATCGAGATCACACCTTTCGACACCATCAAGTATGAGGTGGACAAATCCAGCGGCTACCTGCGTGTCGACCGCCCGCAGCGCACCTCCTCCCTGCCACCGACGCTGTACGGCTTTGTCCCGCGCACCTATTGCGGCCGGCGCGTGGCCGGTCTGGCGAAGGGCATCGCGGAGGGTGACGGTGACCCGCTCGATATCTGCGTCATCAGCGAACGCCCGATCAGCCGCTCGGAGGTGATCATGAACGCCAAGGTGATCGGCGGTATGTGCACCATCGACGGCGGCGAGGCGGATGACAAGATCATCGCCGTGCTCGAGAACGACTGCCTGTGGGAAAGCATTGACGATGTAAAGAATCTCCCCTCGCGCATGGTGGAACGACTGCGTCATTACTTCTCCACCTACAAATATGACCCGACCAAGCACGATCGTTCACCGGTGGTGGTCGAAAGCGTCTACGGCCGCGATCACGCCCTCAAGGTGATCGATGCCGCGGTGCAGGATTACGACGAGATCTACAAGTAGCATCGCCTGTCCGGCGATGGTCGATGCGGAATGACGCATGACCGCGGATCGTCCGCGGTCATGCGCCTGGTCAGATCAGTGGCCGAGCATCCATGGCCGTTTGACACCGTTCTGGGTTTTCAGGGGCGTGCCCGCCGCTGATGCGGGTTTGTGATTGCAGCCGGCCCCGCATTGATGACGCTGGGATACCCGGGGTTCATGGGCGCTGCGCTCGTTGACCTGGTGCGCCTTGCGCGTTCCGGCATCCATCGTGCTGAGGCGGGGGGCGGACAGCACGCGTCCTGCCGATCCTCCACAGGCGGGGCAGGCCGCGTCGGCCAGGTGTTCGGACATTGGCCGCAGCTCGGTGAATTCGTGATCGCACTCGTGGCAGCAGTAATCATAGACAGGCATGGTTCGTTCTCCGGTGAAACCGGCGAACGGCACGGGGCCGTCCGCCGGCGTGGGTGATGTGATCTAACAGCCCGTTTACCTGTCCTTCCAGTACGACACCGGGATGTCCTTGCCGCCCGTGATGTACTTCTTCGGTCCTTCCTTGCACGGATTGATATCAAACTCGAAGATCTCGGTCGGCAGCATCAGCGTGGCGCACACGTTGGGGATGTCGACGATGCCGCTGATGTGGCCTTCCACCGGCGCGCAGCCGAGGATGGCATAGGCCTGCGATCCGGTATAGCCGAATTTCTTCAGATACTCGATGGCGTTGAGGCAGGCCTGGCGATAGGAGACATGGGCGTCCAGGTAATGCTGCTTGCCCGACTCGTCCACCGAGATGCCCTCGAAGATCAGGTGACGCTTGTATTCCGGTTTCAGCGGGCTGGGCTGGAAGATCGGATTCTTCACCGCGTATTTCGCCACGCCGTCCTTGATCACATCCACCTTGATGTGGATCCAGCCGGCCATCTCGATGGCGCCGCAGAAGGTGATCTCGCCGTCGCCCTGGGAGAAGTGCAGGTCGCCCATGGAAGGCCGCCGCCCTTGACGTAGACCGGGAAGTAGACCTTGGAGCCGCGCGTCAGGTCCTTGATGTCGCAGTTGCCGCCGTGTTCACGCGGCGGTACGGTACGCGCAGCCTCCTGTGCCGCGGCCTTCGCGGCGTCCGGCTTCATGCTGCCCATGTGCGCCGTCTGCGGCGCGGTCGGGGCGACCAGCGGCGGCACGCGATCGGGATTGGTGGCGAGCAGGGCCCCTTCGCGCTTGTTCCAGGTGTCGAGCAGCGCCTTGGACGGCAGGCAGCCGATCAGTCCCGGGTGCATGATGCCGGCGAAGTTGACTCCGGGGACATGGCGCGAATGGGCGTAGATGCCGCTGAACTCCCAGATCGACTTGCGCGCATCGGGGAAATGCTCGGTGAGGAAGCCGCCGCCGTTTTCCCTGGCGAAGAAACCGTTGAAGCCCCATTCCGAATTGGGCAGGGTGCCGATGTCCAGGATATCGACCACCAGCAGGTCGCCCGGTTCGACGCCCTCGACCCCGATCGGGCCCGACAGATAGTGAACCTTGGTGAGATCGACATCGCGCACGTCGTTCGCGCTGTCATTGTTGTGAATCTGGCCGCCGGTCCAGTCCACACACTCGACCTTGAAATCGTCGCCCGGCTTGACCCAGGCAATCATCGGGATGTTCGGGTGCCAGCGGTTGTGGATACAGGGGTGCTGCTCGGGTGTCTTTGAAAAATCGATCTTGATCAGCGTGTCTGTCATGTCCGTCTCCAGAGTATATGTGGCCAGAATTTCAGTGGATCAATCGCATCGGCTCCGCTTGTCGCCCGAATCTGCGGATGCAAATGCCTGGGTGAATCCCGCAGGATTGCGTGTACCAAGCGGTATCAGCACAGACTGTGCCAGACATTGAATGCCCCGCTCAGGTGCGATGAAATGCGCAGAATGCGGTGTTCCTGCGCATCAGTGGATTCAAGGCGGCGGGTTGCGCCTGATTCACCGGCAATCGTCACGTGACAAAGATGACAATGTCATTTGACAAACTGCACATTGGCAGACGCATGCCCGGCTTCGAGGAAGACTCTGCATAAATAATCGCCACGCTCAAAGCGCGTGCGGCGCGCGCATTCGAGTGCCCGCATTATTCATTCGATCCCTGCGACGAATTTTTATAGACGAACTCGATCAACAGCTTGTTGATGAGTCCCCACCGTATTCTGCGCGCCGGTCAGGACGGATTACCCGCTCGCGCGAACATCCCGCGCGGCGTGTGGCATGGTCGTTGCTCTTCACCTGATAACGCGCTGTGCTGCATGAATCAGGACACGCGTTGTTACGGCATCAGGCGGCACTCGATAAATAGCTTAAAGAGAGCGGAGGAATGGCAACGATGGTTTTTCTAGACAAGACAAGAGAAGTGTTGAAGAGGAAGCGGCTGGTCGCGGCACTGGGCGCTTCCATGTTGTTCGGCGCGATCACGGCCGTGTCCGCGGCCACACTGCCGACGGCGCAGGTGAACACAACCGGGCTCGCGATCACCGACACTACGGTGAAAGTCGGGATCCTGCATTCGATCACCGGCACCATGGCCATCAGCGAGACAGGATCGGTGGAGGCGGAAAAACTCGCCATCGAGCAGATCAACGCGATGGGTGGAATCCTGGGACGCAAGATCGAGATCATCCAGGAGGATGGCGGCAGTGACTGGCCGACCTTCGCGGAAAAGGCCAAGAAGCTGCTCGAAAAGGACAAGGTCGCCGCGGTATTCGGCTGCTGGACCTCCGCATCGCGCAAGGCCGTGCTGCCGGTGTTCGAGAAGGACAACGGACTGCTCTACTATCCGACGTTCTATGAGGGCCTGGAGGAGTCCAAGAACGTGTTCTATACCGGGCAGGAGGCGACGCAGCAGATTCTGGCGGGTCTCGACTGGGCCAGCAAGGAACTCGGCGCCAAGACCTTCTATCTGGTCGGCTCGGACTACATCTGGCCGCGCACCTCGATGAAGATCGCGCGCAAGCACATCGAGAACGTGCTGAAGGGTACCGTCGTCGGCGAGGAGTACTATCCGCTCGGCAGCACCCAGTTCGGTTCGCTCATCAACAAGATCAAGCTGAAGAAGCCCGACCTGGTGTTCGGCGCGGTGGTGGGTGGCAGCAACGTCGCCTGGTTCAAGCAGCTCAACGCGGCCGGCCTGACCTTCAAGAAGCAGCCCATGCTGACCATCTCGGTGACCGAGGATGAAGTGCTCGGCATCGGCGGCGAGAATGTCGAAGGCCTGTATTCCTCGATGAAATACTTCCAGGCCCTGGACCTGCCGGGCAACAAGAAGTTCATCGATGCCTTCAAGAAGAAGTGGGGTGACGATTCGGTCATCGGCGATGTGACGGAGTCCGCCTACCTGGGCCCGTGGCTGTGGCTGCGCGGCGTCGAGGCGGCGAAGAGCTTCGATGTCGACAAGGTGGTCGCGGCCTCTCCGGGCATCAAGTGGGAGGATTCCCCGCACGGCTACCTCGAGGTCGACAAAACCACCACCTGTGGATGAAGACCCGCATCGGTGAGTGGCAGAAGGACGGCCAGGTGAAGATCGTGTTCGAGTCGGACGTGATCAAGCCCGATCCGTTCCCTGCCGGCTATCAGTGATGATGTAACGGCTGCGGCGGCGTGAGGCCGCCGCAGCATTCACCAGGGCCATGATCTGAACAGCACAAGTCGGGGGTCGCGATGGACGGATATACAGCTTCGGAACTTCTCAATATTTTCACAATGCAGGCATTCGCCGGCGTCAGTCTGTTCTCGGTGTTCGTGCTGATGGCTCTTGGCCTCGCGATCATCTTCGGACAGATGGGTGTGATCAACATGGCGCACGGTGAGTTTCTGACCATTGGCGCCTACAGCACGGTCATGATGTCCATCCTGGCCGAGAAATACCTGCCGGCATTCCTGCCTTATTACTTCATATTTGCCGTGATCGCAGCCTTTATCATCGCCTTCACGATCGGCTATCTGGTTGAATTCCTGATGATCCGGCATCTGTACCGTCGACCACTGGATACGCTGCTGGCGACCTGGGGTCTGAGCCTGATCATGCAGCAGATCTTCCGCTCCTCCTTCGGCGCGCGCGAAGTGAGCGCCACGCTGCCGGACTGGCTGATGGGCTCCTGGCAGCCGGTCGAGGGCGTGGACATACCGCTCAACGGCCTGTTCGTGCTGGCCCTGACGATCCTGCTGTCGCTTGCCGTATTCCTCTTCCTGTTCCGTTCGCGCTGGGGCCTCAAGGTGCGCGCAACCACGCAGAACCGCCTGATGGCGGGTGCGGTCGGCATCAGCACGCCGATGGTGGACCGCCTGACCTTCGCGGTGGGCTGCGGCATCGCCGGCGTCGCCGGCGCGGCCTTCACGACCATCGCCTCCACCGGTCCCACAAGCGGATCGCTCTATATCGTGGACACCTTCCTGGTGGTGGTATTCGGCGGCGCGGGCAGCCTGCTCGGGACCTTCGCCTCCGCGTTCTCCATCGCCCAGGCCCAGTCGGTGATGGAATTCTTCCTGAGCGGCTCGATGGCCAAGGTGCTGACGCTGCTGACTGTGATCATCATCCTGATGATCCGGCCGGAAGGACTGTTCTCGATCAAGGTTCGTAAATAGTCGGACGAGGTGACATATATGCAAGTTGCGATGGACAAACTGTTTGGCGGGCGCGAGGGCCTGATCGGCCTCGCGATTCTGGCGGCGCTGATCTTCGTGATCATGCCGCTCAGCTTCGACATCTTCCGGCTCAACCTCGTCGGCAAGTACCTCAGCTACGCCTTCGTCGCGATCGGACTGGTGCTGTGCTGGGGCTACGGCGGCATCCTAAGCCTGGGGCAGGGCATCTTCTTCGGGCTCGGCGGCTACTGCATGGCCATGTTTCTCAAGCTCGAGGCCTCCGATCCCGAGAGCACCAAGATCCAGTCGACGCCAGGCATCCCGGACTTCATGGACTGGAACCAGCTGACCGCGCTGCCGTGGTTTTGGGAACCCTTCCACAGTCTGACGTTCACCATGGTCGCGATCATCGCCGTACCGTGCATTTTCGCCTTCATCATCAGTGTCGCGATGTTCAAGCGGCGGGTGGGTGGTGTGTACTTCGCCATCATCACCCAGGCGGTCGCACTGATCCTCACCATCCTGATCGTCGGCCAGCAGGGCTACACCGGCGGCATCAACGGCATGACCGATCTGCGCACGCTGAAGGGCTGGGACATCCGAACCGACGAGGCGAAGTATGTGCTCTATTTCCTCAACGGGGCGCTGCTCATCGGCTGCATCATGGTCGGCCGGCTGATCATCACCTCCAAGCTGGGCCGTCTGTTGCTGGCGATGCGCGACCGCGAGGACCGCGTCCGGTTCTCGGGCTACGACGTCTCGAGCTTCAAGGTCTTCGTGTTCTGCGTCGGCGCGGCCATGGCGGCGATCGGCGGGGCGATGTTCACCCTGCAGGTCGGCTTCATGTCGCCATCGTTCGTCGGCATCGTACCGTCCATCGAGATGGTGATCTTCACCGCGGTGGGAGGGCGCATGTCGCTGATCGGCGCGGTCTACGGCGCGCTGATCGTGAACTTCGCCAAGACCTATTTTTCGGAAAGCTTTCCGGAGTTATGGCTGTTCCTGATGGGCGGCCTGTTCATCGCGGTGGTCATGCTGTTCCCGAACGGGCTGGCCGGCATCTATACCAGCCACATCAGGCCGAGGCTGGCGGCATGGAAGGCGGGACGATCCAGTCCGAAGCCGCCTCCGTCAGCACCCGCGGCAGAGCCGGAGCATGATACGCCGTCCAGGCCCGCGGAGCGGCCGCCGGCGGCTGCCGCGGCGGTCCCGCGCACGCTCGCGGCAGGCATCCAGTCGGAACCGTCCCGTTAACCAGCGGAGGATGACATGAGCAGCAATACGGACTTCGTACTGTCGATAGAGGACCTGACCGTCTCGTTCGACGGATTCAAGGCGGTGGACAAGCTCAACCTGTACGTGGACAAGAACGAGATCCGCGTCGTGATCGGGCCGAACGGCGCCGGCAAGACCACGGTGCTCGACCTGATCTGCGGCAAGACCAAGGCGACGGCGGGCAGCATCAAGTTCAAGGGACTGGAACTCACCGAGATGTCCGAACACCAGATCGTGCGCGCGGGGGTCGGTCGAAAATTCCAGACGCCATCGATCTATGAAAACCTGACGGTGTTTGAAAATCTGGAGATCTCCTATCCGAAAGGACGGTCGGTATTCGGTGCGCTCGCGTTCAAGCGTACCGCCGAGGTCATGGCGCAGGTGGAGACGATCGCGAAGGAGATCATGCTGGAGGAGTTCCTCGGCACCGAGGCGGGCCTGCTCAGCCATGGGCAGAAGCAGTGGCTGGAGATCGGCATGCTGCTGATCCAGGACCCCGAGCTGCTGATGCTGGATGAGCCGGTGGCCGGCATGAGCGCCCGCGAGCGCGAACTGACCGGTCAGCTGCTCAGGCGCATCTGCAACAACCGTTCCGTGCTGGTGATCGAACACGACATGGAGTTCGTCAAGAACATCGCCCACAAGGTCACGGTGCTGCATCAGGGCAAGATACTGAAGGAGGGGTCGATGGAGATGGTGCAGAGCGATCCCAAGGTCATCGAAGTCTATCTGGGACATTGATCATGAGCGCAAAACTGAAATTCCGCGAAGAACCGACCCTGGAACACACCGGAGCCGGCGGGGCCATGCTGAAGGTCGATGACCTGGTCGTCTGCTACGGCCAGAGCGAGATCATCCACGGCGTGTCGTTCGAGGTGAAACCGAAGGAGACCCTGGCCATCATGGGGCGCAATGGCATGGGCAAGACCACGCTGTTCAAGTCTCTGATGGGGGTGATCCCGAGCAAAGGCGGCACGGTCGCCGTGGCGGGAAAGGACATCAGCGGCCAGCCGAGCTACAGGCGTGTCGCCGGGGGCATCGCCTATGTCCCGCAGGGGCGCATGATCTTCCCGACCCTGACCGTGAAGGAAAACATCGAAACCGGCCTGGAGACGAATAAAAACAAGACCGTCCCCGACGAGATCTACGAACTCTTCCCGGTGCTGTGGGAAATGCGCGGACGCAAGGGCGGCAACCTGTCAGGCGGGCAGCAGCAGCAGCTCGCCATCGCGCGCGCACTGGCCTCGGACCCCAAGGTCCTGCTGCTGGACGAGCCGACCGAGGGCATCCAGCCGTCCATCATCAAGGACATCGCCAGGATCCTGAACGAGATCCGCCGCATGCGTGACATCACCATCATCGTGTCGGAGCAGGTGCTGAGCTTCACGCTGGAGATCGCCGACCGCCTGCTGGTGATCGAACGCGGCAGCTTTGTACACGAAGACCTGCGCGCCAACGTCGACGCGAAAAAGATTACCGCCTACCTGTCGGTATGAGCGGGACGCTGCGCCTGATTGCCAGGTCCGGTCCCGGCTCAGCCGGGGTCGGCCTCGAGCTTGGCGAGACGGTAGCGGAGCTGGCGCAGCGTCATCCCGAGCAGTTCAGCGGCGCGGGTCTGGTTCCCGCCGGTGCGCCGCAGCGCCTCCTGCAGGCGCGTGCGCTGCCCGACGTCGACGCGCTCGTAGGGGCGGTAACGTATCGCCTCTGCGGGCGCTGCCGGCGGCGGCGCGGTTTCCCCGGTAACTGCGGCTGGTACGGCACCCGCCGGCGCCGCCGTGTCCATGGAGTGGAGCGAGCCCATGCCGGCCTCTTCCACCAGCATGGCGTCGATCTGCCCCTCGTTGATGAGCGAATCCTCCGCCTGCAGGACGGCGCGCTCGACCACGTTCTGCAACTGGCGGATGTTGCCGTGCCAGTAGAACGCCTGCAGCCGCTCCATCACCCCGGCGGAGAAGCTGATATGGCGGCGGTACATCGACTGGTAGCGGTTGAGGAAATACTCCGCCAGCAGCGGGATGTCGCTGCGGCGCTCGCGCAGCGGCGGTAGATAGACCGGCAGCACGTTGAGGCGGAAGAACAGGTCGAGGCGAAAACGCCCCTGTTCCACCGCGCGCTTCAGGTTGATGTGGGTCGCGGTGATGATGCGGAAATCGACCTCCACCGGGCTGTCGCCGCCGACCGGCATCACCTGGCGGTCCTGCAGCACGCGCAGCAGTTTCGTCTGCAGGTCGATCTGCAGATCGCCGATCTCATCCAGGAACAGCGTGCCGCCCTCGGCCTGCTGCAGCTTGCCCTTCTTGTTCTTGTGCGCCCCGGTGAAGCTGCCCTTCTCGTGCCCGAACAGTTCCGATTCCAGCAGCTGTTCCGGGATCGCGGCGCAGTTGAGGGCGATGTACGGCCCGTCACGGCGGTGGCTCAGCTTGTGCATCATCGCCGCGAACATCTCCTTGCCGGTGCCGGACTCGCCCAGCAGCAGCACCGGTGCGTCGCTGTGCTTGGCGTTGTCGAGCTGCTTCACCGCGGCGAGCAGCACCGGGCTGTTGCCGATGATGCCGTGCTCTTCGCACAGACGCTGCAGGCGGTCGCTGCGGCTGTCGAGGGTTTCCATGTAAGCCTGGAAGTGGTCCTGCTGGCGCATCATGATCAGGATGAAGCCGATCATCGAGGCGATGATGCGCAACAGGTCGACGTCCTGGGTGTACAGGCGCTGCGTATTGGTCTGGCGCTGTGCGGACAGCACCCCGATCGGGCGGCCCTCGATCACGATCGGCACCGTGATGAAACCGACGCCCTCTTTTTTACCGTCGATCGGCTCCGCGATGCGGGTGAGGAAGATCGGTTCATCAGTGACATCGGTGACCAGCGCGAGCTGGCCCGAGCGCCACACGGCGCCGGTCAGCCCCTGGTCGAACGGCACGTTGTACTCGCCCTGCTGCAGCCGCTCACGGATCAGTCCGTACGAGTAGCTCACCTGCAGCTCGTTGGCGGTGTAATTCGGCAGCAGCACACGTCCGTAGTGCAGGCTGGCCCACTCCGACAGCAGGCGCAGCACGCCGGTGATCTTCTGCTCTGGCGGGATGGAGCGGGTGAGGAGGCGGGTGGCCTCCAGGATCAGGGCGTCGTTGATCTGAAACTTCGTATATGAGGTCGTCAAGGCACAATCCGCTTTGATTACAGTGGCTCGATCCGCGGTGAAACGGTGCCGGCAGGGAGATGGGCGCGCTGCCGACGGCGCGGGCGTCTTCCCCTGCCGGTTAGGTAGCAAGCCTCGTACCACACAGAAAACTTAATTAAATATTATCTATAAATAACAGGTTAAGCATTGTATATGAGATTGAGTCGAGAATCGGCGCGCGGGTTTCCGCACCATTATGGGCGGCTCGCCGGGCCGGGGCGGCGATTTCGGGGCAAGGTCTTCAGTGCGGGGCCTGTCCGCCGTACTCCGATCAGGGCGGCATGAAACGGTAGCCGATGCCGGTCTCGGTCAGCAGGTAGCGCGGGCGCGCGGGGTCTTCTTCAAGTTTCTGGCGCAGGTGTCCCATGTAGATACGCAGATAGTGGCCGTGCTCGACGTGCGACGGCCCCCACACCTCGCGCAGCAGATGCCGGTGCGTCAACACCTTGCCCGGATGATTGAGCAGCGCGGTGAGCAGGCGGAACTCGATCGGGGTCAGGTGGATTTCCTGACCCTGCCGGGCCACAAGCCGGCGCGCATGATCCACCGCAACGTCGCCGAAGCGGGTTATCGGTTCCTTATCCGACGTCGCAGTTGTGCGGCGACGCAGCGAGGCGCGCACGCGCGCCATCAACTCCGCGACCCCGAACGGCTTGCACAGATAGTCGTCGGCGCCCGCATCCAGCGCATCAACCTTGTCCTGTTCCTCGATCCGCGCCGACAGGACGATGATGGGGAGCGTGCTCCAGGCGCGCACCGCCCGAATGAAGTCGCGGCCGTCGCCATCGGGCAGACCCAGGTCGAGGATGACGAGATCCGGCTTGCGGCTGCCGGCCTCGATCATTCCCCGCTGCAGGGTCTCCACCTCGAACACGCGAAATCCCTCCGCCTCCAGCACATGGCGCATGAAGCGGCGGATCTCCTTTTCATCCTCGACGATCAGGATTGTGGCTGGATTCTCAATGGCAATTCTCCGGGAATGAGGGATCTCTGTATGCGGCTGACATCTTCAAGGCGCATGTTCGAGGGCGGGTTGCTGATCCAGCGGCAATGTGAAGATGAATCGCGCCCCGCGTTCCGTCCGGTTTTCGGCGCTGATCCTGCCGCCGTGCGCCTCGACGATGGCCTCGCAGATGGACAGCCCGAGCCCGACGCCGGGGACGACGGATTCCTTCTGGCCGCGGGTGAAGCGGGAGAATATGGCGCGTTCCTGTCCCGGCGGCAGGCCCGGACCCTCGTCCCAGACCTCGATGCGCATGAGATTATCCAGCGCGCGGGCCATGACGCCGATGGTCGTCCCGGAGGCGGTGTACTTGGCGGCGTTCTCGAGCAGGTTCACCAGCACCCGCTCGATCAGCACGGCGTCGCAGCGGACCAGCGGCAGACCGGCGGGGATATCCAGTCTGAGCGGATGCGAACTCAGCACTGTCTCCAGCGCCTTCAGCGAGCTGCCGACGATTTCCTCGATCGACTGCCAGTCCTTGCGCGGCTTCAGCTCGCCCGACTGCAGCCGCGCCATTTCGAGCAGGTTGTGCACCAGCCGGCTGGTCCGCAGGGCCTGTTCGCGGATGGCGTCGGCCTTGTCGGCATGGCCTGATTCCGCCGCCACCAGATCGAGCGCCAGCGTCTCCGCCAGGCCGACCAGTGCGGTCAGCGGTGTTCTCAAGTCGTGGGAGAGAGCGGCCAGCAGCGAGTTGCGCAGGCGTTCGGATTCCATCTTGACCAGGGTATCCTGGGCGATCGAGACGAAGTGGATGCGCTCGAGCGCAATGGCCACCAGCACGGCAAAGGTGTCGAGCAGCCGGCGTTGTTCCGGGATCATCAGGTGGCGCAGGTTATTCGGCTCGACGACCAGCACGCCGCGGACATGCATTGGCGCCTTGAGCGGGAGATAGAGCTGCGGATTCGCCGTCAGGGTATCGGTCCCGGCGCCGGCCGGCATGTTCTTGTCGAAGCACCATTGGGCGATGGCCGGGTCCAGCGCCGGCATCTCGCCGTGCGCGAGCGGGGCGCGCAGCTTGCCCGTCTCGTCGGGTAGAAAGATGGCCGCCTTGGCCCGGAAACTGGTTTCGATGAACTTGTCGCTGATCTCGACCACCTGTTCCTCGACCAGCGCCGACGACAGCGACTTCGACATCTGGTAGAGACTCTGGGCGCGCTCTTCACGATAGCGGGCGACCCGCAGCTGGTAACGCAAGCCGGAGGTGAGTTGTCCGGTGACCAGGCCCACGATCAGCATCACGGAAAATGTAAGCAGATATTCCACGTCGCTGATGCCGAGGGAAAACCTGGGCGGCACGAAGAACACGTCGAAGACCGCGACGCTGAGTATCGCCGCGAGTACGGCCGGTCCCCTGCCGAAGCGGTAACCGACGAACACCACGCCGAGCAGAAACAGCAGCACGATGTTGGTCAGTTCTAGCAGCCCGATGAGCGGTGTCGCAGCCAGCCCGATGCCAAGGCAGGTCAGGATGGTATACAGATAGGACAGCAGGCGTTGCTTGCGCTTGGCATCAGGGCGAACCGGCGCCAGTTCTTCCGCGGAATCTCTCCGCTCGCGTTTTCCCTCCCTGGCCACGGTGATGAGGTCGATGTCGGGCGCCTGCTCGCCCAGGTGGCGCAGAAACGAAGCCTGTCCGGGGCGGTGGAACCGCTTGTGGGTGCTGCGGCCGACCACGATCTTGCCGAGATTGTTGCGGCGTGCATAATCGAGCACGGCCTCGGCGGCATCCTGCGCGGCCAGCGTCGCGGTCCTGGCCCCCAGTTCCTGCGCGAGTTTGAGGGTCTTCAGGATGGCGCGCCGCTCCTGTTCGGGGAGTCGCTGCAGCGTCGGGGTCTCCACGTAGACAGCGTGCCATTCCGTGTCCAGTTTGGCGGCCAGCCGCGCCGCCGCGCGCACGACCTTGTCGTCGAGATCGCCGGGTCCGATGCAGGCGAGCAGGGTATCGCGCGTCTGCCAGACCTGCTCCTGGGCGGCAGTGCTGCGAAATGCCCGCATCTGATCGTCCACCCGGTCGGCCGTCAGCCGCAGCGCCAGTTCGCGCAGGGCGATCAGGTTCCCTTTGCGGAAAAAATTCTGGATGGCGCGCTCGGCCTGGTCCGGCAGATAGACCTTGCCCTCGCGCAGGCGCAACAGCAGGTCATCGGGCGGCAGATCGACCAGCACCACGTCGGTGGCGGCCGCAAACACCCGGTCCGGCACCGTCTCCCGCACCCGGATGCCGGTGATGCCGCCGACGATGTCGTTGAGACTTTCGACGTGCTGGACGTTGACCGTGGTCACGACATCGATGCCGGCGGCGAGCAATTCTTCCACGTCCTGCCAGCGCTTCGGGTGTCGCGACCCCTGGGCGTTCGTATGGGCGAGTTCATCGACGAGGATGACCGCCGGCCGGCGTTTGAGCGCGGCGTCGAGATCGAACTCCTGCAGGGTGCGTCCGTGATAGTCGATCTGCCTCGGGGACAGGCGCTCGAGACCTTCCGTCAGTACGGCGGTTTCGCTGCGCCCGTGCGTCTCGACCACGCCAACCACCACATCCAGACCCTGCGCCCGCAACCGCCGGGCCTCGGCCAGCATGGCATAGGTCTTGCCGACGCCGGGCGAGGCGCCGAAGAAGATCTTCAGCTTGCCGCGGCGAGAGGTGGCCGCTTCCTCCTGGATCTGCGACAGCAGCTGGTCCGGATCAGGCCGTTGATCGTTCGTGGGCATAGATCAGCGTGGCTGCACGTCGGGTCAAAGCCAGCCGGAACGCTTGAAGCGCAGATAGAGAAGTCCGGCCGCGGCCGCGATGAACAGCAGGGCGGCCGGATAGCCGAATTTCCATTGCAGTTCGGGCATGACGCTGAAGTTCATGCCCCAGATCCCGGCCAGGACCGTGGCAATACCGAAAATGCCGGCCCAGGCCGCCAGCCGCTTGTTTGTTTCGTTCTGTTCGATGGTGACCGTGGACTGGCAGACCAGAATGGCCGTGTTGATGGTGTCGCGCAGGGTATCAATGGACGTATTGATGCGCACCAGATGATCGTAGACGTCGCGGAAATAATCCTGATTGTTGGCGCAAACCGCGGGCGCCCAGCCGCCGAGCAGGTTGCTGACTTCATCCATGAGCGGGGAGACCGCGTGCTTGATGACGGCGATCTTGCGCTTGAGTTCGTAGAGCTGCCTGATATTGTCGCGCGCCGCGCCTTTTTCAAAGATGCGCTCCTCGATGTCATCGAGCCGGGATTCCATGGCGTCGAGCACCGGGAAATAGCGGTCGACCACGGCATCCATGAGGGCGTAGAGGACAAACCCGGGTCCCTGGCGCAGGCGTTCGGGTTCGCGCTCGCAGCGTTCCCGCACGTTGAGCAGATGCTGCTGGCTGTGGTTGCGTATGGACAGGATGAAATTCCTTCCGACGAACACATTGACCTCCCCGGTCACGATGTCGGATTTGCTGATTTCCAGCAGGTGCATGACGACAAAGAGTGATTCGCCGTATTCCTCGATCTTCGGGCGCTGGTGTCCGTGCCTGGCATCTTCCACCGCCAGATCGTGCAGGCCGAATTCCTGCTGCATCTCCTCCAGTTCCGCGTCGGTGGCGTCGCGCAGGGCGACCCAGACGAAACAGTCCGGCCGGGCAAGGTAATCGCTGATCTCCGTGGTGGGTATGTCTGCGAGCCTGGCTCCGTCCCGGTAGACGACACAATTGATCAGCATGGCAACTCCCTGTCGTTCTCGGCTGACTGGACTGCGATCATGCGCATCGCGGTAAATGCATCACTCAGCCCCTCGGTCGGCGCTTACGACAAAGAATAACCGTTCAAGGATGTCACCTTCAAGGTAATAGTGGGGTGCATGCAATGCATGATGCTGGCGTCGCATATTCAGCCTGCCTGTGCATCAGGGGCGTCGAGCGCGAGGTTGAGTTCGAGCACGTTCACCCGGGGCTCTCCCAGAAAACCCAGCCATGCATGTCTCGCATGCTGCCCGATCAGCGATCGCACCTGCTCGACCGGAAGGCCACGATGCGTGGCTATCCGCCCAGCCTGATAGTAGGCCGCGGCCAGCGAGATGTCCGGATCGAGACCGCTGCCGGATGCCGTCACCAGATCGACCGGCACCGGATCGTTGTTGCCCGGATCGGCGGCCCTGAGCGCCTCGATGCGCGCCACGACCGCATCGGCCAGCGCCGGATTGAGCGGGCCGAGGTTGGAGCCGCTCGAGACCGCGGCGTTATAGGGATACGGGCCGGTGGCAGACAGGCGGCCCCAGAAATAGCCTGGCGCGGTGAATTGCTGGCCGATCAGCGCCGAGCCGACAGCTTGGCCGTTCACCGTGACGATCGATCCGTTGGCCTTCTGCGGAAAGGCCACCTGGGCGAATCCGGTGACTGCGAGCGGGTAGAGCACGCCCGTAATCACGGTCAGTATCGCAAACAGGGTTATTGCGGGACGCAGCATGGCGTACATAATCGTTCTCCTTAAACCAGACCCAGGGCCACGAGGCCGAGGTCGATGAGTTTGATACCAATGAACGGGACCACGATACCGCCCAGACCGTAGAGCGCAAGATTACGCCGCAGCACCATGCCGGCGCTTTGCGGGCGGTATTTTATGCCCTTCAGCGCCAGCGGTATCAGTACGACGATGATCAGGGCGTTGAAAATCACCGCCGACAGGATCGCCGACATCGGACTGGCCAGCCCCATGACATTCAGCGCATTCAATTGCGGGTACATCGCCACGAACATGGCCGGAATAATCGCGAAGTACTTGGCGACATCATTGGCGATGCTGAAGGTGGTGAGCGCGCCGCGCGTCATCAGCATCTGCTTGCCGATTTCCACCACCTCGATCAGCTTGGTCGGGTTGGAGTCGAGGTCGACCATGTTGCCGGCCTCCTTGGCCGCCTGCGTGCCGCTGTGCATCGCCACCGCGACGTCGGCCTGGGCGAGCGCCGGCGCGTCGTTGGTGCCGTCGCCGGTCATCGCCACCAGCCGGCCTTCGTTCTGGTACTGGCGGATGAGGGCGAGCTTGGCCTCGGGCGTGGCCTCGGCCAGGAAGTCGTCGACGCCGGCCTCGGCGGCGATCGCCGCGGCGGTCAGGCGGTTGTCGCCGGTGATCATCACAGTCTTGATGCCCATGCGGCGCAGCTCGGCAAAGCGTTCCTTGATGCCGCCCTTGACGATGTCCTTGAGTTCGATTACGCCGAGCACGCGGCCACCTTCGGCCACCACGAGCGGTGTGCTGCCGTGCCGCGCCACATCGTCTGCAATCTGGACTGCTTCGCCGGGGAAGCTGCCGCCGTTGGACTCGACATGTCTGCGGATGGCGTCCATCGAGCCCTTGCGGATCTGACGGCCCTCGAGATTGACCCCGCTCATGCGCGTCTGCGCCGAGAACGGCACGAACGTTGCGCCCAGCCCCAGGATGTCGCGTTCGCGCAGATTGAAGCGCTGCTTGGCGAGTATCACGATACTGCGCCCCTCCGGCGTCTCATCGGCGAGCGAGGCGAGCTGCGCGGTATCGGCGAGCTGCAGTTCCGAAACGCCGCGCACCGGCAGGAAAACCGCCGCCTGGCGGTTGCCCAGCGTGATGGTGCCGGTCTTGTCGAGCAGCAGAACGTCCACATCGCCGGCCGCTTCCACCGCGCGACCGGAGGTCGCGATTACGTTCGCGCCCAGCATGCGGCTCATGCCGGCAATACCGATAGCGGACAAGAGCGCGCCTATGGTGGTCGGGATCAGGCATACCAGCAGCGCCACGAGCGCGGTGATCGTGACCGGCTGGCCGGCCTCGGCCGCGTCGACGGAAAACAGCGAGTAGGGCAGCAATGTGACCGTGGCCAGCAGGAACACCAGGGTCAGGGCCACCAGCAGGATAGTGAGCGCGACCTCGTTCGGCGTCTTCTTGCGTTTGGCTCCTTCGACGAGCGCGATCATGCGGTCGAGAAAGGTCTCTCCCGGGTTGACGGTGACGCGCACCACGATCCAGTCGGACAGCACCGTGGTGCCGCCGGTGACGGCGGTGAAATCTCCGCCCGCTTCACGAATGACGGGTGCGGACTCGCCGGTGATGGCGCTCTCGTTGACCGAGGCCACGCCTTCGATCACCTCGCCGTCGCCGGGGATCATGTCGCCGGCCTCGACCAGCACCACGTCTCCGCGGCGCAGATCACTCCCGGATACGCGGTCATGGGCAGCCCCATGGCGTGGTTCGCGCAATTTTTTCGCCATCACCGTCTTGCGCGTGCTGCGCAATGCCGCCGCCTGCGCCTTGCCACGCCCCTCCGCCATCGCCTCGGCGAAGTTGGCGAACAGCACGGTGAACCACAGCCACAAGCTCGTGACGCCGATGAACCAGGTTGGCGCCTCGCCCTGGCCGCCAAACACCGGCTGCAGCCACAGCCCGGTGGTGAATATGGCACCGATATACACCACGAACATCACCGGATTTCTAAGCTGGACTCCCGCATCGAGCTTCTTGAAGGCCTCGACCACGGCGGGCTTGACCAGGGCGGGATCGAACATGGAAAGTGTCTTCGTCGTCATGATGATTACCTCAGTTTCCTGTCCACAGGATCAGATGCTCAACCGCCGGCCCCAGTGCCAGGGCCGGGACGTAGGTCAGCGCGCCGACCATCAGCACGGTGCCGATCAGAAGGCCCACGAACAGCAGCCCGTGCGTGGGCATGGTGCCGGGTCCGTGCGCCAGGCGCTTCTTCGCGGCCAGCGAGCCGGCGATGGCCAGAACCGGCACGATCACGGCGAAACGCCCGAACCACATGGCGACCCCGAGCCAGCCGTTGTAGAACGGCGTGTTGGCGCCCAGACCCGCGAAGGCGCTGCCGTTGTTATTGGCGGCGGACGAGAAGGCGTACAGAACTTCAGAAAAACCGTGCGCTCCCGGATTGTATATGGTCGCCCTGCCGGCGTCGGACATCACCGCGATCGCAGTGCCGATCAACACCAGAGCCGGCGTCATCAGGATCGCGATCGACACCATCTTCATGTCGAACGCCTCGATCTTCTTGCCGAGGTACTCCGGGGTGCGGCCGATCATGAGGCCGGCGACGAATACCGCCATCAGCGCGAACACCAGCATGCCGTACAGGCCCGAGCCGACACCGCCGAACACCACTTCACCCAGCTGCATCATCAGCATCGGCACCAGGCCGCCGAGCGGTGTGTAGGAGTCATGCATGGAGTTGACCGAGCCATTGGAGGCGGAAGTCGTCGCAGCCGCCCACAGCGCCGAGGCGCCGATGCCGTTACGGGTCTCCTTGCCTTCCATATTGCCGCCGGATTGCATATCAGAAGCGGCAATGTCCGCGCCGAGCGCGGCCAGCCGGGGATTGCCCTGCTGTTCAAAGCTCATCGTGGCCACGGTTGCGACGGTAAAGATGACCGTCATCGCCGCCAGCACGGCCCAGCCCTGGCGTGTGTCGCCGACCGCCTTGCCGAAGGTGAAACACAGCGCCGCCGGGATCAGCAGAATCGCCAGGACCTCCAGGAAATTGGACAGGACATTCGGGTTTTCGAACGGATGCGCGGAGTTGACGTTGAAGAAGCCGCCACCGTTGGTGCCGAGCTGCTTGATGGCGATCTGCGAGGCCGCCGGACCCATGGGCAGGGTCTGCGCGGTCGTTGCCACCGTTTCGGTGACGGTTTGGCCGCTATCGTCGGTATTGGATATCTCATAGGTCGTCGGCTCGAGCGTGGAAACTTCCTGGTAGGCAGAGAAGTTCTGAATCACGCCCTGGCTGACCAGTACCAGCGCCAGGATGAACGACAGCGGCAATAGCAGATAGGTGGTGACGCGGTAGAGATCGGCCCAGAAGTTGCCGATGGTCTGCGCCGAATGGCGCGCGAAACCGCGGATCAGGGCGAAGACCACGGCGATGCCGGCTGCGGCCGAGACGAAGTTCTGCACGCCGAGGCCGAGCATCTGGGTGAGATAGCTCATCGTCGCCTCACCGCCGTAGCCCTGCCAGTTGGTGTTGGTCACGAAGCTGATCGCGGTGTTGAAGCTCGAGTCCGGCGTCACGTTCGGCATCTGCTGCGGATTGAGCGGCAGCCACAGCTGCAGGCGCTGTAGTGCGTACACCACGATGAATCCGATCAGGCTGAACACCAGCACGGCCAGCGTGTAGCGGCGCCAGCTCATCTCCGCGCTGCCGATGCCGCATACACGGAACACACCGTTCTCGAGCCGCGCGAGCGGCTGCCAGCGCGGCGCTTCCATCAATCCGGTCATATACAGACCGAGCGGCTTGACCGCCGCCAGCAGCACGACCAGATAAAACGCCAACAGCAACCAGGATTGGGTGGTCATTCAGAAATCCTCCGCCTTGATCAGGGCGTAAACGAGATAGGCGAATAGCAGGGCTGCAACCACGCCACCGATGATATAGATCGTGTCCATGAGGCCTCCTCTTACTTCTTTACCGAAAGTTGCCCGCAGACCAGGGCGAGCGCGAGCGTGCCGGCGAATAGTGCGCCTATCAGGGCGATCCAGGCAAAGTCCATGACATCCTCCAGTTGCGTCAGCCTGGGGAGGAAGACTACAGAGGGTTGTGGAAAAAGGATGAAAAAAAATCAGGAGGGGGTGTAAAAATCCCGTAAAGATCCCGTCTGGTGAAATTCGGGTCAGCCAGGCGCAATGCCGGGAATGGTGCGCATACTTATGATGCCTATCGGTTAAATTCCCGCCACAACCATTCCCTGACGAGCAGTTTCTCGTATACCAGCGGGTCGGCATCGATCCTGGAGACCGTTGTCATCAGGTACGAGACATCGCGCCGGCGGCGCTCGCCGCTGGCGATCACATCTCCGTCGGCATCGGTCAGTGTGAACGCAAGGTCGATGCGTGGCGGATAGACGTCGCGCATGGCCCTGATGTCGGAGAACTGCGGCCCGTGCCAGGGTTCGTAACCGCCGGCCATGTCGATGTCGGTGATGTTGATGGTCAGCTTCTGGCCCACGGACAGGTGCTTCGCGGCGCTCTGCCGCAGGCAGGATGCGCGGCGATCGACGAGGTACGGTGAACCGGCATCGGTGAAGTTTTCCGGTTCGGCCAGGAGGACTGCCACGTGTTCGCTGGCCGCATCGGCGATCTCCGCAGAAAACTGGAGTGCAAGCAGGAAAAAAGCCAGTACGGGCACCAGGCAGGGTGAATTCAAGGCTGACTCCACCCTTGCTTCTGAGGGAAATTGCCGTTCACCACCACGAGATTGTAATTAAAAAAGGGGACAGAGTTTAACCCTGTCCCCGCATGCCGGTTTCTTTACGGTGTAAAGACAAGGTTCGCCGAGAGCGACATCTGATCAGCGTTCGGATTGCTCTTGGTGTCGACCTTGTGGCTGACAGCGATGTACTGGTAATCGGTCTGCTGGATCGGCACGGAGGCGCGGCCCTTTGGCATCGGTGGATAGACCTCCTTGTTGCCCATGATCTCTATGTCGGCGTCCGCCAGCGGCTGCGAGCGATACAGGACCTGCACGGGCAGTTTGTCGCCGGGCTTGAGCTGGAGCGGATTGGCGAGGGGAACGATCTCCAGCTCGGTGCCGAGCGGCTTGCTGAACGCGGAGCTCCAGGCCATGAGGTTCTTGTTGAACTTCTTCGAGTGCGACGAGGAGCGGTAATCGCCGATCTCCCACTTGGGCTTGTTGGCGTATTTCTTGTCCATATTCTCGGTCCAGAAGCCGTTGTCGAATTCGACGGCGATCAGCGCGATGTCCGGGCCGGTGCTGATCTCCACCTTGCCGTCGCGCACGCTGGATGAGACATCGCGCGCGTTTCCGCTCTTGTCGTAGGCGCTCAGTCCTTCGACCTTCGCGGGGTCGTAACTCTCCAGTTCGCCGGGATGGCCGTATACCAGGTGATAGCCATCAGAACCGCTGGCTACGATCCAGGCATCGTGGGCGAATGCAGCCGCTGAGCTTAGCGTCAGCGGGATAATCAGGGCGGCTATTCTCATGTCATGATCTCCTCAGGTGTTGCAGCAGAATATCGGTTCGGGGAAATGTCCACCCGGCACATTACGTGCCGGGCGGGGCTTTGCCTACATGGTCAGCGCGATGCCGACCATGACGTTGGTCGGCGGACGGGGCGAGTAGCTGGTCGGCACGTTCCCCTGCGTCGGATGCGGTCCGCCGGTCACGTTTTCCGAATACACCTCGTCGGTCAGATTGTTGATGTCGAGGTACCAGCGCGCGGAACCCTCGTCGTTGTGACGCATGGTGTAGGTAACCGTCGCGTTGACCACGTCATATCCGTCATAGGTGATCGTGTTCGCGGCGTTCGTGAACCATTCGCCGACCGTACGCAGCTGGATGCTGCCGCCCCAGCCCGTCGGCGGAGAATACCGCACGCCGATATTCGCCACGTGCTTGGGCAGGCTGGAGAGTTCTTTGCCAACCAGCGCGGCGTTGGGGTTCTTCTCGATCTCGCTGCCATAGAAACCGAAGGCGGTGAATGCCTCTACGTGATCGTACGACTCCGGATAGAAGCGGATCTCGCCCTCGATGCCGTCGCGCTGGGTTTCTCCCGCGTTGATGAAGTTGGTCGTGTTGTTCGGATCGGTCACGATGTCGTCGGTGGTGTTGAGGATGAAGGCCGCCAGGTCGACGTACCATTGCGGCGTCGGCGCGCCGTTGATCCCGACCTCGTACTGCCAGAATTCGACAGTGTCGACATCGATGTCGGGGTCATATTTGGCTGTGCCGTCTGGCAGGGCGTATCCGTTAGCAGCACTCGCGCGAAGTTCCCAGTTGTCGGTCAGGGCGGAACGCAGTCCCAGTTTAGGACTGAGGTGGTTGTAATCATTCATGTCCGTGCTCGTGTCAGTCAGGTGATTGTCCTGACTGCCGCCGAAGTTGTCATAACGGAAGCCGAGCGTCGGCCGGAATCGCGGATTAATATCCAGATCCATCTGGCCATAGAGCGAGGCTGTAGTGATATTGAAGTCATCGCGCTGAAGCAGGGTCTGGCGGACATGCGTTACAGTGCGCCAGGTGGAGTTTTTGATGTCTTCGTCGTAGTATTCAAAACCTAGAACCCAGCTACTCGGCAGGTCAAACAACGGGTGGTTGCCGTTCAGGCTGGCGCCTATAGCGCTCGCGTCGCGGTCATAGTTGTATTCAGTCTGCGGAGCTACCGCGTTGAGGTCGAGATTGGGATCCGTAGGATCCGCCGTCGCTGCATTGGTAACATTCAGGCGGGTCTGGAAGCGGACAAAGAAGCTGTCGGTGTTATAGACGTAGGCGAGCAGTTTCAAATTATCATTAATAACATGATTTAGGTCCAGACGCTGCGCATTCAGCTGTTTCTCGCCTGTGTCGTCCTGAAGCTTGGTGAATGGATTTTCCTGGCGCCGAGTATCATCGTCCTCGAACTGGTCGTTCAGAATATAGTTGGGGCCTTGCCATCTGCCACCGTGTCCGCGCAGCGAGTAGGCAATGTCGGTCGCGTCGCTGATCTCGTAGGCGCCGCGAAAGGCTGCGTTCATCTTGGTGTAAGAGGAGTGATCGCGCCAGCCCTCGTTCTGATAGCCCTGCATCGCGCCGTTGATCTGTAGCGGACCGACCTGGGTGCCGAATGCCGCCTGTGTATCGAAGGTGCCGTAGGAACCGGTGGACAGGTCAAAGTTCTAGTATTCGCCGCCCTTGCGGGTGGTGAAGGCCAGCACGCCGCCGCGGGCAAAATTTCCGTACAGCGGCGAGACCGGACCCTTGTAGACGGTGACGGCCTCGATTTCGAGCGGGATAATGATGCTGGTGTCTCCGTAGCCGTCGGCATGCGATTCGCCTTCGTTCAGGCTGATGCCGTCGAGTGACAGGCCGGCGTCGCTGCCATGACCACCGCCCGTGAAGCCTCGGATGGTGAAGACGTCCGCCACGCCGCCGTGCTGATACGCCACGGCATTGAAACCCGCTGCCTCCTCGACGATGGTGAGCGGGTTTTCCCAGTGCTCCGACTGGATCGTATCCTGCGAGATCACATTGACAGAAAAGGAGCGATCGGAATTCCGCATGCCTTCGCCCTTGACCGTGATGGATTCCAGGCTGACCGGTTCGGCGGCGTTTACCCAGCCTGGATTGGCGCTAATAAATAGAGTTCCGACGAGGGAGGGGATCAGGTAATTTGTCTTTTTTTTCATTTAGTCGTTCTCCTCTAATCTAATTTCCCTGTTAAGTAACCGCTTGGACAGAATAAGGACGGTAGTAATATAAGATAATACTTCTTACATTACTACCTTATAATTAGTCTAATCAGGTGGGCGCAGTGGTAAACCAGGGTGGGCGGAAGCCCAGGGTGGCGTGCGCCTTTACGCGCCGGAGGAGATCAGGGGCGGAACATCAGGTTGGTCGAGATCTCGACTTCGTCCACATTGGGATTGCTCTTCATGGGTTCGATGTGGGAGACGAAGACGTACTGGAAGTCGGCCTGTTGGATCGGGGACCTCGACCCTGCCGGAGGCGTCGGTGGTATACAGCTCCATGTCGCCCATCACCTCGACGTCGGCTTGCGCCAGGGGCCTGGATTTGTAGAACACCTGGATCGGATACCTGCAGCCTGTACTTTTCGAGGCGCAGGCCGCTTGATGCTATGAAAACGTTCTCACTTGATTTGGATACGCTGCGGGGGAGAGGTCAATCGAAGTATCATTTTCCAATGTGCCTGAGGGTAATCGAGTCCTGGTATAATTACTGAGTTGAGAATGTATTCAAGCAGTTCATGAAACTCTATTTAGGTAACGTTTCGCCCTTATTACCTAATGGTTTTGCTATGTATCTTTATACACGCAGCAGAGTGTGCAATTGCCATCGATATACACACATAATCATTTTACTCCCGGCGATTTTACGATTGTCGCCTGACTGGTGTCATTGCATCTCTGCAAGCGTTCACTCAGGTGTTCCATCGCAACGTAAAATGCTGGAGTGATGTAGAGGGTGAGCAGTTGCGAAAACACAAGTCCGCCCACAACTGCAATGCCCAGTGGCCGACGCGCCTCGGCGCCCATTCCTGTGCCGAGCGCAATGGGCAACGTGCCGAGAATGGCAGCGAGCGTAGTCATCATGATGGGGCGGAAACGCACCAGGCACGCCTCGATAATGGCGTCCCGAGCGGAAGTTTTATGTTCACGGCGGTTGTGCAGGGCAAAGTCTACCATTATGATGCCGTTCTTTTTTACCAGGCCCACCAGAAGAATCAGGCCGACAAAGCTGAAGATATTGAGTTCCTGCCCAAATAGAATCAGGGTCAGCAGCGCGCCTACCATGGCCAGCGGCAACGCGGTGAGTATGGTAATTGGGTGTATGAAATGCTCGTAGAGCATGGACAAAACCATGTAAATCACAAGTACAGTAATCAGCAGCAGGAGCGGCATACCTACCAGGGAATCCTGAAAGGTCTGTGCATTCCCGGTAAATATTCCGGTAATATCCGCCGGGAGATTGTTATTGGCCAACGTTTCTATCTGGCCCGTGACTTCACCCAGTGAGGCGTCCGGCGCCAGGTTGAAGGAGAAAATGACCGCCGGCAACTGGCCGTAATGATTCACAGAAAGCGGTCCAATGCCTGACGAAATATCGGTAACCGTACGCAAAGGTATCAACTTTCCGCTGCTCGCTGGTACATACAATGCGTTGAGCGCATCGATATTGGTTTGATAGCTTGGAGACAGTTCCATTATCACCTGATATTCGTCGCCAGCTCCATAAATAGTGCTGACCTGTCCGCCACCGTACGCCCTATAAAGGGTGGCCTGTATACCTTCAACACTTGCGCCCAAAGCTGCAGCCGTGTCTCGCAGGATGCGCACATTAATCTGGGGGTTATTAAGATCAAGACTGCTTCTTATATCTTGCACCCCGGACACATTCGCGAGCTTGAGTTCGAATGAGGCAGCGGTCTGATTTAATCCATCCAGATTCAATCCTTGTAATATATATTGATATTGACCACTGCCGGCGATACCGCCAATACGGATTACGGGTGGATTCTGGAATGATACTTGTATTCCTCGCACGCCAGTCACTGCCAGCCGGAGTTGCTGAATTACATCATCCGCGCTGGAATTTCGGGTCTCACGCGGCTGCAGTCGAATGACCATTCGTCCGGTGTTGTTCGCGTTTGCACCACCTCGACTCAGTCCAACACTCGACATAACAGCGGCAACGCCGGGGTTCTGCGTCACAATACGCGCTATTTGTGCTTGTAATGACAGCATCTGATCGAAAGTGACACCTTCTGGCGCCTTGGTGTCAGCGATAATCTGTCCGGTATCCTCACTAGGGATAAAACCCTTGGGTATTATATTAAACAGGTAAAATGTCAATCCAAGGATTAGCGCTGTCGCCGCTAGCATTGTGCGCCAATTATCTACCGACCAGACCAGCGTACGCCCATAGCCGTCGCGCATCCGATTGAACACCCTCTCCAGGAAATAATAAAGACGCCCATGATTATCGCTGACCACGAGATAACGACTGCTCAGCATGGGTATGAGGGTAAGTGATACGGCACCGGATATTAGTATGGCAATAGAGACGGTGAGCGCGAATTCGTTGAACATTCGCCCCATCAGACCGTTCATGAACATGATAGGAATGAAGACTGCAACCAGCGATAGGGTCATGGATAGCACGGTAAAAGTAATCTCACGCGTTCCGGTCAGGGCCGCCTCCATGGGTGAGCGGCCCTTTTCGCTATACCGTGCGATATTCTCAAGTACGACGATGGCATCGTCAACAACGAATCCAACTGCCAGGGTGATAGCCATCAGGGAGAGATTATCGAGTCCGAAACCAAACAGCTTCATCACGGCGAAGGTACCGATCAGAGACGTCGGCAGGGCCATGGCGCTGATAACAGTGGCGCGCATATTGCGCAGAAAGAGGAAGATCACTCCAACCACTAGGATAATGGCCAGTATCAAGGTGACTTTCACTTCATGAATGGACCCTTTTATAAAATCTGACCGATCATAGAGCAACCTTAATGTGGCGTCACCCGGCGCCTGGCGCGTGAGATCCTCTAATCGTTCCCGCACTGCTTGTGATACCTTGACGGCGTTAGCGCCTGGTTGACGTTTCACTTCCAGCAAGATTGCTGTGCGTGATCCTTGCTCTGGCGCGGTATTGTCCAAGAATGTCGAAAGTTGTTTATTTTGTTCAAAGCCATCCGTAGCTTTTCCCACATCTGCAAGGTAAACAGGAGCGCCATTGCGATAGGCGACCACTATACGATCATAGGCGGCGGCGTCCTGCAACTGTCCTCCGGCCTGTACTGTGTAGCTGCGCGTGCTACCGCCGAGTGTGCCAACCGGTAGATTACTATTGCTACCTTGGACCGCCGTCTCCACATCAAAAAGTGAGATATCGCGCGCCGCCAGGGCGTAGGGATTCAAGTGGAGTCGCACGGCGTATTTGCGTGAGCCGAGCACCAGTACCTGCGCAACCCCGGGATGGTCGAAATACTCTGGGCGACACGGGTCTGGGCATATTCGTCGAGTTCAGTGAGCGGAAGCTGCTCAGCGGATAGGGCAAGAAATATGATAGCGAAATCCGCTGGATTGAGTTTGCGCAGGCTGGGAGGTGAAGGCATGTCGCCTGGCAGGCGACGTATGGCCTGGGATATCGCGGTTTGCACATCCTGGGTCGCGGCATCAATGTCGCGCTCCAGCTCGAATTGCAGGGATATGTTGCTACTGCCCACAGTGCTTACAGAGCTCATGCTGCTCAGTCCAGGAATAGAACTGAACTGCCGTTCCAGAGGCATGGCCACCGCCGCCGCCATGGTTTTGGGGTCCGCGCCAGGTAGATTGGCGGATACACTGATGGTAGGAAAATCAACATTGGGCAGCTCGCTCACCGGCATGGTGATATAGGAGGTCATGCCGAAGATAATCAAGGCCGCCATGACTGCAGCGGTCATCACCGGACGGCGGATGAAGGGCGTGGATATATACATGGACGCTCTTCGGCTTCTATTCTTTCGGCGGACCCGAGATCACTACCTTGCTGCCCGGCGTCAAATTGCGCGGCGCGCCTTTTATCACCGTTTCGCCAGACTTGAGGCCGGATGCAATAACCGCAAGGTCACCTACTTGACGATCCACATGCACGTCGCGAATCTCGGCCCTGTCTTGCTCGACCACATAAACATAGTTACCCTTCTGTCCAATTTGCACCGCGGACTGCGGGATCACGACGGCTTCTGGTTGAATCGTGAAACGTATCTGTACTCCTACATACTGCCCTGGCCACAATTGTTCATGCTCGTTTTCCACCCGCGCCTTGAGCAATACAGTCCCAGTGCCGGTATTAACGACATTGTCGATGAATATCAGCTCCCCATCGTCCAAGTTACCGCTGCCATCCTCGTGGGTGATGAAGACGCGGATACTACGCTGCGCCTGATAGCGGCGCAGCTCTAGAATGCGTTGTTGCGGGATGGTGAATTGTACGAGAATAGGACGCATCTGATTGATGACCACCAGCGGTACGCTGTCGCCGGGCGCCACCAGGTTACCGGGTTTGGCGCCGATGATGCCGGTAAGGCCAGTAATAGGCGCTCGTATTTCGGTGTAGGCAAGATTGATTTCAGCCTGTTTGAGCCTGCCCATGGCCTGATCTTGCGCCGCCAGCGCATTGTCATATTCCTGCCCGGTGACATATTCCTTGTCTGCCAAGGGTGCCAGACGTTGGGCCTGCACTTTGGCGTTTTCCCACTCGGCACGCGCTGCCACCAGTGAATTATCATATTGAGCGCGATCGATACTGAATAAACGCTGTTCCTTGATCACTGTCTGTCCCTCTACGAAATGTAATTTCTGCAGTACACCGCTAACCTGGGGACGAATCTGCACGCTAAGTTCCGGTTGTACCTGCCCGACCGACTGCAGAGTAAGTGGCATGGGTTGCATGCTAACCAAAACAGTCTCTACTACAGGCGGTTGATCACGACGATTGCTTATGTCCTGGCCGCTGGCTCCAATTCGCCATTCCGCCATCCAGGCTAGTCCAGCGGTGATAAAAACGAGGATGAATAGCGGCAGTATCTTGCGAGTCACATCTGATCCTTCGTAGATATTGGCATCTTGAGTCCTCCCACGGCATGACCCAGGGTAGCTCGGGCTGCAGTCCAATTTAATCGCGCTTGGATTTTCTGGACCCGTGCACTGGCCAGGGTAGACTGTGCGCTCAATACATCGAGTATGGTATCGAGACCACTCTTGTAACGCGCGCCCGATACATCCGCCGCTTGTTGTGCGCTCTTCAATTGTGAATCGCTGCTATCAAGAGTTGTTGCTGCTGTGCGGAGATCCTGATAGGCCCGCCACACCTGTAAGGCAACCTGACTCCGAAGCTCGTCGTTAACTGCGCGGACATTTTCCAGCTCCGCCTCGGCCAGATGTACGGCGGCACGATCACCGAAACCAGAAAACAGTGGAATCTTTAAGCTGAACAACGCGCTGAACTGGGAACTGTCGCCTATGTTGTGCACTTGAGTGTGCCCAGCGCTGGCATCGAAACTGAGTGTTGGCAAGGCACTGCCACGGATAGCACGTATCTTTGCTGCGCTTTCCTGTTCGCGAGCTTTTGCTGCGAGCAGTTCGGGGCGAGCGCCAAGCGCCTCATCAAGCAGGCTTGCCACGCTTTGCTCCGGCAGTGCCGCCGCCTCAGGCTCCCAGGCGACCAATGATATTAGTGTATCGGGAGATTCCCCTACCGACACTGCCAGCGTGCCGCGTGTTGCTGCCAATTGTCCTTCAACCTGTTGCATAGCAAGCCTGGCACCGGCCAGTGCCGCCTCTGCCTTATAGACATCACCTATCGTGCTTAGACCAACGGTTCTGCGATACTGCGCGGCCTCCAGATTTGTCTCGGCATCCATATAGTTTTGTCGAACCGCCAACACCACAGCCTCCAGCCCCAACGTTAGATAGTAGGCCTGCTCCACTTGCAAGATCACATCCTGCATGATCTGATTATGCGTAAGTTGCACGGAGGCCAGCTGGAATTTAGCCTGCTCCAGCGTGCCGCCGCGCGTACCGAAATCCCACAAAAGATAGCTCAAATTGACGCTGGCGCTATAACGTGTCTGGTTATCAGCAGGTTGTCCGGTAAAATTCAGGGCACGGTTGCGCTGTGCACTAAGGGATGCGTCGATCTGTGGCCAATAACCTGCGCGTGCCAACTCTAGTCCCGCCTCGGAGGATCGGATGGAAGCCCAGGCAATACGAGTTTTGGTGTTACGCCTTAATGCAAGATCGGTAAGATGCACCAGTGTTTGCGCTTGAGACTTGTCGACAGTAGATGAAGGATAGCCTACTGCAGAAATTGTGTCCGCATGGATGCATACGTATGTGATCAACAAAGAAACAAGGACCGATGGCAGTTTCATATCACTAATTGAACTCAATTATTAACCTAAATAAATTTGAATTAGGGCTGTATGAAGCGCTGAGTTAACCTGAAGGAGGTGGCGCAGAACGCACCAACCCCGGAAAATGGAACTAAGGTCGGAACATCAGGTTGGTCGAGAGCTCGGCCTCGTCCACATTGGGATTGCTCTTCATGGGTTCAATGTGTGAGACGAAGACGTACTGGAAGTCAGCCTGCTGGATCGGGATCTCGACCTTGCCGGAGGCATCGGTGGTATACAGCTCCATGTCCCCCATCACCTCGACGTCGGCTTGCGCCAGGGGCCTGGATTTGTAGAACACCTGGATCGGGTACTTGTCACCGGGTTTCAGTTTGAGCGGATTGGCGAGCGGGACGATCTCGAGGTCGAGGCCGACCGGGGCGGCGAGCGCCGGGGTCCAGGCCAGCAGGTTCTTGTTGAACAGCCGGATGTGGGCCGAGGTACGATAATTCAGGATCTTCCACTTCGGCGCCGCGGCGGATTTGCGGTCCGGGCCGACGGTCCAGAAGCCGTGGTCGTAATAGAGGGCGACCAGCGCAGTGTCCGCCCCCGTCTGGATCTCGACCTTGTTGTCCTGCACGCGGGTGCTGGTGAATTTGGGTTTGCCGGAGGTGTCGATAACGTAGGTCTCCTCGACATGCGCCGGATCGTAGGGCTCGAGCTCACCGGGGTGTCCGAACACCAGTTCATGCGCCTTGCCACCGGCCTTCGGGACCAGCCATACATCGTGCGCCAGTGCCGGGGTGCAGAGGAGGCCGGCCGCGGCCAGCGACGCGAGGAATGTGCCTTTCATGTTTGAAGTCTCCCGAAAGAATACTGGTGTCAGCGTTGGATGAGCCCTGAATCCGGTACCCGTCGGACATGACCGATGTCGCCACCGACGAAGACGGCGACAAAGTGTCCGGCCGGGCGCGTGAAGGTGTATTGGCCGTCGGTGAATTTCCCGGACATCAGCGTCTTGCCCTGGTCGTCCTTGACGAAGATCTTGTCCTCGTCTCCGGCGGGCGAGCCGTCCTCATAGCCGGCCTCGCAGGTGACGGTGTTGTCCTTGTTGTCGAAACAGTCCATGTAGGGCTCATGCGCCCAGGCGGCAGTGGCGCCGCCCAGGCTCATGATCAGCCCCAGGACCAGTTTCCCGTGGCTGCGCGGACCCATTACTGGATGCCGAAGGTGAAGGTTGAGGTATAGGACTCCACGTCGCAGACCTTGGTGTCGGGGTAGGGCTGCTCTGCGTTCGCCTTGATCAGCCAGGTGCCGGTGGACAGGATCCGGATCGAGGCCGTGCCGTCATCGTCGGTACCGACCGCATAGGCGAAGGTGTTTTCCTCGTTGGAGAAGCCGGCGTAGGTCGCGTAGATCATGCCGTCATAGGGTTTCCCGTGCAGCAGGACCTGGACCTTGAGGTGGTCGTTCACCCTGAGATTCCCCGGATTATCGAGCGGGATGATCTCCAGCGGGTGGTCGAAGCGCTTGCTGACGTCGCCGTCGCCGGCGCCAACATTGAACACCGCCTTCATGGTGTTGGATGAAAACGAACACTTGATAATGTCGCTGAGGCCTTCCTTGGACTGGCGCTTGTTGCCGCTCTTGGTGCGCGTGTAGAACCCGCCTTTCTGCGAGGCCAGCAAGACATAGGCACCGGCGGTCTTCAGTTCGGGCGTCGCATAGCCGGCGTCCTTCTTATCGAGGCCGCCGCGGCTGCCGTCGGGACTGACCAGCTCAAGGGTTCCGATGCGGTCCTCGGCCATGAAGCCGGCGACCGGGAAGCTGTGTCCCCAGCCCAGGTACGCCGTCGCCGCCTTATCTTGCTCGGCGGTGTAATCGGTGACCATGACCCAGGGGAAGTGGGCATGTGACACGGTAGCGTAGAATAAGGCGCCCGCGGTGAAACCGGCCTGCAGAAGGTGCTTGAATGTACTGGTGGTCATGCGAGTTTTCTCCTGTGTTTAGATATAAACAAGACCCGATGAAACAGATTCATGAGTTGATTGATAGATGTAGTAGGTCGCCGATCAGCCTCGTCCCACCACGCTGCAGCGGCGCAATCCGCGTGAAGCAATTCCGGCAAACAGCAGGAACAGCACCGCTATCCCTGTCAGCGTGGGTCCAATAAGGGAGAAAGTCTGGCCGTTCAAGCGCTCTTCGAACTGGAAATGCGGAAACTGCCTGTAATCCTCATCGGTCAGCATTCGCTCAGTTTTTGCTCGGGAGACGAAGAACTCGCGCCACTCTTGATGAAACTGGTCAATCTGACTGAAAAACTCTGCATAGCGGCTGCGGCCGGTCCCGGCGATTTCTGCCATAGCATCGTACATGAGCAGGGCCGGCGAGGCGTAAGCGAACCGCCGGGCAAAATCGTGCTGTTTCGCAATCTGTGCGTCATGGGCTGCCAGTATCGAATCCGCGCGCGCCGCCGCGGCCTGCGTGACCGAAATGCGCCGCAGCGTGCGTTCACGCAGGCTGCCGCGCTCGTGTGAGTGGCCATGCTCCTGCTCATAAAGGGCGAGGGCGGCATCTTGTTCGAGATTGGCATCGTTTGACGCGGCACGCACGGACAGCACCATCTCGGCGCGCGAAGGCGAAGGATAGCGCGACTGTGACCATGCGTTGATCAGTGCGGGCAGGATCAGCAGCAGCATGATCCAGACTATGACCAGCGTCATGGCATTATAGGCAGAGTCACGCCCCAGGGTGTTTACCGCGGTAGCCAGCGCCACCCAGAAGAAACCATACACAATTATCACCAGACCCAGCGCCGCGTACGCATTGCCATTGCCCGCAAAGCCGGCGCCCGTCATGGCGAGACCGGCATACACTGCCACCACCGTGACTAGGATCAGTACACCGGCGCGCACCAGAAGCTTGCCGGCAAACACGGTGCGCAGACTCACCGGGCAGGATCCCGTGAGCGCGAGCGTACCCTGCTCGCGCTCGGCGGAAATCAGATTATAAATCAGTGCGAGCATCCACAGCGGATAGATGAAGACCAGCACGAAAGCGAGATCAAAGGAGCCCGTGAGCAACTGCGTGGGATTAGCAATCTCGTCGCTGAACAGGAAGCTGTCTTTGCCGCCGCTGGTGATCTTGATACTGGCTGGATACAGATCGCTTTGGCCAGTGGCAATGAGGGCCAGCGGATGAGGCGGCAGCGAGGCGCCGGTGGCCCCTGAGCCTCCTCCGACGAAGATGGGGAGTCGCGGGTCACGGAAAGGCCTCTCCGGCGGAGCAATCCTGCCCGCATCAATGTCCGCCAGATTTAGCCGGAGATTCGCCAGCCGCTCCTGTTCTTCAGCCTTTGTTGCTGCTATGGCGGCGTTCTGATGTTGCACAACGCTCCTGCCGTTGTGGAGGGCGTAACCTACCGTGGAGAGTATTATGGCAAGCACCAGCCACAGCGCGGGATCGCGGCGCAGGTTACGCCATTCACAACGCACCGCGGCGGAAAAAATCGTGTAACGAGTCATGTGTCTATCCCTTTCAGATCGGACGCATGCGGCGTACCGCGTACACCGCCAGCAGTGTGGTTATGGCCAACCAGCCCGCGAGCGCCAGCAGATTGCCCATCTGAACAGGCAGCACCCAGGATACGGGGGGCTCCCGATAGGCAAAGCTCGGTATGTGTTGCCATAGCGCCGGGTCAGCCACATAGGTGGGATCGCGGTAGCGACCGTTGCGGATCAGGTCGTCGCTGGCGAAAGTCTGGATCACACGGCGGTGCTGCTCGGCTGCGGTGGTAAACGAGTACTGCGCGCGGCCGTCTGTGCCGGCCATGCCCATGGACCAGGGCTGGATAGCGAGCAACGGAAAGACAGGTCCGGGCATGGCGCGCCAGCGGTTCTGCCGCTCATAGGCCTCCTGCAGGGCGCCGTACTGTTGATCGAAAATCCTGTAGCCATTCTCGTCGTCCTTGCGTAAAGCCAGGCCGCGGAAATTCACCGGCAGGTCTTCAATTCGCTCGACGCCATATTGACGCAGCACATCATCGCGAAAAACGACGAATGCAGGATGCGTCTCGTCATGGCCGAAGGTTTTCTTCTTTTCCTCCGCTATTGTTTGACGGAACTCGAGAGCGGTAGGCAGTGGCAGCGCGGTGCGCACGGCATCGGTCATCAGGCGCGGCACCAGAAAACAGTTGGCCAGCCAGAAAGCCAGAAGTCCCACCAGCGCGGCGCGGGAATTACGGGAAAATGCCGAGACCGCCAGTGCCAGCATCGCAAAGCCAGCGATATAGGCGGTGTAGCCCGCTGCCAGCCCAAATAGCCTGATGAGCTGGTCAGAAAGTGTGGATTCCGCGGTGTCGGTAAGCATGATGCAGGCGATCAGGGTGGCGATCAGCACGGGGGTGAGTAGCACTGCTATGGCACCGGCCAGCGCCAGTCCTTTGCCCAGTAACAGATCTGTAGGGTGTACCCCTAGGCTAAGTAGCTGACGCAGCGTGCCCTGCTCGCGCTCACCTGCGAAGGCAGCATAGCCCAGCAGGATCGCCACCAGCGGGATGACGGTCTGCAGCACGAAGGCAAGCGACAGGTTACCGAGCCGCGCCACAAGCGTGGTGTCACGCGCCGGGCGGAACTGCGCCTCGTTTTGCTTGTGGGCTTCCAGCCATACGGCGGAGCCCACGTAGGCATCCACTCCCGGATCGGCAAGGGCCAGAGGTGTCTGGGGTTTGAATGCGTACTGTCCAAAGTGCGCGGCGGCGTGCGGGTCCTTCGCGCCCTGTGAAGTCCAGATCTTCCGGTCGGATTCGGTTGCGGCAGTACGGTCGCGGTCGTAGCGCTGCACCTGTTCCGCACCGAAGGTTAGGGCGCAGATCATCAGCAGCAACATCAGGGCGCCGAGCCAGCGCCAGCGCGCATCTCGATAGAGATCCAGCCATTCTTTTGCGGCTATGGCCAGCGTGATGGGCCAGCGCCGCCTTCCATGCACTGTGGAAACCGCAACCTCGAGTACAGCGCTCATGCGACCTCCATCTGGTGAGATATGTCGAGATACGTGCGTTCAAGACCAATATGATCGATGTCGTCGGTGCGGAACGTTGTTACGAGACGTCCCCGTTGCATGATGCCGATGCGATTGCCGCATTGCTTGGCAAGAAAGAGATCATGCGTGACCATGAGCACCGCCATGCCTTGTTTCCGCAAGGTTTCGATCAGGCGCATGAATTCATTAGCGGCCGCGGGATCAAGGCCCGAGGTCGGCTCGTCCAGCAGCAGGGCCTTGGCATGCTTGGCCAACGCGATGGCAATGCCGACTTTTTGTCTCATACCCTTGGAATAACCGGCCACGCGTCGTGTGGCGGCCTCTTTCTGCAAGCCTGCTTCACGTAAAAGAGCGAGCAGTTCGCCGTTGTCGAGACGGCGACCGGTGGATAAGGTGGTGAAGTACTCCAGATTCTCCAGTCCCGAAAGATTTCCGTATAGAACCACCGTCTCCGGGATGTAGGCGAGCATCCGGCGCGCCTCCACCGGATCAACGGTGGCGTCTACACCGCACACCAGGGCTTGGCCGGAAGTGGGCGTGATGAAATTCAAAAACAGGTTCACAGTGGTAGTTTTTCCGGCGCCATTGGGTCCCAACAGACAAAACACCTCGCCTGCCGGAACCTGCAGGTCCAGTTTATCCAGCGCTGGCACAGCCTGGTAGATTTTTGTAAGTAGTTTCGCTTCTAGCATTTTGATCTCCTGGTGATTTGCTGCCGGCCAGGTGAGTCCTGGCCGGCAGCAGTATTACTTGGCGATCTATTAGAGATAGGGCATTACCTCATGGAGAAGGCAATGCCTAGGCATGGATTAATCGACGTAGTAGGGTACGTCACCGGTTTGTTATTCAAGCCTTATCTGAGCGATGCAGTTGATGGAATGTCATCATCAGTAGCTGACCTTCACGTCGGCAAAGACGGTGCGTCCCTGATAGGGGTGGCTGACGTAGTAGCGTTCATCGAGCAGGTTATTGACGCCGCCGCCCAGTTCAAAGTGCTGATTGACTTTGTAATTGACACGGGCATCGAAGACCGTGAAATTGCTGACGGCATCGATTGCATGGCGATTGACGTCAGAGTTGTCGAGCGAGGCGCGCGACCGGCCCGAGTAGCGGCCGCCGAGGGTGTAGTCGAGCTTGTCGCTCTGGTGATAGGTCAGGGCGAAGGCGGAGCGGATCCGGGGGATGCGGTAGAATTCATTGCCCTCGTTGCGCGGGTCACCACTGTCCTCCAGCACCTCGGATTGGTTGAAGGCAACGTTGGTGTGCAGGTCGAGTCCCTGGACGCCCAACAGGCTCCAGGTATCGTACACCCACTCGATGCCGCTGATGCGTACGCGGTCGACGTTCTGATATATAGTGGAACCGGCGACGTTATTCACGGTGTCGAACTCCTGATACCTGAAGATCGTGTCGCGGGTATCCTCCGCCCAGAACGACACGCGCATGATGGCGTTGTCGAGCGCGGTCTCGATGGTGTAGTCGATCGACAGCGCCTCCCTCCGGTTTCAAGTCCGGATCGGTAACGGTGGTGACGCCGCCAATGTTGATCCCATAAAGTTCATCGACGGTCGGGAAGCGGGTCGACTTCGCCACAGACAGGCGATACAGCAAGTCCTTGTCGGGTGTGTATTCCAGCGCGGCCTTGGGTGAGACGGCGCTCTCGCTGCGGCTATCATAGGAAGTAGTGGTAGTGCCGCCTTTGAGGCCGTCGCTGGCCTTCCAGTTTTCCAGACGCAGTCCGAGCACGGTCTTCCATTGTTCAGCGAACTGCCAGGCATCCTGTGCGAATACCGCTGAGGTTTCTGTTGTGCCCTGACCGGAGCCGGTCTCTGCCCCGGGCTCACCGTCGCGCCAGTCGGCGATATTGTAGTTTTTCTGCTGATACTCATAGTTGCTGTGATGCGCGCCCACGGTCAGCCAGTGCTCGGAATCCGCGCCGAATTTATTGTCGGCCTTGAAATCCAGGTTCCACCAGCCGCTGCCCTCGCGCCGGCTCAGGGTGCCTGCGCCGCCTGTGGAATAGGCGACATTTGACGTTACGCTGGACGTGCGCTGGTCATTCTCGGTCTGGTCGTAGATCGAGGCCGCGGCCTGGTAGTTCCAGCCTTCACTGTGCCTGCTCTTCAGGGTGGCGGCGTACATCCAGTTCTCTTCCGTGCTCGAGCGCGGAGCGAATACACCCTGCCCGATGTTGTAACGGAAACCGTCGATGTTGACTGCTCCGCTGTAGACGAGATTACCGTTGGTGTCGCGCAGATAAGTGGTGTATTCCGGCTTGCCGGTGAGTGCGTCACTGGTCCAGGAAGCCACTGTAAAACGCCCTTCCAGCTCGGGTGTGAAATCGTAACCGAGCTTCAGCTTGAATTCGTCCTGTTCGGTGGTCTCGATGCCGCTGCCGGTGAC
The DNA here is from genome assembly GCA_016712635.1 of Gammaproteobacteria bacterium. Lineage (NCBI taxonomy): Bacteria > Pseudomonadati > Pseudomonadota > Gammaproteobacteria > Gammaproteobacteria bacterium. The sequence continues at coordinate 86,214 of JADJQS010000002.1, read as the reverse complement.
ACCGATATGGTACTGGTCTCTGTTCCGGCGATCTTTGATCAGATAGGCCCCGCTTGCGATCTCGGTTTCACCCCCTTGCAGCGCGGTAGTGCCGGGAGTAAGAAACGCCCAGCCCGTCGGCTGCCCGGTGAATTCCAGTGTGCTGACGCCGAGCAGATAGGAGAATCGCCCCATCCGGTCGCCGACCATGGCGTTCAGCACGTGCCCGTCGTAGGTGTCGTCGGTTCCGTTGACATCGAAATCCTGGCGGTGCGCGGTCAGCTTGGCGCTGGCCTCGAAGTCGTCCGGCATATGGGTCGTGTAGATGACCGCCGCGCCCATTGCATTGCCTGAATAGAGCGCCGAGTAGGGACCGTAAATCACGTCGACGCGCTCAATCTCCTCCGGCAGAACCAGCGACCAGCGCGGCGAGTTCTGGTGATCGCTGCCGAGGAAGTTGCTCAGCAGGACGCCGTCCGCCATGACAAGTCCGCGCGCGCTCTGGATGTTGCTCATGCCGCGTACCTCCAGTGCCGCGTTGCGGTCCCCGATGTAGCGCTGGCGCACGTTCAGGTTGGGCAGGTAGCGCAGGGAATCCTCGGCCGTGGACATGTTGAGCCGGTCGAGCACCTCCTCCGAGATGGTGGCGGTGTTCGCCGGGATGTTCGGATCGATGTCGGGCGCCGAGGTGGTCACCGTGAACATCGGCAGGTTGGTGACGGGCTGCTCTGCGCCCGCTTCCGGCTCGCCTTCCTCGGCGGCGTAGGCCGGCGCCGCCAGGGCGATGAGCAGCGCGGCGTGCAGGGGCTTCAATCGAAATTCTGGTGACATGACGTGGATCTCCTCGTGTCGGTAGTGACTGTTATGGGTTGTGATATCAGGTCGGATGTCGTGTTGTTTCTGTTTCAATGCAGAACAGACCCGCCTGCGCGCCAGGCGAGCTCGACGAAGCAGGTGCGTCCGGAATAGGGGTGTCCGACGAAGTAGCGTTTGTCCGCGATGTTGTCGATGCCGAGTCCGACGGACGATGCCTTGCCGATCCTGTAGCTGACCTTGGCGTCGAAGACGGTGTACTTGCTTACGCTGTCCAGGGCGTTGGATTTCACCTCGATGTTTTCCAGCGTGGTGTACTGCCGGCCTGAATAGCGGCCGGCCAGGCTGTATGTCAGGCGGCCGGTCTGGCGGTAGCTGGCCGCCAGGCCCGCGCGCGCGCGCGGAATGCGGTAAAACTCGTTGCCTTCGGTGGCGGGATTCCTGCGGTTTTCCACGATCTCGGAATCGTTGAATGACACGTCTGCGGCCAGGTCCAGGCCCGTGACGAATGTGTCGCGGCCTTCGTAGGCAATCTCGACGCCGTGAACCCTCACCCGGTCGATGTTCTGGTAACTGGTGACGGTCGGGACCACAATGGTGTTGTTCTGCCGGAACAGGACATCGCGGGTGTCTTCCCGGTAGAGCGAAAAACGCACGGCGCCGTTGGCCGCCGCCTTCCGTGCGGTGAAATCCGTGAACAGTCCGCGTTCCGGCCTGAGGCCGGGATCGCTGTTGATGATCTCGTTGCCCGAGATCGCGCCCTGGAACAGCTCGGTCACCGTGGGGAAGCGGTGGGCCTTGGCAAGCGCCAGGCGGAACAGCCATCCGTCCGCGGGCGCGAACTCGACCGCCGCCTTCGGCGACAGCGCGGATTCGCTGCGGTCGGGATAATCGACGGCGGTCGACGCATTCGCGCGCGTCCCTTTGAAGGCGCGCCACTTCTCGACCCGCAGGCCCAGGACCGATTTCCAGCGCCCGGTGAATTCCCATGCATCCTGGGCGAACAGTGCCTGGGTCTCGGTCCTGCCGGTGTAAGAATCGATCAGGCCGGCGGCATCGTTGCCACGCCAGTCGTCGGTGGCGTAGTTGTCCTGGTTCATCTCATAGAGGTCGTAGTGATAGCCCAGCGTCAGCCGATGTCGTCCCGGGCGTGTCTCCGCCTTGGCATCAAACGTCCTCCAGCCGCTGCCGTCCCATTTGTTCAGCGTGCCGGTGCCGCCCACGCGAAGGCCGCCGGTGGTGCCGTTGTCGGAGATCCGGTGACGTTTTCCTTCATGTCGTAAAGGGACACGGAGGCCTCGTAGTTCCAGCCCTGCTCGCGCCGGGTCTTCAGCGACGCGGCGTACATCCAGTGCTCCTCCTCGCCCGCGCGCGGGGCGAAGGTGGTGTCGGCGAGGTTGTAGCGGAGGCCGTCGAGGTCGATCGGTCCGCTGTAGACGGGGGTGCCGACCGCGTCCATGAGGTAGGTGGTGTCGCCGAACCAGCCGGAGAGGCGGTCCATGCGCCAGGAGACGAGCGTGAACCTGCCCTCGATATCGGGTGTCAGGTCGTAACCGAGCTTGAGCTTGAATTCGTCCTGCCCGGTGTGTTCGATGCCCGCGCCGCCGACACCGACGAGGATCACGTCGTCGCCGTTGCGGTTCTGCACCGGATAGGCGCCGCGGACCACGGTTTCCCCGCCGGTAGCGGCGGTGGTTGAGGGCGCGAGCGTGACGAACTGCGTGGGTTGGCTGGTGCTGTCCAGCCGGCTGATGCCGAGCTGGTAGGAGAAGCGGTCGCGGCGGTCGCCCAGCAGGCCGTTGACGACATGTCCGTCATAGGCGTCATCGGTGCCGAAATACTCGAATTGCTGGCGATGGAGCAGCAGGTGCGCGTCTGCCTGGGGACCGTCCGGCATGCGCGTGGAGTAGACGACGGCGGCGCCCATCGCGTTGCCGGAATAGAGCGCGGAATAGGGCCCGTACATCACGTCCACGCGCTCGATCTCCTCTGGCTGGATCATGGACCAGCGGGGCGCGGTTTCATGCTGCGAGGAAAGGAAATTGCTGAGGAGCATACCGTCCGCCAGCACCAGGCCGCGGGCGCTCTGGATGTTGCTCGTGCCGCGTACCTCGATCGGAGTGTTGCGGTCGCCGATGAATCGCTTGCGCACGCGCAGGTTCGGGGCATATTTCACGGCATCCTCGGCGGTGGCGACATTGCGGCGCGCCAGTTCGGAGCGCGTCACGGAGACGAGGTTCGACGGCAGGTCGGGATCGAGATCCGGGGCGGTCTCGGCGATCGTGATCGCCGTGAAGCTGATCCTGTCGGTATTCTGGCCGGTGGCCCTGATCACGGCGGTGTTGGCCCCGGTGAGTTCAAACGCGAGATCGGACCCCTGCAGCAGGCGCTCCAGCGCCTCCTCCGCCGTGTACCGGCCGCTGATCCCCGGGCTGCGCCGATCCCTGACCAGATCATCCACGTACAGGGTCTGGAGTTCCGCCTGCAGATACAGCGATTTCAGCGCGCCGGACAGGGACTGCGGCGGGATGTCGAGTTCGAACACCCGCGCTTCGGGGAAGGCGGCATCCCAGGGCAGGGCCAGGGAGGCCAGGGTCAGGCAGCCGGCCATCATCATTCTTATCCCGCGTGCATGGAAGGTTTTCGGTCCCGAGAACAGGCGCACGGAGATATGACGCAGCAGGCCGGATGAAATCGTCATATTTATTTCTTAGAGATATGATTCCGGTGACCCAGGGGAAGCATCGCGGGGAAAATGCTCGCGAGCCGGCAACCGTCCCGCAGGAAATCACGGGTCTGCTCCTGGCGCACGGCGCAGGATGGCGTGGGGATGGAAAGTTTCAGGCTGACATCGGCGAAGGGATCGACCATCCTGGCGGACCCGTCATGGCTGGATGGGATCGCTATCCGCGGTTCTCCGGGCGCGCGAGCAGGAGTATCCCCGACTGTTCCCGCACCACGGAGACCGGCAGCATCGCCTCGATGGCGCCGAGCATGTCATCGATGCCGTGGATGCTGAACGTGCCGCTGATCCTGTATTCGTTGATCGCAGGATCGCCGACACGGATGTCGATGCGGTTATAGCGCGCCAGCTCGCGCGCCAGCTCCTCCAGCGTCACGCCGTCCAATACCAGCAATCCTTCCGTCCATGCCGTTCTTGCCCCGGCATCGATCGCGCGGACCGGCGAGATCCTTCCCGCCGCGTCGTAGTCGAATGCTTCACCGGCCATGAGCCGGTGCGTATGTCCATGCCGGTCGACGGTGACGTCCACGATCCCGCTCAACACGATGACGGAGGTGGTGCCGTCATAGAAGTGCACATCGAAGCGCGTGCCGATGTCGCGGATCCGGCCGTTGCCCGCCAGTACCTCAAAGGCCCTGTCGTCGCCCTCGGCGATGGTAAACAGGGCCTCGCCCCGTTCCAGCCGTACGGTGCGGCTGTCTTCGGTGAACATCACCGTCACCCCGGAGTCGACGTTGAGGTTTACCGTCGAACCGTCCGGAAGGCGGATGTCGCGTGGCTCCACTGACGAGATTGCGTACGTCTGTGGCGCTTCCGGGGGGACATGCAGCCAGAGCCCCGTCGCGAGCGTGGCCAGGGCGAGCGCCGCCGCCGCTGCCGCGGGCAGCAGGCGGAACCTGCGCCGCCGCGGATAGGCGCGCGCCGCGCGCATTTCCGGGATGACCGCCGATTTGAACGGTTCCATGCCGTCCCAGGTCGCGCGCACCTCGTCATAGGCGCGACGGTTCGCCTCCGCCTGACCGAGCCATTCATCCAAAGCGCGGCGATCCTCGTCCGTGCATTCGCCGGAGTGGACGCGGGCAACCCAGTAAAGCGCCTTCGTATCGGCCCTGCCATCATCGGGTGTCTGGTGGTCGCTCATCGGGCGTTCATGCGCATCGGATTCTGCTGCGGGTCATGAATCGTTAAGACGCGCCGGCCCGGCGAATGACGTCACAAATCTGCATTGCCGCTATTCCGGCTGGCGGTGGAGGCGGCGATGGAACCTTTCCAGCGCCTTGACGATGTGGCGTTCGACGGACTTCTTCGAGATGCCGACGCGTCGGGCGATCTCCGCGTGGGACAGGCCATCGATGCGGTTGAGCAGGAACACGGTGCGGCACAGCGGCGGGAGGCCCGCTAGGATCTCGCGGAAATTCGCGATCTGCCTGGAGGCGTCCACCGCAGCATCGGGCTCCGGCCCTGTGGAGGCGAGCGCCTCGGCCTCCACGCCGGGGCTGATCCGATCTGTATGGACACGGCGGCGGCGCATATGGTCCACGGCGAGATTGGACGCGGTCTTGAACAGATAGGCATGCGGGTTCCGGATCTCGCCGGGATTGGGATGTTCCAGCAGTTGCAGGTAGGTTTTCTGCGTAACATCCTCAATTTCCTGAGATTCCAGTCGGCGGCTCAGGAAGCCGGACAAGTCGCGGCCGTACTGTTCAAAGAGGGCGCTGACAAATTCGTTGCTGCACTTGGCCATGACGAGAGGGGTGTTTGTTTAATAAATAATACTTAATTATAAATTATCATATTAATTACCATGACCCCGGGGAGTCGTCAATGATTTGTCCTTATATATGTCAGTCGTGCATGCCGGGGAGACGACTCATCGAGCAGTGATGCCACGCCAGCACGGGGCATTCCGCTGCGAGTGATCGGGCTTGCGGGGTCCCGCGGGCGCGGGCGGGAGAGTGGAGGAACCTACTTTCGCCAGTACACCGGCGAGAACAGGACCAGCAGGGTGAAGATCTCGAGGCGGCCGAGCAGCATCGCGAAGGTGCAGAGCCACTTCGCGACGGGATTGATGTCATGGAAGGTGACGGCGACGTCGCCCAGGCCAGGGCCGAGGTTGGTGAGGGTGGCGCTGATGGCACCGAAGGCGGTGACCTGGTCGACCCCGGTGGCCATCACCAGGATCATCAGCCCGATGAAGATGGCGACATAGACCGAGAAGAAGCTCCACACGGCGTCCAGCACCGGCTTGGGTACACTGCGCCCGCTGATCTTGATCGGCCGGACCATGTTCGGGTGGATCAGGCGCATCATCTCGCGGATGCCGACCTTGCCGAGCAGCATGATGCGGATCACCTTGATGCCGCCCGAGGTCGAACCGGCGCAGCCGCCGATATGGGCGGCGAATATCAGCAGCAGCGGGGTGGCGAGCGGCCACAGGGAAAAGTCGGTCGTGGTGTAACCGGTGGTCGTGATGACGGAGGCCACGTGAAATGCGCCGTACCGCAGTGCCTCGAGCGGGCTGCCATAACTTTCCCCGAGATACAGCAGCACTGACGTGACAGCGATGAGGGCGGCGACGATGACGAGGAACGTCCGCGCCTGCGGGTCGCGCCAGTAGGAGGACGCGCCGCGCCCGTGAAAGAACAGGAAATGCACGTTGAAGCTGATGCCGCCCAGGAGCATGAAGACGATGGCGACCGATTCAACGGCCGGGCTGTTGAAGAAACCCAGGCTTGCATCGTGGGTGGAGAAGCCGGCGGTCGCCAGGGTGCTGAAGCTGTGCCCGATGGCGTCGAAGGCCGACATGCCGGCGAGCCAGTAGGCCGTGGCGCATATTACCGTCAGCGTCAAATAGATCACCCATACCGCGCGTGCCGTGTGCGCAATGCGCGGGGTGAGCTTTTCGTCTTTCATCGGACCCGCGGTCTCGAGGCGGTAGAGCTGCATGCCGCCGACGCCGAGCATGGGCAGGATGGCGACCGCGAGCACGACCACGCCGATGCCGCCGAGCCAGCACAGTTGCTGCCGGTATATCAGGATGGAGGGCGGCAGGGCGTCGATGCCGACGATGACGGTCGCGCCCGTGGTGGTGAAGCCCGACACCGCCTCGAATACCGCATCGGTGATACTGAGATGCGCCCCCAGAGCCAGCGGCAGGCTGCCCAGCATGCCGAGCAGGATCCAGAACAGCGCGACGACAAGGAACGCCTCGCGATTGTGCAACTCACCCTTGTGGCGGCGGGTGGGGTACCACAACATCAGTCCCGGCACGGCAATCAGCAGGATGCTCTGCACGAAGTGCAGCGCCTCGCCGTCGCGGGTGTAGAGCGCGACGAGCAGGGTGGGGATGAGGGTGAGGCTGAACAGCAGGAGAAAGATCCCGACGATGCGGGTGACGATGGGCAAACGCATGGCGGATGAAATCGGTCAGCTCTGCCCGTGAGTGCGGGCGGCTCGTTCCCTGTTGGCGGCGTTGTTCCGGGTGGAGAGATTAGAAGTGATCGGGGAGACGGTGTCAAACGGACGTCGGCCCGTCCGGCGTTCGCGGTCGGCCATCGATGTTCTGCTTCACCGTTATTGATAATGTAAGATCAATATAGTATGGTGGCTGCCTAATCGGGGAGCGCCGATGCAGGAACGCAATACGAGGCAGAAGCAGATCGTCGCCCGGCTGATACAGGAGGCCGGCCATCCGCTCACCGTCCGGGAGATCCTGGACCTGGGGCGTAGTCACATGTCGGGCCTGGGGATCGCGACCGTGTACCGGACCGTCAAACGGTTGCTCGACGCCGGTGAACTGCAGGCCGTGGTTATACCCGGCGACACCGTCCGCTACGAAACGGTCAAGCACCATCACCACCATTTCAAATGCAATCGCTGCGACCGTGTCTTCGATCTCGACGGCTGTATAAAGGAACTGAAAAGCATGGTTCCACGGGGCTTCAAGGTGGAAAACCACGAGCTGACGTTCTACGGTTACTGCCGGAGCTGCGCGTGAGCGGGATGACACCATGGATCTCATGAAGCAGCGGCCGCTGCGCATGCTGTCACTCTTCCTCGGCGCCGCTCTGCTGCTGTGGCAGGTATGCCTGCTCCATCATCAGGCCGAGCACGCCCTGACCCCACCGGAGGAGACCTGTCCGCTGTGTCAGGCGGCGGACCATATGCAGTACGGCCTGGTGATGACTATCCTCCCGGCGGTCATGCTTTCGGTATACATCCTGCCCCATGCCGTTTTTTCCTTGCGCTTTCCGTTTTCCGTGCGCGGACCCTCCGCCCGCAGCCCCCCCGTCGGCCGCCCGGCCTGAGATTCACACAAGGTGTTTCATCCGGTGGCGGACATGGTGTCGCGCCGCCGGCACACAATCCGGAGGATACAATCGTGATACGAGACAACATCACAGTAGCGTGCGTTCTGCTGGCCGGCATCGCCGCCGCACAGGCGCACGAGGCAGGACATGAGCACGGCGCCCACGAACACGGCGTCGCACGCCTGGATATCGCGGTCGAGGGCGGAACCGTGCAGCTGGATCTCGACAGTCCGGCGGTCAATCTGGTCGGCTTCGAACACGAGCCCGGAAATGCGAAGGAGCGGTCGACGCTGGATAAGGCGGTCGCCGACCTGAAACAGGGGGGCAAGCTCATGTCCTTCACGCCGGCCGCACAATGCTCGCAAAAGCGCGCCATGCTGAAGAGCGGGCTGCTCGGGCATGAAGGCGAAGCGGATCACGGCCACGGGCATGAGGCCGACAAGGGCCATCACCATGAGGCTGCGGCCGATCACGGGCACGGGCATGAAGGCGAGTCCGGCGGTGACGAGCACGCGGACATCGCGGTGTTCTGGGAAATCAGCTGCGCCCGCGTGGACGCGCTGAAGGAGATCGACCTAAAGGGATTCTTCGGGCGTTTTCCGGGGACCAGCCGGCTGGAGGTGCAGGCCGTGCTGCCGGGCGGCCAGACCGGTGCGCAGCTGACGCCGTCGGCCACGAAGCTGAAGCTGTCACAGTGAGCGGGGAGGAGCGGGGACTCTCCCCGCTCCGTTTCCGGGATACCATATTCATGAATGAGTTTCTCATCGACGTCCGCGGGGCGGAGTTCGGGTGGAGCCGCGGCGGCGCGCCGGTGCTGGCCATCGAGCGGCTCCAGGTGGCGCGGGGCGAGCGGCTGTTCCTGAAGGGTCCGAGCGGGAGCGGGAAGAGCACGCTGCTGAACCTGCTGGGCGGGGTGACGCTGGCGCAGCGCGGGACGGTGTCGGTGCTGGGCCAGGACCTCGGCGCGCTGACCGGCTCGGCGCGCGACCGCTTCCGCGCCGACCATGTCGGCTATATCTTCCAGCTGTTCAACCTGGTGCCGTACCTGAGTGTGCTCGACAACGTACTGCTGCCCCTGCGCTTCTCGCAGGCGCGGCGCGCGCATGTGCTGGGGCGCGGAGGCCTGCGCGCCGAGGCGGGCCGCCTGATCACCCAGCTCGGCCTGGGGGGAGAGCTGCTCGACCGCGCGGCGACGGAGCTCAGCGTGGGCCAGCAGCAGCGGGTGGCGGCGGCGCGCGCGCTGATCGGCGGCCCGGAGCTGGTGATCGCCGACGAGCCGACCTCGGCGCTCGACGCCGACACGCGCGCGCTGTTCATCAGCCTGCTGATGGAGGAGTGCGCCGCCCAGGGCGCGACGCTGGTGTTCGTGAGCCACGACGCCTCACTGGAGCCGCTGTTCGACCGCGGCCTCAATCTGCGGGACATCAACCAGGCCGGGAGGATCGCCCATGTCGATGCTTGATCTCGCGGTGAAGAGCCTGTGGAACCGCCGCCTGGCGGCGGTGTTCACCCTGTGTGCGATCGCCTTCAGCGTGACCCTGCTGCTCGGGGTGGAACGCCTGCGCACCGAGGCGCGCAGCGGTTTCGCCAACACCATCTCCGGGGTCGACCTGATCGTGGGCGCGCGCAGCGGCGGCGTGCAGCTGCTGCTGTATTCGATCTTCCACATCGGCAGCGCGACCAACAACATCGACTGGCAGAGCTACCAGGATATTGCCGCCCAGCCCCAGACCCGCTGGGTGGTGCCGATCTCGCTCGGCGACTCCCATCGCGGCTACCGCGTGGTGGGGACGGAGCCGGCGTTCTTCGAGCACTACCGCTTCGCCGGCGACCGCACGCCGTCCTTCGCGGAGGGAGGCATCTTCCAGACGCCCTTTGAGGCCGTGCTCGGCGCCGACGTCGCGCGCAGCCTGGGGTATCGGCTCGGGCAGGTGATCGTGCTCGCCCACGGCGCCGGCGAGGTGACCCTGATGGAGCACGCCAACATGCCCTTCCGCGTGAGCGGCATCCTCAGGCGCACCGGCACGCCGATCGACCGCTCGATCCTGGTCAGCCTGCAGGGCATCACCGCGATCCACATCGGCTGGGAGGCCGGCGTACCGATGCCCGGCCTGCACGTGAACCCGGAACAGGCGATGCACATGAATCTGACGCCAAAGACCGTCACCGCGCTGCTGGTCGGCCTGAAGTCCCGCATCGCGACCTTCCGTGTGCAGCGCTACATCAATGACTACCGCGGTGAACCGCTGCTCGCGATCCTGCCCGGGGCGACCCTGCAGGAGCTGTGGGACCTGGTCGGCGTGGGCGAGCGCGTGCTGCTCGCGGTGTCGGCGTTCGTGGTGGTCGTCGGCATGGCCGGCATGCTGACCGTGCTGCTGGCGGGGCTGGAGGCGCGGCGGCGGGAGATGGCGGTGCTGCGTTCGGTCGGGGCGCACCCGCGCCAGATCCTGACCCTGATCCTCGGGGAGACGGCGGCGCTGACGCTGGCGGGGATCGCCCTAGGGGTGGTCCTGCTCTACGCCCTGATCCTGATCCTGCGACCGGTGCTGGAGTCGCAGTGGGGCCTGTACCTCGGACTTGCGCCGCCGACGCCGCGCGAGCTCGGACTGCTGGGGACGGTCTTCGGCGTCGGTCTGCTGAGCGGTCTGCTGCCGGCCTGGCTCGCCTACCACCGTTCGCTCGCCGACGGGCTGACGGTTCGATTATGAGGGACATTCCATGAAGTTTCTTGCACTGAGCGCCTTCATCATGGTGCTGCCGCTGCTGACCGCCTGCGATGAGGCGGGGCAGGCGGGCGGGGTCGCGCACCAGGTCGTGGATCTGCCGAAACCGGCCGCGGAACCCGCCGTAACCGCGGCGGCGGAGAAATCCACGGTCGCGGAGGTCAAGGTCCTCAGCTGGGATAATCTGTTGCCCGACGATTTTCGTCCGGACTCGCTGCTCGAGGAATACGACGTGCAGAACCTGAGCGACGATGACCCGCGCGCGCAGGAGCTGATGAAGAAGCTGCAGGCGATGTGGAAGGAGGCGCCGGTGGTGAGCGCCCTGCACGACCAGACGGTGAAACTGCCCGGTTTCGTGGTCCCGCTGGAGGGTGACGGCCAGGTGGTGAACGAATTCCTGCTGGTGCCGTATTACGGCGCCTGCATCCATGTGCCTCCGCCGCCGGCGAACCAGATCGTGTACGTCAAGGCGCAGGGGCGCAACGTGCAGGTGCGACGCCTGTTCGACACCGTGTGGGTGACCGGCGTGATGAAAGTGGAGCACACCTCGAGCGAGCTAGGCGAGACAGGCTACACCCTCAACGCGCTCAAGGTCGAACCGTACGAAGTTGAATAATAGGGCGGCGCCCCGCGGGAGCGATCCGGTGCCAATTCAATCCCGGAGCGATAAAGGCCGGTCTGACATGAGCCTGCGCGGTATCCCTGCATGGCGGGCCTGTATCCTCGCCGCAACTGCGGCTGTCGTCGTTGCCGCGCCCGCACATACGATGGCGCACCCCCATGCGTGGATCGATGTTGAGGTCCAGGTGCGCTTTGACTCCTCGGCCCGCATGGCGGCCTTGCGCATGACCTGGCTGTTCGATGAGATTTATTCCGCCTACGTGACGCAAGGCCTCACGTTCAGCGGTTCTGATGCAATTGACGCCCGGCGGTCCGGCAGGATACTCGCGGTGATGATGAAGAACCTCGCCAGGTTTCATTACATGACCCGGGCCGAGGCCGGAGCGGATGAGGTGGAGTTCGGTATCCCCACGGAGACCGCGATCAATTTCAAGGGCCGCCGCCTGGAGTTGTCATTCACCCTCCCGTTCGCGAAGCCGGTGTCTGCGCGGGAGGTCCCGGTCGCGTACTCCGTGTACGACCCGAGCTACTACATCGAAATGCTGCATGTGGAAGACGCCGGCGCCATCCGTCTGGTCAACGCCCCGGCGGACTGCCGTTACACCCTGCAGCCGCCGCAACCGGACCCGGCGCGGGTACGCGAGGCGGCGGCCCTCGATCGCACCCAGAGCGCGGGTAACGGGCTGGGTGTGTTCTTCGCCGAGCGGGTCACGATACGGTGTGACAGGCCGCGCTGAACCGGCTCGTGCTTGTATGAGCTTATGATGCGGATGATTGCGATGGCGGGGCTGCCGGCGTATCTCCCTCCGCCGGCGGCCGATCCCGCAGTTCCCGCGTTCACTCCGGCCCGGCGATCCGCCCGGACGCCAGCGCGTGGCCGCGCGGCCACCACCTTTCCAGCAGCCGGCGCGCATCCTCCAGGATCATGTAGTTGACCGGGATCATGAACAGGGTGACGATTGTGGCGAACATCACCCCGAAGGCCAGCGACACCGCCATCGGGATCAGGAACTGGGCCTGGGTGGATTTCTCGAACACCAGCGGGATCAGGCCGAAGAAGGTGGTCAGCGAGGTCAGCATGATCGGGCGGAAGCGGGCGGTGCCGGCGGCGAGCACCGACTTGAGCAGGATACGGCCGCTGTCACGCGTCTCGCGCAGGCGTCGTTTGTTGATGTAATCCACCATGACCAGGCTGTCGTTCACCACCACGCCGACCAGGGCCATCAGCCCCATCAGGCTCATGATGGTCAGATCCATGCGCATGATCCAGTGCCCGATGACGGCGCCGATGATGCCGAAGGGGATGACCGACATGACGATGAACGGCTGCGCGTAGGAGCGGAACGGTATCGCCAGCAGCGCGTAGATGATGAACAGGACGAACAGCAGACCCAGTTCCATCGAGCCGAAGGTCTCCGCCTGTTCGCGCGCCTCGCCCTCGAGCGAATAGGACACCCCGGGATACTGCCGCATCAGCCCGTCCAGGAAGGCGGTCAGGTCGTTCTGCAGCACCGTCATGTTGGTCGCCTCCTTGTCGATGTCGGCGGTGACGTTGATGGTGCGCGCCCGGTTGATGCGGTAGATGGCCGCCGCGCTCTTGCCCGGCCTGAGGACGGCGACGTTGTCGAGCGGGATCAGGCGGCCGTCGGGCGCGGTGATGCGCATCTGCTGCAGGCCGGCCAGCGCGGTGCGCTCCGCGTGCGGGAAGCGCACCATCACGCGCACGTCGTCGCGGCCGCGCTGGATGCGCTGGACCTCGATGCCGAAGAAGGCGTTGCGCACCTGGCGGATCAGATCGGAGCGCGTCAGGCCCAGCGCCTCGCCCTGCGCGTTCAGCTCGATCTGGAATTCCTGCTTGCCGTCCGACAGGTTGTCGACGATGTCGAACACCGTCGGATAGGTCTCCAGCCGTGCGCGCACACGCTCCGCGACCTCCGCCAGCGTCCTGAGGTTCTGTCCGCTCAGCTGCACGTCGATGGGTTCACCCGCGCGCCCGATCTCGGCGCGGTAGGTGAGCGACTCCGCCCCCGGCACCGCCCCGATCATGCGCCGCCATTCCTCGACGAGCTGCGCGCTGGTGATGTCCAGCGTCCGCTGCTCGGGCGACACGATCTCGAAGCGGACGGTGCCCCTGTGCGAGCTGCCCCCGGCCGAGCCGGTGGAGGCGAAGATGTTGAGGATGACGCTCCCGCCGGCGGCCTCGTCGCGGTATTTGTCCTGCAGCTGCTGTGCGGCCTCGGTCATCTTCACCACGTAGCGGTCGGTGATGTCGAAGGCGGTGCCGGTCGGCATGATCAGGGTGGCGGTCGCGGTCTCGCTCTGGATGCGCGGGAAGAAGATGAACTTCGTCCAGCCGCTGATGACCAGGCTCAGGATCACGATGAACAGACCGGCGAACAGCGCCAGCGTGGTGTAGCGGTGACGGATGCTCAGTTTGAGGACCGGGCGGTAATAGCGGACGATGGCGCGCTCGAAGCCGTCCGCGAAGCCGCGCTGCCAGAGCGCCAGGCGCGACGCGTTGTCCCCGTTGCGCGGCAGCGTGAGGTTTTTCAGATGGGCGGGCAGCACCAGCTTCGACTCGATCAGGGAGAACAGCAGCACCGGGATCACCACCGCGGGGATCTGGGAGAAGAAGGCGCCGCGGTCGCCCTCGATGAACGCCAGCGGCAGGAACGCGGCGACGGTGGTCAGCACGCCGAAGGTCACCGGCACCGATACCTCCCTGGTGCCCTCGATCGCGGCATGCAGTCCGCTCTCGGCGCGCCGCAGGTGCGTGTAGACGTTCTCGCCGGTGACGATGGCGTCGTCCACCACGATGCCGAGCACCAGGATGAAGCCGAACAGGCTGAGGATATTCAGGGTTACGCCGAAGGCCGGCAGCAGGATGAATGCCCCGAGAAAGCTGATCGGGATGCCGATGAAGACCCAGAACGCGATGGCGGGGCGCAGGAACAGCATGAGCAGGATCAGCACCAGCGCGCCGCCCTGCAGGGCGTTCGTGGTCAGCGTATGCAGGCGCTTCTTCACGATCTCCGAGTCGTCGTCCCAGTAGCTCAGCTCCAGGCCGCGCGGGAGCAGCGCCTGCTGTTCCTCGATATAGGCGTGAACCTTGCCCGCGACGTCGATCGCGCTCTGGTCGCCGATGCGGTACACCTCGATCAGCGCGGCCGGCTTGCCGTTGAAGCGGGTACGCAGCGCGGTCTCCTCGAAACCGTCGCGCACATCGGCGATGTCGCCCAGGCGGATGACCGCGCCGCTGGCCTCGTTCTTGACCACGATGCGCTCGAACTCGTCGCGGTGATACGCCTGCCCCTTGGAGCGGATGAGGACGTCGCCGCCCTGCGTGCGGATGTTTCCGGCGGACAGGTCGAGCGAGCTGTTTTCCACGGCGGTGGCGATGTCGGACAGTGTGATGCCGTATTCGTTCAGGCGGTCCTGCGGCACCTCGATGGCCACCTCGTAGTTGCGCACGGCATCCAGTTCCACCTGGGTGATGCCGGGGATGCGCGCCAGGTCGTCGCGGACCTTCTCCGCGAATTCGCGGATCTCGCGCTCGGACAGGTCGCCCGCCACGGTGACCGACAGCACCTCGCGCGTGCGCTGGGCCAGGCTGATGGAGGGGCGCTCGGCCTCGATGGGTAAGGTGTTGATCGCGTCGACCCGGCTCTTGATATCGGCCAGCAGCTCGCGCGCATCGTAGTTCTCGTCTACCTCGATGTTGATCGTGGTGGCGCCTTCCTCGGAGCGGCTCTGGATCTCCTTGATGCCTTCGAGATCCTGCACCGCCTCCTCGACCCGGATGGCGACGCCATGCTCGACGTCCTCCGGGGTGGAGCCGGGCAGCGACACCGCCACGGTGACGACGCGGGTCTCGAAGGACGGGAACACCTCGAGCGGCACGCGCGTGGCGAGCGAGATCAGGCCGAGGAGCACGACGGACATCATCAGCAGGTTGGCGGCGACGTGGTTGCGGGCGAACCAGGCGATCATGGCATTCTCATCCGGTCAGGGTTTTCGCGCGGACGGGGGTGCGCGCCCCGGCGCCACGGCGTCCGCCGCGCCGGCGAGGATCGCGGGAGTGCCCGAGATCACCTGGCCCAGCGGCGTCAGCACCAGGGCGTCGCCCGCCTGAAGGCCCGCGCCGATGATCGCCTCGGTGTCATTCTGCCAGGCAATCGCGATATCGCGTCGGCGCAGCACGCCGTCCTCCACGACATAGATATAGGTGTTCTGGTAGATCGCGCTGTTGGGTATGACCAGGGCGCCGGTAACAGTGTCGCCGGTGATGGTGGCGGTGACGTACTGGTTGATCTTCAGCGGCTGGCGGCCGCGCGCCTTGCGGCCATAGGGATCTTCGATGCGCGCCACGACGTACAGCTGCTGGGTGGCGGTGTCGATGGCGCCCTCCGTGCGCACGATCTTGCCCGCCCAGCGCTGTTCGCCGACCAGCCGCGAGATGAGGGTGACGTCCGGCAGGTCCGACGCGATACCCGCATCATGGCGGAAGGATTCGGGCAGCCGGATGTAGGCGAGGTCGCGGTTCTTCACCGGCAGCCGTATCTCGACCACGTCGACCGCATAGATCTGCGCGAGCTCCGTGCTGGTATTGATGATCTGGCCGACGTCGACCGCGGCCTCCAGCACCCGGCCGGCGTAGGGCGCGCGGATCTGCGTCCGCTCAAGGTCGAGCTCCGCCTGGTCCAGGGCCGCGCGCGCGGACTCCACCGCCGCCCGCGCGGCCTCGAGCTGGGGTTTGCGCAATACCAGCGGGGAGGCGGGCTCGCCGTTGCCCAGGCGCTGCCAGTCCTGCAGTACCTGTTCAGCCTGCGCCGCCTCCTCCTGCAGCGCCTGTTCCGCCGCGACGAGGTTCGCCCGCGCAGAGGCCGCCGCGGCCTCGTAGTCGCGCGGGTCGACGCGCAGCAGCATCTCGTCCTGTTCGAAGAAACCGCCGGCGCGGAAGTTCGGGCTGGCGGCGGTGATCTGTCCGGCGACCTGCGCGAACAGCGTGTTCTCCGTGCGCGGGCGCACCGTGCCATAGCTCTGCAGCACGACCGGGTAGTCGACCGGGTTCACGATCCGGGTCTCGACCGTGATGCCTTCCGGCGGCGCCTCGGGCACGCGCGGCGCCTCGGGCCGGTTGAACAGGAACACGGCGGCGAGCGCGACCAGCCCGCCGAATACGAGGAAGGGGAGCAGTTTCTTGATCATGTGCCGTTGCCTGCAGGGACGTCGGTGGGTGGTGGGGCGGGCGGGAAGGGGTCCCCGCCCAGCGCCTGATAGAGCGCGATCCGGTTTTGCAGCAGCTCGTTCTGCAGCGTGATCACGCCCGACTGGGCCTCGAACGAGCGGCGCTGCGCCTCGAGCACGGTGGTATAGGCCGTCAATCCCTTGCGGTACTGCCCGAACGACAGCTCCTCGGCGAACCTGGCGTCCTGTTCCGCCGCGAGCAGGTGGCGGTAGCGTTCCTGCAGCAGCCGTTCCCGGTCCAGCGCGTTCTCGACCTCGGCGAACGCCGCGTAGACCTCGTTCAGGTACTGCTGCTCCAGTTCCTCCACGCGCGCGCGCGCCTGCGCCTCGGCGGCGCGCAGACGGCCGGCGTTGAACAGCGGCTGGGTGATCCCCGCCGCGAGTCTCCACGCCAGGCTGCCGTCGAGGAGGTCGCGCGTCCGCTCCGCGCTGTCGCCGGCGGCGGCGCTGACGGTGAAGGAGGGGAAGCGCTGCTTGTGCGCGATCGCCAGGCCGGCGTCCGCCGCCAGCAGGTCCAGCCAGGAGGACTGCAGGTCCGCGCGGTGGCGCAGCAGGTCGCCCGGGATTCCGGCCGGGGCATCCGCGGTCGCCTCGGGCAGGGCGCGGGCCGGTGTGAGGCCGCCGTCGGGGTAGGCGCCGAGCAGGAGCTGCAGTGCGCGCGCGGCCTCGTTGCGGGCGCGCTGCCGGTCCTGCACGTTGGCCGCCTGCGTGCGCACGTCGCTGCGCGCCAGGTAGACGTCCAGCGCCGCGTTGAGGCCGCGGCGGTAGCCCGACTCGATGATTTCCAGGTTCTGCTCCAGGTTGCCCAGGGTGTCGCGGTTGAGCCGCAGCAGCAGGTCCGCCTCGATCAGCGCATAGCGGGCGGCGGCGACATCGGCCGCGAGCGCCTGCCGCGCCGCAGTGTACCCGGCGCGGCGCGCCGCCAGTGTCAGGTTGGCCTGACGCGCGGTCGCGCTCAGCTTGCCCCACAGGTCGATTTCCCACTGCAGCGTCAGGTCGGCGCCGGCCAGGGTGGATACGTTCGAGGGCGGTGTCGCGTCGTTGTCGCTCCGGCTGCGCGAGATGTCCAGGCTGAGGTCGACCTCCGGGTACAGCACGGCGCCGTCGATGCGCAATTGCTGCTCCGCCTGGCGCACGAGCGCCGCCTGCTGCGCGAGGGCGAAATTGCCCTCCATCGCGCGTTCAATCATCCCGACCAGCTCCGCATCGTTCATGCGGGCCAGCCAGCCGTCGGCCAGCACACCCGCCGCGGCGTCCGTGCGCCGCTCGGGGGGTGCCGCGGCCGCATCGGGCTTGATCGCGACGGCGCTGATCCCGCAGCCGGCCAGCAGCAGGGACATTACGGCGAAGAGGAGGCCTCGCAGAAGGGGCACCGGCATGGAACGTCCAGGGTCGGAATACGGTGGCGGCAATTGTTGTGTCGGATAGTGTAGCTTGGGGTGCGGGCGGATTCAGCGGCTTTTGCATAATTTTACACAATGCCCACACTTGCTTGCGCGCGGCTGTGCGCCGCACAGGGCGGCCCGCGATGTTGCCCGCGTACGGGCCGGGCGGGTCTTGTGCTATCCTGTGCCGGACCGGCCGGGGTGGCCAAGGTCGCTGCGGAAGCGCGGGCGCCGGGCGGTTTGAACGGTTCATGGTGACCCGTATCGGTCCCCTCGCAACGATAGGTTGTAAACCCCGTCAGGCCCGGAAGGGAGCAGCGGTAGCAGCCGATGCGTGTGCCGGGGTGCGGCGGGTACGGGTTGCCTCCTTCCGGGCAGACGGGGGGCTTGCATGCGTGATCCCCGCCTTGAGGTACAATGCACGCCAGTCGCATGCGGCCGGCGCGGCGCCCGGCCCCGGCGGGCCAACGAAATGGATTATCGATGAGCTATCAAGTGCTTGCGCGCAAGTGGCGGCCGCGCACCTTCACCGAGATGGTGGGGCAGGAACATGTGCTGCGCGCCCTCGTCAATGCGCTCGACCATGACCGCCTCCATCATGCCTACCTGTTCACCGGTACGCGCGGTGTCGGCAAGACCACCATTGCGCGCGTGCTGGCCAAGGCGCTCAACTGCGAGCAGGGCGTCAGCTCGAAGCCGTGTGGTGTCTGCTCCTCCTGCCGCGAGATCGACGAGGGCCGCTTCGTCGACCTGATCGAGGTGGACGCCGCCTCGCGCACCAAGGTGGAGGACACGCGCGACCTGCTCGACTACGCGCAGTACGCCCCCACGCGCGGCCGCTTCAAGGTTTACCTCATCGACGAGGTACACATGCTGTCCAAGCACAGCTTCAACGCTCTGCTGAAGACGCTGGAAGAACCGCCGCCGCACGTCAAGTTCCTGCTTGCGACCACCGATCCGCAGCGCCTGCCGGTCACCATCCTGTCGCGCTGCCTGCAGTTCAACCTGAAACACCTGCCCGCGGAACTGATTGCGCGGCACCTGGCGAGGATCCTCGAGCAGGAGGGCGTCGCGGCCGAGCCGGGCGCGCTCGCGCAGATCGCGCGCGCCGCCGCCGGGAGCGTGCGCGACAGCCTGAGCCTGCTCGACCAGGCCATCGCCTACGGCGGCGGCCGCGTCATCGAGACCGACGTGCGCGCGATGCTGGGCACGATCGAGCAGGGCTATGTCATCGAGCTGCTCGAGGCGCTGGCCGCGGGCGACGGCGCCGCGCTGCTGCAGTGCGTGCAGCGCGTGGCGGAGCACACCTTCGAATTCACCGACCTGCTCGACGAGCTGATCTCCGCGCTGCAGCGCATCGCGCTGGCGCAGCTGGTCCCCGCAGCCGCCGACGACAGCCGCGGCGACGCGGAGCAGATCGCCGCGCTCGCGCGGCGCATGAGCCGGGAGGACGTGCAGCTCTATTACCAGATCGCCGTGCTCGGACGGCGCGACCTGCCGCACGTGCCCGAACACCGCAGCGGCTTCGAGATGATCCTGCTGCGCATGCTCGCCTTCCGGCCGGCCGGCGCGGGGGAGGCAGCCGCCGCGCCGGCGGTTCTGCGCACGACCCCGGCGGCGGGCACGGAACCGCCGCCACGCCGCCCGGGTGGGCGTGCGGCGGCGCCGGCCGCGGAAACGGCACCCGTTTCACCGCCGCGGGCAATGCCCGCCGCCGACTCCGGCTGGGGCGATGTCGCGGGAGCCCTGGGCCTGCAGGGCATGGCGCGCGAACTCGCCGCCAACTGCGTGCTGCTCGGGCGCGAGGGCGATGCGATCCGGCTGATGGTCGACAAGGCGCATGCGCACCTGTACAACAAGACCATGGAGGAACGGCTGCAGCAGGCGCTGAGCCGGCACTACGGCGCCGGGATCCGGCTCTCCATCGAGATCGGCGAACCCGAGGCGGCGACCCCGGCGCGCATCCGCCAGCAGCAGGAGCGCGACCGCATGCAGGCCGCCATCACCTCGCTCGAGAACGACGCCGAGGTGAAGACCCTGAAAGAGACCTTCAACGCCCGCATCGTGCCGGAGACGGTGGAGCCGCTCGACTGAGGCGGCGCGGCGGTGGTCCGTTGATGTGCCAGAAGCGCCGTCCGCCTGTGCGCGGCGGCGCCCATAACCGGGAGGACGTGACATGAAAGGTGGTCTGGGAAACCTGATGAAGCAGGCGCAGAAGATGCAGGAAGACCTGCAGAAGGCGCAGGAGGAAATCGCCGGCATGGAAGTCACCGGCCAGGCGGGCGGCGGCATGGTGAGCGTGGTGATGACCGGGCGCCACGACGTCAAGCGCGTCAGCATCGACGAGAGCCTGCTGAAGGACGACAAGGAGATGCTGGAGGACCTGATCGCCGCCGCCGTGAACGACGCGGTGCGCAGGATCGAGAGCGAGTCGAAGGAAAAGATGGCGAGCATGACGCGCGGCCTGCCGCTGCCGCCCGGGATGAAGCTCCCGTTCTGACGAGGCGCCGGTGTCCGACAGCCCGCTCATCGACCGCCTGATTGAGGCGCTGCGCTGCCTGCCGGGCGTCGGCCCGAAGTCGTCGCAGCGCATCGCCTACCACCTGCTCGAACGCAACCGTGAAGGCGCGCGCCGGCTGTCCGCGGCGCTGCAGGAGGCCGCCGACAAGGTCGGCCGCTGCGGCGAGTGCCGCACCCTGAGCGAGACCGCGCTGTGCCGCCTGTGCGCGAGCGACAAGCGCGACGCGGCGCAGTTGTGCGTGGTGGAGAATCCGGTCGACGTGCAGGCGATCGAGCAGACCACATCGTTCAAGGGGCGCTATTTCGTGCTGATGGGGCACCTCTCGCCGCTCGACGGCATCGGCCCGGAGGACATCGGGCTCGACCAGCTGGAGCAGCGCCTGCGCCAGGGCACCGTGCGGGAGGTGATCCTGGCCACCAATCCGACGGTGGAGGGCGAGGCCACCGCGCATTACATCGCCGACATGGCGCGCGAGTACGGCATCCGGGCCAGCCGCATCGCGTACGGCGTGCCGTTCGGCGGGGAGCTGGAATATGTCGATGCCGGTACGCTGTCGCACGCCATCGCCGGACGGCGGGATATCTGAGGCCGTGACGCGCCTGCGCGCCGCGGGCGCCGGAATTGTGATCGCCCTGTCGTGCGCCGCCGGCGCGGCCGCCGCACCCCTCTGCGACGAGCCGGAAGACGCGGACATCCCCGCCATCGCCCTGCAGGAATGGCTCGGCGGATTCGAGCAGCCCGTACACCTCGCGCACGCGGGAGACGGCAGCGGCCGGCTCTACGTGGTGGAGCAGGCCGGGCGCATCCGCGTCATTGAGGACGGCAAGGTCCGGCCGGATCCGCTGCTCGACATCCGCAGGCAGGTGACGAGCGGCGGCGAGAAGGGCCTGTTGAGCGTCGCATTCCATCCGCGCCACGCCGACAACGGCTACTTCTACGTCGACTACACCGCGCGCGACGGCGGCCTGCACACCGTCGTCTCGCGCTTCACGCGCGGCGCGGATGGCCGCGCCGCTCCCGCCAGCGAACGCGTGCTGCTCCGGATCGCGCAACCCTACGGCAACCACAATGGCGGCCAGCTCGCCTTCGGGCCCGACGGCCATCTATATATAGGTATGGGCGACGGCGGCAGCGCCAATGACCCGCACGGCCACGGCCAGAACCTCGCGACCCTGCTCGGCGCGCTCCTGCGCATCGACGTCGACCGTGCGGAGGGCGGCGCGCCCTACGGCATCCCCGCGGACAATCCCTTCCGCGGCGTCCGGGGCGCGCGGCCGGAGATATGGGCCTATGGCCTGCGCAATCCGTGGCGGTTCTCCTTCGACAGCGCCACCGGCATACTGTACCTGGGGGACGTGGGCCAGGACCGCGTCGAGGAGATCGATGTCGTCAGCGCGGGGGCGAATCTCGGCTGGGACATCATGGAGGGCGGCCGGTGCAACGCGAAGTCCGCCGAATTGTGCCAGCGCGGCGACCTGGCCGCGCCGATCGCATCCTACGGCCACGACGAGGGAATCGCGGTGACGGGAGGCCATGTCTACCGCGGCCGCGCCGTGCCCGGCCTGTGCGGGGTGTACCTGTATGCCGATTACGGTTCCGGCCGGGTGTGGGGCCTGCGTTACCGGGACGGGCGCGTTCAGGCGGCAAGGCAGCTCCTCGACACCGAGCTCAACGCCAGTTCGTTCGGGCAGGGCCCCGACGGCGAGGTCTACCTGCTCGACCTGGGCGGCAGGATCCTGCGCGTGGCGCGCGCCGAGTGAGCCGCGCGCGATGAACGGCAACCAGGGGAGGACGCGGCGATGATTCCGGGTACCGTACTGTTCGCCACGGCGACCTTCGCCATCATGCTGGCGGCGTTCTTTCACTCCCGGATGCGGCGCGTGCACATCCCGGTGATGGTCTCCATCATGGTCGCCGACCTGTTTTTCCCGGTCTATCTGTACATGACGCGCGACTGGCACAAGAAGCTGATCGAGCACGGGGATATCTTCTCCTTCCTGATGTGGATGCACTTCATGCTGGTGATCACCCTGTACGTGCTCTACGTGGTGCAGATCCAGACCGCGCGCCGCCTGCTGGGCGGCGATGACACGGTGAGAAAGGACCATCGTGCCCAGGGCATCGGGATCCTGATCACGCGCGGGCTGGTGATCTTCACCGGCGCGCTGCTGGCCGAGCCGGTGGCTACCCCGATCTTTTGACCACTGCATATCCCGGTGCCGCTACGGGTATCACTGTTTCGGTCAACACTCGCGGCTGCATACGATGTGCCCCAAGCGTGTCGCCGTGCTCAGGATGTGCGAGGGGACACCCAAGTCAACCCTCGCACCTTGCGCTGGCGACAGCTATTGATGCCCCGGTTTGCCCTGCGTCCGGCGGCGCTTCGCCCCGCCTACCACACTGGCTTGACGCCGCGATGCTCGCTCCTTACTCACTGCGTTCGTCCCTCGCTCACGCGGCTACCGCGGGCTTCGCCCCTCGCTTCGCTCTCCATGGCTCGCCGTGTGCAAAACCTGATATTGCATGACAGGTCGGGGCCCAAACCGCTGTCGTTTCCCGCTTTCTTGTGAATCCCCTGGTGACGTGGTCAATCACGCAGTAATAACTGAGCGATAAGGTCAGGATATATCAGAGAAATATGTCTTGACACGGCCATTGTTTCGGATTAAACATGCATTCAAAATACATGTTATAAAGTCGCATCACCGGGATGGAACGTAACAGGCAAGAAGGAGAAAAATCATGGCGCTGACCTCCGGAAGAAACCCACTGCTGTCCCCCTCCAGTTTCGTGTTCACAACTATGCTCGTGTTCTCCGCACTTCAGGTAAACGCGGAGAACCGGGAGTTCGATTTCACAATCGAAGAAAGGAAGATCCAGGTGGCGCCGGACCTGGAGTATCAGGTATTCGCATTTAACGGCCAAGTGCCGGGGCCGCTGATCCACGTGAAGGAGGGTGACGACGTTATCGTGCACGTCGCGAATAACACCACCCTGCCGCATACCATCCACTGGCACGGCCAGTATCAGCGCCACAACCTCACCAGCTCCGGCGACGCCAGCAACTGGAAGATGGACGGCGTGCCCGGCGTCACGCAAAAGGCGATCGAGCCGGGCGAGACCTTCACCTACAAGTTCAGGGCGGAAAAGACCGGCAGCACCTGGTACCACTGCCATGTGAATGTCAGCGAGCATGTCGGCATCCGTGGCATGTGGGGTCCGCTCATCGTCGATCCGGCCAAACCTACCAAGCTGGAAAAAAAGGTCACCCAGGACGTGATCATGATGCTGAGCTCGTGGGATTCCGACTATGCGGAGAAGCTCGGCTCGGGCGGCGGTCCGCGCGACCGCGCCAATTACTTTTCCCTCAACGGCCGCTCCTTTCCGCTGACGCAGCCGATCAACGTCAGGAAGGGCGACGTGGTCCGCTTGCGCATGTTCGGCGCCGGCGCGGAAATCCATGCCATTCATACTCACGGTCACGACATGCTCATCACGCATAAGGATGGCTCGCCGCTGCCGGCGCCGTATTACGTCGACACCATCCTGATCGGTCCGGGCGAGCGTTACGACGCCATCGTCGAGATGAACAATCCCGGCATCTGGATGGTGCACGACCACGTTGACCCGCATGTCACTAACAATGGGAAACATGGTGGTGGCCCCATGACGGTGATTGCCTACGAGGGCTTGTCGCCGGTGGTGAAGGACGATCCGCACACCATGTTGCCCAACGACGATCCTGATTTCTACTACAGTGAATCGATGAAGAAGCCATACGGCATGCATAACAACGAGCGCTTCGCGGGCGTGCCGCTGCAGGCCGAAGGGCGGCGCGAGCGCAGGAGGGTACAGCATGAGACTCATTAAGTACTGGTTTACGGCGGTCATGCTGGTGGGATCCAGCATCGCCGGGGCGGAGGACGGCGGCACCATCCTGCAGGGGCAGTGCGGTGCCTGTCACAATCTGACGGGGCCGGCGCCCGCTACCCTGCAGGAGCTGTGGAACCGCAAGGGGCCGGACCTGTTCTACGCCGGTCTCAAGTACAAGGCGGCCTGGATGGAGGCCTGGCTGCAGAAGCCGACGCGCATCCGTCCCGCCGGCATGTTCTATGCCGACCACGTGAAACCCGGCGCCGCTGGTGACGAAATCGACGCCGCCACGCTCACGGCGCATCCCGCACTGTCCGCGCCGGAGGGCAAGGCTGTTACCGCAGCCTTGATGGCCCTGAAGGGAAACCCGGATCTCGTCACTGCGGGTGCCTATACCCCCGGCAATCTCTCGCTCAGTTCCGGCGAGATGCTGTTCGACAAGTTCAAGGGTTGCCTGGCCTGCCACGAGATCGAGCCGGGATACGGTGGACTCTCCGGCCCCGAGGTCTCTACCGCGGCGCAGCGCCTGCAGGAGGACTGGCTGGCGAGTTTCCTGCGCAATCCGCAGGCTTGGGATCCCAAGATATTCATGCCCAACAAGCATCTCAACGACACGATATCCGGAAGTTCATCGATTACTTCCGGTTGCTGAGTGAGGAGGCCGCGCAATGAAGATCATGAAGGTGATCGTAACTGAGCTCTGCGTCGCCAGCCTGCTGCTGGTTTGGTCGATGGAGGCGCCGGCGGCGGAAAAGGCCGCGGATAATTACCGCACCTACTGCACCCAGTGCCACGGCATGCGGGGTAACGGCAAGGGCATCAATGTGCGCGACATGTCGGTACAGCCGCGCGATCACACCGACGCCAGGGAGATGTCCGCGCGTTCGGATGAGGACATATACAAGGCGATCAAGGAGGGCGGCGTGGATATCAACAAATCTGTCCTGATGCCGCCGTGCGGTGACGTATTGAGTGACGAGGAAATCCATGGCCTGGTAGCCAACCTCCGCGAGATGTGCCAGTGCAGTTTTGGGAAGTAGCAGTTTGCATGATGGTAATAAGCAGTAAATAACCAAGAGAGCGTTCGATATACGATAATGGAGGAGAGAGACATGAAATTCAAAAATTGGTGTTAGCGGTGTCCGCTGTTTCCGCCCTGTCCGGCTATGCACAGGCGGCCCTCGCTGAAAAGGTGAAGGTCGTCATGCACGCCAAGGAGGTCATGCTCGAGATTGACAACAAGGGGACAAAGTATCCGGCCTGGACTTTCGAAGGTCAGATCCCCGGGCCGGTGGTCCGGGTCAAGGAGGGCGATACCATAGAATTCGAACTGGTCAACGACAATACCAACAAGGAAAGCCACTCGATGGATTTCCATGCGGCGCAGGTCGACGTCCTTGATGAGTTTGCGCCAGTCAAACCGGGGAGAGACCAAGAAGTTCACCTTCGACGCCAAGTATCCGGGTGTATTCATGTATCACTGCGGATCCGCTCCCATGCACCAGCATATCGCGCGCGGCATGTACGGCATCGTGATCGTGGACCCGAAGGAAGGCTACAGCGACAAGTTCCCCAGACCTGACCGCGAGTATGTCCTGGTTCAGGGGCAGTATTTCGCCAACGCTGACGATCATCACGCCATCATGGAGGATGAGGGCTACACCGGCTCCCTGATCAACGGCAAGATGTTCCACTACGATCCGGTGCACGACCAGAACGCGAGTCAGGTGCTGGAGGCAAAACCGGGCGAGCGCGTGCGCATCCATTATGTGAACGCCAACATCAATCGGCCCGCCGCTATTCACCCCATCGCCGGCATCTGGGACAGGGTATATCTGAATGGCAACCCCAGGAACGTGGTTCATGGCATGGCCACTTACAACCTGGGCGTATCCGAGGCGGTGTCGCTGGATATCGTGTCGCCTAAGGATCGTCCCACCAATAATGCCATTGTGGACCATTCCATGAAGGCGGCCATGAGCGGAGCTATAACCGTGCTCATGAACAAACCGGACGCCGATCCGAAGGCGGGCAAGGGTGACAATATTCTGATTCGGTGACGCGGGATCGGAAGGTACGTATCAACAGGTATCCCCCCGGCCTCGGCCGGGGGCTTTTTTACGATACGATCAGTTGCAGATTCCGCTAGGTTCGATGTAACTTGCAGGTATGCAACTTACCCTCTATACCGATTACTCCCTGCGCGTCCTCATCTACCTGGGGCTGCGGCGCGACCGCCTGTCGACCGTCTCCGAGATCGCGCAGGGCTACGGCATCTCGCGCAACCACCTGGTCAAGGTGGTGCATAACCTGTCCACCCTCGGTTTCATCCATTCGCTCCGCGGCAAGGGCGGCGGCCTGAGCCTCGCGCGCGCGCCCGAGCTGATCAACATCGGCGACGTGGTGCGGCATGCCGAGGCGAATTTCAACATCGTTGAGTGCTTCGACGGCAGGCAGCGCAATTGTCCGATCACTCCGGTTTGCCGCCCAAGGGCGCGCTGAGCGATGCAACTGACGCCTTCCTCGGTGTGCTCGACGGCTATACCCTGGCGGACATGCTGAAAAACGAGCACATGCTCGTGGCCTCGCTGAAACTGGTCGGGCGCTGAGAACGAAGCTCGCTGAGGCCATAGAACCCTCCGGAGCAGATGCGGGCAACCCCGATGGGTCAGGAGATCGAGCGCGCACATTTCACCCGGCATGACCACAGCATGTTCTCGGCGCGCCTGCGCGAGGAAACGGCGCTGCTCAAGGCGCTGTTCGAAACACAGGGACTGTCGCAGCGTCACCATGTCGCCGGATCTGAACTGAGGCCTGGCTGGTGGATGGGCGGTTTCGCCCGGCGCCGCTCAATCTCGTTTCATGGAGCGCTTCGCCGGCGAGCTGGTGGCGCCCGAGCTGGCGAGCTTCAATATCGAATTCAACACCGCGCCGCGGCCTTTGACTGGCGCTGCGCTGCGCGCCATGGAACACGATCTCGCCGCCCTCTGGCAGCGCGCCAGCGGGGTCGCGCGCGATCTAGACGCACGCCTGCTCATGATCGGCATCCTGCCGACCGTGCGCCAGGAAGACCTGTGCGTGGCCAATATGACGCCGCCGCTCAGGCGTTACCGCGCGCTCAACGAGCAGGTGCTGCGCCCAGCCGCGGGCGCCCGCTGCGGCTGGATATCCTGGGGGATGATCACCTCCAGACCGAGCATCACGACGTAATGCTGGAGGCGGCCGCCACCTCGTTCCAGATCCATCTGCAGGTGTATCCGCTCCATGCAGCGCGCTACTACAACGCCGCGAAGATAATCTCCGGTCCGTTGACCGCCCTGTGCGCCAACGCGCCGCTGCTGTTCGGCCGCCGGCTGTGGGCGGAGACGCGCATCCCGCTGTTCGAGCAGGCGGTGGCGGTGGGTTACGGCCAGGAGCATAACGCGCCGCACGACCGCGTGACCTTCGGCTACGGTTACGTGCAGCAATCGCTGCTCGAATGTTTCCTCACCAATGCCAGCGAATATGAGGTCCTGCTGCCGATAGAGCTCCCCGCCGCGCCGCGCGAACTCAGCCACCTGCGCCTGCACAACGGCACCATCTGGCGCTGGAACCGCCCGTTGATCGGCTTCGACGCCGACGGCACGCCCCACGTGCGCATCGAGCATCGTCCCTTGCCGGCCGGACCGACGGTGGTCGACACCATCGCCAATGCAGCGCTGTTCTACGGTCTGGTGGAGATGCTGGCGACGATGGAGGAGGCGCCGGAGCTGTCATTGCCGTTTGCCGCGGCAAAGGCCAACTTCTACACCTGTGCCCGCGACGGCCTGGCCGCTGAAGTGACCTGGCTGGACGGGCGGGTATATGACGTAGCCGACCTGCTGCAGGACGAGCCGCTGCCGCTGGCCCGGCGGGGATTGACGGCGCGGCGGCTGGCGCCGGAGGATATCGAACGCTACCTGGGGACGATGGTGGAGCGGCTCGCCGGCGGCCAGACCGGCAGCGACTGGCAGCGCCGTTTCCTCGATCTCCACGACAACGATCTGTTCGCCCTGACGGCCGCCTATCATGTTCACCAGCAGGGTGGTGCGCCGGTGCATCGCTGGCCGGCGTCCTGACAGGACAGACCCGGGACCTATGCTGACCATCCTCGACCACCTCCCGGACGGACTGTTGGCGGCGGAACCGGCCGATCTGGCGCGACTGCTGGGCGGCCCCACACTGATCCACCTGCCGGGGCGGCGGGACCGGCCGCTGTTTGTGAGCACGCTGCTGCACGGCAACGAAGACACCAGCTGGCGGGCGGTGCGTGAGCTGCTGCAGCGATACGAGAGACGGGAACTGCCGCGCGCCCTGAGCCTGTTCATCGGCAACGTCGCCGCGGCGGCAGTGGTGTGCGCCGGCTCGAGGGACAGCTCGATTACAACCGCGCCTGGCCCGGCGGCGAGGCGACGGACGGCCCGAGAGCGCCGTCATGCGCGCGGTGGTGGAGGAGATGCGGGCGCGCGATCCTCTGCCAGCATCGATATCCACAACAATACCGGGCTCAATCCGCACTATGCCTGTGTGAACCGCCTCGACCCGCCGTTCCTCCGGCTGGCAACGCTGTTCAGCCGCACGGTGATCTACTTCCTGCGCCCGCGCGGCGTGCAGTCGCTGGCCTTCGCCGATCTGTGTCCGGCGGTCACGGTGGAATGCGGCAAGGCCGGTAATCCGCAGAATACGGAACACGCGCTGGAGTTCGTCGAGGCCTGCCTGCACCTGGCGGAGTTCCCCCGGCATCCGGTCTCGCCGCATGACATCGATCTGTACCATACCGTAGCGACCGTCGGGATCCGGGACGGGATCGATTTCGATTCGATGCGGAGGCGCGGGATCTCAGTCTGCCCGGCGACCTCGACCGCCATAACTTTCAGGATCTTGCCCCGGGCACGCTCTGGGGCGGCAGGATCCGTCACGCCCGCTGACCCTGAAGGTTTCCGACGAGGCGGGCAACGACGTCACCGCCCGGTTTTTCCGTCTCGATACGGGTGGAACCATCGCCCAGCAGGTGCCGTCAACGCCGTCCATGCTGACGCTGGATCGCCGGGTGATCCGGCAGGATTGCCTGTGCTACCTGATGGAACGCCTGCCCTGCGCGCCATGAGCGAGTGTCGGCGGCATCCTGGCGCAGCGTCGCGGAGCTGATCGGTCGGTCCGGTCGGAGGGGCTGTCACCCCGGCTATCCGAGCAGGATCGCCTCGGCACGCTGCAGATCTTCGGGAGAACCGAACAGCACGACGGCATCGCCCGCTTCCAGTACGGTTTCGCCCGCCGGTGACAGCCGCCGCTCACCCTGGCGCACCAGCGCGGTCACCACTACGCCCGCGAAGTTGAGTTCGGCGAGGGTGTGGCCGATCGCCGGGCTGTCCGGCGGCAGCAGCACCGGCCGCAGCCGGTCGGCGTCCGCCTCCTGCGGGTCTTCTACGAGGGCGCTGTCGCCGCGGTACACTTCGCGCAGCAGGCGGTAGCGTGTCGTGCGCTGCTGCTGCATGCGGCGTACCACGCGCGCGAGAGGGACATTGAGCAGCAGCAGGGCGTGCGAGGCGATCATCAGGCCGGCCTCCAGCGTTTGGGCACCACTTCCGAGGCGCCGGCCTGTTTCAGCTCCTCGACGTGGGCCTCGTCGCGCGTGCGCACCATCACCGGCAGGTCCACGCAGCGCGCGGACGTGGTGCAGCACCTTGTGCGCGGCCGCGGTGTCGGCGTGGCTGATGACCACCAGCCGCGCGCGGTCGACGCCGAGCGCCTCGAGGAGGTCGCGTTCGGTGGCGTCGCCGTAATAGACACGTTCGCCGGCGAGGTGAGCCTCCTTCACCCGCGCGGGATCGAGGTCGAGCGCCACGCAGGGGATATGCTCCTCTTCCAGGAAGTGGGCCACGCTCTGGCCGACGCGCCCGTAACCGCAGATGATCACATGGTCGCGCAGCTGCGCGATCGACCCCGATGTCGATCCGCGCCGCCGCCCGGCGTCCGCCCGGCCGGTCGGCGCAGCAGGCGGCCCGCCAGCGCGTGGTTGTAGCGGATGAGGAACGGCGCCGCGATCATGGAGAGCAGCACGGAGGTCAGCACGATCTGTGTCCGGCGTCCTCCGCGATCACGCCGGCGTCATGCGCGATGGCGAGCAGCGCGAAACCGAACTCGCCGCCGACCGCTAGCAGCAGGCCGGTGCGCCAGGCGGTGAAGGCGTCGATTCCGGCCCGGCGCACGATCTGCGCCACCAGCAGGATCTTGACCAGCAGCAGGATCGCCGCGTACCTGCCAGGGTCCAATGCCAGATGCAGGATCGCGAACGGATCGAACAGCATGCCGATGCCGACGAAGAACAGCCCCAGCAGCACATCGCGAAAGGGGCGGATGGTGGATTCCACTGTTGGCGGAACCCTGGTCTCGCCGAGGATCATGCCGGCGAGAAAGGCGCCGAAAAGCCATCGACAGGCCGAGGCTGTGAGTGGTCCAGGCCGCTGCGAGCGAGATGAACAGCACGGTGAGCGTGAACAGCTCGGCGGAGCGCCGCGCCGTGACGGCATGGAACAGCGGACGCAGGAAGCGGCGGCTGATCTAGGAAAACCAGCGGCAAAGGCCAGCACCGCCTTGGCGAGCGCCCAGCCGAGCGCGCCGGCCAGCGCCGCGGAGCCGGTCGCCAGGCCGAGCACGGGGATGACGACGACGAAGGGGACGGCGGTGACATCCTGGAACACGGACATGGCCGTGCCCAGCCGCCCGTGCCGGCTGTATTCCTCGCCCCTGTTCGGCGAGCTGCTTGCTGATGATGGTGGTGGAGGACGGCGCGAAGCACGCGCCGACCACGAATGCCGCCGCAGGTGGCAGGCCGGCCAGCCAGCCGGCGACGCCGACCACGAGCGTGGTCAGCAGCACCTGGCCCGTCCCGACCCAGGCAACGGGATGCCGCAAAGGCGTGCGGATCTGCGGCAGCGAAAACCAGGACCGATCGGGAACAGCAGGAAGACGACGCCGAATTCTGCCAGCCCCTGATCTGCCCGCTCTCGATGACCGGGGCCGGCGGTGTGGGGCCGAGCAGGCCACCGACCAGCAGATAGCCCAGGCTGGCCGGAATGCGCAGGCGCTGGAACGCGATCACGATCACGACCGCGGTACCGAGCAGCAGGAGCACCTGGGTGAGGGCAGGTCAATCGCAAGCGCGGGGTAACTTGTGCGGGTATCCGATGTTGCACGCGGAATTCGCATCATGGAGGTCGGGTGTCTCGTCAAGGCCCATGGCGTCCGTGCCGGTTCGTGACAGCTGGGGAGGTGCTGGCCTGCATATCCGCGGCGCGAGACGGAATCCCGTGCAGCAGCAGAGTGCACCACCGGCGACGCTCTAAGTCTTCCATCTTGCGTCGAGAAGAAAATGGCTTAAGAATTCTATCGATTCCGGCACCCCCGCGTCTACCCGGTAAGGCACCCGCGGTGAAACCGGCGGCCGATCAGCAAAGGGTTACGCGGTGACACGCATCAAACGATTTCGGCCTCCACCGGCCTATCGGCGCCTTCGCGCCATGCGGCGGAGCGGGCGGCGCTGCACATCCACAGAGGCGGGGGTGCGCTCGATCTGCACGTCATCGCTGCCAGGTCGTCCGCTGGGCAAGCTGCGTCAGCTTGTGCGCGAGGTTCCCGCGGACGCCGAGCAGCGCCTGGTCGACGCCGTTCGGGAGGAAGTGCGCCAACTGGCCGGGAATCTGCTGAGCCAGCATGGAGTGACCGCCGGGGTGCATGTCGTGCTGGGCACGGTAATACATCGCCTGAACGAGGAAGCGGATGCCTTGGGGGCGGACCTGATCGTACTGGGCGCCCGGGGCACGAGCTTCGTGCAGCATCTGCTGCTTGGCTCGACTGCGAAAGATGGTGAGCCGGGCCGCGCTCCCGCTGCTGGTGGTCAAGCAGCCACTACACGAGGATATCGCAGGCTGTTGGTGCCGATCGATTTCTCGCCGGCCCCTGCCTGCGCTCACTCGTGCTGCTGCACGCCTTTGACGTGCCCTTCGAGGGCAAGTTGCGCCTCGCCGGGGTCTCGGAAGAAGCCGTGACATATTATCGCGCCGCAGCACGGGACGAGGCACTGCAGAGGATGCGCGAGCTGCTTGCCGGGGCCGGTATCGCACTGGAGGAGGCGCGCCTGCTTGTGCGGCACGGAGATCCTTGGCGGAATATCGTCGAGCAGGAACAGGAACAGATTGCGATCTTATCGTGATGGGGCCGGCACGGCGAAGGCATGCTTGAGGAATTTTTCCTGGGCAGTGTTACGAAGCGCGTGCTGATGGACTGTCAGGCTGACGTACTGGTGTCGGTGTGAGCCCCGTCGTATCGCCACAGGCTGGTCGTATGACGGGATTATTCGGTTTGGCAACATGAGAGCGGGATATGGGTGAGAAAGAGGAAAAACTGGCGAAGATCGGCGGGTATCTGGTCGACGGATTTCATTACCTCGCGCTGTTCGCCATCGGCGCCACCGTGGTATGGTCGGCCGTGCACGAGTACATCGGCATCGTCGAAAAGGGTTATGCCGACCTGAAGGACATCCTGCTGCTGTTCATCTACCTGGAATTCGGCGCGATGATCGGATGCTATTTCAAGAGCAACAAACTCCCCGTGCAGTTCCTGATCTTCATCGCCATCACCGCCCTGGCGCGGCACCTGGTGATCGACGTGCAGAAGGAGCTCACGGAATTCGGGCTCTATCTCTACCTCGCGGTGACCGGCGCGATCCTGCTGCTGAGCGGGGCGCTGTTCATCATCGCGTACGCGGAAAAGCGATACGGCAGCCCGGAAGACGGCATCGAACGCAGGCCGAAGTTCCCGCGCAGACCTGCTGCGACCGAGTGAATGCGGAAAAGGGGACGGATTTAAATCCGTCCCCCTCGGCACGGCTGAATGGAATCTGAATGGTGACAGATTTATAAATCTGTCACCTAGTCGTACTCCACCGCCATGCAGGATCTCGCGGTAACTGTCCAGGCGCAGCCGGCTGATCTTCCCCCGCTCCCGGGCGAGCGCGATCGCGCAACCGGGTTCGCCGTCGTGTATGCAGTCGCGGAATTTGCAGTCGCCCAGGAAGGGCCCGAATTCACGAAAGCCCCGCGCCAGCTCGGCGGGACTGATGTGCCACAGCCTGAATTCGCGCACGCCGGGCGAGTCGATGATGTCCCCGCCCTCCGGCAGGTGAAACAGGAGGGTGCTGGTGGTGGTGTGGCGGCCCTTGCCGCCGGCCTCGGACAGTGCGCCGACGCGGATCTCCAGTTCGGGCAGCAGCGACTGCAGCAGGGAGGACTTTCCGACGCCGGACTCGCCGACGAACACGCTGGTTCTGCCGTGCAGTTGCGTGCACAGTCCGGACAGGCCGAGTCGCGTCCTGGCGCTGAGGAAATGCGGCTCGAATCCCACCGCGCGGTAGCCGCCCATCTCATCCCGCAGCTTCATCGCCAGGGTTTCATCGATCAGGTCGAATTTGTTCACGACCAGGACGGCGCCTAGGCCGAGCAGCTCCGCGGTGACGAGGTAGTGATCGATGAGCGAGTGGTTGATGCCGGGCGCTGATGCGCCGGCGGCGGTATTCGGCTGCGCGGCCCCGACCACGATCAATTGATCGATGTTGGCGCACAGCGGTTTCGATTTTCCGCGCGCATCCATGCGCGCCAGCAGCGAGCGGCGCGGCTCGACCGCCACCACGGCGCCGTGCGCATTTCCGTGTCCCGCCTCCCACAGCACCCGGTCGCCGCACACGGCCTGTCCGGCCGATTTTCTCGCGACGCACGCGCAGGTCGTCCCGTCGGCGGCCTCGACCAGCAGGGTCTGGCCGTAATTCGCGATGACCAGTCCCGGCTGCGTCGCGGTGGCGGACGTCATGCGGGTCTGCCCTGTGCGCGCGCCGCGAGATGGGCGATGCGCGCGGCCGCCGGCGGGTGGCTGTAATGGAAGGCCGAATAATACGGATCGGGCGTCAGCGTCGAGGCATTGTCCTGGTAGAGCTTGACCAGCGCGCTGATGAGGTCGCCCGCGTCCGCCTCGCGCGCGGCGAAGTCGTCGGCCTCGTATTCGTGCCGGCGCGAGAGCATGCCCGTCAGCGGGCTGAGGAAGGTGCCGAAGACCGGCGCGACGAACAGGAACAGCAGCAGGGCACCGTGGTTCGAGGCGTGTTCCAGCCCGAGACCGGCGTAGAAGCCGGGCTGGCGGAGCAGCCAGTCGAGGATCAGCACGGCGCCGAGGCCGCCGATCGCCGCCAGCGCGATGCGCTTGGCGACGTGGCGGCGCTTGAAGTGGCCGAGCTCGTGCGCCAGCACCGCCTCGATCTCCGCCGGGCGCAGGGATTCGATCAGGGTATCGAAGAACACGATGCGCTTGCCGCGGCCGAAGCCGGTGAAATAGGCGTTGCCGTGCGCGGAGCGGCGCGATCCGTCCATCACGAAGACGCCGCGGCTGGCGAAGCCGGTGCGCTCGAGCAGCGCGCCGATGCGCCGCTCGAGTTCGGCGTCCGCGAGCGGGGTGAAGCGGTTGAACAGCGGCGCGATCACCAGCGGATAGATCCAGCTCATCAGCAGGGCGAAGGCGAGCCAGCCGGTCCAGACGTAGAACCACCAGAATGGGTCGGCCTGGCCACCGGCCGCCTGCGGCGCGGGCGCCATCAGCCACAGCGCGGCGAAGATCAGCGGGAATCCGATGATCGCGCC
This sequence comes from Gammaproteobacteria bacterium, assembly GCA_016712635.1. Taxonomy (NCBI): domain Bacteria; kingdom Pseudomonadati; phylum Pseudomonadota; class Gammaproteobacteria; species Gammaproteobacteria bacterium. Next base: position 51,296 of record JADJQS010000002.1, on the reverse strand, counting down.
GAGGAGTAGACCCTTCAACAGATCCGCGATGAACAGCGCAGGCGTCATGCGGTTGAAGCCGAAGCGCTGCTCGATGACGAAAGTGTGGTAGATTGCGAAGGGCAGGTGCAGCAGCGTATTGATCAGCAGCGCGCTCGCGACGACGCAGGCGCCGGCAGCCAGCGGCGGGAGGTCGAGTCCGCGCCAGGCGAGGTCGATGAGATCGAGGCCGCCGCCCAGCGTCCAGCCCAGGAGCAGCAGGGCGTTGTACGCCAGCGCCGCCCGGGCCGCGCCGATGCGCGCGACGGTGTAGTCGGCCGCCCTCTGGTGATTCGCCAGGCTGATGCGGCCGGCAAAGGGTTCGGGGACACTGCCGCGATGGGCCCGCACGCTGCGCAGCTGCCGGCCGTCGAGCCACCACTCCACGGCGCTCGCCAGGGTGAGGGCGGCGAGAAAGACGAGGGTGAAGTCGTTCATCGGAGGATGGACAAGGAAGACGGTTCCGACGATATACTTGGACTGTTACGCAAACATGACGCGATGCGGGTAATGCGGCGATGGCACAGGATGCGAATCATCTGATCTGGATCGACCTCGAAATGACGGGGTTAAGCCCGGAAAGCGATTATATCATCGAGATCGCGACCATCGTGACGGACGGCACCCTGAATATCCTGGCGGAAGGTCCGGTGATCGCGATCCACCAGCCGGATTCGGTGCTGGACGGGATGGACGACTGGAACACGCGCCAGCACGGCCAGTCCGGATTGGTCGGGCGCGTGCGCAGCAGCGGGATCGGGGAGCGCGAGGCGGAGCGGCTCACCCTGGATTTCCTGCGCCAGTACGTCCCGCCGGGCAGGTCCCCGATGTGCGGCAACAGCATCTGCCAGGACCGGCGCTTTCTCGCGCGCTGCATGCCCGATCTCGAGCGCTATTTCCATTACCGCAATCTCGACGTCAGTACCCTGAAGGAGCTGGCGCACCGCTGGGCCCCGGAGGTCTACAACGGTTTCACCAAGACGAGCACCCACCAGGCCCTCGACGATGTGCGCGATTCGATCAACGAACTGCGCTATTACCGGGAACGCTTCATCAAGTTGCCGGTGAAGAATTAGGTGAGGCGTGAGGAGTTAGGCGTCAGGAGTAAGAAAGAAATACTGAAACATCGTCGGACAAAGTACTTGACAGGATATATGAGGCCGGCAAACATTTTGCTCACGCCTCACGCCTCACGCCTCACGCCTCACGCCTCACGCCTCACGCCTCACGCCTCACGCCTCACGCCTCACGCCTCACGCCTCACGCCTCACGCCTCACGCCTCAATCACCACCACTTCCCCACTGACCCGTGCGGCACGCTGTGGCAGCGCTCGCAGGTCCACAGCGAGAACGAGACCTTGTCGTGGCAGCGGCCGCAGTACTGGCCGTTGAGGATCTTGGTCATGGTGATCGGGTTGGCGTCCTTCTGCGGGATGAAGATCTCCGTGTGGCAGTTGCCGCAGGCGAGCCACTCGGTGTGCTGGCGGTGGGGGAACAGCACGTACGGCATGTCGGCGGTGGAGGTCATCAGGATGTTCATGTCCATGGGCTGCATCAGGGCGGTTTCCCAGGGATCGTCGGTGCGGCTCTTGCGCGGATTGATGACGCCCTGGTCGAGCGCCTTGACCCAGTCGACCTCGCCGCGCTTGTCCTTGGGGAAGGCCTTCATCGACTCGGTCGGATCCTGCAGGATGTTGATGGCCTCGCCGGTGGGATCGTGGATGCCGTCTTCGGCGAGCGGAGACAGCGGCGGGGCCTTGAGGTCGAGCGCCGCGGCCTCGGGCACGGGCGGCGTGTGCAGCAGCAGGGCGATGCCGGCGCAGGCGGCCAGGATGACGAAATTACGGATCCATCCCGCGGCGCGGCGCCGCGGTTGAGGCTGTTTCATGTCCCGGTCTCCCCCGCCTTCCGGCGCTATGCCGTTGCGGCCTGTTGTTCCAGCGCCCAGTGGACGTGTTCCCGCACCAGATCCGAGGGATCGTCGCTGCGCGCCGTCAGGCTCTCTGTGATGGTCGTTCTGTCCGGATCCTCCGCGGCGCGCAGGGCGTTGCCCAGCGCGACCGCGAGATTGCGCCGCCAGCCGTCGTAGCCGACGCGCCGGATGGCGGAACCCGATGTGTATTGTAAGAATTCCGCCTCGCTCCATGCAAACAATGCGCACAGCGCGGGTGCGTCGAGGCCGTGGCGAGGCGTGAAATCGGATTCGGCGGCAGGGACGGCGAAACGGTTCCACGGGCACACCAGCTGGCAGTCGTCGCAGCCGAAGACGCGGTTGCCGATCAGCGGCCGCAGCTCGACCGGTATCGGGCCGCGCAGCTCGATCGTGAGGTATGAGATACAGCGGCGTGCGTCGAGCTCGTAAGGTCCGACGATGGCCTGGGTCGGGCAGACGTCGATGCACGCGCGGCAGCTGCCGCAATGGTTCGTGCCGGGCGCGTCGGACGGCAGCGGCAGGTCGGTGTAGAGTTCGCCGAGGAAGAACCATGATCCGCTGCGCGCGTTGATCAGGTTGGTGTGCTTGCCGATCCAGCCGAGCCCGGCGCGCTCCGCCAGCGCCTTCTCCAGCACCGGCGCGCTGTCGACGAAGGCGCGGTAGCCGAAGGGGCCGGTGGCGGCGGCGATGCGCTCCGCCAGCGCCTGCAGGCGGGCGCGCAGCACCTTGTGATAGTCGCGCCCGAGCGCATAACGCGAGACGTAACCGAGCCGGGGATCGCCCAGCACCTCCCAGGGATCGCGCCCGCCCGGCGGAAGATAGTCCATGCGGACGGAGATCACGCGCAGTGTGCCGGGCAGCAGGTCACGCGGGCGGCTGCGGCGGGTGCCGTGGCGCGCCATGTACTCCATCTCGCCGTGGCGGCCCTGGTCGAGCCAGTTGAGCAGGCGGGTCTCGTGTTCACCCAGCGCGGTATCGGCGATGCCGGCCTCCGCGAAGCCGAGCTCGCGCGCCCAGGCCTTGATGCTCCGTGCGAGATCGGCGAAGGGCGCCGCATCGGATTCGGCCTGTCGGTTCTGTGCGCTGCCGGGCATAACCGCTATGATAGCGCGTATGCAAGAAAGATTGCCCCTGCAGCTCTACCGCGCCGCCCAGGTGCGCGAGTTCGACCGCATTGCGATCGAGGAGTACGGCATCCCGTCGGAGACCCTCATGGCGCGCGCGGGCGCGGCGGCGTTCCGCCTGCTGCGCGCGCAATGGCCGCAGGCGCAGCGCATCTGCGTGGTGTGCGGCACCGGCAACAACGGCGGCGACGGCTACGTGCTGGCGCGCCTGGCGCATGAGGCCGGTCTGGGCGTCGCGGTCTGCGCGGTGGGCGACGCGGACCGGCTGCGCGGAGCGGCGCAGCAGGCCGCGCGTTCCCTGCGCGAAGCCGGCGTGGAAGCGGCGGCCTACACCGGCGGCGCGCTGTCCGGCCATGATCTCGTCGTGGACGCGCTGCTCGGCACGGGGCTCGACCGCGACATCGGCGGCGCGCAGCGCGCCGCGGTCGAGGCGATCAATGCGGGCGGGGCGCCGGTGCTCGCCCTCGACGTGCCCTCCGGCCTGGATGCCGACAGCGGCCGCATGCGCGGCGCCGCCGTGCGTGCGGAGCTCACCGTCTGCTTCATCGGGCTGAAGCAGGGCCTGTTCACCGCCGACGGTCCCGACTGCAGCGGGCGCATCCAGTACAGCAGCCTCGGGGTGCCGGCGCAGGTATTTTCCCGGATCGAGGCGGCGGCCACGCGCTTTTCCTACCAGACCCTGGCGCACCGCCTCAAGCCGCGCGGCCGCGGCGCCCACAAGGGGCAGCATGGCCATGTTCTGATCATCGGCGGGGATCATGGCATGAACGGCGCGGTGCTGCTGGCCGGCAAGGCCGCCTTGCGCACCGGCGCCGGCCTGGTGAGCATCGCGACGCGGTCCACCCACGCCGCGCTGCTGAGCCTGGCGCAGCCGGAGCTGATGTGTCACGGCGTGGAGGACGCCGCCGCGCTGGAGCCGCTGATCGAACGTGCCACGGTGATCGCCATCGGGCCGGGCATGGGCCGCTCGTCCTGGGCGCGGGAACTGCTCGGCCGGGTGCTGGACCAGTCCAGGCCGCTGGTGGTCGACGCCGATGCCCTCAACCTGCTGGCCCAGGACCCCATGCGGCGCGATGACTGGATCCTGACCCCTCACCCCGGCGAGGCCGCGCGGCTGCTGGAGAGCACGGCGGCGAAGGTGCAGGACGACCGCTTCCAGGCAGTCGCGCGCCTGCAGTCGCGCTACGGCGGCGTCGTGATACTCAAGGGCGCCGGCTCGCTGGTGTGCGATCCCGGCGGTGCGATCGGCCTGTGCCAAGGCGGCAATCCCGGCATGGCGGCGGGCGGCATGGGTGACCTGCTGACGGGGGTGGCCGCCGGCCTGGTCGCCCAGGGCATGGGCATCGCCGAGGCCGCGCGCTTCGCGACGGCGCTGCACGCCGCGGCCGGCGACCTCGCCGCCGGTGAGGAAGGCGGCGAGCGGGGCCTGCTCGCCGGCGACCTGCTGGGGCCGATCCATCGGCTGATGAACCCCCGCCCGGGACCCTGATGGGAATCCGGATGGAGTTTCAGGCGGCGTCCGAGCAGGAGATGGAGGCCTTCGGCGCCCGGCTGGCGCGGGTGCTCGCGCCGGGCCTGATGATTCACCTGGGCGGGCCGCTGGGGGCGGGCAAGACCACCCTGGTGCGCGGGCTGTTGCGCGCGCTGGGTTGGACAGGGGCGGTCAAGAGCCCGACGTATACCCTGGTCGAGACTTATGTCCTTGGCGACATCCTCATTCATCATTTTGATCTTTATCGCCTTTCCGATCCGGAAGAGCTCGAGTTCATCGGCCTGCGCGATTACCTCGACGGGCATGCAATTTGCCTGATCGAATGGGCGGAGCGCGGTGCGGGCCTGTTACCCGAGCCTGACCTGGGGGTGGAGATCGCATTCCGGGACGGCGGGCGTGCCATGGCTTGTGCCCCCGGTACGGAGGCGGGAAGCCGCCTGCTGGACGGGATACGGGCGGATACGATTGACGCCCCATCTCCTCGCCGGACCTGACCCCGCCCGGGGTTGAGGCTGTCGCACGAGGATCTTAAGGAGATGACGGTATTCCGCCGCTAAAATCAGCGGGACATCCCGGTCTAGTAAATCTATCTTCAATGGCTTACTCGGGTGTCATCACGGCATGCCCAAGCACATGCGGGTATCTATCTAAAAAGCTTGCAATTGATTCCGGATTATATTAAACATTGCCCCACTGTGAGAGGGCGGGAATAAGCACGGAATGAAACGACTGTTCGCCATCCTGATGATGCTCTGCGCCCCGGCCGCCGCCTGGGCGGAGCGGATCGAAGTCCAGGGCGTGCGCGTCTGGCCGGCGCCGGATAATACCCGCGTCGTGTTCGACGTGAGCGCGCCGCTCGACTACAAGGTCGAACGCCTGTTCAATCCGGACCGGCTGGTGATCGACTTCACGAACGCGACGCTGGACAAGGCGGTGGAACAGCCCGTCGCGACGGACGTGATCATGAAGTCGATCCGCCACGCGCGGCGCAACAGCAGCGATCTCCGCATCGTGCTCGACCTCAAGCAGAAGACCGAATACAAGGCCTTCCTGCTCAAGCCCAACGAGGAATACGGCCACCGTCTGGTGTTCGACCTGATCAGCCAGGAACATCAGGCCCAGCAGGCGCAGCTCGATCAGCTGGTGCAGCAGGCACAGAAGGATGCGCCGGCGGACAAGGACAAGGCGCCGGTGAAGGCCCCGCCGGCACAGGCTGCCGCTCCCGCGGTCAAGGCTGCGGCCGTTCCCGAGGCGAAGCCGCGCGACATCGTGATCGCGATCGATGCCGGACACGGCGGCGAGGATCCCGGCGCGCGCGGTTATTCCGGCGCCTACGAGAAGGACATCGTGCTCGCGATCGCGCGCCGCCTGCAGGCCATGGTCGACCGCGAGCCGGGCATGAAGGCGGTGATGACGCGCGACGGCGACTATTACCTCAGCCTGCGCAAGCGCACGCTGAAGGCGCGCAACAGCCGCGCCGACCTGTTCGTGTCCATTCACGCCGATGCCTTCCGCGACCGCAGCGTGCGTGGCTCCTCGCTGTACGTGCTGTCCCAGAACGGGGCGACCAACGAGGCCGCGCGCTGGCTGGCGGAGAAGGAGAACGCCTCGGACCTGATCGGCGGCGTCAGCCTCGACGACAAGGACAACCTGCTCGCCTCGGTGCTGCTCGACCTCTCGCAGACCGCCACCCTCCAGGCCAGCTTCGAGGCCGGCGATGCGGTCCTGCGCAACATGCGCCCGGTCGCGCACATGCACAAGCACCAGGTCCAGCAGGCGGGCTTCGTCGTGCTGAAGTCGCCGGACATCCCGTCGATCCTGGTGGAGACCGCCTTCATCTCCAATCCCCAGGACGAGAAGAACCTGCGTACCTCCGCCTATCAGGAGAAGGTCGCGGGCGCGATCTTCACCGGGATCAAGGACTATTTCTCCAGGCACCCGCCCGCCGGCACCCAGATCGCCGCCGCCGGCCGCCGTCACACCATCTCGCCCGGCGACAGCCTGTCCGCGCTGGCCGTCCAGTACCGCGTCAGCGTCGAGCGCCTGCGCGCCGCCAACCGCCTCAAGAACGACCGCATCCGCGTCGGCCAGGTGCTGACGATCCCGGGCGACCGCGAAGGCTGATCTCCGTACCCGCTTATCCCGCGCCCCATCGTTTTCCGGCGGGACGTATTCACATAGCCCCGACTCCGCACTGTGTCAGCCGGATGATGCAGGTCGTTTCACGCATGTCCCCCGCTGCCTTGCCCGGGAGCCGGAGGCATGGCCTGCTTTCCTATATAATGCGGCGAGGTCAATCCGGGAACCAACCGCGGCATCCAGCATGAGAATCCACCGCCTGTCGACACAGCTCGCCAACCAGATCGCCGCGGGCGAGGTGGTGGAACGGCCGGCATCCGTGGTGAAGGAGCTGGTGGAGAACAGCCTGGACGCCGGTGCCGACGAGATCGCGATCGACATCGAGCAGGGCGGGCTGCGCCTGATCCGTGTCGCGGACAACGGCGGTGGCATCCACCGGGACGACCTGCAGCTGGCGCTGAGCCGGCACGCCACCAGCAAGCTGACCGACCTCGACGAACTGAGCCGCATCGCGACGCTCGGCTTCCGCGGCGAGGCGCTGCCGAGCATCGTGTCGGTCGCGCGGCTCGGCCTGTGTTCACGCGAGGCAGGCGCGGATTCCGCGTGGCGCGTCGACAACGACAGCCGCGGCGATCTCGGCGACCCGGTCCCTGCCGCGCACCCGCCCGGCACCACGATCGAGGTACGCGATCTGTTCTTCAACGTGCCCGCGCGGCGCAAGTTCCTGCGCAGCGAGCGCACCGAGTTCGGACATATCGAGGAGGTCTTCCGCCGCATCGCGCTGAGCCGCTTCGACGTCGCCTTCCGCCTCAACCACAACAAGCGCGCGGCGTACACCCTGCGGCCGGATGCCGGCGGCACGGCGCGCGTCGCCGAGCTGTGCGGGCGCGAGTTCATCGAGCACAGCCTCTCGATCGCGGGCGAGGCGGCGGGGCTGCGCCTGCGCGGCTGGATCGGCCTGCCCACGCATTCGCGCGGCCAGGCGGACCTGCAGTACTTCTACGTCAACGGCCGCGTCATCCGCGACCGCCTGGTGAGCCATGCGGTGCGCCAGGCCTATCGCGACGTCCTCTACCAGGGCCGCCATCCGGCCTACGTGCTGTACCTGGACATGCCGCCGGAGGAGGTCGACGTCAACGTGCATCCGACCAAGCACGAGGTGCGTTTCCGCGAGAGCCGGCTGGTCTACGACTTCCTGTTCCATACCCTGCATCGGGCGCTGGCGCAGGATCGGCCAGGCGCGGCGGGCGGAGACAATGTCGCCTCCGCTTCGGATACCGGCGGTGCGGCGCACGCGGCCCCGTCGGGGCCCTACGATCCGGCGCCGCGCGTCCATCAGCCCTCGTTCCCGTTTCGTGTCGCGGAGCCGTCCTATCGCGAGGCCTACGGCCTGCTCGATGCCGCCGTGGCGGAGGCGGTCGCGGCGGCGCCGGAACGGACCGGCACCGGGCCGGCCGTCCCCGAGCCCGGCTTCCTCGGGCGCGCCGTGGCGCAGATCCACGGCGTCTACATCCTGGCCGAGAATTCCGCGGGGCTGGTGCTGGTCGACATGCACGCAGCGCACGAGCGCATCGTCTACGAGCGCATGAAGGCGACCCACCACCAGGGCGGGATCCGCACGCAACCGCTGCTGGTGCCGCTGACGATCGGCCTGACGGCGCGCGAGGCCGCCCTGGTGGAAGACCGTCAGTCTCTGTTCGCGGAACTGGGCCTGGAGGTGCAGCGCATCGCCCCGGAGGCGGTGGCGGTGCGTGCGATCCCGAGCCTGCTGTGCGAGGCTGACGTGGAGAGGCTGGTACGCGACATCGTGGCCGACATCAGCATCCACGGCGACAGCGCGCGCGTGCACGAGCGTCTGGACGACATGTTCGCCACCATGGCATGCCACGGCGCGGTGCGCGCGAACCGCCGGCTCACGCTGCCCGAGATGGACGCCCTGCTGCGCGACATGGAGCGAACCGAGCGCAGCGGACAGTGCAACCACGGCCGCCCGACGTGGGTGCAGCTCAATATGAAGGAGCTGGATAAGTTGTTTTTACGGGGGAGATAACAAGTGAGGCGTTAGGCGTGAGGGGTGAGGCGATAATATATCGTCCTTACCTCCTTGCGCCTCCCCCTGACTCCTTACTAATCTTTATTCATATCCTTTAATGCTTTCCCGCCCTTCTCCAGCATCTCGCCGCTGGATTCCATCAAATCTCCGGTCAGGTCTTTGCCGGCGAACGGATTGGCGTAGAAGTCGCGTCCCTTGCCGATGTTGACGCCGAACCAGAGGCCGACGATCAGGCCTGTGACGATACCGAGGATTAAGCTTTTGAACGTACCCATGAACTGCTCCTGCTAACGAGTGAAGGGTGATGAGTGATACCTGTTTTGACGAGCCCGTCCGCCTGCAACTGCTTTATCACCCATTAAACATAACGATGAGACAGATCCGGACCACGGTCACTTCGATCGAGTTCACAACTGCCTCCCGGCGTAGAGCCCGACCAGCGCGGCGGCCAGGCACAGCAGGACGCTCGCGCCGATGTTGAGGATGGCCTTGAGGTGTTCGGCCTGTTCAAACAGGAGCAGGGTTTCAAGCGAAAAGGCGGAGAAGGTGGTGAAGCCGCCGAGGAATCCGGTGATCAGGGCGGCGCGCCATTCGGGTCCCAGGCTGCCGCGTTCCACCAGCAGCACGTAGAGCAGGCCGATCGCCAGCGAGCCCAGCACGTTGACCGCCAGCGTGCCGTAGGGAAAGCCGCGTCCGAACAGGTGATGGGCGCCGAGCGAGGTCCAGTAACGGAACACGGAACCGGCGGCGCCGCCGAGCGCGATCACCAGTACCTGGGTCATGGCCGCGCCTCGTGATGGCGGCGATCAGGATTTCTCATGCTTCTTGTCCAGTTCGCGCAGGTGGGCCAATTTTTCCGCGATCTTCGTCTCCAGGCCGCGCGGCACCGGCCGGTAGTACACCGGCCGCCCCATTCCGTCGGGGAAATAGTTTTCGCCGGCCGCGTAACCTTCCGCCTCGTCGTGGGCGTAGCGATAGTCCCTGCCATAATCCAGCTCCTTCATCAGCGCGGTGGGCGCGTTGCGCAGCGGCAGCGGCACCTCGAGTGAACCGTGACGCTGCGCGTCCCGCAGCGCGGCGTTGTACGCGGCATAGACCGCGTTGCTCTTGGCGGCACAGGCGAGGTAGACCACCGCCTGCGCCAGCGCCAGCTCGCCCTCCGGGCTGCCGAGCCGCTCCTGCACGTCCCATGCGTTCATTGCCAGCGCGAGCGCGCGCGGGTCGGCGTTGCCGATATCCTCGCTCGCCATGCGCACGACGCGCCGGGAAATGTAGCGCGGATCGCAGCCCCCGTCCAGCATGCGGCACAGCCAGTACAGTGCGGCGTCGGGCGCGGAGCCGCGCACCGACTTGTGCAGCGCCGAGATCTGGTCGTAGAAGATCTCGCCGCCCTTGTCGAAGCGCCGCGTGCCGCCTGCGATCACCTCGTTTACCAGCGTGTCGCTGACGATCCTGCGTCCATCGTGCTCGGGAACGAGGTCGGAGAGGATCTCGAGCAGGTTGAGCGCGCGGCGGGCGTCGCCATCCGCCGCCTGCGCCAGGCGATCGCGCTGTTCGGCCGCCATTTCCAGCTGCAAACCGCCGAGCCCGCGGGCCTCGTCGGCCAGTGCGCGGTCGATGATGCGGCGCAGCGCCGCCGCGTCGACGCCCTTCAGCACGTAGACGCGGGCGCGCGACAGCAACGCGTTGTTGAGTTCGAAGGATGGATTCTCGGTGGTGGCGCCGACGAGGATGAAGGTGCCGTCCTCGACGTGGTGCAGCAGCGCATCCTGCTGCGCCTTGTTGAAGCGGTGCACCTCGTCGATGAACAGGACGGTGCGCTGTCCCTGTTCGCGCAGGGTACGCTCCGCGTCGGCGACGGCGGCGCGGATGTCCTTGACGCCGGCGAATACCGCCGACAGGCTGATGAAAGGCGCATCGGCGCGCGCCGCCATGAGGCGCGCGAGCGTGGTCTTGCCGGTGCCGGGCGGTCCCCACAGGATCATGGAGTGCAGGCGGCCGGCCTCGAGTGCGCTGCGCAGCGGCTTGCCCGGCGCGAGCAGGTGATCCTGCCCGGCCACGTCGTCCAGCGAGCGCGGACGCATGCGGTCGGCCAGCGGCTGGAAGCCGGACTCCGGTTTTATTGCCTCATTGTCCATTGCGGTAGACGGGACGGCGGATGCGCGCGGATTCGCCGGCAGGCGACGCTTCGTTCAGTCGTCGCCGACGATGTCCACGCCGGCCGGCGGGATGAACTCGAACCCGTCCGGCTCCATCGCGGGATTGCGCCGCAATCCGATGAAGCGGATCTGCATGGTCTGGCCGAAGCCGTCGACGATCTCCATGGCGTGGAGCGTGTCCCGGTCGAAAGCGAGGCGGATGCGGGTGAAATTGGCGTCCTCCTGCCTCGGGTCGAGCTGCACCCAGGCGATGCCGTCCTGCGCCGGCAGTTCGGTGATCAGGAACAGGTCGTCGAGCGGTTGTTCGGTGCTGAGCAGCATCGCCGGGGTGTTGCCGATGGAGGCGTCGAGTTTCGAGATCGTGACCTGGGCGAGATCGGGATCGTATACCCAGAGCCTGGCGCCATCGGTGACGATGGTCTGCTCGTAGGGTTCCTCGTAGGTCCAGCGGAAGCGGCCGGGACGCAGGATCTGCAGTCTTCCGCGCGCGTGCTGGGTCGGCCTCTGCGCGCTGTCGCTGACGGTCTGGTCAAAATCCGTGGCCAGGGACCTGAGTCCGGAGAAGAAGCGGTCGAGGCGTTCCAGGCCGACGCCGGCCGCGGCATACTGCGGGAGCAGGGCGGCGCAGGCCAGCAGCGCGGCGCTGGCGAGCTTCCGCCAGGGCGTGCGGCCGGCTCGATAACGCGGAGGGAGTACGGTCATGGCGGGCGCGACTAGTCCGCAGGCGGCGGAGGGGCGATCACTTCGCGGCTGCCGTTGGACTCGAGCGGGCCCACGATGCCGGCTTTTTCCATCTCTTCCACCATGCGCGCGGCGCGGTTGTAGCCGATCTTGAGCCGGCGCTGCACGCCCGAAATCGAGGCCTTGCGGGTCTCGGTGACGATGCGCACGGCCTGGTCGTAGAGGGCGTCGGTTTCCCCGCTGTCCTCGTCGCCGTAGCCGTTGCCCCCTTCGCCGTCGGCGTCCGCAGTGCGCAGCAGCTCGTCGAGATATTCAGGCTCGCCGGATTTCTTCAGGAAGTCGACCACCTTGTGCACCTCGTGGTCGTCGACGAAGGCGCCGTGCACGCGCGTCGGCACGCTGGTGCCGGGCGGCAGGTACAGCATGTCGCCGTGGCCGAGCAGGGACTCCGCGCCCATCTGGTCGAGGATGGTTCGCGAATCGATCTTGGACGACACCTGGAACGCGATGCGGGTGGGGATATTGGCCTTGATCAGGCCGGTGATGACGTCCACCGACGGCCGCTGCGTGGCGAGCACCAGGTGGATGCCCGAGGCGCGCGCCTTCTGCGCCAGGCGCGCGATCAGCTGCTCGACCTTCTTGCCGACGACCATCATCATGTCGGCCAGCTCGTCGATCATCACCACGATGTAGGGGATCGGCTGCAGGGTGGCCGGCGGCTGGCCTTCCGGTACCTTGGCGAAGGGGTCGGGCAGCGGCTGGTTTTCCTCGATCGCCGCGGCGACCTTGCGGTTGTAATTGGCGATATTGCGCACGCCGAGGTGCGCCATCAGCGCGTAGCGGCGGTCCATCTCGCCCACGCACCAGCGCAGGGCGCTCGACGCCTCCTTCATGTCGGTCACCACCGGGGCGAGCAGGTGCGGGATGCCCTCATAGATGGAGAGCTCCAGCATCTTGGGGTCGATCATGATCATGCGCATCTCGCTCGGCGAGGCATTGTAGAGCATGCTGAGGATCATGGCGTTGACGGCGACCGATTTGCCCGAGCCGGTCGTGCCGGCGATGAGCAGGTGGGGCATCCTGGCGAGATCGACCACCACGGGGTTGCCGCTGATGTCCTTGCCCAGGCCGAGCGACAGCGGCGAAGCGGCCTCGTCGTACTGCTTGGACTGCAGGATCTCGCTCAGGCGCACGATCTCGCGGTGCTCGTTCGGGATCTCGAGTCCGATCACCGATTTTCCCGGGATCACATCGACGATGCGCACGCTCACTGTGGACAGGGCGCGCGCCAGGTCCTTGGACAGGTTGCTGATCTGGCTGACCTTGACGCCGGGCGCCGGCTGCAGTTCGAAACGCGTGATGACCGGGCCGGGGTTGACGGCGACCACCTGGGCCTCGATGCCGAAGTCCTGCAGCTTCATCTCAACCTGGCGCGACATCGCCTCCAGGGTGGCGGTGGAGAGCGCGTGCTGCGACGGCTCGGCCGGGTCGAGCAGAGACAGGGGCGGCAGCTCGCCGTTGGCCGGCGCGGTGAACAGGGGTACCTGACGCTCCTTCTCGACGCGTTCGCTGATCTCGATCTGCTTGATCACCGGTTCGATGCGCGGCGGCACGCGCGTCTTCTTCAATTCCTGTTCTTCCTTGACCGCTTCGGAGCGATGCAGGCGCAGCTGGCGCACCGTGTTCTCTTCCCGCCGCTCGGCAATGTAGTCCTGCAGCCGCCCTGCCACGCCCATCGCAGCTGCGCCGAGTCGATCCATCAGGGCGAACCAGGACAGCCCGGTTGCCAGCGTGATGCCGGTCATGAACAGCGCCAGCAGGAACAGGGTGGTGCCGATGAAGCTGAATGGGGCGATCAGGCTGCCACTCAGCACGCTGCCGAGGATGCCGCCGGGACCGGAGTCCGTCGGGTAGGCCTCCTGTGCGGAGCCGAAATGCAGGGTGGCGATACCGTCCCCGGCGAGGATGGTCAGGACGAAACCGATGCCGGTGAGGATATAGCTCCGCATGGCGAAAGGGGAGTCCCGGTCCGGCAGTCCGCGGTACAGCAGCCAGCCGCCGTAGGCGATGAGTATGGGAAACAGGTAGGCGAAATAGCCGAAACCGTGCAGCAGCGCGGACGCCAGCCAGGCGCCGACGAACCCGCCCGCGTTGGCGACTCTGTCAGGGTTGATCGGGCTGTAGGATACGCCCGGATCATCGTTGCTGTAGGTGGCGAGCGAGAGCAGCAGGTAGATCGCAATCGCGCCCAGGACGAACAGCGCGCCCTCTCTCAGGCCGTGGTGATGATGCGTTTCCGCGGCGGCGGTCGTCTTTGCGTTCTTGCGTGTTGCCTGTGCCATTCAGGATGTGCGGCCCGCAGCGGGGCGTCGGGTTTCGGTGAAGGGCAGATTATGCCACATATTGCTGCAGTGCCGGATGGGTGATCTGCCCGCCGCTCAGATTGATGCCGCGCGACAGCTCGGGGTGCCGCCGCCAGTCCTCGCGGGCGATCGCCAGCGCATAGGGGAGCAGTGCGGCGGAGAGCGCCTGGGAGGCGCTTCTGGGTACCGCGCCGGGCATGTTGGTGACGCCGAAATGGACGATGCCTTCCCAGACGAAGGTCGGATCCGCGTAGCTCGTCGCCCGGGTGGTCTCGATGCAGCCGCCCTGGTCGACGGCGACGTCGATGATGACGCTGCCGGGCTGCATCGTGCGGACCATCTCCGCCGACACCAGGTGCGGTGCTCGCGCACCGGTGATGAGGATCGCTCCGATCAGCAGGTCTGCGCGGGCCACCTCGCGCCGGATCGCATCCGCGTAGGGATAGAGGGCGGTGACGTTGTGGCCGAGCGCGCGCATCGCCTCCAGGCGGTCGCGGCGGCGATCGAATACCACGACCTCCGCCCCGAAGTTGGCGGCCACCTCGGCGGCGGCGCCGCCGACCACACCGCCGCCGAGGATGACCACCCGTCCGCGCTCCGCCGCCGGCAGGCCTCCCAGCAGCAGCCCCTTTCCGCCGGCGGGAAGCTGCAGCAGGTTGGCGCCGATCTGCACGGCGAGCCGCCCCGCGATGTCACTCATCGGCGCCAGCAGGGGCAGGCGGCCGGCCGGGTCCTCCACCGTCTCGAAGGCGACCGCGGTGAGGCCGATCTCCCGCAGTCTGTCCAGCAGCGGCAGGTTGGCGGCCAGGTGCAGGTAGCTGAACAGCAGGTGGTGTTTGCGCAGCAACTGCAGTTCGGGACCGACGGGTTCCTTGACCTTTATGATCAGATCGGCCGCGCCGTACAGCGCGGCGGCATCCGTTACGACGCGCGCGCCGATGTCGCGGTAGACCTGGTCGGGGTACCCGCTCAGTTGACCGGCCGTCTGTTCGACCAGAACTTCGTGCCCCTGGTCCACCAGTTCGTGCGCGGCGGCCGGTATCAGGCCGACACGGCCTTCCAGGGGTTTGATCTCGCGGGGGATGCCGATGCGCATGATGCCGTGGTGTCGTCCTGACCGGGTTGACTCGTATAAACGACAACGAGTTGAAACAGGCTGAAGCGTTAATACTATAATGTAATGGAGTTTGGGTTTTGCGGGCAATTCTCAGTCTAATCCGGGGTGGGTCACGCAGCGGCCGGCTTCAACCACGGTAGGGTCTGCTGTTGCCGATGCATGGATCTGTCGCCGCGGGCGTCCGGCCATATATATCACGGAGACATTATGAGCGAAATCAAGCATTGCCGCCTGTTGATCCTGGGCTCGGGCCCGGCCGGCTATACGGCGGCAGTCTATGCGGCGCGCGCCAACCTGCGTCCGGTCCTCGTTACCGGACTGGAGCAGGGCGGACAGTTGATGACCACCACCGACGTGGACAACTGGCCTGCCGATGCCGACGGCGTCCAGGGGCCCGAGCTGATGGAGCGCATGCGCCGCCACGCCGAGCGCTTCGAGACCGAGATCGTGCACGATCACATCAACGAGGTTGACCTGAAACGTCGTCCGTTCCTGCTCCGGGGCGACAACGGCAGCTACACCTGTGATGCCCTCATAATCGCGACCGGCGCATCGGCCAAATATCTCGGGATGCCGTCGGAAGAGGCCTTCAAGGGGCGCGGTGTGTCCGCCTGCGCCACCTGTGATGGCTTCTTCTACCGCAACAAACCCGTCGCCGTAATCGGTGGGGGCAATACCGCGGTCGAGGAGGCGCTGTATCTCTCCAACATTGCCTCCCGGGTCGATGTCATCCACCGGCGCGACAGGTTCCGCTGCGAGAAGATCATGGCGGACAAGCTGTTCGGCAAGGCGGAACACGGCAACGTGGCGATTCACTGGAATTCGGTGCTGGACGAGGTCCTGGGCGACGACGCCGGCGTGACCGGCATTCGCATCCGGGATGTGGCGGGCGGTGGGACGCGCGAGCTCGACGTGCACGGAGTCTTCATCGCCATCGGCCACCAGCCGAACACCGGCCTGTTCGAGGGACAGCTGGAGATGCGCAATGGTTACATCATTGTCAACAGCGGTATAATGGGCAATGCCACCGCGACGAGCGTGCCCGGCGTGTTCGCCGCCGGCGACGTGGCTGACTCGGTGTACCGCCAGGCGGTGACCTCGGCGGGCACCGGTTGCATGGCGGCGCTGGACGCGGAGCGATATCTGGACCATCTGGAAGAAACCCGCTAGACACGGTGCGGATAACGCGCCCGCCGGCGCGAAGGGGGAGGCCGCCGACGTGATCACATCGCCCGAACAGAGAGGCTTCCCGCGCATCGCGACCGATTGTGATGCCCGCTACGGCGTTGCAGGCGCGCAGGCCGCCCGCGGCGCCGTGATCAAAAATATCAGTGCCAGCGGCATGCTGTTCATCGCCGCGGACGGGCTGGAGGTCGGTACGACCATCGAGCTGCGGGTCGGCCCCGGCCAGCTTTCGATCCCGATGCTGAGCGCCGTTGTCGAAGTGGTGCGCAGCGCCCCGGTGCGCAATGAGGGGACGGTGATGCACGACGACGGCCCGGATACCTATGAGATCGGCGTGCGTGTGTTGTCGGTGAAATAAGGGCGTGCAGAATTTTTCTCAGGCGGCCTCCGTGTGTTTCTCGCGCCGCGGCCCGGTCAATGCCGATACGCATTCTTCCCACCATTGATCAGGTCGATCCCGCGCAGTGGAACGCGCTCGCAGGAGCGGAAATGCCGTTCCTGCGTCACGAGTTTCTCGCCGCCCTCGAGCATCATGGCGCTGTCGGCGGACGCAGCGGCTGGCAGGCCTGCTACCTTGTCCACGAAGATTCCGGGCGTCTGCGCGGGGCCTTGCCGATGTATCTCAAGGCGCATTCCTTCGGCGAATTCGTCTTCGACTGGGCCTGGGCCGACGCCCATGAACGCATGGGAAGGCCCTATTATCCCAAGCTGGTGGTCGCCGTTCCCTATACCCCCGTGACCGGACGCCGCATCCTGTGCACGGACGCGGGGCTGGCGGACGGACTGGTCGATGCGGCGCTCTCGCATGCCCGTGCCGCGGGCGTGTCGTCACTGCATTGGCTGTTCACCTTGCCGGAGGAACGCGCCGTTCTCGAACGCCACGGGCTGCTGGCGCGCACCGGCTGCCAGTTCCACTGGCACAACCGCGGCTATGCCGATTTCGACGATTTCCTCGCACGTTTCTCCGCCCGACACCGGAAAAATGTGCGCGCCGAGCGCAGACAGGTGCGGGAGCAGGGGGTGGAGATCGAGGTGGTGCAGGGAGGCGAGGCCGATCCCGCGACCTGGGACCGGTTCCACCGGTTTTATCTGAACACCTTCGAGAAGAAGGGGAATCATGCACCCTTGAGTCGCGGCTTTTTCCGCGAGATCGGCCGGGTGATGGGCGACAGCTCATTGCTGATCCTGGCGCGCCATGCCGGGGACTATGTCGCGGGCGCGCAGTTCTATCTCGGCGGCGATTCCCTGTACGGGCGCCACTGGGGTGCCGCCGGAGAGTATCGCCATCTGCACTTCGAGCTGTGTTATTACGCGGCGATAGACTATTGCATCAAACGGGGGTTGCGGTGCTTCGAGGCCGGTGCGCAGGGTGAGTACAAGGTCCGGCGCGGCTTCGAGCCGTCGCCGACATACTCCCTGCACTGGATCGCGGATCCACGGTTTCAGGCGGCGGTCGGCGATTTCCTTGTGCGCGAGGGCCGCGCGATGGAGAATTACCTGGTTGAGATGCGCGGCCAGCTCCCGTTCAAACACCCCGGGTGATGACGATGCGGTTTCCCGTACTGCTGGATCCTTATGCCGTGGCGGACCGGTTCCCCGCGGTGGAGCGCGCCCTTGAGGAGCCGAACGGCCTGCTCGCGATCGGCGGTTGTCTCGATCCCGACTGGCTGCTCGAGGCCTACCGGGGGGGAGTATTCCCATGGTTCAGTCCTGGTCAGCCGATCTTGTGGTGGTCGCCCGACCCGCGCATGGTGCTGTTCCCGGAACGGCTGGCGGTCTCACGCAGTCTGGACAAGCTCATCCGGCAGGGCGTGTATGCGGTGACCTTCGACCAGGATTTCGCGGCGGTCATCCGCGCCTGCGCCGAGCCGCGCTGCGCTGACGGCGGTACCTGGATCACCGAGGACATGGTGGATGCGTACACGCGGCTGCACGATCTCGGCCACGCGCACTCGGTCGAGGCCTGGTTCGAGGGGGAGCTGGCGGGCGGTCTTTACGGCGTCGCGCTCGGCGGGGTCTTCTTCGGTGAATCGATGTTTTTCCGGCGCCGGGACGCCTCCAAGGTCGCCTTCGTGCAGCTGGTGCGGCAGTTGCAACGCTGGGGTTTCACCATGATCGACTGTCAGATGACCACCGACCATCTGAGGCGCTTCGGCGCGGCCGAGATATCGCGGGCGGAGTTCAACGGGCTGCTGAGCGAGTGTGTCCGCGAGGGACCGCGAGTTCCCTGGTGTTTTGATCACGCCGCCCCTTCGGGGCCGCACCCGGATGACCATGGCCTCACCGGGCGGTAAGGACGAGGCAGTCGCTTTTTTTCTGACCGCTGTGCATGATTGCGGTTACCTGCCCGGCCGGCAGGCGGTCAATGTCGTGGTCGATCCCGGCCTGGCGGTCGGGACGCGGCTGTACAGCCGGCTGGCGCCACTGGGTTTCCGGCGCAGCGGAAATCGCGTCTACCGTCCCGCCTGTCCCGCCTGCGCGGCCTGTGTACCGCTGCGCGTTGCGGTCGATGCTTTCCGGCCTCAGCGCACCCAGCGCAGGATCTGGTCCCGCAACAGCGATCTGCTGGTGCGGGAACGTCCGCCCGGCTTCGATGCGGAGCACTATGCACTCTATTGCCGTTACATCGAAGGCAGGCATCCCAATGGCGGGATGGAGGAGACGACGCCGGACGGTTACCTGGGATTCATCTCCGGGCAGGGGATCGAGACGCGGCTGATCGAATTCATCGATTCCGGTCACTGCGTGGCCGTCGCGGTCACGGACGTGCTGGCGGACGGGCTGTCCGCCGTCTATACCTACTTCGATACCGCGCAGGCCAGGCGCAGCCTGGGGGTATACGCGGTGTTGTGGCAGATCGAGGCGGCGCGCAGCCTGGGGAAGAAATGGCTTTATCTTGGCTATTGGATCGAAGATTGCCGCAAAATGAGTTATAAAGTCGCCTACCGTCCCTATGAGCTGCTGCTTGACGGACATTGGCGGCGGTGCGACGACCCTGCCGGGTAATCCCGGCGCAGATATCCCAGTCAGGTACTTGACAGGGGCGGTATAAAGGTTAACTTATCCGCGGCCCCGACCGCTTTACTTTGGCGTGGAATCCACGACCCTTTAGGAGTGTATGGCAAAAGAAGAACACATTGAAATGGAAGGCACGGTGATCGAGACCCTGCCGAACACCATGTTCCGCGTTCAGCTGGACAACGGGCATGTGGTGACTGCCCATATATCGGGCAAGATGCGCAAGCATTACATCCGGATACTCACCGGTGACAAGGTCACCGTGCAGCTGACGCCCTATGACCTGACCAAGGGACGGATCTCGTTCCGCGCCAAGTAAGACTCAGCTTTCCACCGGCTCTTCGACGCTTTCGACCTCGAACTCCAGCTTGTCCTGCGCGACGCTGATGCACACGCGTCCGCCCTTGGACAGGCGGCCGAACAGCAATTCTTCCGCCAGCGGACGCTTGATGAATTCCTGGATCGTGCGCGCCATCGGGCGGGCGCCCATCTTGGGATCGAAACCGTGCACCGCCAGCCATTCGCGTACGCTGTCGTCGATGCGCAGCGAGACTTTTTTCTCCTCCAGCTGGTGCTCCAGCTCGATCAGGAACTTGTCCACCACGTGACTGATGGTCTGCGGCGACAGCGGCTTGAACTGGATGATGCCGTCGAGCCGGTTGCGGAATTCGGGCGAGAAACCGCGTTTGATGACCTCCATCGCATCGGTGGAATGGTCCTGCTGGGTGAAGCCGATTGACGCGCGGCTGGCCTGTTCGGCGCCGGCGTTGGTCGTCATCACGATGATGACGTTGCGGAAGTCGGCCTTCCTGCCGTTGTTGTCCGTGAGCGTGCCATGGTCCATCACCTGCAGCAGCAGGTTGAACACGTCCGGGTGCGCCTTCTCGACCTCGTCCAGCAGCAGCACCGCGTGCGGGTGCTTGGTGATGCCCTCGGTCAACAGGCCGCCCTGGTCGAAGCCGACATAACCGGGCGGGGCGCCGATCAGGCGTGACACCGTGTGGCGCTCCATGTACTCCGACATGTCGAAGCGGAGCAGTTCAATGCCGAGCGATCTTGGCCAGCTGGCGCGTCACCTCGGTCTTGCCGACGCCGGTCGGACCGGCGAACAGGAAGGAGCCGATCGGCTTCTCTTCGTTGCCGAGGCCGGAACGCGCCATTTTGATCGAATTGGCCAGCGTCTCGATGGCTTCATCCTGGCCGAACACGACCATCTTGAGGTCGCGGTCCAGGGTGCGCAGCTTGTCCTTGTCGGAGTTCGACACCGTCTTCGCCGGGATGCGCGCGATCTTGGCGACGATGGCCTCGACTTCCTTGACCCCGATGGTCTTCTTGCGCTTGGACGGAGGCAGCAGGCGCTGGTAGGCGCCGGCCTCATCGATGACGTCGATCGCCTTGTCGGGAAGGTGGCGATCGTTGATGTAGCGCGCGGCGAGCTCGCAGGCCGTGCGCAGTGCCTCACGGGAATACTTGACCTTGTGGTGCTGCTCGAAACGCGCCTTCAGGCCCTGCAGGATCCTGTAGGTCTCGTCCACGCTCGGTTCGGTGACGTCGATCTTCTGGAAGCGGCGCGCCAGCGCACGGTCCTTTTCGAAGATGGTGCGGTATTCCTGGTAGGTGGTCGACCCGATGCAGCGCAGCTCGCCAGACGAGAGCATCGGTTTGATCAGGTTGGAGGCGTCCATCACGCCGCCCGAGGTGGAGCCCGCTCCGATGATGGTATGGATCTCGTCGATGAAGAGGATGGCGCCGGGTTCCTTGCGCAACTGGGCCAGGATGCCCTTGAGGCGCTTCTCGAAGTCGCCGCGGTACTTGGTGCCGGCGAGCAAGGCGCCCATGTCGAGTGAATACACCGTGCTCTGGGCCAGTACGTCCGGGATGTCACCGTCGATGATCTTCTTGGCCAGACCCTCCGCGATGGCGGTCTTGCCCACGCCGGCCTCGCCGACCAGCAGGGGATTGTTCTTGCGGCGGCGGCACAGCACCTGG
Organism: Gammaproteobacteria bacterium; assembly: GCA_016712635.1. NCBI lineage: Bacteria > Pseudomonadati > Pseudomonadota > Gammaproteobacteria > Gammaproteobacteria bacterium. The sequence goes on along the minus strand of JADJQS010000002.1, from coordinate 30,085 downwards.
ATCATGCGCTGCAGTTCCTGCTCGCGGCCGATGAGGGGGTCGATCATCCCCATGCGGGCGCGCTGGTTCAGGTTGGTCGCGTAGTTGTCGAGCGGGCTGCGCGCCGGGCTTTCGGCCTCCGTCTCGCTGTCGGTCGACAGCATGCCTTCGCTCTCTTCCTCCCCCTCGGCCTTGGTGATGCCGTGGGAGATGTAGTTGACGATGTCGAGTCGCGTGATGTTCTGCGTGTTCAGGCAGTAGACCGCCTGCGAATCCTGTTCGCCGAAGATCGCCACCAGCAGATTGGCCGCGCCGACTTCGCGCTTGCCGGACGATTGCACATGGAATACCGCACGCTGCAACACGCGCTGGAAGCCGAGCGTGGGCTGCGTGTCGCGTCCGTCGTCCTGCAGGATGGGGGTGGTTTCCTCGAGGAAGACGGTCAGGTCGTGCTTGAGGCTGTCGAGGTCCGCCCCGCAGGAGCGCAGTATGGCCACCGCCGAGGGATTTTCCAGCAGGGCGAGCAGCAGGTGCTCGACGGTGATGAACTCATGATTCTTGTCGCGAGCCTCCTGGAAGGCGACGTTCAGCGTATATTCAACGTCCTTGCTTAGCATCATCACCACCTGATCATTGTAGTCGGATCGTGTTAGACCTTTTCCATCGTGCACTTGAGCGGGTGCTGGTTTTCCCGTGCGAACTGGTTGACCATCGCCACCTTCGTTTCCGCGATGTCGCGGTTGAAGATCCCGCACACGCCCATCCCCCGGGTGTGAACATGGAGCATGATCTGCGTCGCTTTCTCATGGTTCATGGCAAAGAATTTCTGCAGCACCTGAATGACGAAATCCATCGGGGTGTAGTCGTCATTCAGCAGGATGACCTTGTACAAAGGCGGGCGCTTGAGCTTGGGCTTGGCCTCCTGGAGGGCCAGGCTGTCGCTGGTGGTATGACGCTGCTTAGTCTGTTTCATGACGCACCAATTATATCCTAGTCAATGACAAAATTCTTTATTGGCCAAAGAGTAACACACCGTCATTGTCCGATCTCAAGCCGACTTGCCGGCGCTGGCCGAGCTGTTCTGTGCGTACCAAGTATAGCGTCAAGATTTAGGGAAATGTTTAGGCTCCGGAGTTAAAGTGCAAAATGCTTGCCAAACGCGGGGCGGGTTGATTCTGTGCTGTCCATGCCATTTATGATTGGGGCAGCGCGAGCGGATTAAAGGGGCGGCCGCATGATTGCCGGGTGCGCGCGTGTCGCGGTTGAGCCGACACCGGCTTCGCCTCCGAGACGGCTCCCGGGCGACGGACGCCAGGCCGGTGCCGGGTCCGGACGCGCCACTCCGCTGACGGATCTTGACTCGTCGATCAAACTTACGCAAAGTGAAGCGCGATAGTGGGTGTTTGACCTATTATCAATGTGTCAAGGTGGCATCGAGAGGGGAGAGTATGTTCGGGGGTGACGGCGTCGTTTCCCGCGTGCATTCCTTGAGCGAGGCAATCGTAATCCCGTACGGTGTGGATACTGGGGATCCTGCCGTGTCAGCGTGTTTCCATATCCAGCAGTCCCGATATTTCCTGATGCTATTCGCACAACAATAGCAGGCGGTGTTTTACTGCGCATAACTCGAAGAGGTGGCAGGTAAAATGACCACAGGTATCGTGAAATGGTTCAACAATGCCAAGGGGTTTGGATTCGTTTCACCCGACGGCGGGGGCGACGACGTGTTTGCCCACTTCTCGGCGATCGAGATGGAAGGCTATAAAAGCCTCAAGCAGGGCCAGAAGGTGGAATTTGATATCTCGAATGGCCCCAAGGGGCTGTTTGCCGAAAAGATCCGCCTCAGCCCGGAGGGCTGAAGCGCCGGGAGGCGGCCCGTCCGGCCGCCGTGGCGGTTCACATCCGGTTGACGATGGCCTTGCCGAAACCGGAACAGCTTACGAGGGTCGCACCTGACATCAGGCGTTCGAGGTCGTACGTGACCTGCTTTGCCGAAATTGCCCCCATGATGCCCTTGATGATCAGGTCGGCGGCCTCGGTCCACCCCAAATGCCGCAACAGCATCTCTCCGGACAGGATCAGCGACCCGGGATTCACCTTGTCCTGGCCTGCGTACTTCGGGGCTGTCCCATGGGTGGCCTCGAACAGGGCGACGGAATCGGACAGATTCGCCCCCGGCGCCATGCCGATCCCTCCCACCTGGGCGGCGAGGGCATCCGAGATGTAGTCTCCGTTGAGGTTCAGCGTCGCGATGACGCTGTAATCCTCGGGGCGCAGCAGGATCTGCTGCAGGAAGGCGTCTGCGATCACGTCCTTGACCACGATCGGCTTGCCGGTGACGGGATTGCTGAAGCGGCACCACGGGCCGCCGTCGATCTCCGTCGCCCCGAATTCCTTCCGCGCGATCTCGTACCCCCAGTTCTTGAAGGCGCCCTCGGTGTATTTCATGATATTACCCTTGTGCACGAGGGTCACCGATTCCCGGTTATTGTCGACGGCGTAACGAATCGCCTTGCGCACGAGGCGGGCGGTACCCTCCTGTGATACGGGTTTGATCCCGATGCCCGAGCTGCCCGGGAAACGGATTTTTTTCACGCCCATTTCCTGCTGCAGGAACTGGATGACCTTGCGCACTTCCGGCGAGCCGGCCTCCCATTCGATGCCGGCGTAGATGTCCTCGGCGTTTTCGCGGAAGATCACCATGTCGGTCTTTTCCGGGTGTCTCAGCGGGCTCGGCGTGCCGGAGAAGTAGCGCACGGGGCGCAGGCAGACGTAGAGGTCGAGTTCCTGGCGCAGTGCGACGTTGAGCGATCGTATGCCGCCGCCGACGGGAGTGGTCAGCGGGCCCTTGATCGCGATCAGGAAATCGCGGATCGCTTCCAGGGTCTCCCCGGCCAGCCAGGTGTCCTTGCCGTAGACGCGGGTGCATTTTTCGCCCGCGTAGATCTCCATCCAGACGATCGAACGCCGGCCGCCGTAGGCCTTGCGGACGGCGGCATCGACGACGTCGCGCATCACCGGCGTGATGTCCACGCCGATCCCGTCGCCCTCGATGAAGGGTATGACCGGGCGGTCCGGGACATTGAGTGAAAGATCCTTGTTAAGGGTGATCCTGCTGCCGGCGGCGGGGATTTCGACGTGCTGATAGGTCATTTATACTCTCACTCATGCGGTTGAAGAAGAAATGCTATGCTAATACTAACAGCAAGAGGTGCGAAACCTGAAGCGCGCGGAGGCTCCGCGCTCCGGTGAATCACGACATGAGATGGAAACCCCACGTCACCGTCGCGGCCGTTGTCGAGCATGAGGGACGCTTCCTGATTGTTGAGGAGGAAGCGGAGAATCGTATCGTCTACAACCAGCCGGCCGGACATCTGGAGCGGGGCGAGAGCCTGCTTGATGCCGTGGTACGCGAGACGCGTGAAGAGACCGGATGGCGGATCCGTCCGACCGCCGTGGTGGGTATCCATCAGTGGACCTCGCCCAGTGCACGGAGCTTTCTCCGCGTCGCCTTCGCCTGCAACGCCCTGGACCATGACCCGGCGCTCGAACCGGACGACGGCATCCGCGCCGTGATGTGGCTGACGCGGGCTGAAGTGGCCGCCCGAGGCGATGCGCTGCGCAGCCCGATGGTCTTGAAGTGCATCGATGATTTTATGGCGGGAAAATGTTACCCGCTTGACCTGCTCGTGTGTCTGGACGCCGCCTGATCGAAGCGTCCGGGGATACATCCAGGTCATCGATCCGTTGTGAAGAGACTGTTTTAATCAACTGAATCACAGTTCTATTTTCATGAAAAAACCGGGGTGTTCCAGGGTCGTCGTCGGGATGTCCGGGGGAGTGGATTCCTCCGTGGCGGCGCTGTTGCTGCAACAGCAAGGACACGCGACGATCAGCGGTCTGTTCATGAAGAACTGGGAAGAATCAGACCCTGGCGGTGAATGCCCGGCCGAGCGCGACGTGCGCGATGCGCTGGAAGTGTGCGACCGGCTCGGCATCGAGCTCGATGCCGTCAATTTTGCCAATGCTTACCGCGAACGTGTGTTCAGCTATTTCCTGCGGGAATACCAGGCGGGGCGCACGCCGAATCCGGACATCCTGTGCAACAGCGAGATCAAGTTCCGCGTATTCCTCGATCATGCCCTGGCGTCCGGTGCGGAACGGATTGCCACCGGGCACTATGCCCGGGTCGAAGAGCGGGACGGTATTTTCTATCTTCTCAAGGGGCGCGATCCGGACAAGGACCAGAGTTATTTCCTGCATGCATTGACGCAGGAACAGCTTTCCCGTGCCGTGTTCCCGCTCGGCGGCATGCTCAAGAGCGAGGTGCGCCGCATCGCCCGGACCGCCGGTTTCGCCAACCACGCGAAAAAGGACAGCACGGGGATCTGTTTCATCGGTGAGCGCCGGTTCAGGGAGTTTCTCGGCCGCTACCTGCCGGCCCGGCGGGGAGAGATCCGCTCGCTGGATGGTCGTCAGATTGGAGAGCACGAGGGACTCATGTTCTATACTCTCGGACAACGCAAGGGGCTCGGTATCGGCGGCAGCGCCGACGGGAGCGGCGAGGCATGGTACGTCGTGGCGAAGGATCAGCGGGACAACACGCTGGTGGTGGCGCAGGGCCACGATCATCCGTCCCTGTACAGCCGGTCGCTCAGCGTGGAACGGTTTCACTGGATCACCGGACAGGCGCCGGTGCGGCTGCCGTACCGGTGCCGCGCGAAGACCCGCTATCGCCAGGGCGATCAGCCCTGTGTTGTCGAAATCGATCCTGATACGAGGCATTGTCACGTGCTGTTCGATCAGCCGCAGCGCGCGGTGACCCCCGGACAGTACGTGGTGCTGTATGACGGAGATCGCTGCCTCGGAGGAGGGGTGATCGACGCGACCGAGCCGGCGTTTGCCCGGGCGGACATGGCCCGTGTAAGCGGGCTCGTTTGATGAGATTGCTGCGGCGCAGCCACATGTTAAGCCGAAGCTGAGGGGCGGCACCGGAACATGGCAAATTCCATGGAGAATGCGACGCTGGCGCTGGGCGGGGTGTTTCTGGCGACCCATCTGGTGCGGGAAATCGCACACCGCGGTGCGGTGGAGCCCGCGCCATTCGAGGTCTGCATGCGGAGCATATTCGAGCTGGACCCGCCGGATACCGAATCCGTCTACGGCGGCAGGGCCGGCCTGCGTGCCGGGTTGCAGCTGGTGGCCGCCCAGCTTGGCGGGCCGGGCAGCAAGCGCGATTTCGAGATCACCAAGTATGTCGTCGCGGTGCTGCACCTGGAGCGCAAACTGGCGCACGACGCGCCCATGCTGCAGCGGCTGCGCGACGGCGTGGAACGGGTTCGCGCGCAGGCCGGGTATTTTTCCTCGCACACGCATGATAGTGTCGTTGCCGGCATCGCCGATCTGTACGTGAACACCATAAGCACACTGACGCCCCGCATCATCGTCAGCGGCAGCCAGGGGCACCTGAACGACCCGGGCAACGCCAACAAGGTGCGCGCGCTGCTGCTGGCTGCGATCCGTTCCGCGGTATTGTGGCGTCAGAACGGCGGCAGTCGCCTGCAACTCATGTTCAGGCGCCGCCAGATCGCTCAAGTGGCGGACCGACTCATCGTTTAAGAGGAAGAAGCGAGCGTCCAATGGAACTGACTACGTTAACCGCAATTTCACCCATAGACGGCCGCTACGGCGAAAAGGTCAATGACCTGCGGCAGGTCTTCAGCGAATACGGGCTGATCCGCTACCGCGTCATGGTGGAGATCCGCTGGCTGCAGGCGCTCTCCAAGCGGACCGACATCGCGGAGATCGCCCCGTTCAGCGACAAGTCCAATCAGCTGCTGGAAGGCTGCATCGAGAAATTCACCCTCGACGATGCGCAACGCGTGAAGAACATCGAGCGCACCACCAACCATGACGTCAAGGCGGTCGAGTATTTCCTCAAGGAGAAGGTCGCCGGCAACGCAGAGCTGGAGAAGGTGCGCGAGTTTTTCCATTTTGCCTGCACCTCCGAGGACATCAACAACCTGGCCTATGCGCTGATGCTGCGCGAGGCGCGCACAGCGGTGATCCTGCCGCTCATGGACGAGGTCTTAGATAACGTGGTGGCGCTCGCCCATCGCCACGCAGCGTGCGCGATGCTGTCGCGTACCCACGGCCAGCCGGCTACCCCGACCACGCTGGGCAAGGAGATGGCAAATTTCGCGGCGCGGCTGAAGCGCCAGCGCGAACACCTGATCAGCGTACCGCTGCTCGGCAAGATGAACGGCGCAACCGGCAATTACAACACGCACCTCGTCGCGTATCCCGAGGTGGACTGGCCTAAGGTCGCGCGCGATTTCATCGTCGGGGAGCTCGAGCTCGACTGGAATCCGTACACCACCCAGATCGAGCCGCACGATTACATGGCGGAGTACTTCGACGCCATCGCGCGTTTCAATACGGTGCTGATCGGATTCTGCCGCGACATCTGGGGCTACATCTCGCTGGGGTATTTCAGGCAGAAAGCCGTGGCCGGCGAGGTGGGTTCCTCCACCATGCCGCACAAGGTAAACCCGATCGATTTCGAGAATGCGGAGGGCAACCTGGGCGTCGCCAATGCGATCTTCGGCCATCTGACGGAGAAGCTGCCCGTATCGCGCTGGCAGCGTGACCTGACCGATTCGACTGTGCTGCGTAATCTCGGGGTCGGCATCGCGCATGCGGTGATCGCCTTCCAGGCCTGTTTGAAGGGCATGGCAAAACTCTCCGTGGACGAGGCGCGCATCTCCGGCGATCTGGCGGACGCCTGGGAACTCCTTGCCGAACCGATCCAGACCGTGATGCGGCGCCACGGTATCCAGGACTCCTACGAGAAGCTGAAGGATCTGACCCGCGGCCGCCGGGTGGACCGCGCCACCATTCAGGCCTTCATCCAGGGCCTGGAGATACCCGATGCGGCGAAGCGAAGACTGCTCGAGCTGACTCCGGAGCGCTACATCGGTTTCGCCGAAAAACAGGCGAAGAGCATCTGAACGGCGTTGCGCATCCGTCCGGAGGACGCGTCTGTGATGCGGTTCACAGTTGCCCGGCTGGAGGTATGGATAATGGACTGTGCTGGGTTGAGAGGGTGGCGATGCGGCTTTCTTTCCTCCTCCTCCAAAGTCATGCCACCGGATAACCCACGCACCCGGACACGCGCGCTCCCTCCCCATGCGGTCCGGGTTTTTTTTTGCCTTTCGATTCAGCCCGCGCCGGTAAGGCGTGGTCCGCGATGAACACCGGGCCGTTCGAGGCGCGCACATGAAGTCGGTGCGGCTGCGCTTCACAAATTCTCTCGGGATCGAGCTGGGGGCGCGTCTGGACCAACCGGACGCACGCGTGCCCGCGGCATATGCCGTGTTCAGCCACTGTTTCACCTGCAACAAGGACTACAAATACATCCGCCAGGTGTCGCGCGCCCTCACGGAGCACGGTATCGCCGTGCTCTGCCTGGATTTCACCGGCCTGGGGGAGAGCGACGGCAGCTTCGAGGACAGCAATTTCAGCACCAGCGTCGCCGACGTGATCGCGGCGGCAGGTTTCCTCGCCGAGTCATATCGTCCTCCCGCCCTGTTGATCGGGCATTCGCTGGGCGGTACTGTGATGCTCGCGGCGGCCCCGGAACTGCCCTGTGCGCGCGCGGTCGCGACCATAAACGCCCCGTTTGAGCCCAGACATATATTTCATCATTTCAGTGATGTAGAAGATAAAATTGACAGGGAAGGTGAGGCCGAGTCCCGGATCGGCGGCAAGACGTACCGCATCACGCGGCAGCTGCTGCAAGACCTGCGCGGGCGCCGCATGGCGGAGGCGGTCCGCGATCTGGACGCCGCGCTCCTGATCCTGCACGCCCCGGACGACGAGACCGTGGCAATCGAGAATGCCGGACGCATTTTCGAAGCGGCGCGGCACCCGAAGAGCTTCATCGCACTCGACAGCGCCGATCATCTGCTTTCGCACGAGGCGGATGCGCGTTACGCCGGGCAGATGATCGCCGCGTGGTCCGCACGGTATTTCGCGCCTGAAACCGGCGTCGTCGCGGCTGCGACGCGGGAGGCGGGAGCGGTGACCGCCTCCATCGGTACGCGGTCATATCGGACGGAAATCACAGCCGGAGGCCATCGCCTGCTGGCGGACGAACCACCGACCTCCGGCGGGGAGGGCCACGGTCCGACCCCCTATGAACTGCTGGCCGCCTCACTCGGCGCCTGCACCTGCATCACGCTGCGCATGTATGCGGACCACAAAGGCTGGCCGCTGGAGGCGGCCACCGTCCGTCTGCGTCACGAGAAGGTCCACGCGAGCGACTGCGCCGATTGTCCGGACGCACAGCGCCGGATCGACCGTGTCGTGCGCGAGATTGAGTTCACAGGCGGACTGGACGCCGGACAGCGCCAGCGCCTGTTCGAGATCGCTGACCGCTGTCCGGTCCACAGAACACTGCAGGATCACGTCGTGATAGAGACGCGGCCCGGAGAACCGGAGCCGTCATGAAGATCTTTCAGGGCCGCATCATCGAGGTCGAAGTGGAGACCGTCGAGCTCCCGAACGGCAGCAGTCTCGAACTGGAGATCGTGCGCCACCCGGGCGGTGCCGCGGTGGTGGCGCTGGACGAACGCATGCAGGTCTGCCTGTTGCGACAGTACCGCCCCGTGCTCGGTGCATGGCTGTGGGAGCTCCCGGCGGGCAAGATCGATGATGACGAGCCACCGCTCGAGACCGCGCGGCGTGAATTGGCGGAAGAGGCCGGTCTGGCCGCCGGGCGCTGGGTGGAACTCGGCAGCATGGTCAGCTCGCCGGGGGTGTTCACTGAACGCGTCCATTTATATCTGGCGCGCGAGCTTTCGCCGGTGCCGGCGACACCGCATCCGTCCGAGATATTCGAGCTGCACTGGGTATCGCTGCATGACGCGGTGGAACGCGCCCGCAGCGGTGCGATCTCCGACGCCAAGTCCGCGCTTGCCCTGTTCCGGGCGGCCGCCGCGCTCGACATTTACTGATCATCGCGCAGAAGGCGCTGCCCGGCCCGCATGTACCTGCGCGGGAGTTTCACCGCAGTATTCCAGAATCGCCGCGCGCGCCGCATCGCGCAGCGCCTGGGCCGTCTGGCGCGTGTCCCCTGCGCCGGCGCCGAAGTCGCGCGGATGCAGCGGGCGGCCGACGGTGATGTTGACCTCGCCCCGGCGCGGCCACCGGTCCCCGTCCGCGAACAGTGAGCGGCTGCCTTTGATCGCGACCGGCACGACGGGGATATCTTCGCCCGCCGCGGTGATGAAGGCGCCCATGCGAAACGGCAGCAGGCCCGCGTCGCGGCGGATGGTCCCTTCGGGAAAGAACAGCAGTGATCTGCCCTGGCGTGAGAGCGCCGACAGGGCGCGCAGGTCCCGGGTCGCAATACGCGCATTGCGGCGCTCGATAAATTCAGTGCCGATGCGGCGCAGGAACAGGTGAACGGCCGGGTTGGCGCGCAGTTCCGCCTTGGCGACGAAGCTGAAGCTGCGCGGCAGCGCATGGATCAGCAGCGGATTGTCGAGGTAGCTGGAGTGGTTGGCGACCAGGATACAGCGCTGTTCCTGCGCGGGGAGGTGGTGTAGCCCGTGGACGCGCACGCGTATCCCGGTCACCTTAGCCAGCACGCCGATTGCGCGCCGCATCAGACGCCAGCGCATTCCGGTGGAGGGCAGCACCAGCGCCGCCAGCCAGATGAACACCGCGGTACCCCAGAACGCCGCATGGGCGTAGAGCCCGTATAACAGGCCGCCCGAGGGGCGATCCTGGTCCATTCCCACGCTGGTCTTGTCTCCTGGAAACGTCATGCGCCGGCTCCTTGTGCGTGCCTGGTCCGCCGGCGGGCCGGCGCACGCTATTATAATGACCGTATTGTCGGCCGACGAGGTGACGGGGTGAACAAACCTAGAGTTGTGGTGGAATACTGCGCGCGCTGCGGTTTCATGCTGCGCGCCGCCTGGGTCGCGCAGGAGCTGCTGAAGACTTTCGAGGACGAGCTCGCCGAAGTGGTCCTGAGGCCGGGCGGGGGCGGAATATTCGCCGTGAGCATGGATGAGGCGCCGCTGTTCTCGAATAAGGAGGAGGGACGCTTTCCAGAGATGCGGGAGCTCCGTGAACGGCTGGCGCGGGCACTCGGCAGCGACAAGCGCTTCGGTCATGGGACATCCGCGGAAAATCCCTAGTTTTCACCCGGCGGAAGCTGCGGTTGCGGGATTGCGCCGAACTACTCAAGCATGCGCAATCTACGCTATGATGGGCGCCTGACTAGGATGCGGGATGAGCAGCGTGACATACAGTTTTGAGGCAGCCGCCGCCGAGCTGGTCCGGGTTGGTCATGCCGCCGCGGTGCGCGGCTGGGTGCCGGCGACGAGCGGGAATTTTTCCGTGCGCCTGGACAACGGCGAGGTGGCGATCACGGTGTCGGGCGCCCACAAGGGAGAGCTGACGGCGGGCCGCATCATGCGCGTCGACCTGCAGGGGCGGCCGCTGGAGGACAAGCGTCCGTCGGCGGAGACCCTGCTGCACGTCCAGCTCTACCGGCGCGATCCGGCGATCCGGGCCGTGTTTCACACCCATTCGATCGGCAGCACCGTGCTGTCGCGCCTGGCACAGGATGAACTCGTTCTCACCGAGCTCGAGGTGATGAAGGCCTTCGCCGGCATCGATACGCACGAGACGACGCTGCGCGTCCCGGTGTTCGCCAACGACCAGGACATGACGCGCCTGGCGGCGCGCGTCGCAACCTTTCTGGACAGCAACGACCCGGTACCGGGATACCTCATCGCCGGGCACGGGCTGTACACATGGGGGGCTTCCGTGGCCGAGACCCTGCGCCACCTCGAGGCCTTTGAATTTCTGTTTCAATGCGAACTGGAGACGAGGAGGTTAACCGCCCGATGAGCATACTGAGGATCTACGACGAACAGGCGCGTGAACTCGAGCGGCACAGCCGGCACGCGGATATCGCATCCCGCCTGCGGGAGATCGGCGTTGCGTTCGAACGCTGGGAGGCCGGCCGGTCTCTGACACCTGCCGCGACCCAGGACGAGGTGCTCGCGGCCTATAAGTCACAGGTCGAGCGGCTCAACGCCGAATACGGCTTTACCAGCGTGGACGTGGTCAGCCTGCGGCCCGACCACCCCGACCGTGCGGCGATGCGCGGCAAGTTCCTCAACGAGCACACCCATGATGATTTCGAGGTGCGCTTCTTCGTCGAGGGCAAGGGTATCTTCTACCTGCATGCGGCCGACAAGGTGCACGCCATCCTGTGCGAGCAGGGCGACCTGATCAGCGTGCCGGCCGGCACCCGCCACTGGTTCGACATGGGCACGGCGCCGGATTTCAAGTGCATCCGCTTCTTCACCAGGCCGGAGGGCTGGGTGGGCAACTTCACCGGCAGCGACATCGCGCAGCGTTTCCCGACCTTCGACAATCTGGTGCGCGCCGCCGCATGACCCGCGCTGTGCTGACGGACATCGAAGGGACGACCTCGTCGCTCTCCTTCGTCAAGGACGTGCTGTTTCCCTACGCCCGGCGCAACATCGGACGCTTCGTGCGCGAGCACGCCGGCGAGGCACAGGTTGCCGCTCTGCTCGACGAGGCGCGCAGCGAGATGAACGCCCCCGGGGCCAGCATCGACGCGGTCGTTGCGCAGCTCATCGAGTGGATCGACCGTGACCGCAAGGTCACGCCGCTGAAGGCGCTGCAGGGCCTGATCTGGCAGGCCGGCTATGAGGCCGGGGATTTCACCGGACATATATACGAGGATGCCGTGGCCGCACTGCGCGCCTGGCATCAGAGAGGCATGAGTCTCTACGTCTATTCCTCCGGCTCGGTGCACGCCCAGAAGCTGCTGTTCGCACACACCGCCTTCGGAGACCTGACGCCACTGTTCAGCGGCTATTTCGACACCCGCATCGGCGCCAAGGCCGAGACCGCCTCCTACGAGCGCATTGCCGCGCAGATCGGGACTGCGCCGCAGGCGGTCGTGTTCCTCTCCGACATCGTCGCCGAGCTCGACGCCGCGCAGGGGGCGGGCATGCAGACCTGCCAGCTGGTGCGGGAAGGCGACCTCGAGCGGGGTTCGGCGCACCGGCAGGCAAGGGACTTCGGACACATAACACTGGAGGGGATATGAGGATTCTGCCATGACTTCGATTGCGCTGGTTCTGCATCTCCTCTCGGCGGTCGTGTGGATCGGGGGGATGTTCTTCGCCTATATGATCCTGCGGCCGGTTGCGGCAAGCCGCCTCGATCCGCCGCAGCGCCTGACACTGTGGGACGGCGTGTTTGCACGCTTCTTTCCCTGGGTATGGGCCGCCGTCATCATCCTGCCGGCGACCGGCCTGTTCCTGAGCTACCGGCTCTTCGGCGGCATCGGCGGCAGCCCGCCCTTCGTGCACCTGATGCTGGCGCTCGGCACTGCCATGGTGCTTGTCTATTTTCATGTCTACTTCGCGCCGTATCGGCGCCTGCGCGCGGCGGTCGCGGTGTCGGACTGGTCTGCCGGCGGCAAGGCGCTCGCCACGATCCGGAAGCTCGTCGGCCTCAACCTGCTGCTCGGCCTGCTGCTGCTGACCGGCACCGCCGGTGGGCGGTTCATGGTCTGAGACGGAGAACAGCGTGATGGGTGATCATGGCCTCATGCCGGCCCATCACTCGTCACCCGGCCCGCAGCATCGTCCATGTTTACATCCAGCAAGGTAGCCAAACATGTCCGCCACCGCCCATGTCGTTCTGCTGACGTTCGACCTGATGATACCGTTCTCGCAGTCACTCAAGGCGAAACGCAGGGTGATCAAGAGCCTGAAGGATCGGGTGCGGGGTCGCTTCAACGCGGCTGTGGCCGAGATCGACTATCTGGAGGAATGGCAGCGTGCGCTGATCGGCGTCGCGCTGCTCGGGAACGATCCCCGGCATCTCGAGCAAGGCTCCAGCGCGATCAACCGCATGATCGGCGATATCGCCGACATCCAGCTGTTGAACGCCAGGCTGGAATGGCTGTAACGCAGCCTGCTGCGGCAGCTCGCTGCACGGGAACCTGGAAACTACAAGCGACCAGCAGATGAGCAGACGTGGATTCTCACGGCGGGCCCCCCAGGCCGGCATCGACGCGGAGCCGCGCCTGGCGCGCGTCGATGCCCTCAACGACGACGGTCGAGGGGTGGCGCGTGTAGATGGAAAGGTGACATTCATCGACGGTGCCCTGCCGGGCGAACTGGTCAAATACCGCGTGCTCAAGGGCAAGCGCAACCTTGACCAGGGCGAGCTGGTGGAGGTCGTCGAGCCCTCGGGGCAGCGGGTGACGCCTGCCTGCGGCCATTTCGGCGTCTGCGGCGGATGCAGCCTGCAGCATCTGGACGCCTCGGCGCAGATCGTCGAAAAGGAACGCATCCTGCGCGACAAGCTGCGCCAGTTCGGCGGCGTTGAACCGGAGGGCTGGCTGGCGCCTCTGACCGGCCCGGTCTGGGGCTACCGGCGCAGCGCGCGCCTCGGCGTGCGCAACGTGCCGAAGAAGGGCGGCATCATCATCGGCTTCCGCGAGCGGCGCAGTTCCTACCTGACACCGCTGCTCGACTGCCGCACGCTCGATGAGCGCGTCGCCCGTCTGCTGCCGGCTCTGGTCGGGCTCATCGGCGGACTGTCACGCAACGACCGCATCCCGCAGGTCGAGGCGGCCTGCGGCGACGACGAGGCGGCGCTGGTGTTCCGCCATCTCGAACCGTTCAGCCCGGCGGATCTCGCGCGCCTCTCCGCCTTCGGACGCGACAACGGCGTGCGGGTCTACCTCCAGCCGCAGGGACCGGAGAGTGTCGCGCCTCTGGAGCCGGCCGATCCGCAACCACTCAGTTACCGCCTGGCGGAATTCGACGTCACCATCCATTTCCGGCCGACCGATTTCATCCAGGTGAACGCCGGGATCAACCGCCGGATGGTGGCGCAGGCCGTGCACCTGCTGGACCCGCAGCCGGCGGAGCGGGTCGTCGACCTGTTCTGCGGGCTGGGCAATTTCACGCTGCCGCTCGCGCGCCGCGCCGGGCAGGTGGTCGGGGTCGAGGCCGAGCGCAGACTGGTGCTCGGCGCACGCGAAAACGCCGCGCGCAATGCCATCGCCAATGCTGAATTCCGCCAGGTGGATCTGTACGACGAGGCACAGGCGCGGGATTTCTGGTCCGGCGCGCGTTTCGACAAGCTCCTCATCGACCCGCCGCGCAGCGGGGCGATCGAAGTGCTCAAGCACCTGCCGGAGGCCGGTGTGCGGCGGCTGGTCTACGTCTCGTGCAATCCCGCCACACTGGCGCGCGACAGCGAATACCTGGTGAACTCGCGCGGCTACCGTATGACCCTGGCCGGCGTGATGGACATGTTCCCGCACACCAGCCATGTCGAGTCCATCGCGGTGTTTGAATATTAGAGAATGGGGACAGACTTGAGTCTGTCCCCATACCTGATCCGTAATGCCTTCCCGTTCAGCTCCCGTTCAGCCAACGGTCGCTATGCTTCCTTCCAAGGCCAGGGAGGAGAGGCCGCGACACGGCGGGAAGCCAGTTCACAACGAGGAGGCAAACCATGAAAACACGACACCTGATCCTAGGCGTAATCGCCGCGGCGGCGACCATCGTATCGGTCCAGGCACCGGCGGCGATGGGCAGGGACGAGGGCCTGGCGCTGGCGCAGCAGAGCGGCTGTCTCGCCTGTCACAGCATCGAGAAGAAGGTGGTCGGCCCGGCGTGGCAGGACGTCGCCGCGCGCTACAAGGGCAATGCCGCGGCGCGCGCCGATCTGATAGCCAAGGTCAAGAGCGGCGGCAAGGGCAACTGGACCGAGGTGACTGGCGGCGTGCCGATGCCCCCCTACAGCCCGCGCGTGACGGATGAGAACATCGCGGCCTTGGTGGATTTCGTGCTGTCCCTCTAGGCATGCCGGCTCCGGCGCCGCGCCTATTGACCGGGCGCGGTGCCGGCCGCCTGTAGGAAAGCCGTAGCTTTATGCTATCGTCTCCCGAGGTTGGCGTGAGGGTGAGCGATGGCATGAGGGTACTGGTTGTCGAGGACGAGGCCGACCTGCGCCGGCAACTGTCCGACCGCCTGCACGAGGACGGCTGGGCAGTCGACGCTGCGGCGGACGGGGAGGAGGGACTCTACCTCGGCCGCGAATATCCTTTCGACGTGGCGGTGGTGGACCTCGGCCTGCCGAAGCTCACCGGCATCGAGCTGATCCGCCGCCTGCGCGCCGATCAGAGGAAGTTTCCGATCCTGATCCTGACCGCACGCGGGCGCTGGCAGGACAAGGTCGAGGGGCTGGAGTCCGGGGCGGACGATTACCTGGTAAAGCCGTTTCACGTCGAGGAACTGCTGGCGCGCCTCAAGGCGCTGGTGCGGCGCAGTGCCGGCTGGACGAAACCCGTTCTGGCGTGCGGGCCGATCCGGCTCGACACGGCGGCCAGAACGGTCACGGTGGAGGGCGTGCCGGTCGAGCTCACGACCTTTGAGTACCGCGTCCTGGAGCAGCTCATGCTGCGCCCGGGCGCGGTACTCTCCAAGACGGAACTCACTGAACATCTCTACGACCAGGATTCCGACCGCGACAGCAATGTGATCGAGGTCTTCATCGGGCGCCTGCGCCGCAAGCTCGATCCGGCCGAGCGCCATCACCCGATCGACACCGTCCGCGGCCAGGGTTACCGATTCGCGCTGAAGCCGGACTCCGCATGACCCTGTCGCTCAATCTCCGCCTCTTCCTCGCCGCGAGCGCGGTGCTCGCCGCGTTCTTCGGCGTCACCGGCCTGGTGCTGGACAAGGTGTTTTACGCCACGGCGCGCAGCGCATTGCAGGAACGACTGCAGTCCTACGCCTATTCGCTCATCGCCGCCGCGGAGCTCGATGCGGGAGGCGCGGTGCTGCTGGCGCACCCGACCATCGCTGATGAACGTTTCTTCAGGCTTGACTCGCGTATCTACGCGCGCATTGTGCGCAATGACGGGCGCTATCTCTGGCGCTCGCCCTCGAGTTTCGCGGTGGAGCCGCCGTTTCCCGCCGGCTTCGAGCGTACCCAGCGCGCATTCGCGCCGCTGACGCTTCCGGGTGGCGCCGAGTTGCTCAGTTTCAATACCGGCGTCGCCTGGAGCGGCGATACGCCGCGCGAACGCGTCTACACCGTGAACGTCGCCGAGGACCTGAGGGATTTCAACGCCCAGATCCGCGGTTACCGCCGCACCCTGTGGGGGGCGCTCGGCATCGTCGCCGTCGTCCTGCTGGCGGTGCAGGGGGCGGTCCTGCGCTGGGGCTTGTCGCCGTTGCGGCGCGTCGCCGCGGACCTCGCCGCCATCGAGGATGGCCGGAAGGTCGAGCTCGACGCGGATTATCCGCGCGAACTGCTGGGCCTCACCACCAATCTGAACACGCTGGTGCGCCGGGAACGCGAGCGGCGCGAGCGTTACCGCCACGCGCTCGACGATCTGGCGCACAGCCTGAAGACCCCGCTTGCAGTGCTGCGCGGGGCGACCGAGGCCCATTCCGCGCCGCAGGACCTGGATATCGCGGTGCGCGCCCAGGTCGACCGCATGGCGGAGATCGTCGATTACCAGCTGCGCCGCGCCTCCACCTCCGGTCGCAGCGTGATGGAGGCCGCCGTACCGGTCGCCGTCGTCGCGCGCAAGGTGGCCGACGCGCTTGCCAAGGCCTACCGCGACAAGCAGGTGCATTGCAGTCTAGATATCGACCCTGAGCTGCACTTCCATGGCGACGAGGGCGACCTGATGGAGATTCTCGGAAACCTGCTCGACAACGCCTACAAATGGTGCCGGCACGAGGTGAGACTGACGGCAGGTCCGGTCACCGCCGGATCGGGTGATGCGTGCGATATCACACTCCGCGTCGAAGATGACGGGCCCGGGATGCCGGAGGCCATCGGCGACCGCCTGTTCGAGCGCGGCGCGCGCGCGGACACGGCGCGCGAAGGCCATGGCATCGGGCTTGCGGTGGTGCGCGATATTGCGCGGGTCTATGGCGGCTCGGTCGAGCTCGCGCGCGGCAAGTCGCTGGGCGGGGCGGAAGTCAGGGTAAATATGTGAGGCGTGAGGCGTTAGGTGTGAGGAGAAAAAGAACCAGGAATTTAATCCACAATATGCTTGACAGGAAAAGCCAGTCCGGCAGGCTTTTCTGCCTCACGCCTCACGCCTCACGCCTCACGCCTCACGCCTCACGCCTCACGCCTCACGCCTCACGCCTCACGCCTCACGCCTCACGCCTCACGCCTCACGCCTCACGCCTCACGCCTCACGCCTCACTTCCCCAGGAGCACGTCCTTCGCCTGATTGATCCTGGCGGCCAGGTAATCCGACCCGCCGCGGTCGGGGTGGAACTTCTGCATCAGGCGGCGGTGCGCGGTGATGATTTCCTGGTCGCTGGCGCCGGACTCCAGACCGAGGATCTCGTAGGCCTCGCCGCGGGTCATGGCGCCTGCGGAGGCTGCGCCTCCGGCGCCCGCGGAATCGGCGCCGGCCTGCGCATGCCAGGCCTCGCCATGCACGCGGTCGAGGTAGGCCTGGATCAGGCGGGCGGATTCCTCGTCCTGGGTTCGGCATTCTCGCCACAGTTCGACTGCCTGGGCCAGCGACAGCTCGCTCAGACGCCTGCCCTTCAGTCCACCCGTCAGGACGATGCCGTCGATCTCGCCGCTGGCGTGATTCAGGCTCATGCGCACGTAGCGGCTCTCCACCTGCGATGACTGGCCCGCCTGCGAACCGGCGCCGGCAGCGCGCCCTGTCTGGTAACGCTGATAGAGCCGCTTCACGACAGGGATGTATTGCAGCATGGGGAGCAGGCGCGGCAGGAATGCTATTGCGGCGCCGATCGCGGCGAACAGCCAGTTCAGATGGCCGCGCGCGGCGAGCAGGATCAGCAGGCCCGCGCCGAGATAAAACGGCAGGCGGCGCAGCATGCGGCGGGCATCCTGCGGAGACGTGCGCGCGAACCAGCGGATCGCGAAGAGTATCAGGAAGAGGAACGCCGCGGCGGCGAGCAGCTTCAACAGCATCGGCCTCAGTCCTTGCTGATCTGGTGGGCGAGGCGGTGCACGACCTCTCCGGCGCCGCGGCTGAAATCGGCCAGCGCCTGGCGGCCACCCGCGGCATAGACGGCGACAGCGTTCAACAGGTCGCGCAGCTGCTGCGGGCTGGAGGTGTCGAACGGGCAGTAGGCGCCGCGGCTCAGGCGCGCGATCTCGCGGAACACGCGGCCGGCGGCGGGGTCGCCGCCTTCGTGAAACACGAACACCGGCAGGCCGCGCAACCCGAGCTCTCCGGCACGCCGCCACAGCGGTTCAGGATCCTCTTCCACGTAATCGCCGACGTAGACGAGCGCATCGACACGCCCGCCGCTGACCTCGTCCTGCGCATGCCGAAGGACCTGCTCAATCTGCGTATGACCGGCCTGGCAGGATACCTCGCTCATGTTCGCGAGCAGCCGTTCCGGGGTGTTCGTCCAGGGGCAGCAATGAAATTCCAGCAAGCCGCGGAAATAGCACAAGCGGATCTCCAGGCCGCCGAGCGCGGCGGTCTGCGTGAACATCTGCGCCTGGATATGGCAGGCCTGGTCCCAGGTCGGTTGCCGGCTCGCGGTGGCGTCCATGGCGAAGATGAGCCTCCCGCGCCGTGCGGGCACGGTGACCCTGGGTGTGGCGGCGAGCGTGCGCAGGAAGCCGTCTATCTCCGCGCGCCTGGATTCACCGCTGAGGGCCTTGTCGTCTTTGCTCATGCCGGGAAACGCTGCACAGGGGCGCGGGTCATGTCAAGCCGCGCAACGCTGAACGGGGCTGGCCGGGCAGGCGGTGACCATCTTGATGTGCACGTATGCTTGCTCGCTATTGTCAACGACAGTGATGCCCCCTATTCTAGCGCAAGACCGCCGCGGAAAGCTTGCGCGGTCCCGGAAACCATACCGGCGGAGCAGTGAGCCAGGGAGTGACCAAGCACATGCCATCACCCGATGAATTCGAGCTGGATACCGCGTCCGACCCCGGCGATCGCATCGAGGTGCTCGACGGCGATATCACGCGCATCAGGGTTGACGCCATCGTCAATGCCGCCAACGAGACCCTGCTCGGCGGCGGCGGCGTGGACGGCGCCATCCACCGCGCGGCCGGACCGGATCTGTTGCGCGAGTGCGAAACGCTGGGTGGCTGTGAAACCGGGCAGGCGAAGATCACGCGCGGTTACCGCCTGCCGGCCAGCTACGTGATCCACACGGTCGGACCGGTGTGGCGCGGCGGCGGACACGGCGAGGCCGGATTGCTCGCCTCGTGTTACCGCAGTTCCCTGCGCCTTGCCGTGCAGCATGGATTGGAAACCGTTGCCTTTCCCGCCATAAGCTGCGGTATCTACGGCTATCCGGTCGATCAGGCCGCGCGCGTCGCGGTGCGCACGGTGCGCGAGTTCCTCGCCCACGACGCGACGCTCGCCAGGGTTACCCTGGTCTGTTACGGCCGGGAGATTCTCGACGCGTATCAGCAGGCGATAGCCTCCCGTTAGACAGACCGGTTGACGCGTGGCGAGCCGGGTAGAAATGCGGGTGCACAGGCCGCGAAACATCTGCCACCAGACCACCAGCGCAGGAGCACACAGATGAACAAGGATCCGATCGGAGAGAACACGGAAACAGGCGAAACTGAGGTGCGCCGGCGCGGACGCGGCATCGTGCCGGGGATCGCTGCCGTGATCGTGATCATCGTCGGCGGATATCTCTACCTCACTTACCAGGACAGGCAGTCCGGCGCCCCGGCGCCGGCACCGCAGGCGGTCGAGGAGGCGCCACCGCAGGAGCCTGATGCCCTGGTGCGCAATCCGGTACCAGAGGCCGCGCCGACCGAGCCTGCGGATCCGTTTGCCGCGCTGCTGCCCGACCCGCTGCCGGCGCTCGGCGACAGCGACGCCGTGATGCTCAAGCTCGCCGAATTCCTGCTTGCCCGGCCGGATCTGGTCGCACTGGTGGTACCGCAGGAGGTGATACGGCGTATCGTAATCACCGTGGAAAACATCCCCGCCCGCAATGTTCCGCAGAATCGTCTCCCGCTGATGCAGCCGGAAGGCAAATTCGCGTCGGTGAAGGGCGGCGAAGAGTTCGTTATCGATGAGGCCAACTATGCGCGCTACACCCGCTACGCCGCACTGATGGACGCCATCGACGCCAGGCGCCTCGTTGACGCCTATGTCCACCTCTATCCGCTGTTCCAGAATGCCTACCGGGAGCTGGGCTATCCCAAGGCCTATTTCAATGACCGTCTGATACTCGCGATCGACAATCTGCTCGCAACGCCCGAGGTGACGGGGCCGGTCTCGCTGGTTCAGCCCGCGGTGTTTTTCCGCTATGCCGATCCGGGGCTCGAGGCCTTGTCGGCGGGCCAGAAGCTCCTGCTGCGCATGGGGCCGGAAAACGCGGCGGTCGTGAAGGTCAAGCTGGCGGAACTGCGCAAGGAACTGATGCGCTGACCCTCCGTTTCAGTGCAGTGCGCTGGCCAGCCTGCGGCGGAAGCGGCTGACCAGTTCCGGCTGGCCGGACATCAGGTCGAAGGCCATGAGCAGCGCCTTGCGCGCACCGTCGTCGCGGAATTTCCGGTCGCGGCGGATAATTTCCAGCAGCTCTTCCATGCCCTGTTCGGCGGCGGTATCCACGATCCGGCGCAGCGCGAGCAGATAGCAGGCATCGAGGCCGCCGGGGTTGGTGCCGATGCGAACCTCCAGCTCTGCCGTATCGGGCGCGCCTTCGAGCTCCCGCAGAAAAAAGACGCGGGCGAGCAGGGTCTGCACCTCTGCCGACCGCTGCGCCTCCGGCGGCAGACCGTCCAGCAGCTCCAGCGCCGCCACCAGTGCGCCGTCCCGCAGCGCAAGGCCGGCAAGATCCAGTGTAACGCCGTGATTGCCGGGATCGGTGCGATGGGCTGTCTCGAGAAGTTCACGCGCCTGCGCGGTGTCGCCGGCATCCAGGAGGGTCCGCGCCTCGGCGCGCAGCGTGTCCGACGCGCGTTCAATGTGACGGTCTATCAGTTGGCGGATCACGCCTTCCGGCTGTGCGCCGACGAAACGGTCGACGGCCTCGCCGTGGCGGATCACGAGCACGGTCGGCAGGCTGCGCACGCCGTACCGTGTGGCGAGATCCTGTTGTTCATCGCTGTTTACCTTGGCCAGCAGGAACTTGCCGCGGTATTCCCCGGCGAGCTGCTGCAGTACCGGCATCAGCGCCCGGCAGGGGGCACACCAGTCTGCCCAGAAATCGACCAGCACCGGGACGGAGCGGGATCGCAGCAACACCTCATCAGCGAAGGTCTGCGCCGTGGCTTCGAAGATGTATGGCGACTCCGTCATGCGATATTTAATATCATATTTTTGTGATTATTATTTGTTTTAATTGGGTTTATTTAGTTATTTGATCAACGGCGTCGGCCAGGTCGCGCACTGCGCCGGATACGATGACCGGATATTCATACCCCGTCTCCAGTCGGGCCAGCGGTGGCGGCAGGCGCTCGAGCTGATGCTGGGTGCGCCGCCGGATCTGTTCGAGCGATTCCGCCGCGGCGAGGCGGTGGCCGCCCAGCATGAAGAGCTGGACCAGCGCCTCCCCGTCCTGACGGTCGTCCTCCAGGGTCAGGATATCTTCCTTCATACGTCCCTCGGCGTCGTAGCGGCGGAACACCTGTTTGCGTCCCGGCCAGGTGGCCTTGCCTTCGGATCGCTTGCGGCGGGCCACGCCGGCATACTCCTGCAGCTTGTAGGCGCAGTCGAGGTAGGGTGCGTCGGAGGAGGTGTCGAGGTGGGTGCCGATGCCGAAACCGTCGATCGGGGCGCCGGCGGAGAGCAGCCGCAGCAGTTTGGTCTCGTCCAGCCCGCCGCTGCAGAAGATCCCGGTGGCGTCCAGGCCGCCCGCGTCGAGGATGGCGCGGACACGCCGGCTGTGCTCGAGCAGATCTCCGCTGTCGAGGCGCACGGCCTTGATCTCGATGCCCCGGTCGCGCAGACGCGGCGCGAGGCGCACCACCTTCCGCGCCGCCGCCTCGGTGTCGTAGGTGTCGATGAGCAGGACGACTCCGCCGCGACTGGATGCGGCGAAATCCTCGAAGGCGGCGCCTTCGTCATCATGTGCCTGTATGAAGGAATGTGCCATGGTGCCGAAGATCGGGATGCCGTAGTGAGGCTCCGCCAGCACCGTTGAACTCCCTGCGAAGCCGGCGAGGTACGATGCGCGGGCGGCGAACATCCCGGCCTCGGCCCCATGGGCACGGCGCAGGCCGAAATCCACCAGCAGCTTGCCTGGCGCCGCCAGCACGCAGCGTGCCGCCTTGCTCGCGATCAAGGTCTGAAAGTGCAGGATGTTGATCAGGCGGCTTTCGACCAGCTGTGCCTGTGGCAGCGGAGCGGTGACCCGCAGGATGGGTTCCCCGGCGAAACACAGCGTGCCTTCGGGGAGGGCGTGCACATCACCTGTGAAGCGCAGCGACGCGAGCCGGTCGACGAAGCCTGCGTTGAAGCGGCCGCACGTACTGAGCCATTCCAGTTCATCGGGTGTGAAATGCAGATGCGCGAGGAAATCGAGCGCCTGTTCGAGGCCTGCCGCCAGCAGGAAACCGCGCCCGGGAGGGAGTCGGCGCACGAAGAATTCGAATACGGCCGTCTCTTCCATGCCGCGGTCGAAATACGCCTGCAGCATGGTGAGCTGGTAGAGATCGGTCAGCAGCGGGCTGGCGGAAGGATTCATCGCAGGCAGGCGGGGGCCTCAGTCGGCTGCGACCGCGAAATATTCCACCGGTATCGCTCCAAGCCGCTCCATTTCTTGCACAGCCTGCGCTCCATCCCGGGCATGGATGTTCACCGCCCGGCAGGCGTCGCGCAACAGCACAGCACGCAGGCCCGCGGCGAGCGCATCCCTGACCGTGCTGAGCACGCAATAATCCGTGGCCAGGCCGCCGACGAAGACACGGCTTACGCCCAGCCGTTGAGCCGAGGGCCGAGGTCGGTGCCTTCGAAGGCCGAATATGCATCTTTTCCGGGATCCGTGCCTTTCGAGATCACGGGGGTGTCAGGAGAGAGGGCCAAACCGGGGCCGAATTCCGCCCCGTGGCTGCCGGCAACGCAATGCGGCGGCCAGGGACCGCCCCGCGGCTTGAACGAACAATGATCCTCCGGATGCCAGTCGCGCGTTGCGAAAATGGGCAGGCCGCGCGCGAGGAACAGCGCGATGTAGCGGTTGAGTGCGGGGATCACCTCGTCGCCGTGACCGACGGCGAGGCTGCCGCCTGGCAGAAAATCGTTCTGGACGTCGACGAGTATCAAGGCGTCGCCTTTTGCCGGAGCGGGGCTTGCTTTCCCTGTCATCATTGCGCGCGATCTGCTCCGGGTTGGTACGGGGCCTTCGCTGATAATAACAAATCAGGGCCGAGCCTCAACCCCGTGACAGCGGGTCACGGTGCGATGGTGGCAGAGGAGGCGGGTCAGGTATACTGCAGTCCTGTTGCCTGAACGGAATTTCCCTTTCGTACGACCACCATGACAACGTACACCCTTTCCGCCGGCGCCGTCATCGTACGCCAGCCGGACCGTGAGCCGCGCTATCTGCTGTTGCGCGCACGCGATTACTGGGATTTTCCCAAAGGCATCGTCGAGGAAGGCGAGGAGCCGCTTGCCGCGGCGGTGCGCGAGATCGAGGAGGAGACGACGCTGACCGGCCTCGCCTTTCCCTGGGGCGCCGATTTCCGCGAAACCCCGCCCTACGGCCGGGGCAAGGTCGCACGCTACTATCTGGCAGATTCGCCGCGCGGCGAGGTCGATCTCCCTGTCAGTCCGGAGCTCGGTCATCCGGAACACGACGAGTTCCGCTGGCTGGCCTATGACGACGTCGTCGTGCTGCTCAATGACCGCCTGCGCCCGATCATGGCCTGGGCACACGAGATGGTCATGCGTGGACGGCCGGCCGGAGGCGGTGCGCCCTGAAGCCGATTACGGGAATTTCCTGGGTTTCAGCACGGTGATGTTCTCGCCGTTGCCGATTTTGTCGAGATAGGCCGGCATCAGGAACGTGTTTTCGAAGTCGTCCGCGGACACCGGCTTGCTCAGGTAAAAGCCCTGCATGTAGTCGCACTGCTGCTGCTGCAGGAACGCCTTCTGCTCTGCGTTTTCGACCCCCTCGGCGACCACCTTGAGGTCGAGGCCCTTGGCCATGGCGACCACGCCGGTGACGATGGCGACGTCTTCGGAATCCTTGGGAATATCCTGTACGAACGAGCGGTCGATCTTGATGATGTCGATCGGGAAGCGCTTCAGGTAGGCCAGCGAGGAATAGCCGGTGCCGAAGTCGTCGATGGCGAGCAGTATGTTCATCTCCTTCAGCTTGCGGAAGATCTGAATCATCTCCTCTGCGTGTTCCATGATCACGCTCTCGGTGATCTCGAGCTCCAGACAATCCGGCGGTATTCCGGTGGTGTCGAGGATGTCGGCGATGACCGCGATGAAGTCGTTCTTCTCCAGTTGTCGCGCCGAGATGTTGATGGCAAGACGCAGCGGTCCGTAGCCGCGGTCCAGCCAGCTGCGCAGCTGGCGGCAGGATTCGCGCAGAACCAGCTCGCCGATAGGATTGATGAGGCCGGTCTCCTCGGCGAGCGGGATGAACTCCAGCGGAGAGATCATGCCGCGCTCCGGATGCATCCAGCGCACAAGTGCCTCGGCGCCGACGATCTTGCCGGTCTTGAGGTCCTCCTGGGGCTGGTAATAGACGATCAGTTCGTTGCGCTCCAGCGCACCCCGCAGGCCGTGCTCGAGTTCGAGGCGCTCGGAGGCCCCGGCCTCCATGTCCGCCTCAAAGAACTTGTATTCGTTCCTGAAACGTTTGGCATGGAACATCGCCGTATCGGCGTGTTTCATCAGTGTGGCCAGGTCGGTGGCGTCGCCCGGGAACATTGAGATGCCGATGCTGACCGATACGAAGATCTCCTGGTCGAGGAAGGCCACCGGCTTGGAAAACGAGGCGCTGATCTTGCGCGCGATGGCATCGAGAATGTCGCGCGATCCGACGTTGTCCAGCACGACGGTGAACTCGTCCCCGCCGAGGCGTGCGACCAGGTCGTCGTCGCGCACGCAGTTATGGATGCGCTCCGCGACGATCTTGAGCAGCATGTCGCCGGCATCGTGTCCGAGTGTGTCGTTGACCAGCTTGAAGCGGTCAACGTCGAGGAACATGATCGCCAGGGGTTCCTTGCTGTCGCGCCTGGCCTCGAGCAGGTTGCTCAGGTGGCTGGTGAAGCGGGCGCGGTTCGGCAGTCCAGTGAGCGTGTCGTTGAAGGCGAGATGCCGCATGTGACGCTCGGCGCGGCTGGCATGCATGAGGTGGGCGATGCGTCGGCGCATCACGGAAAAGTTCACCGGCTTTGAGATGTAATCGGTCGCGCCGACGGAGAATGCCCGCTCGATGGAGTCCTCGTCGTCGAGTCCGGTGATGATCAGGATCGGCGTGTGCGCGCTCTCCGGTATCTGGCGTATCTGTTGACAGGCCGAGAAGCCGTCCATGACCGGCATCTTGGCGTCCATCAGGATAAGGTCGGGTACGCGATACCTGCACAGCTCGATCGCCTTTGCGCCATCCTCCGCCTCGATCACGTTATATCCTTCCTCCTCGATGATGTTGCGGAAGGCGAAGCGGGTCGAGCGGTCGTCGTCGACCACCAGTATGAATGCGCTATGGTGCTTCTTTTCCCGGTCGCGCGGCTGCTGTCCCGCCAGCTCGGTTTTCAGCAGGCCCTTCAGTACCTTTGCCTCCGCCACGGCCGAGGCGAACAGTTCGCGCACCGCGGCGGCATCACCGGCGTTGTTCGCGGTTTCAATGCGCCGGCACAGGTCGGCGAGTTTGTTGGCACCGATATTGAACGAGCTTCCCTTGATCGTATGGGCGATGTTCCCGATCTGGTCTTTTTTGCCCTCGTTGACGGCCGTTCCCAGCTCGTCCATATAGACCGGAATGTCTTCCAGGAACACATTGATCATGTTGACGAAGGCATCACCGATGGTTTCGCGCAGTTCGGCGAAAAATTCCCGATCAATGGATTCGTCGTTGTTCCGGGTTTCGTGCGCCCTGGCCTGCAGGGTGCGGGCCGATTTCCTGGGCTCCTGTTCCACGCCCGGCTTCAGCCATTTCTTCACGACCTCGCCCAGGACGGTGAGCTTGAGCGGTTTCGAGATATAGTCATCCATGCCTGCCTGCAGGCATTTTTCTATGTCACCCTCGAGTGTATTCGCGGTCATGGCGACGATCGGCGTGCGTTTCCTTCCCGCTTCCTGGGTGCGGATGTGGGCGGTGGCTTCATAGCCATCCATGCCCGGCATATTGCAGTCCATCAGGATGACGTCGAAGTCCTGATGCCGCAGTCTTTGCAGCGCTTCTATGCCTCCTGACACGAGTACGGACTTTATCCCGAGCCGTTCGAGCATTCCGGCGACGACGATCTGATTCGCCCGGTTGTCCTCCACGACCAGCACCCCGGCTCCATGAACGGGTATATCCTTGTCCGGCAGCGCGAGCGGCTGGCTCGCGGCCTGGCCCATATTCGCCAGCAGGCACTTATACAGAAGACTGACGCGCAGCGGCTTGTCGAGATAACAGCCATGCTCCAGGCTTTCGAAATGGCCATGTGACGTCGGTGCGTTGGTCATCAGTATCAGCTTGCCCTGCATGAACGCCGGGTGTTTCGCCAGGATATCCGTATGGCTGCCACCGGAGATGCCGTGCAGGCTGTCATCGAGGAGTATGAAATCGACGTGCTTTCCGCGCGACTTGCCGGCCATGAGGAGATTGATCGATTCCTGGACGGTATCCGCATACAGGCATTCGATGCGCCAGCTTTCGCACAGCTGTCCGATCATCTGGCGGACGATCTCGCTGTCATCCACGACGAGCACGCGCAGGCCGGCCAGTGCGGAATAGTCCTCGTCTGCAGCCGGGAAGGCATCCTGCCGTTCCAGCGGTAGTGTGAACCAGAAGATACTGCCTCCCGCAGGGTTTTCATTGATGCCGATCCGCCCGCCCATGATCTCGATGATCTGCTTGCTGATGGCAAGACCGAGGCCGGTGCCCCCGTATTTGCGCGTAGTGGAGGCATCGGCCTGCCGGAAAGGCTCGAAGATCTTTTCTCTGACCTCCACCGGCACGCCGATCCCGGTATCCCGCACTTCGAATCGCAGTGTGGGCTTGCCTGGGTCTGAGGCCTCATCCTGGCCGACGTAAACAGAGATTTCACCCGTTTCGGTGAATTTGATCGCATTCCCTATGAGGTTGATCAGGATCTGCTGCACCCGGTTGACGTCGCCGAGCAAGTACATCGGGAGTTCGCGCTGGATGGAGAATCCCAGGTCCAGCCCCTTGCGGCGCGCCTGACTGCCCACCAGTCCGACAACTTCATCCAGCACCTTGCGCAGCGAGAAGGATTCATTGTGAATGACGAGATTGCCGGAGTCATTGCGCGAGAAATCAAGGATATCGTTGATCAGCGTCAACAGGGTTTCACCTGAATTCTTCGCTACCTCCACGTAGTCCGCCTGCTTGGGATTCAGGCCCATGCCCTGCAGGAGTTCGAGCATGCCGAGGACGCCGTTGAGCGGGGTGCGCAGTTCATGGCTGACGGTGGCGGCGAATTCACCTTTGATGCGCGCCGACTCCAGCGCTGCATCGCGTGCGCTCTTGAGCTCGTCATCGCGGGCATCGAGCACCTGCATCATCTTGTTGAAGGCGTTCTGCATCAGGATGACGTCCTTGGGGCCCTCGATGGCCGCCCGCACATCCTTTTCGCCTGATGTCGCCTTGTGCATCGTGTCCGCGAGTTTCTTGATCGGCTGCGTCACGCGCCTCGTTACGAAGAGCAGGACGAGCAGCAGTGTGACGGCAAGTGCCAGGGAGACCAGGAAGTTGGTTTTAAGGATGCCGTCCGCCAGCGTATGGAGCGTGTTCTTCCCCATGGCAAGCTGGACGTAGCCAAGCAGTTCCGGTTTCGCCGGATTGACGGTGAAGGGCGATTCGTTCGCCAGCGAAGAAACCGGCGTGGTGTAGACGGGGGAAAGAAAATACCAGGCAGAGTCGGTCTCCCGCGCCAGCATGGCCCGCGCGGGTGCGACATTCAGCGAGTCCAGGACCTGGGTCGCGTCGCCGATCGCCAGCAGGACAGTATGTTCCGTATCGAAGATTGCCACCCCCAGCACGTCGGGCGATGTGAGCAGGGCCTCGGCATAGTCGCGGCCATTCTCCTCGCTGTGGTAGAGCAGGGCGAGCGTGCTTTGTGAGGCCAGTGTTTCGACGGATTGGTAGCCCTCCATCACCAGGCGGTCGTACACGGCCCGGCTCGACAGCATCGATATCACGATCGAGGAAACGAGCGAGGTGAGCAGGATTCCGATGCCGAACGTGATCGTCAGCTGCTGGCGGAATCCCAGTCGTTTTACCGTTTTTGCCGCGTTCATTCCCATATTGGCTCGTCAGCGCGACGGAAACACCAGGTCGAAGCTGTTCGCCTCTTCACGGGAGAATTTGATGTCCAGATGTGCTGCAGTCCTGACATTGAAGGCGATCAGCAGGTCGCGCAGCGCTTCGATGTTCTGGGCAGCGGGATCGACCCGGTATCCGGGCGCTTGCAGGCGCCTGGCCATGGCGCCGAGGCTGCGCCCCATGTTGTAGTTGTCCGGGTACAGGGCGAACAGCACGCCCTTCTTGACGAAAGACGGGTTGCTTGAAAAGACAATCAAACGCCTGTCCCAGGCTTCCTTCAGGATCATCGGCAGTATCGCCTGCTCATCCAGCACTGCGCTGTCTTGGGGCAACCACAGGGCGTCGGAGTCGCTCAGCTGATTATTTAGAATTTCTCGATATTTATTAGCGGCTTCCTGCAGATTTTCTGCAGGCACCGCATGCAGGCTGAGGCCGAGATCCTGTGCAGCGCGGGTCGCCTTGTCAATCATCCAGCCATCCTGTTCGCGCTGGTAGATGACGTGAACCCGCGTAACCTTGGGGACGATGGTCTTGAGACGCTGGAGAAGGGCGACTGGATCAGGGTTGAGCGTGATGCCGTAAAATGTGCCGCCCAGCAACTCCGGTGACATGTTGACTGCTCCGACGACCATCGGGATTTCACGCGGCAGTACAGAGGCCACGGTGAATGCCTGGTTGCCTAGAGTTACGACCGACCCGATGTTGTTCTGACGTGTCCACTCCAGTACCTCGGCGGCGCTGTCCGTACTGGTCAGGGCGCGAGCCTCGATATTGCCGCCCAGAGATTCATCGATCCCCTTGATGATACTCATGAACACGCTGCGGAACGGCTCGCGGATGTCGGGATAGAGTACCGCCGTGGTTACCGGCTGGGCGAGTGAAAACGTCGGGAAAAAGAGTACGATACCGGCAAGCGCCGCAAATAATACGGATCGCCCGATATTTTTATTTATGCTTCTAATATCGGTCATGTGAGTTGTGATATGACGCGCCTGATAAACTATCGGCGCCTCCTCCAGATTATCGGAGGATATTAAATTATTCCCCGAAGTAATAACCGTCCGGATTTATCCGGGCCACCAGCTGTCAGTCAAATCGATAAGACGCTTCGGCAAAAAAACTTCTCTCGGCCAACGGGAGGTCGTTTGGTGTCAGGGCAAGACCCGCGATCAGAGGTGTCCTGTTCGGGAACAGCCTGGGGCTTGGCTCGCGCGCATCAGCGTCAAAGAGATTGAGTGCAGAGATGACGAATTCCCACGGGGAATTGACCGGCATGAAGCGGATATTTGCGTCTACCGTGGTGTAATCATCAATCGCTGGCCGTGAATCGGCAACGTCGCGTTCACGATCGCCAACCCAGTTTGCCTGTGCGTTCGCGCTCCAGCCGGGTGCCGGCTTCCACTCTGCGCGGACGTAGGCCTGATGTTGTGGCGCATTGGCAACATCGTTGTCAGAATCATCCTCTACCGAGCGCTGGAGTGAATAGTTTCCACTGATGCTGACATCTGAACCAGCGTCATAGACTGCTTCGAGCTCGAAGCCCCGTCCATTGATTTCACCCGTATTCTGCG